>NZ_PUJU01000048.1 GCF_011189505.1 Photorhabdus tasmaniensis
CAAAGAAACTGACTGTTATTTCGTCATGAATTAACTGTTGTTCACTCTTCAAGACTTTAGTGTATTTTTTTGTGATACGGTCTTGTGAGTGCCCACACAGATTGTCTGATTAATTGTTAAAGAGCAGGCTGAAACAAAAATTGATATTCTCGTTCAGCCGGGCTGCGTATACTACGCTTTTCGCCCGCAGAGTCAAGCGCTTAATTCACTTTTCTCTGCCTGGCCTCACACGCTTTGTCAGCGTTGTGTCGGTCAGTGGTGGCGCATTATAGGGCGTTCTTCGGCGCTGGCAAGCGTTTAATTACAAAAACAATTCGATCGCTCACAAATTAAGCAAAAACAGTACTGAATTGCGATTCCTTGCACAAAATGGAAAAAAAAGAGGCAGTTTCCTACCTCTTTAAATATCTTTAGTTAAGTATAAAGTTATTGTTTTGCCACTATATGGCTATTTTCCACATCCAGGGTCACTGGTTTTCCTGGTAATAACTGACCGGAAAGTATCTTTTGAGCTAATGGGTTTTCGATTTCCTGCTGGATAGCTCGTTTCAATGGTCGTGCGCCATAGACAGGATCGAACCCGGCTTCTCCCAGCATTTCCAACGCTTGCTGAGTAATAGTAACTTGATAGCCACGCTCTTCCAGACGTTTGTACAAACGTTGCAATTGAATATCTGCAATTGCTGACAAATGCCGACGTCCTAATGGATGGAACACAACAACCTCATCAATGCGGTTAATAAACTCCGGTCTGAAATGATGGCTAACAGTTTCCATCACCATATCTTTCATTTCACCATAATTTAGGTTACCAAAACGCTCTTGAATCATGTCCGAGCCTAGGTTAGAAGTCATGATCACAACGGTGTTACGGAAATCGACAGTACGACCTTGCCCATCAGTTAATCGACCATCATCCAATACCTGCAACAAAATGTTAAAGACATCTGGATGCGCTTTTTCCACCTCATCAAGCAAAATGACAGAGTAAGGACGACGACGAACAGCCTCTGTCAGATAACCGCCCTCTTCGTAACCGACATATCCTGGGGGCGCTCCCACCAGCCGTGATACTGCATGCTTTTCCATAAATTCAGACATATCGATACGCACCATTGCATCATCGCTGTCAAACAGGAAATTAGCCAAAGCTTTGCATAACTCAGTTTTACCCACTCCAGTTGGGCCAAGGAACAAGAATGAACCAATCGGACGGTTTGGATCAGATAGTCCAGCCCGATTACGGCGAATCGCATTGGATACCGCATCTACCGCTTCATCCTGACCAATAACACGTTTGTGCAATTCTTGTTCCATACGCAGCAATTTGTCTTTTTCACTCTCAAGCATTCTGGAAACAGGAATACCCGTCCAACGAGCAAGAATTTCAGCAATTTCCGCATCGGTCACTTTGTTACGGAGCAGTTTCATAGGCTTACCTTCAACTTGTGTGGCTGCGGCAAGCTGCTTCTCCAATCCAGGTATTTTCCCATACTGAATTTCAGACATCTTCGCTAAATCACCACTACGGCGAGCTTGTTCCAGACTGATACGGGCATTTTCCAGTTCTGCTTTGATATTCTGAGTACCAGTAAGTTCAGCTTTCTCAGCTTTCCACTCTTCTTCCAGTTCAGAATATTCACGTTCTTTCTCAATCAGCTCTTTATTAAGCATTTCAAGCCGTTTTTTACTGGCATCATCAGATTCCTTTCTCAGTGCCTGCTGTTCCAGCTTTAATTGAATAACCCGACGTTCCAGACGGTCCAGCGTTTCAGGTTTTGAGTCCATTTGCATACGCAGACTGGCACCCGCTTCATCAATCAGGTCGATAGCTTTGTCCGGTAACATACGATCTGAGATATAACGATGAGATAATGTTGCTGCCGCGACAATCGCAAGGTCTGTAATCTGTACATGGTGATGCAGTTCATAACGTTCTTTCAGACCACGCAAAATAGCGATGGTATCTTCTACTGAAGGCTCTGCAACGTAGACTTTTTGAAAACGACGTTCCAGTGCCGCATCTTTTTCAATATATTGGCGATATTCATCCAATGTAGTTGCCCCGACACAGTGAAGTTCACCGCGGGCCAGAGCAGGTTTCAGCATGTTACCTGCATCCATTGCCCCCTCAGCTTTACCTGCACCAACCATAGTGTGCAATTCGTCAATAAACAGAATGATACTGCCTTCCTGTTTAGAAAGATCATTCAGCACACCTTTCAATCGCTCTTCGAATTCACCACGATATTTAGCGCCTGCTAACAGTGCCCCCATATCCAGAGAAAGAACCCGCTTATTTTTCAGTCCCTCAGGGACTTCTCCATTAATAATTCGTTGAGCAAGCCCTTCGACAATGGCAGTTTTACCGACCCCAGGTTCACCAATTAAGACAGGGTTATTTTTGGTACGGCGTTGCAATACCTGAATAGTGCGGCGAATTTCTTCATCACGGCCAATCACCGGATCAAGTTTACCTTGTTCAGCACGTTCAGTCAGATCAATGGTATATTTCTTAAGAGCTTGGCGTTGATCTTCCGCGCCTTGGTCATTAATTTTTTCACCACCACGCATTTGTTCTATTGCCTTAATGATTTTTTCTTTTGTTGCTCCAACAGTTTTCAATATGTCGCTCAATGTGCCACGCTCTTCCAGCGCTGCCAGAACAAATAATTCTGAGGAAATAAAATTATCCCCCGCTTTTTGTGCTAGTTTGTCGCACAGATTTAAATGACGAATTAAGTCATTAGATGGTTGCACATCACCACCAACACCCTGTACCTGCGGCAAACGTTCTAAAGCCTGCTCAAGCTGATTGCTGAAACGACCTGCATCGATTCCAACTAACGTTAATAACGGACGAACAGAGCCACCTTCTTGTTTTAACAGTGAGCTCATCAAGTGAATTGGTTCGATGAATTGATTATCATGCCCCAGCGCAAGGGACTGGGCGTCAGCAAGAGCAAGCTGGAATTTATTAGTAAGACGATCCAGACGCATAACACCTCCAATACTGATTTCAGAATTTTGCTACTGGAGATTAAATGAGGCCATTCCTCAAATATTCAAGATGATTCTGAAAAGCAAATTGTGAGGCATTCTCTTATGCGCCAGTGGATCGCCCTATGGGATAGGTTATATCAGCCAGATTAAAGTTGCCATACGTCCAGTGATACCATCACGACGATAAGAGAAAAATTTCTCTTTATTACTGACAGTACACTCAATCCCGCCAAAAATCGCTTTTACACCAACAGATTGCAATTTTAATTTTGCCAGCAAATATATATCTGCTAAATATTTCTCACCAAAAGGTACAAAAGCTTTACTTAGATCAGAATTCTGTGCAATGAACGCTTCCATAACTTCACTGCCGACTTCAAATGCTTTCGCGCCAATTGCCGGTCCCAACCAGGCTTGAATTTGATCAGGCTTAGTTTTAAATTGAGCAACCGTATTTTCTAACACTCCAGCGCATAGACCACGCCAACCAGCATGAGCAGCTGCAACCTCATCACCAGCAGAACTGCAAAACAGTACAGGCAGGCAATCAGCTGTCATCACAGCGCAAACCTGCCCAGGAATGTCGGTGTAAACAGCATCAGCTTTATTATCTTCCACTGGCTGACCATCAAGCCTGACAACACGAGTGCCATGAACCTGTTCTAACCAGACCGGCTGTCGAGGCAATTCTGCCACTTTAGCCAGAATATGCCTGTTTTGTTCAACCACATCAGGCTCATCACCAACATGCTTACCAAGGTTCAGACTATCATAAGGCGACAAACTGATTCCTCCCAAGCGGGTGGAACTACAGGCTTTTACTGTCGTCGGTTGTGACCAATTTGGAAAAATAAGCGACGTCATTTACCAATCCATTTTGTCTTTAAATGCTTCTGTATCTGCTTTTAATGCATTAATCAGCATAACCATATCTTCCGGTAAGTTAGCATGCCATTCCATTTCAATTCCGGTAATCGGATGATAAAGGCGTAGCATTGTGGCATGCAATGCCTGACGATCAAAGTTGCGCATCACATCGCGGAATTCATCGGAAGCGCCTTTCAAAGGACGAGGACGACCACCATACAGCGGATCTCCCACCAAGGAATGACTAATATGGGCCATATGAACACGTATCTGGTGCGTTCTACCTGTTTCCAGCCGCAAACGCAAACGGGTATGCGCCCTGAAATGCTCCATCACCCGATAACGGGTAATTGCAGGTTTTCCCATCGGATGTACTGCCATATGTGTGCGTTTTGTCGGATGACGAGAAATAGGCTCTTCAACTATTCCACCAGCCGTCATACGACCTGTCGCTACAGCTTCATACTCACGGGTAATTTCGCGCAGTTGGAGTGACTCCACTAAACGAGTTTGAGCAGGAACAGTTTTAGCTATAACCATAAGCCCTGTCGTATCTTTATCAAGGCGGTGAACAATGCCCGCCCGAGGAACATCGGCTATTTCAGGGTAACGATATAGCAGAGCATTTAATACCGTACCGTCTGGATTTCCCGCACCTGGATGAACGACCAAATCACGTGGCTTATTTATTACCAGAATGTCATCATCTTCATAGACAATATCTAACGGAATATTCTGAGGTTCCCAACGTGCATCTTCCTCAATGATGGCATCAATTGAGATTTCTTCCCCGCCCAGTACTTTTTCTTTTGGCTTATTGATTAATTTGCCATTAACCTGAACTCTATCATCCAAGATCCAATTTTTTATGCGTGATCTTGAATAATCAGGGAACAATTCAGCCAAAGCCTGATCTAAACGTTGACCGAGCTGAGAATCGGCGACTGTTGTATTAAGTCGTATTTGTTGTGCCATATATTGTTTCTACACTTACGTTGAGTTTTGACGGCAGAGCCGTTTAATTTAATATAGTGTGCTATTGTAACTCGATCTTTTGCCGGGAGCTTCATGGATAGTCTCCCAGAAAAACACTCAGAGGATAATCAACACGTGATGATACGCATAAAACATCTGGTGGCAGCAGCCACATTGAGCCTGGTACTTGCCGGGTGCTCTGGTAGTAAGAATGCTGTCCCAGACAGCCCACCTTCGGAAATTTACTCCGCTAGTCAGGAAAAGCTGCAAAACGGTGACTATAAACCTGCGATCTCGCAATTGGAAACCCTCGATAACCGCTATCCATTTGGCCCTTATTCACAGCAAGTTCAACTTGATCTGATTTATGCTTATTATAAATCCTCTGACTTGGCAATGGCATTAGCTTCCATTGACCGCTTCATGCGCCTAAACCCAACTCACCCCAACATTGATTATGTTCTGTATATGCGCGGATTAACTTCACAAACATTGGATAACAGCGCACTGCAAAGTTTCTTCGGCATTGACCGCTCAGATCGTGATCCTGAACATGCCAGAGCATCATTCAGAGATTTTAGCCAATTAATACGTTATCATCCTAACAGTCTATATGCTGCCGATGCCAGTAAACGTTTAGTGTCTATCAAAGAGCGCCTGGCGAAATATGAACTTTCTGTTGTGGAATATTATAACAAACGCGGCGCTTATGTTGCGGTGGTAAATCGAGCGGAACAAATGCTGCGAGATTATCCTGACACACAGTCAACCCTGAAAGCACTACCTTATATGGAAAAGGCTTATGCACGTTTGGGTTTAACGGCACAGGCAGGTAAAGTAGCAAAACTCGTTGCTGCTAATCCAGCATAAAGAAACAGACAAAATAAAACAGCAGTTCCGGCTGCTGTTTTATTTTTTACTTAATAAAACACAAATAAGGACTGTTTATCAAGAAGGTTAATAAAGACTTAACTTATCAATAATGTCTCATAAGCTTTCATCCCGCAATAGATATTCTTCGTATTTTTATCGCTAATCACAATTACTTCAACTAGTTGCCACACATCCGATTAAAGGTGATTTAGATCACATTTTTTATGAAAAAGAAATGTATGCTGAAATTATTGAAGGTGGATAATCAATAATGAGAGGTAACTATATGATAGTGAACATTACCAGCAAACAAATGGAGATTACCCCGGCAATTCGCAACCACGTAGAAAACCGTCTGAGTAAACTGAATAAATGGCAAGTAAACCTGATAAATCCTCATATTATTCTATCAAAAGGCCCTCAGGTTTTTATGGCTGATGCAACCATAAGTATACCAAATGGTACGCTAGTTGCAGGTGCAAAGCATGAAGATATGTATGTTGCCATCAATGAATTGTTAGCAAAACTGGAACGTCAGTTGAATAAAGTACAACACAAAGGAGAAGCACGCCGTACTTATAACAGTGTTAAAGAATCAAATCTTGATCTAGAAACACAACAATAAAATAACTATGGCTTGTCTCTAACGCGTCCGATTTGGGCGCGTTTTTTTATTGACAGAAACAACAACATAAGGTTAATTAGGGTACATTGTTTATACGGACTGTGAATATGATGAATACAAACCTGTTTTTCTTCTCCTTCTTTTTTACCTTCCCCTAAGGGGGAGGCTTTCGTCCTTGAAGAAAGAACCAGAAGACGAACAGCAAGCCTCCCAATTGGGAGGCTTTTTTCTGTCCACTGCAAACATATTATTATCAGAATATGAATAACCAATTAGGAACTCATTATGGATCAAAACAATTTGCTGAAAATACGGAAAAAAGTCAGCGAACTCGATTTAAAGTTACTGATTTTACTGGCAGAACGACGCCAATTAGCCTCTGATATCGCACAAACTAAATTACAGGATAATCGTCCCATCAGAGACAAAGATCGTGAACGGGAGCTATTAGATGTTCTAATCAAAAAAGGAAAAAGCCACGGGCTTGATGGCTTCTATATCACCCGGCTGTTTCAAACGATCATCGAAGATTCTGTACTCACTCAGCAAGCATTATTGCAGCAACATCTCAATCAAACACCCTACGATTCAGCTCGTATTGCGTTCCTTGGTCCTCGTGGTTCCTATTCTCATATCGCAGCCCGCCAATATGCAGCACGTCATTTTGATCAATTAGTTGAATGCAGTTGCCATAAGTTCCAGGATATCTTCCCCCTGGTTGAAACCGGACAGGCTGATTACGGAATATTACCAATTGAAAACACCAGTTCTGGCTCTATCAATGATGTTTATGACTTATTGCAACATACCAGTTTGTCAATTGTAGGAGAAATAACGATTCCTATTAACCATTGCCTGCTAGTTGCAAGAAATACAGAACTATCACAGATAAAAACGGTTTACAGTCACCCTCAACCATTCCAACAATGCAGTCAATATATTAATCAATTCCCGCATTGGAAAATTAAATATTGCGAAAGCACCGCCGCAGCTATGCAAAAAGTCGCTGAACAGAATTCACCAGAAATTGCCGCTTTAGGCAGTGAAGCCGGTGGTGCACTTTATCAGTTACAAGTCCTGGAACAAAATCTGGCAAATCAATCACATAATATTACCCGTTTTATTATTGTTGCCCGTCAGCCCATCGAAGTTTCAGAACAGGTACCATCCAAAACGACATTTATTATGGCTACTGGGCAACAAGCGGGAGCGTTAGTAGATGCACTTATGGTGCTAAAAGAACATAATATTATTATGAGTAAACTGGAATCTCGCCCGATTAGCGGAAATCCGTGGGAAGAGATGTTTTATATTGATGTCCAAGCTAATATTCGTTCAATCAATATGCAACATGCCCTGAAAGCATTAGCGGAAATTACTCATTCATTAAAAGTATTGGGATGTTACCCAACAGAAAGTGTAGTTCCAGTCAGTCCATCTTGATTAAAAAGAACCGGATATTCCGATATCCGGTTCTTTTTAATTATTGACGACTATCATTCGCTTGTTGAAGCAATACTCTGCTCTCTTTCATAAAGTGAAGCGCATAATCACCAAACCATTCACTAACATCTTTAAAACTGCTGATAAAAGCCTGTTTATCTTGGTTTTCCAGTAACTCAAGCGCTTGTCCAAAACTTTGGTGATAACGACGTATAAGATCAATATTCTCTGGCGATGACATAATAATATCAGCGTAAAGCTGAGGATCTTGCGCAAACAATCGCCCTACCATAATCAGCTCCAGACGGTAAATTGGTGAGGATATTGATAATAATTGTTGTAAATCAGTATCTTCCTGTGCGAGATGTTGCCCATAAGCGAACGTCGTGAAGTGGCGTAACGCCTGGATAAAACTCATATTTTTATCATGCTGTTCAGCATCCATCTGATGCAGGCAAGCCCCCCAAATCAGCAGCTGTTCCAAAAACCACTGATAAGCTTCCTCCTGGCGTCCGTCACAGTAAACAACAACCTGTTTTACCAAGCTGCCTACATCCGGCCCAAACATAGGATGTAGCCCCAAGACTGGACCTTTATGCACATCAAGCATAGCCTGTAATGGTTTCTGTTTGATAGATGCCAAATCCACCAAAATACAATGATCAGGTAGTGGTGGTAAACGGCGAATAACCTCTTCTGTCAGATGAATAGGTACACTGATAATGACCATACCTGCACCAGTCAGAATCTGCTCTGCGTCAGGCCAATCTTGTGGTTCCAGATTTTTGACTTCATAACCAGACAAAGTTAACAGCCGACCAAACAGTTTCCCCATTTTACCCAAGCCACCAACAATGACTATCGACCCTAATTGAGGGCAGAGAGTTTTAAACCCTTTGTCATTTTCGCTGGTATAAGACTCCCGCATAATGCGACGCAGAATATCTTCAATTAAATCCGGTGGAACACCAAAATCTTCAGCCTCCTGCCGACGTGAAGCAAACATCGCCGTTTCTCTGTCAGGCGCATAAATTGGCAACCCATTCTGGCTTTTTACCTCACCGACCTCTGCAACTAATTCCAGTCGCTTTGCCAGTAAATCCAACAAAGCTTTATCCACTTCATCAATCTTGTCCCGCAATTGAGATAATTCAGCCACCATACTTATTATCCTGCTTTTTTCAAAATCGTAATTCTTTGCGACAATTGCGGACTGATTTGCTGATGCAATTTTCTCAGAACCGCTTCTGTAGTCTGCCAATTAATACAAGCGTCAGTCACTGAAACACCATATTTCATTCCACAACGAGGTTGCTCAGAAGATTGGTTACCTTCATTAATATGGCTCTCCAACATAATCCCCGTGATAGATTGGTTACCTGAAATAATCTGCTCTGCTACAGAATCTACAACCACGCTTTGGCGACGAAAGTCTTTATTAGAGTTACCATGACTGCAATCAATCATCAAGGATGGCAATAATCCAGACTTCATCATCTGCTGTTCACATTCCATTACATGTTCAGCGCTGTAATTAGGTGTTTTACCCCCACGTAAAATAATGTGTCCATTCGGATTCCCTTGTGTTTGCAACAAACATACCTGCCCTGACTGATTTATTCCCATAAAACGATGTGGCATAGCAGCTGCACGCATCGCATTAATTGCTGTACTTAAGCTACCATCAGTCCCATTTTTGAAACCAACCGGCATAGATAAACCTGAAGCCATTTCCCGGTGTGTCTGAGATTCTGTCGTTCTTGCGCCAATTGCCGACCAACTAAACAAATCTCCTAAGTACTGTGGACTATTCGGATCTAAAGCCTCTGTTGCAAGGGGTAATCCCATTTTAACCAAGCTAATTAGTAAACGACGGGCAATATGCAAACCCGCTTCCACATCAAATGAACCATCCATGAACGGATCGTTAATAAGACCTTTCCAACCCACTGTTGTTCGAGGTTTTTCAAAATAGACACGCATTACGATGTGCAGACTGTCACTTAATTCAGAAGAAAGTACCGCCAAACGATGAGCATAATCCAGAGCTGCATCCACGTCATGAATAGAGCAAGGGCCACATACGACCAGTAAACGGGGATCACGACGCTGAATAATGTCAGCAATTATTTTACGTGCATTTGCAATAGTATGCAGATCATTACCACTGAGTGGATATTGTTCTTTTAGTTCTTCCGGAGTTATAAGAATTTGTTCACCACTGATGTGAACGTTATTAAGTGCATCTTTTTGTATGAACATTTCAGTTATCTCCTCAAATTGTCATTCTGTGTTAATTTATTTTTATGTATTTGACCAATAACATATCATGCATCGTAAAGAATTCAATCCAAATGTGTAAATAAAATATAAATAGTGTAAATATTTATTTACATTAATGGGATTTTTAGCCAAATTATAAATACATCCAGATAATTATTAATAATATTAAAATTATCACAAAAAAAACACATTAGAAATAATTATTAATATTAAAACACAAGAATTAATATTTTGTTATTATTGATTTTGTATATTTATATTTAAAATCATCAAGTAAAAAAACATTCATCTCGTTTTTATTATTGAGAATAAATAACATTTACAGTCGTACTTTATATTCCAGTTAAATCATCTCAATTTATTTATATGAAATTAATGAACCATATTAATAAAATATTAAGTTATTTCAAACTCACTATTTTCAGCAATTCATTAAGGAAATTTATGATAATACTACAGCCAGAGATATAATAGTTATATGCTTATTACCAGCAGACGTTATGAAGGAGATCTGTATCACCCGTTCTTATATATGGGTTATATCCTGATGAAAATATTGATGCAGATCTTTACTAAACTCAATATTAAAGGCCGGATAATCCGGCCTTTTCATTAAAAGAACCGTTACAGAACTTGCTGTAAAAAAACAACTAATTCCTGATTAACTTTATGGGGTTGCTCCAATGTTGAAATATGCCCCGCGTCCTGAATAACAACGTAATCACAGCGAAGTATTTCAGCCATCAAGTAACCTTCCAGAGGTGGGCGGGGCATATCTTGTTCACCAGTGATAACAAGAACTGGTATATCTAATCTTTCCAACAAATGAGTTCTATCTTCACGTCCAAAAATCATTCGTCCTAACGGAATAATACTATTACATAATACTTCCGCAGGAATTGTTACCAAACTCTGAGTTAACTCATCAATCAAATTTTGCGCTGGTTTCTGACTGAAAAAAATTGGCACTATTTGTTGTAAGATAGATTGCGGAATAGCGCCAGCCTGCTCTATCACATCCAACATAGCAAAGTATTTTTTATGGGTAACTTCAGGCTCTAACCCCACAAAGGTATCCATCAAAACCAATGCTTTAACTCTGTCCGGCACCATCGCTGCTAATTCAGTTCCCCACATACCGCCAGCCGATAAACCAATTACAGCAAATTCTTTAATTCCAAGTTGGTCCATTAACGCTAAGTAATCTCGCGCTAAATCAGCCAACGTTCTATGCTGCTCTGGTAATTCCGCCGAATTTCCGTGTCCCCACAGATCGGGAGCAATCACTCTGTATTTTTTACTTAAAACTTCGATTTGTGGTGCCCACATATCCGAGTTAAACAAATAGCTATGACCCAGTAATAGCGGGAAACCTTCCCCTTCATCTCGGTAAGCCATTGTTTTATTATGTAGTTGAATAGTTTTCAAAAGAAATCCTTATTTTTAGTTAGTTATGCATGAAATCATTTTAAAATACCCAGGATAATTTTCTTTAAGATTATTACTGTCAGATAATAAGATATTGCCGAGTAATTCATCAATAAATTAAAAATATAAAAAAAGAGGCCAGCAATTGCTGGCCTCTTCAACGATAACTTTCGGATGTAACGAAAGCGTATTATTTGCTGTTCAGACGCTCTTTAATACGAGCAGCTTTACCAGAACGCTCACGCAGATAGTACAATTTAGCTCTACGAACAGCACCACGACGTTTAACACTAATGCTGTCTACGACTGGGGAGTGAGTTTGGAATACACGCTCAACACCTTCGCCGTTAGAAATCTTGCGAACAGTGAATGCAGAGTGCAGACCGCGGTTACGGATAGCGATAACCACGCCCTCGAATGCCTGCAGACGTTTCTTAGAACCTTCTACGACCCATACCTTAACTTCCACGGTGTCACCCGGACGGAATGAAGGTACGTCTTGCTTCATCTGCTCTTGTTCAAGTTGTTTAATAATGTTGCTCATAATAATTCTCTTACCCTAGGTAAACTGATATATCAAAGACATTCATTCCCTTCAGGGAATATGTCTGGATTAATTCGTTGCTTCAGTTAGATGTTCCCGTTGGAACTCTGCCAGCAATATCCTTTGCTCGTCAGTCAGAGCTAGGTTTTCCAGAAGTTCAGGTCTTCTAAGCCAGGTCCGGCCAAGCGATTGTTTCATACGCCAGCGATTAATTTCAGCATGATTCCCCGATAACAGAACGGGTGGAACTTCCATGCCATCCAATACCTCCGGGCGGGTATAGTGCGGACAATCCAGCAATCCATCAGCAAAAGAGTCTTCCTCAGCCGATGCCTGATGCCCCAAAACTCCCGGAATAAACCGGGAAACAGAGTCAATCAGGGTCATTGCAGGAATTTCACCACCACTGAGCACGTAATCACCGATAGACCATTCTTCGTCAATCTCAGTTTGAATAACCCGCTCATCTATCCCTTCATAGCGGCCACAAATCAGAACCAGTTTCTCATTTGTGGCCAGCTCACAAACGCCTTGTTGATTGAGTTTGCGCCCCTGAGGTGAAAGATAAATCACCTTTGCACCTTCGCCTGCCGCAGTTTTTGCTGCATGAATAGCTTCCCGTAAAGGCTGAACCATCATCAACATGCCTGGACCACCGCCGTAAGGTCGATCGTCAACAGTACGATGCCGGTCGTAGGTAAAATCCCGTGGATTCCAGCATTCAATACTTAGCAAGCCATTTTTTACTGCCCGGCCAGTTACCCCATAATCGGTTATTGCGCGGAACATTTCAGGAAACAGGCTAATAACCCCAATCCACATTACAGCGTCCCACTCATTTAAACCGTTTATAACCGGAGTTTAAAAACCAGGATCCCAATCTACTTCAATAGTTTTAGTAGCGAGATCGACTTTCTTGATAACCTGCCCATCAAGAAACGGAATCAGCCGTTCCTTGACACCGAATGCATCTTTCAGGTTTGCTTTAACTACCATTACATCATTAGAACCGGTTTCCATCATGTCATTGACAGTACCCAAGCTATAACCTGTTGTGCTCACTACCTGGCAACCCATCAGGTCTTTCCAGTAGTAATCACCTGTATCCAGTTCCGGTAGTTGCGCTGAATCTACAGTAATTTCGCAATTAATCAGTAAATTCGCGGCATCCCGATCATCAATACCTTTAATTTTGACGATCATATCCTGATTGTGGTGTTTCCAGGCTTCCAGCTCGATATGTTGCCACCGACCTGCCCGTTGGATAAACCACGGTTGATACTCAAAAATGTCTTCGGCATGTTCGGTGGAAGAAAAAACTCTGAGCCAACCACGAATACCATAAGTTGAACCCAGTTTTCCCAATACGATTGGACTCACAGGAAGTTCAAGGCTGGTTTGCTTGCTCATAGTTACCACCGCGACAGATTAAGCTGCTTTTTTAGCGTCTTTGATCAGTGAAGAAACACGATCAGACATAGTTGCACCCAGACCCACCCAATGTTCAATGCGGTCCAGATCTAAACGCAGTACTTCTGCTTTCCCTGTTGCGATAGGGTTGAAGAAGCCAACGCGCTCAATAAAGCGACCATCACGCGGGTTGCGGCTATCGGTCACGACTACTTGATAAAACGGACGCTTTTTTGCGCCGCCACGAGCTAAACGAATTGTTACCATAACATCCTCATTAGTTAACAAAACAACCAGACTCCATCGAGGAATGAAGTCCAACTGTCAGATAAAAAGCCCGAAAAGTTTACTCACTTTGGCGCAAAAAGCAATCCAAAGTGGATATTCTTCGAGACTTTATCAATTAACGACCCATAAATCCGGGTGGCATCATGCCTTTCATACCACGCATCATTTTTGCCAGACCACCTTTCTTCATCTTCTTCATCATGCGCTGCATTTCGTCGAATTGTTTAAGCAGGCGGTTAACATCCTGAACCTGGGTACCGGAACCACTGGCAATACGGCGTTTACGGGAACCTTTGATAATTTCTGGTTTTCCCCGCTCTTTACGCGTCATGGAATTTATAATAGCTTCCATTTTCACCAGCACTTTATCATCCATCTGGGATTTTACTGCATCAGGCACCTGAGACATTCCCGGCATTTTGCTTAACATGCTCGCCATACCACCCATATTGCGCATCTGCTTAAGCTGATCCAGAAAGTCATTTAAATCGAAGCCGTCACCTTTTTTTAGCTTAGAAGCCAGCTTTTCTGCCTGGGTACGATCAACTTTACTTTCAATCTCTTCAATCAGGGAAAGAACATCTCCCATCCCAAGAATTCGAGAGGCAATACGATCCGGGTGGAAAGGCTCTAGTGCGTCAGTTTTTTCACCAACACCCAAGAATTTGATTGGTTTACCCGTGATATGGCGAATAGACAAAGCAGCGCCACCACGAGCGTCACCATCGACTTTAGTCAACACCACCCCCGTCAGTGGCAATGCTTCATTGAAAGCTTTTGCTGTATTCGCGGCATCCTGCCCCGTCATAGCATCAACAACAAACAGGGTTTCCACTGGATTAATGGCTTCATGAACCTGTTTGATTTCATCCATCATGGCTTCGTCAACATGCAGACGACCAGCAGTATCCACCAACAGCACATCATAGAATTTCAACTTAGCGTGCTGTACAGCTTTAGTCACGATATCGACCGGTTTTTCCTGAGCATCAGAAGGGTAGAAATCAATACCCACTGCCTGCGCCAACGTTTCAAGCTGTTTGATCGCCGCCGGACGATAGACGTCAGCAGATACCACTAAAACTTTTTTCTTCTGTTTTCCTTTCAGAAAATTACCCAGTTTAGCAACGCTGGTCGTTTTACCTGCACCTTGCAAACCTGCCATCAATACGACAGCCGGAGGCTGAGTGGAAAGATTCAGTTCACTGTTAACTTCTCCCATCGCCTTAACCAGTTCATTCTGAACAATTTTGACAAATTCCTGTCCGGGGGTAAGGCTTTTGTTAACTTCGTGACCTACCGCGCTCTCTTTCACGCACGAAATAAAGTCACGCACTACAGGCAATGCGACGTCAGCCTCAAGTAAAGCCATGCGAACTTCGCGCAGTGTCTCTTTAATATTGTCTTCAGTCAGTCGCCCACGGCCACTGATATTGCGCAATGTGCGCGATAGTCTGTCGGTTAAATTATCAAACATTATCTCTGCTCAATTTTTAAAAATGGGCTACCTGTAAGCGTATTATGAAAATTATAACACGATGATAAAGGGATCTCTGCACAGAGATTCGCACGGATGATTAACAACGGTTGGAGGCTACCCTTGCTGGCGTTATACTTAAGCTTTAATTCACCTGAAATTATCGCTAAAACGACTAACGCTATGCCAGTATTCTCTATAATTGCTTTATTCGCTTATTTACTCAGCCTGGTACTGATTATTCCCGGCTTACTGCGAAAACCGAATGGATACCGCAGACTGGCATTGCTTTCAGCGATTGTCGCTTTAATTTGTCATGCTATTGCGCTTAAATACCAGATCTTTCACGTCAGCAGTGGGCAAAATCTCACACTCTTGAACCTGGGTTCTATTGTCAGCTTACTTATTTGTATTATAATGACAATTGTCGCTTCCCACGGCCGTGCCTGGTTCCTACTGCCGATTGTCTATAGTTTTGCCATGATAAATCTGGCATTAGCCAGTCTTATGCCCGGTGAATTCATTACTCATCTGGAAGCCAGCCTTGAATTATCTATTCATATTGGCTTGGCTCTGCTTGGCTATGCGACTTTGCTTATCGCTGCACTATATGCTCTACAACTTGGGTGGCTGGATCATCAGCTTAAAAATAAAAAACTGACTTTTACTCCGGATATGCCCCCACTGATGTTCATCGAACGTAAAATGTTCCATATCACTCAGGTTGGCGTAATATTACTGACTCTGACACTCTGTACCGGCATCCTCTATATGGATAATATTTTCAGTAAGGAAAACATCCATAAAGCAGTTCTGTCTGTCATCGCGTGGTTTGTCTACATTGTTTTATTATGGGGCCACTACCATGACGGATGGCGTGGTAAACGAGTTATCTGGTTTAATCTGATTGGTGCATTTACCCTGACGCTTGCCTATTTTGGCAATCGATTATTGCAAGAAATCATGATTTATTAACAACATGATGTCCAATCAGTATCAATATTTGGAAGGAATTTTGCTTTGGAGCATGTCTCAACAAGCACATTAATTATCATTTTAATCATTATGCTTCTGGTTTCAGCGTACTTCTCTGCTTCTGAGACAGGTATGATGACACTGAACCGCTACCGCTTACGTCATCTGGCAAAGCAAGGAAGCCGTTCTGCACGTAGAGTTGAAGCATTGCTTCGTCATCCTGACCGGCTTATAAGCCTGATTCTTATCGGCAACAATTTGGTTAATATTCTAGCCTCAGCACTCGCTACCATCATTGGCATACGCCTTTATGGTGATGCTGGGGTCGCTATCGCAACAGGTGTTCTGACTTTTATCGTGCTGATATTTTCTGAAGTTATGCCAAAGACTATAGCCGCCCTCTATCCTGAAAGGATCGCTTTTCCGAGCAGTTTCCTGCTGCGCCCATTACAAAAAATCATGATGCCGTTAGTTTGGCTGCTAAATAGAATTACCTTATTGTTAATGCGTTGCCTTGGCATCAAACACCCTACTAGTCACAGTGATGCAATTAGTAAAGACGAACTACGCACTATTGTGAATGAATCAAATGCCAAGCTATCACGGCAAAATCAGGATATGCTGATTTCAATTTTAGACTTGGAGAAAGTCACCATCGGCGACATTATGGTTCCCCGTAATGAAATTGTTGGTATTGATATTAATGATGACTGGAAATCCATCATACGTCAGTTAACTCATTCACCTCATGGACGGATCGTGCTTTATCGTGATTCACTTGATGATGCTATTGGCATGCTCCGTGTACGTGAAGCTTACCGATTGATGACGGAAAAAAAAGAGTTCACCAAAAGAAACCTGATTAAAGCAGCGGATAAAATTTACTATATCCCGATCAGTGCTCCACTTAATGTTCAGTTGGTAAACTTCCAACGCAATAAGGAAAAAGCCGGGCTTATCGTTGATGAATACGGTGATATTCAAGGTCTGGTCGCTGTTGAAGATATCCTCGAAGAGATTGTCGGTGATTTTACAACATCAATGTCTCCATCTCTGGCTGAAGAAGTTTCTCCCCAAAGTGACGGTACTATTTTAGTCGACGGGACAGCCAACATCCGCGAATTAAATAAAGCGTTTGATTGGGCATTGCCTGTTGATGGGCCTCGAACTGTTAATGGTATGGTGCTTGAAGAATTAGGAGAAATACCAGAGCTGAACGTGCAAGTGCAAATTGGCAAATATAATTTTGAAGTGCTTTCTGTGAACGATAATGTCATTAAACAAGTTCGAGTCACGCCCATCAACCAACTTACCGGGCAAAAAACACAAACAGCTTAAATGATCACTTAAGATCCATACCGTTGGAGGTATGTGCTACGCCCCCAACGGTATACTCCTGCTAACATCTCATCGAAAAAATCCGAAATATCATCGCTGTTATAAACTATACATGCAATTGTGTTAGCTTTTCTTCTGGCAATGCCAATTCATCATTCTTATTAACACGAACATCTGAATCAAGAATATGACGGGCAATATCCTGAGCCTCTGTCAGTGAATGCATGTGATAAGTACCGCACTGATAAACATTTAGCTCTGGGATCTGACTCTGATCTTTCACTTTCAATACATCAGCCATTGCAGCTTTCCACGCTTCAGCAACCCGTATTTCTGCTGGTGCACCAATCAAGCTCATATAAAAACCTGTTCGGCATCCCATTGGCGATATATCAACAATTTCAACACCATCACCATTGAGGTGGTTACGCATAAAACCAGCAAACAAATGCTCAAGTGTATGAATACCCTTCTCTGGCATAACCTCTTTATTTGGCACACAGAAGCGTAAATCAAAAACTGTGATGGTGTCACCATGAGGCGTTTTCATGGTTTTAGCCACTCTTACAGCTGGTGCAGCCATACGAGTATGGTCAACAGTAAAACTATCTAGTAAAGGCATTTCTTCATCTCCACAAAAAATTCAGATTTTTTACAAGCAAATGAAACCTTTTCATCTACCACCGGTCGTAAAGAATGAAAGACGCGCAATTATTGCCATTCCTATTTTTCCAGAAGTTTTTATTTGGCCACTATTATTCGTGGCCATTTTCTTCTCTAGCATCCTGCCTGTTGTTTCAGATATTCATCAAAACTGATGGTATCTTCATATTCCAACGCGTCTTGTCGCTCCACGGAGGCCCTACGTTCTATTGCGAACTGTTCGTCGCTAATAACCTCATATTTTTCATTGACTAATTGCTGATGATATTCATCTGCCAATTCCAGCCCAAAGCCACCAATGCCCTGAGTCTTCATTTTTTCCAGCACACGAGCCGATAAAGTCAGTGATGAATCATCAAACATAGCAATCAATTCTTCGCAAACTTTCTGATATTGCGAACCAGAACAACTATCCAGTATTTCAGCAACCCGTTTCAAGTCATTGAATAATTCTTTGCCAACTCTAGCTAATGGTTCCTCCACGCTGCCACAGCCAAGGCCAATCACTTGCCCTGGTTTACGCCCTTCAAGGATCACTCTATTCCAGTTTTTGCGGCAACACTCCAACTCATCACTACTCATTTCCGGCGCTTCAGCAAGCACACACCATATTAAGAATAGGTCAAGAAAGCGAATTTGTGTTTCATTGACCCCAATCGCCGTAAATGGATTAATATCTAATGAACGAACTTCGATATATTCCACCCCTCCACGCAGTAAAGCATCAGAAGGCGATTCATTCCCTTTTGCAACACGTTTAGGCCGGATTGGCGCATACAACTCATTTTCAATCTGTAAGACGTTTGTATTGAGCTGAATATATTTGTTACCTTGCTTAATCCCCAACTTAGCAAACTCATCAGACGACTTGTGAATCGCTTTTTTCAGCCCTTCAACATAGGTACGAAGGTTATTAAACGTAATATTCAGATCACGCTGTGATTTATTGGTATATCCCAGATCACTCATTCTTAATGAAGTCGCATAAGGCAGATAGCAAGCTCCATTTTCTATGCGCTCAAAAGGCAAAGAAGTCTCTCTGCCACGCAAGAATGAAGAACAAATTGCTGGAGAAGCGCCAAACAAGTAGGGAATCACCCATCCAAAACGATAGTAGTTGCGGATCAAACGGAAATAACCCTCTGAGATCCGCTCTTTACCACTCTCTGCATCTTCAACGCCAGCCCATGCCTGCCAAAACTCAATCGGCAATGAAAAATTGTAATGAACCCCAGATATGGTCTGCATCAAAGCGCCATAACGGTTTTTCAGCCCTTCACGATATAACGTCTTATAGCGACCAATATTCGATGTACCATACTGAGCCAGAGTAATGTTCTCTTCCGCATCAATAAAGCATGGCATACTCAAAGGCCACATTTTTTCTTTATCCAGAACACGCGCCGTATGACGATGAATATCGCTAAGAAATGAAATAGTATATTTTATGTCATCATCGACTGGTGTTATGAACTCTAACAATGACTCTGCAAAATCAGTCGTAATCCATTTATGCGTAAGCGCTGCGCCAAGTGCTTTAGGATGCTCCGTTGCCGCCAAATCACCCTCTGAAGTAACACGCAATGTTTCACGCTCAACACCGCGACGAATTCCCTTTAAAATTGTCGGATGCGCCTCTAGCCATGATAGAGCCTTTGATACGTCCGGGATCAATTCGACCTCCCGTAGTGTTTTAGAAGAATTTTTATAAGGGTTTACTTTATCTTAAACAAGTCAAATTGTCGCTGATTAGATATATAAGCAAAAGTATTTCAGTGCTATACAAGGGGCTGGTTGATTACAGATAAAGAAAAAGCCCCGTTTTTTAAACGGGGCTCTTAAGATGGTGCATCCAGGAGGATTCGAACCTCCGACCGCTCGGTTCGTAGCCGAGTACTCTATCCAGCTGAGCTATGGATGCATGTTTCGTTTGTTACTCTGGTAAAAGGCAGTAGCTGCTTCGATTATCTGAATAGTACCCTAGATAATTTCATCTCAAGGTTAAATATGGTGCATCCAGGAGGATTCGAACCTCCGACCGCTCGGTTCGTAGCCGAGTACTCTATCCAGCTGAGCTATGGATGCATGTTTCGTTTGTTACTCTGGTAAAAGGCAGTAGTTGCTTTGATTACCTGAATGATACCTTAGATAACTTCATCTTAAGGTTAAGATGGTGCATCCAGGAGGATTCGAACCTCCGACCGCTCGGTTCGTAGCCGAGTACTCTATCCAGCTGAGCTATGGATGCATGGTCTTAAAATGGCGGTGAGAGAGGGATTCGAACCCTCGATGCAGCTTTTGACCGCATACTCCCTTAGCAGGGGAGCGCCTTCAGCCTCTCGGCCATCTCACCGTACGCTTTCTTTCGAGCTATTTTTCGAACTGTGGCTCAGAACTTTTATTTAAGCTCCTCGTCACTGCGTGGCGCACATATTACTTTCCCAGACTTATAAGTCAAACAATTTTTCTAAACCTGTGTTTGTTTGGATACTTCACGCACAAGATGGATGGTTTGACGACAAAGAGTGTATTTTGTCAGCAGCAAATTACCCTATCTTCAATTGAAATGTATGCAAGCCATTATTTCCCACAATAGCATCATGGACGTTGTTTTTTCTTACGATAGAAAAACAAAAAAGATTGGGAAGATAGGTAACAATTTAAGAATAAAGGGAATAAACAACTAACAGAGATGAGATACTTCAAAAATGGCGCCCGGTTCTGACAAAGATAGGACGCCAACTTAAAGTCAATAAGTTGTTGGCTGAGATTTTTCTGCCTGAATCCGCTGATAAATTTCTTCACGGTGAACAGAAACTTCTTTAGGGGCATTGACACCAATACGAACTTGGTTACCTTTAACCCCCAGTACTGTAACTGTTACCTCATCGCCTATCATGAGCGTTTCACCAACTCGACGAGTCAGAATAAGCATTCTTTGCTCCTTGAAAATTTAAAAGAGTCGGGTCTTTAGGTTTCCCCGCTATTATCCATCCAAACACCGTGAAAACGTAAAACAATGTTATATGCTTAAAGTATAAGCAATTTTGAGCGCATTTCCTACATATATAGTTTAGCCAAAATAAATAAATGTGCGCTCAACCTTTTAACAATTTCACAACAAGACTTCAAGGCACCATAAAAACAGCTATCATGGTGCCCTCTAAACTCAGGTAATTCAGGTAAGCCGCGATGCTACCCACTCTTCCACGCTATCCAAAGCAGAAGGCAACGCTTTAACATCAGAACCACCTGCTTGGGCCATATCAGGGCGACCACCACCTTTACCACCGATTTGTTGAGCTACAGAAGAAATTAACTCACCTGCTTTTATTCTAGCAGTCAGATCCTTTGTGACACCAACAATTAGGCTGACTTTATCATCACTTATAGTAGAAAGCACAATAATTGCTGAACCCAGTTGATTTTTTAGATCATCAACCATAGTTCTCAACATTTTAGGCTCTGTATTACTTAACTGGCTAACCAGCAACTTCACACCGTTAAAGTCTTTCGCTTTACTTGCCAAAGAAGAGCTTTCCTGTGTAGCCTGTTGATCTTTAAGCTGTTGGAGCTCTTTTTCCAGTGCTTTGGTTTTATCTAGTGTTACCCGTACTTTTTCACTCAAGTTATTGATATCACTTTTCACCAATTGAGCAATATCCTGGAGCAAATTAGCTTGTTGGTGCACAGATTCCAACGCTTTTTTACCCGTAATTGCTTCAATCCTACGGATACCCGCAGCCGTTCCGGATTCAGCAGTAATCCGGAATAAACCAATATCACCAGTACGGCTTGCGTGAATCCCGCCACATAATTCAGTAGAAAAATTCCCCATTGACAGTACACGAACTTGCTCTTCGTATTTTTCACCAAACAGTGCCATAGCACCTTTGGCTTTTGCTGCTTCCAAATCCATCAATTCCGTCACGATCGGTGAATTCTTACGAACTTCGGCATTAACCAAATCCTCAACCTGACGGATCTGCTCCAGTTTCATTGCTTCAAAATGAGAAAAATCAAAGCGGAGATATTTATCGTTAACCAAGGAGCCTTTCTGAGATACATGTTCACCTAAAATCTGACGTAATGCAGCATGTAACAGATGGGTTGCTGAATGATTCAAACGGATTGCATCACGACGTTCTATATCAATAACAGCATTGACCTTATGGTTTACACTTAAGGTACCCTTTGCAAGCTTACCGATGTGACCGATAGCCTGACTGTATTTTTGTGTATCAGTAACATCAAAAGCACAATCATTATTGCTCAGAATACCCCAGTCACCAACTTGCCCACCGGACTCAGCATAAAAAGTGGTCTTATCCAGTATAATAATCGCTTCTTCACCCGCTTGAATTTGATTGACTGATTCGCCATTACGGAAGATAGAGGTTACTATTGCCTGCTGTTCGTTATGATCATAACCAGAGAAATCACTGCGTTCATCAACATTGATCAATTCATTATAATCCGTGCCGAAACCACTTGATTCACGGGCCCGACGACGCTGATTTTCCATTGCAGCGGCAAAACCGTCTTCATCAACCTTAATATTACGCTCACGGCAAACATCGGCAGTTAAATCTACAGGAAAACCATAGGTATCGTACAGACGGAAGGCAGTTTCACCATCCAGAATATCACCGGACAGTCTTAATAGTTCATCGTCCAGTAATTGAAGACCGCGCTCCAGAGTACGGGCAAATTGTTCTTCCTCTGTTCTCAAAACCTGCTCAACAATAGTTTGCTGACGCTTAAGTTCTTCTCCCGCAGCGCCCATCACTTCTATCAATGGAGCAACCAATTTGTAGAAGAAGGTATCTTTAGCGCCCAACATGTTACCGTGACGGATAGCCCGGCGGATAATACGGCGCAAAACATAACCACGGTTTTCATTGGAAGGAATAACGTCATCACAAATCAGGAACGCACATGAACGGATGTGGTCGGCAATAACCCGCAGAGATTTATTACTCAGATCATCTGTAGCACCAGTAACACCCGCCACATCAGCAATCAACTCACGGAACAGATCAATCTCATAGTTGGAATTAACATGCTGCAATACAGCAGCGATACGCTCTAACCCCATACCGGTATCTACGGATGGTTTTGGCAACGGTTCCATTGTACCATCAGCCTGACGGTTGAACTGCATAAAGACGATGTTCCAGATTTCAATATACCTGTCACCGTCTTCCTCTGGACTTCCTGGCGGTCCACCCCAGATATGATCACCATGATCATAAAAAATTTCAGTACAAGGGCCACAAGGACCGGTATCACCCATTTGCCAGAAGTTATCTGATGCATAAGGTGCACCTTTGTTATCACCAATACGGATAATTCTTTCTGCTGGTATTCCAACTTCATTTTGCCAGATATCATAGGCTTCATTATCAGTCTGATAGACAGTCACCCATAATTTTTCTTTAGGCAAATTGAACCAATCCTTGCCGGTCAGAAGCTCCCAAGCATAGCTAATCGCATCATGTTTGAAGTAATCACCAAAACTAAAATTACCCAGCATTTCAAAGAAAGTATGATGACGTGCGGTGTAACCTACGTTTTCTAAATCATTATGTTTACCACCGGCACGAACACAACGTTGAGCAGTTGTTGCTCGGGAATAAGATCTTTTGTCCTGCCCAAGAAATACATCCTTAAACTGGTTCATCCCTGCGTTGGTAAACAGCAGTGTTGGGTCATTATTTGGCACCAAAGAACTACTTGGTACTACCTGATGCCCTTTAGTATGAAAAAAGTCGAGAAACGCTTGACGGATCTCAGCGGTGCTTTTGCTCATAATTGTCCCGAAATCAAGCTGGAAAAAACAGATTTATGAATTGGTTAGGTGGAATATTTCATCACCTATTTTCAACTCACGAATAAACAAAGTGGGGATAAGATAAAATTTCTTCCATTAGAAGTAAAATCCCAGATACATCCATTCGCTGGCAGTATTGTAAATCGTCTGGGTATTTTCTGAAAGCATGATCGCATAATATGGATAATACTTGCTTTCTGAGAGAAAAAACCGCGTCATTATTAACGCGGTTATAAGTTTGGTGACAAAACTTTTATAGCTTTAATACCAGAATACAGGCTATCAATATAATCAGATTAGAATTCTTCGTTATTCAACTCTTCGTTTTCTTTGTCTCCATAATCAGAAGCAGCACTGCTGAACTCTCCAGTATTGTGTAGCAGCATTTCGCGTAATTTTTTATCCAGCTCAGTAGCAATTTCAGGGTGTTCTTTCAGGTAGATAGTTGCATTCGCTTTGCCCTGGCCAATTTTATCACTATTGTAGCTGTACCACGCACCTGCTTTTTCCACCAATTTATGTTTCACACCCAAGTCGATCAATTCACCATAAGTGTTGATGCCTTCACCGTACATAATCTGGAATTCTGCTTGCTTAAATGGCGCTGCCACTTTGTTTTTCACAACCTTAACACGGGTTTCGCTACCAACGACTTCTTCGCCATTTTTCACAGAACCAATGCGGCGAATATCCAGACGTACAGAAGCATAGAATTTCAGCGCATTACCACCGGTTGTGGTTTCGGGGTTACCGAACATAACACCAATTTTCATCCGGATCTGGTTGATAAAGATCAAAAGCGTATTGGAACTTTTCAGGTTACCCGCCAGTTTGCGCATTGCCTGACTCATCATACGAGCAGCTAACCCCATATGAGAATCACCGATTTCTCCTTCGATTTCAGCTTTTGGTGTTAAAGCCGCAACGGAGTCGACAATAATGACATCAACCGCACCGGAACGTGTCAACGCATCACAAATCTCAAGAGCCTGTTCTCCTGTGTCTGGCTGAGAACACAACAGATTGTCAATATCAACACCCAGTTTCTTCGCATAGACAGGATCAAGGGCGTGTTCAGCATCAATAAACGCACAAGTTTTACCTTCACGCTGTGCTGCGGCAATAACCTGTAATGTCAGCGTTGTCTTACCAGAAGATTCCGGGCCATAGATTTCGACAATGCGTCCCATCGGCAAGCCACCAGCACCTAATGCAATATCTAGTGACAGTGAGCCAGTGGAGATAGTTTCAACGTCCATTGAACGGTCTTCGCCCAGACGCATGATGGAACCTTTACCAAACTGTTTTTCAATTTGGCCCAGTGCCGCTGCCAGTGCTTTTTGTTTATTTTCATCAATAGCCATTTTTACTCCCTCGTAAGCAATGAAAGGGTTACCTCACTGCCGATGAATAATTTTTAATACCAAAATGTTGCCTGCAATTATACTGTATAGTCATACAGCATCAAGCTAATTTTTTATAATCTCTGATAACAATGTCTTCAGAGAATAAATTGCAGATTGAAGGCGTACTTCATTTCGATCACCATTAAAACAACAATGACGGGATACAACTTCTATCCCATTGACTGTACGATATGCAAACCCAAACCATACTGTGCCAACAGGCTTTTCTTCACTACCACCATCAGGCCCGGCAATACCACTGATAGAAACCGCCAAATCGGCTTGCGCTACTTTCAACGCCCCTGCTGCCATCTCTTTCACAACCTGTTCACTGACAGAGCCATATTGCTGTAAGGTGGTTTCTGATACACCAAGCATCTGATGTTTGGCTTTATTGCTGTATGTCACAAAGCTCCGGTCAAAATAAGCAGAGCTACCGGCAATATCTGAAATTGCTTTTGCCAGCCAGCCACCTGTGCAAGATTCAGCACAAGTCACCCACAATTTCTGCTGTCTCAGTTTCATTCCCAGTTCAATACTAAACTGAGTCAGAATTTTTTCATCCATAAACACACCTTTTATCCAATAAAAGATCAATTTTTCTGAAACTGATTCCAAATCCACAAACCCGTGATTGTCAGCACAAACAACACACCAAAACTTATCCCTATTGTGACAACCGGAATACCTATTTTAATGGTCAATGAATATAGGCCAAGCATCAGTAACATGGCGGTATTCTCACCCAAATTCTGCACGGCGATTGCATTACCAACCCCAACCGTTTGCCTGCCACTTTCCTGCAATAAGGCATTCAACGGAACGACAAACAGGCCACCAAAAATGCCGAGAATAATAAGTATGACGTGAGAAGCCCAGAGACTCTGCTGAACAGCAAAAATTACCACCATCACGCCAATTAAAATACCCGCAGGCATACAACGGCGGACTGTTCTCAATGTAATAAAACGCGCAGCAATACCTGCGCCGATAACAATCCCAATAGCAACCATCACATTAAGTACTGTTGGCGTGCTGTTATCGACAATTCCCAAAACAACAGGCACCCATAACACCAACAGAAATCTCAGTGTGATCCCAGCCCCCCAGAATAAACTGGTTCCAACCAAAGAAAATCGGGCTTCTTTGTTATGCCAAAGAATGCAACATGCTGAGGTAAAATCTGTCAGTATCTTTTTCAGATTCCAGCCCTTGCCGCGACGGGCCACCGACAATCGAGGAATAAATAAATTAACAATGGCAGCAATACCGTATGTCAGTGCACAAGTAAACAATGCGACTGTCAAGCTCCAGTCAGACAAAAAACCACCTGCCACAGAACCGGTGAGAATAGCAACTATCGTTGAAGCTTCCACCAAACCATTCGCCTTCACCAAGCGATCACCATCTGTCAATTCAACCAAGATTCCGTATTTGGCCGGTGAATATGCCGCTGCACCAATCCCAACCAAAGCATAGCCAAAAAAGGGATCATAACCCAGACAAACACTAAGCGCGCCCAATAGTTTTAAGCTATTGGCAAACAGCATCACACGACCTTTGGGAAAACGATCTGCTATTCGCCCGACAAAAGGCGCCAACAGGATATACGCAAGGACAAACACTATCTGCAATATCGGCTGGCTCCAGTCAGGATAAAACTGGGCTTTCAACTGTGCCAGAATCGCAAACAACAGAGCATTATCAGCAAAAGCTGAAAAAAACTGTGATGCCAATACAGCTTTCATACCACGGGTTAATAGCGGTTGAGCAACAACAGAGGATACATTCACGATTATTATTCCTGAGCAGTCTGAAGCATTAATGAGTATTCAAATTCCAAATCAGTAGTGAACAGCACCAATATTTCTCCTTTGCTATGATCACTCTTAACTGTAACAACATGTCTGGCGTCAGGAGAGACTTGCAATGCAAGTTTCTCCACGGTCCTGTGACACTATTTCATCTGACAATTCAGCAAAACGTTCCACCCGACCAAGAACAGTACAGAATCCTTGTTCATCAATTGAAACAATATCTCCAGTATCGAACCAGCCACACTGAATATTCCCATGCTCATCTTCTGCCGATGGACGTTCCAAATGATTTGGATCATCACCCCTCAGATACCCTTTCATAACATTCGGGCCACGCAGTTGCAAACATCCCCCTTCCCCAATACCTGCCACTGGAATCAAACGGAACTCCATTGCCGGTAAAATTCGCCCAACAGTCCCGGCCTTAGCCATCATTGGTACATTCAATGCAATGACAGGCGCACATTCTGTCATTCCATACCCTTCCAGAATGCGGATCCCGAATTTATCTTGCCAAACACGTTTAGTGTTCTCAGCGAGCTTTTCAACACCCGCCATAACACAGCGAAGACGTACAAAATCATATGGGTGGGCAAAATAGGCACAATTCTCCAGGAAAGTCGATGAACCCAACAATACGGTGCAGTTACGTTCATATACCAATTCTGACACCACTCGATAATGCAGTGGATTTGGATAAAGGAATACCCGGCTACCCGTTAACAGTGGCGTAAACAGGCCAACAGTCAATCCAAATGCATGAAACAGTGGTACAGAAGACATAAAACGGTCAAGTGGATTGAAATCAGTAATGGTTTTTATCTGTTCCACATTTGCCAACAAACTAGCGTGGCTATGAACCACACCTTTTGGTACACCGTCTGAATCGGACGTGAACAACACCAATGCATCATCATCTGGTTTTTGCGCCGCCATCGCTTGTTTCGGAAAAAAGAGATGCCACAAGATCCATAATTTATCCAGCAAAGTCACTGTACCTTTCAAATCCTCAAGATAAACCCAATTAACCTCAGTAACCTGTTCAGATAAATGCGTTAACTGCTCCTTTTCCAGAAACTGCCGGGAAGTCACAATCATTTTGATACTGGCGGTTGTTATGGCATTTTTCAGCCCGTAGCTGTCTGCGGTATAGTTTAACAGGGCGGGAATTCTGCCTCTCAAAGATGCGCCAAAGATAGCCGCTGCCATAATAGTGGTATTGGGTAAAAGAAAACCAATCCGTTCATTCCGACAGGTAAAACGTTGCAGAATACGGCTAATACCCAGCGTTTTTTTAAGCAAACTGTTATAACTATCTTCTTTAAAAGAAACATCTTCAATACAGGGCTTAAAGCGGCCAAATCGCTTTTGTGCAACCAGTAAAGATTCAAATATTGTCTCTTGCGGACGAGTCGCCATTCGTGCACTCATCATAATTTCATGCAAACGTTCTCCCGCCAAACGGCGTCTCTGGTCCGCGTTAGGCGCATCCGGCATTGGCAATTGTGTGGCAGGCAGAATTTTTATTGTCACCTTCGGAAAAAGATGAAGTTTGAAGATACCTTTTAATCGGCTGAATATCGTTTGTTCCAACCCCTCAATGCGGACAGGTACCACCATTGCCCCCGATACAGCGGCAATAAAAGCCGCTCCATCGTAGATTTTCATCAAAGAACCAGTAACCGTAATTCGTCCTTCAGGAAAAACAACTATCGGCCTCCCTTTCTCTATTGCTTTGAGCAGTCCCCTGACGGCCATTGGATTTATTGGATCCAAAGGAACTACTTCAATATACCTCCTTACCCATTTCATAAACCCTTGGTTTGCAATGCTGGAGTAGACAGCAAATGCCGGCTTGACAGGTAAGAAAAGTGTTAGCAAAACACCATCAAGAAAAGAGACATGATTAGGTGTGATAAGGCATTTTGGGTGGGTAAATTGTTTAATATCTCCCTCTATCGTCAAACGGAACATTAAACGAAAAACAAGTTTTAGAAATTTAAACAACATATTCGTATCTCAACCCATTTGAAAAATAAATAGAAAATATTATTTATCCATTCGATACCATAATATTATTATTTTTTTAAAAAAATAGCGTCAGGATATTCTTCTCGGAAGAATAATTTCTTTCACACAAGCTATAATTCTTTCCGGTGAAAGTTGCGCATTAATAATATGATCTGCACACTCACAATAGAGATTCTCCCTGGCGGTGAGTACTTCTTCCATTTCTTCAACAATAGATTTTCCAGTTAAACTGGGGCGTTGAGTACTTTCCGGCTGCTGCATTAATCGTTCAGCCAATATGTTAGCGGACGCCTGAAGATAAATCACCGTACCATTTTGTCGCATATATTGGCGATTTTCAGCGGAAAGAATAATCCCACCGCCGGTGGAAATAACCCGGCTACTTTGACTAACTTGTTGTAAAGCCTTAGTTTCCAATTGTCGAAATTGCTGCCACCCTTGCTGGTTAACAATATCCGCAATGGTCATATTACTAATTTGTTGGATATGATGATCGGTGTCAATAAATGTGTACGATAACTCATTGGCTAATAACTTTCCAATCGTCGTTTTTCCTGCCCCACGCGCACCTACAATAAACAATATTGGGTTCATTGCCTGATATCCTTGGTAAATTTCATCATTAAAAATATATTAACAGCTATAGTAACCAGAACTTTACATCAACGTAAAATCAAAAATTAATCTATAGGAAAAAAGCTACCCCGAAGCATGATCCTACCGATATATCTATTAATCAGACACACTGTTGGGGTAACAATAAACAGCTTACTTACGGATTAAATTATCTCCATAACCAACCCACTTATACGTAGTCAGCGCATCTAATCCCATTGGACCACGGGAATGCAGTTTCTGAGTACTGACGGCAACCTCCGCCCCCAAACCAAACTGTCCACCATCGGTAAAACGCGTGCTGGCGTTCACATAAACCGCCGCAGAATCTACCTGACGAACAAAATAGTCAGCATTGTGCAAAGATTCGGTCAGAATCGCATCAGAATGGGATGTGCCGTATGTACGGATATGGCTAATTGCCCGGTCAATATCACTAACAATTTCCACATTCATATCCAAAGATAACCACTCATCACTGTAATCTGTTTCTGTCACATCCACGACTGTTGCAGGGCCTTCCCGCAAAAATTCCTTTGCTGATTGACTCGCGTGAAGGGTAACACCTTGTCCTGCCATATTCCTGCTCAGTACAGGCAGAAAATCTGCCGCGATCCTATGATGTACCAGCAACGTTTCCAAAGCATTACAGGCGCTCGGTCGTTGAACCTTAGCGTTAGTGATGACAGTCAATGCCTTATCGAAATCGGCACTTTCATCGACAAAAGTGTGGCAGACACCGATACCACCGGTAATAACCGGAATGGTTGACTGTTCACGGCACAGCTTATGCAACCCAGCGCCACCGCGTGGAATCAGCATATCCACATAACGATCCATTTTCAGTAGCTGAGTAACTAATTCACGATCCTGTTTATCTATCGCCTGCACGGCTGCGGCAGGTAACCCACTCTGCTCAAGTGCCTGCTGAATGACTTTCACTGTTGCCTGATTGGTGTTATGAGTTTCTTTACCACCACGCAAAATAACTGCATTACCTGTTTTCAAACACAGAGATGCAACATCAATAGTGACATTAGGGCGGGCTTCATAAATCACCCCAATCACACCAAGCGGTACACGGCGACGTTCTAACTTCAAACCACTATCGAGCAAACTACCATCAATAACTTGCCCTACTGGGTCAGATAAACGGCACACCTGGCGAACATCGTTAGCTATCGCTGCCAAACGTTCTTGTGTCAATAACAGACGATCCAGCAACGCTTCACTCATTCCCTGTTCACGAGCCTGAGCCATATCAAGCTGATTAGCTTCGAGAATGATTGCACTTTCCTGCTCCAGCAAATCTGCAATGTGGATTAATGCCTGATTTTTCTGTTTTGTACTTAGCTGTGCCAGTTGCCATGAGGCTTCTCTGGCAGCCTTTCCCATTTGCTCTAACATTATGAATCCTTAACTCACAATCATGTCGTCACGATGAACCGCAACAGCGCCATATTCATAACCGAGAATTTGGTTTATCTGCTGTGAATGGTGGCCTGCAATCAAACGCAAAGCATCACTGTTATAACGGCAAACGCCATGCGCCAAATCCTTACCAGACAGGCTACGAATACAGATAACCTCTCCACGGGAGAAATCACCTTTAATATTTTTAATCCCTCTCGGCAACAAAGAGCTGCCTTTTTCACAGATTGCGGTTTCAGCGCCGTGATCAACAATAATTTCACCCGCAGGAGGGGCACCAAAAATCCAACGCTTACGATTTTCCATCGGGCTTTCCAGCCCATGAAAGCGCGTCCCCACCGGATTACCTTCAATGACATCCGCGATAACATCAGGTTTATTACCGGCAGCAATAATGACATCAATACCGGCCCGGCCTGCAATACCCGCAGCCTGAAGCTTAGTCGCCATTCCGCCCGTCCCTAAACCGGAAACGCTATCACCGGCAACCATACGTAATTCGTCGCTGATGTCATAAACTTCCGGAATAAGTTCTGCATTTGAATTACTGCGCGGATCAGCAGTATATAGCCCTTCAATATCAGTCAATAATAACAGTTTATCTGCTCCACCCAGAATTGCTGCCAGTGCAGATAAATTATCATTATCACCCACTTTAATTTCTGCGGTCGCAACCGCATCATTTTCATTGATTACAGGAACAATGCGATTATCAAGCAGAGCATTTAAGGTATCTCTGGCATTTAAAAAACGCTCCCGATCTTCCAAGTCCGCACGGGTCAGTAACATCTGACCAACATGAATACCGTAAATAGAAAAAAACTGTTCCCACAGCTGAATCAACCGGCTCTGACCTACTGCCGCCAGCAATTGCTTAGAAGCAATAGTTGCAGGTAAATCCGGATATCCCAGATGTTCCCGGCCAGCCGCAATAGCCCCGGAAGTTACAATAATAATGCGGTGGCCTTTTTCATGTTGTTGAGCACATTGGCGTACCAGCTCGACAATGCGAGCCCGGTTCAGACGACGAGAGCCGCCGGTCAATACACTTGTCCCCAGCTTTACAACCAATGTTTGGCTACCATTCATCATATTTTTGCCGTTATATTTAATTTGAAAAAACAGCGTTCAGTTTTAGCAGGAGAGAAGCGTTATGCCAACAGGCATAACGATAAATTGAAAAAATGTGAGTTCAAAATAAATTTATGCCCTCAATTTCAACTAACCCATTTTATTTTTCAACCACTGACTGGTTTCCTGTAATGCCTTATTGAAGCTGCTGTAAACAGGCGTTGCCGGAATAGTCAATAATTTACTGTCCATTGATGACATTGTTATCAGCTTTGATTCTTCCTTCGGGCTGAAAATATCATTCTGCCAGTAACCAGCCAGCATAGGAACGGAACAACGTCGGCCTAACAGGCCTTGTTTTTTAAGGGAATAACAACCAAGTTCGAGGCGAAACGCATTTTCATCAACGTTATAAATACCCATCCGACTGGCAAACATATCGAGATACATTGCAGGGGCATTTTGCTGGCGTTCAGCGCTATTGAGCCACTCATGAACAATAGCGCCAAAAGTGGCAACACCTTTGATACGTTTAGATTCCAAATATGCCAGGCGAACGGCAATATTGGCACCAAAGCGGAAACCAAAAACACCAACCCGCGTATGGTCAATCCAAGGAATTTCATCCAGTTGATGAATTATTTGTTGATGAAGAGTACAAGTATCCTGAGTCAATCGCAGACGTGAACAATAACCCACTGAAGGAATATCCACAGTCAGCATCGCGAATCCCAAAGGTGCCAGATAATCACGGAATAACTGATAATAATCGCTTTGCAAATTATCTAAGCTGCCACACACCAAAATAGTTGGAGCGGGTCCTTGTGGCCGTTGAGGCAAATGCAGAAAACCAGTGACACAACCGCCCTCTTTCAGTTTGAACTCTATCTTTCTCAACTGATAGTCAGAGCAACGGGCGGCATTTTCATAGGCTTTATTTGCTAAAACAACGGCCTGCTGAGACAGATCATCACCTTTGAGATGAGGATAACCGGCGATGCTATACAAATTGGCCGCTTTCAACCAGAAATTACCTGCTGTTGTGGTTTGATCGGCCTGTAACGCTTTCTGTTGCCACAGCATCGCCTGATGTGACCACTCAAAAATCCAATTACCTTTACGATACCCAACCACGGTATCCAGTAAATTATCATCACTACGTTGAGCGTTTGCCATGGCAATCCGACACAACACTTCTTCTATCTCAAAGGGATCAATTCCTCGCCAAATCCACATCAGCCGGTTAATCATACGATACCAGCGTCCATGACTATTACCATCCAACGTATTGTAATTACCGGCAATCAACCGGGGATGGCGGTGCTTTACCAGCATGGAAGTTTCCTGATGCTTTTGCCTTGGCTTAAAAAGTGATTCTGAAAGATTTTGATTTGCCATAACAAATGCTGATTTTATTTACTTTCACAAATTGGCGGCACGAATACTACGCTCATATCCCAAGGTTGCTCGATCCAAGTATCTTGCGGAATATCAACAACATAATCATCAACAAGAGGACGACCTGCTGGTTTGGCGAAAATAGTCACAAAATGCGCTTTGGGATACATATCACGGATAACCTGAGCCGTGCCCCCAGTATCGACCAAATCATCTACAACGATGAAACCTTCACCATCACCTTCTGCTTTTTTCAGCACTTGCAGATCGCGCTGATTATTATGGTCATAGCTGGAAATACAGACAGTATCTACATGACGGATACCCAATTCACGTGCCAGGAGAGCGCCAGGTACAAGCCCCCCTCGACTCACAGCAATAATGCCTTTCCATTGTTCGACAGGGAGTAAACGTTGCGCCAATTTGCGGGCATGTATTTGCAACATATCCCAAGTTACAACATATTTTTCGCTCATAAGAATTGATCCCAGCAACTTAAGAATATTTCAGAAAAGAGTTTTCGTAGAAAAAGTTGCGCGAGATTATATTGATTTAGGCTAGCAAAAACCAGCGGAAACAGGGAATCGATGAATCACATTATCCTTACCAAAAGAAAGTGGTATTCTGAGCTCAATAGCATCATAACGTTAATCGCTCGTAATAATAAAACCTATATCTCGGGTAGAGAGTAGTATTTCCATCTTATTGAGATGCAGTCACAGGAGATTCGTCGTGTCAGAACTATCACAATTATCCCCTCAGCCGCTGTGGGACATCTTTGCCAAAATCTGCTCTATTCCTCACCCTTCTTATCATGAAGAAGCGCTGGCGACTCACATCGTTCAATGGGCGCAAGAAAAAGGCTTGCACGTTGAACGCGATCAGGTTGGCAATATTCTGCTCAGAAAGCCAGCCAGTAAAGGGCTGGAAAATCGTAAAACGGTTGTTCTGCAAGCTCACCTTGATATGGTGCCACAGAAAAACAACGATACGGAGCATGACTTCACTCAAGATCCTATCCGTCCTTATATTGATGGTGAATGGGTTACTGCACAAGGTACAACATTGGGTGCAGATAATGGTATTGGCCTGGCGTCAGCATTAGCTGTGCTGGCTGATGACAACGTAAAACATGGTCCTCTGGAAGTTTTACTGACCATGACGGAAGAAACCGGAATGGATGGTGCTTTTGGCCTGCAACCGGGCTGGCTGAAAGCTGATATTTTAATCAATACCGATTCAGAAGAAGAAGGCGAAATCTACATGGGTTGTGCCGGAGGTATCGATTTCACCACAACATTAGCACTTACCCGTGAAACGATTCCGACTCACTACAAAACACTAAAACTCACCATCAAAGGTCTAAAAGGCGGGCATTCCGGTTGTGATATTCATCTAGGACTGGGCAATGCCAACAAACTACTGGCACGATTCCTGGCGGCACATACTGAGGAACTGGAGCTAAAACTGCTTGAGTTCCAGGGCGGTACGCTGCGTAATGCCATTCCACGTGAAGGTCATGTTATTGTTGCCGTCCCCGCCGATAAAACAGCGCAGCTGACCCAAGTGAAAGATAACTACTTGGGGATCCTGAAAAATGAATATGCCATCGTCGAGAAAAACCTAACTGTATTGCTAGAAGAGGTTGAAACCGATATTCAGGCACTGACTGATGATTGCCAGAACCGTTTTATCTCATTGCTGAACAGTACACCAAACGGTGTTATCCGTATGAGCGACATCATCAAAGGCGTAGTAGAAACCTCTCTCAACGTGGGCGTTGTGGCGATGGAGCAGGATAAGGTCAATATTATTTGTCTGATCCGTTCGCTTATCGACAGCGGCAAATCCTATATTATAGGCATGCTCGGTTCCTTGGCTAAACTATCAAGCGCTAAAATTACTGCCAAAGGCGATTATCCAGGCTGGCAGCCGGATGCAAATTCTCCGGTTATGCACCTGGTACGTGAAACTTATCAACAGCTGTTCGATAAAACACCCAATATTATGGTGATCCACGCAGGGCTGGAATGTGGTCTGTTTAAGAAACCTTATCCTGATATGGATATGGTCTCTATCGGGCCAACTATCACAGGCGCTCACTCCCCTGACGAACAGGTTCACATCAAAAGTGTTGGACAATATTGGCAACTATTGACCGCAGTTCTGAAAGCTATTCCTGAAAAATCTTAATCAAATCTCCCCTGCTCCGATATAGTGGCAGGGGAATTACCATTGAAACAATCCACATGCATAATCTTTCGCATTTTGCTTTGACCAATCATCATGAACTGTATAAAAACACAGTAACCCATCATTAAGATCAATCAGAAAAAAAAGTTAATCCCGTTATTAACTTTTTTCTACCCGATTTCCTTCGTCAAGTGACCTATTTAAATGAAGTTCTTTTACTTGGCTACATTCCAAAGGTATTTATGGCAATGAAAAATCTCGGGAAACAACAAAAAACATCCGTATCAGGAACAACACAGCAAATAAATCGCACTGTTCGTTATGCTTTATCAGGCATGATTGTTCTTAGTACGGGCCTGCCCGGTTATCTGACAGCACAGGAGAATGAAACACAAAAAGCCGCAGAAAGGTTAGAAAAGTCAGAGAAGGTGATTGCCCTTCCCGCGCTTTCCGTTATTGGGGAATTAAACAATAGCGTCAGCGCGGGAAGTTCTGTATTAAGAAAATCAGATATTGAGCGTACCCAGGCAGACAATATCGCCGAGTTACTCAATCAACTCCCTGGCGTTTCGATGTCAGGCTCGCCCCGCCCAGGAGGTCAAACCCTGAACATCTGGGGAATGGGTGATACAGAAGACATAAAAATCACACTGGATGATGCACCAAAAGGTTTCGAAAAATATCGCCAAGGATCTATCTTTATTGAGCCGGAATTAATCAAACGGGTGGATGTCGATAAAGGCCCGCATAACCTACTTGATGGTAATGGCGGATTTGGCGGAACAGTTAAAGTTGTTACCAAAGATGCCAGTGATTTGTTACGGCCGGGAGAAGATTTTGGTGGATTACTGAAATACAGTTATCACACCAATGATCGCCAAAATATTTATAGCAGCGCAGTCTATGGCCGGACAATAGAAGGTTTCGCTGACGGCCTGTTATATATGAGCAAACGGGATGGCGGCAATATTAAACGGCCAGATGGTACCCGCTTTGCTTTCTCTAAGAGTGATCAGGCATCCTACTTACTGAAAACTCATTTTTACCTGAATGATACTCACACATTGACACTTTCCGCTATGCGTTCTGATTCTGCGGGCTGGCAGCCGTGGGCAGCCAAACGCGATGATATCGCTATTCCATCAGAAGCCGAAGTTGAAAAATATGGTTGGAATGAAGCCTGGCACCGGAAATTAGTTTATCGTGATCAAACAGACCAAAATTACACAGCTAAATGGAATATCGCACCGGAAGATAATCCATTACTTAACCTGACAGCAACCTATGCCTATTCAAAAACAGAACAGCATGATAAACGCTCTGAAAACGCCTACAACCATTATATAGGTTCATTGGGAAATGAAAGCTGGATCAACTATGTGGATAACTTAGCAGATATAAATAATGAAAGTACTTTTATAACCGGGCCAATAGAACACACATTATTAGTTGGAGTTCGTTGGCATAAAAATCAACGCAATACTCTTATTCACGATAAGAGTAAAGACAAAAACCCTGATTATAATTATGGCTATTTTCAACCAAGCTACATGCCTTCAGGAGAGCAAAAAACGAGTAGTTTCTATTTGCAGGATGAAATAGTTATCGGCAGTGTGACTACAACACCAGGCATTCGCTATAACCATATCACTAATACGGGGAAGCCAAATATCGCTGCAATCTACAATAATAGTTCACCAAATATCGGGCACGATTACAGCAGTGTTACTTATACCGGCTGGTCTCCCCATTTAGGTATTATGTGGAAGGCAACTAATCACCTTTCTCTATTTTCGGATATCAGCCGGACATGGCGTGCTCCATTAGTAGATGAACAATATGAAGTACAATCTGCACGCACGAATACTACTGGCAGTAGCCGTAATCTGGATACGGAAAGAATAACGGGATTGAGAGCAGGTGTAATATTGGATTTCGACAATTTGATCTTGGAACAAGATAATTTGCAAATCCGCACAACGCTGTTCCGTAACCGAGGCAAAAATGAAATATTTGTCCGCCGTGGTGTGATGTGTAAAGCGCAGATCAACAATAAATCATCAAGTTGTGAGAAACCAATATCCAACTACCGTAATTTACCGGGATACACCATTCAGGGGCTGGAAATCGAAACTTTCTACGACAGCGATTACCTGTTTGGAAAACTTGCTTACTCAACTATCCGTGGTCAAAGAGACGCTTCACCACGCGATCCCTGGGGTAACAAAACCTGGATTGCGGAAATTCCACCCACCTCTGCCCACGCCATGTTAGGCGTAAAAATCCCTCAATGGCAAATGACAATGGGATGGACTGGTGATTTTATCCGTAAGCAAGATCGTTCTCCTACAAGCGGGGATCCAGAAGCAAGTTACTGGGCACTAAAAAAAAGTAAAGGTTATGCACTGCATGGTTTATTCGCCAGTTGGCAACCTACTTTCTGGCAAGATCTTGAAGCACGTGTCACGGTAAATAACCTGTTTAATCGTGATTATCGCCCATACCTCGGTGAATCAGTTTCCGGGGTTGGACGTAACATTAAATTCAGTATCTCCCAGAAGTTCTGATTTCTCACCTGATAGTTCCCTCTTTTTGAGGGAACTCAGACTGCTTCATCGCTATTATAAACAGAGGAAAACCGTTTTTTGACAAACTCCGCCAAAGTTTTTTGATTACCTTTGAATTGAACCACAAAGTCGCAGTGGAATACCATTCGCATAGGCGCTGTACTTTTTGAGCCATTCAAGCTGGGTTTCCCCAAAATCCTGAATAGATTTCCAGCCACAGGCCCCACTTAATACCGCAGCAAATACCAGAAAGAGCACATCCATTAATTCATGCTTTTTGTTAATTTCTTTACGCGGGTCAGGTATAACACTTAACTAGTTGAAAATATTCAATAACGCTTGTTATTATATTTATAATGATAATGCTTTTTTAGTATTATATCCTTCATTCCGCACCTAATTCAGGAATAAACCGCTTTATATTGTGCACCTAATAAACTCAAAAGCTCATGGTGGTAAGATTGCATTCCTGTCACCATTTTATGTTCTTGAAATTCAAAGGTGCTGATCCCTTCAAAGGCCAGAAACACCCAACGCGCGGTGGGGGAT
>NZ_PUJU01000049.1 GCF_011189505.1 Photorhabdus tasmaniensis
AATTAATAATTAGCTTCCCTGCCAGTAATTCCCTATTTTCCCCTGCGTGGCGAAATATTCATTATCTTGCTGTAATATTGCTACTTTTCTTATTCTTGACTGAATAGAGAAACGTATTTGATAAGCAGTGACTACCTGTGATTTCTGGCTTATCGTTACCCTTTAAAGCAATGATCAGGTTTGCCAAAACATCAGTTTCATCGACCGGCTTAATGATTGAATCGATAATTTCATCAACTGAGCGCTGATTACCTTCGGCCTCTGCTGCTTTACGTGCAATCAGTTCACCTCTCGCAATATAGCGGCGGAGCTTCGAATTCGTCTTACCTGTGCGCGGTAAGTAAGTGATCCTGTTCATTTGATTACCCTCATCAGTAAGTTTTGGTGGTGTTGTGATTGCTACGTTGCGGCCCTATCACAGTTGTGCCTCCCGCAGTCCTGATACAGTCTCATCTGTGAATGAGTTGACTGATTACTTTTAGGCTCAGTCACAACACCCCAAAACTCACTTCGAGTATTTCCCACAATGGCGGGAGCTTATTTGTTAAAGAGCGAAACTGCTTTGTATTACTGGTACTGCGTTGTTTCTTAGCACTTGCGAATCATCTACCTCTTCATGTGCCGGTAGCGGCTACTTCGTGGGCTTTCCTTGCCTGTTTGCTGTGTGCCTTTGATGTGATTAATAATACTTGCGGTATTAATTTAATGCAATACCTGCGGTATTTAAAAATGATGAAAAATTAGTATCATTATGATTTTAAAATGAATTTATTTTGAAAAAAATTTTCTAGGGATGAGGTTTTGGCTAGCTTGGTGGGGAGAGGGCGTAAAAAAGCCCTCATGGGAGGGCTAACTAAAATTTCATAATTGGCAGGTTAACAACTTTGTAGCCAGAAAGGTTCATTAAATTAGAAAGAAACGCTCTAATATATGGGTACGTTACTGAATCCACTGTATCTTTACCCAAAAAATCTTTTTCTTGCTCTATGGTAATTTCATTTTCGAACTGAATACTGAACCAGTAATCAAATTCGACATAAAAACCGGATTCAGTTGTCACTTTAACTGCGGCTTTTAAGGTTGCTCGACTTCTATCATCTTCATAAAATGAAAGAATATTTTTTAGATTGATATGATTTTTTTTTGGATTATCGGGATCACCTACTTCATCCAACTTTATGTGAGTGACCCTCATATTTACGATATTAAAATTCATAGCCTATCCATAATTAGAATGACAAGCACAATTTATGCTCTTTGCTTGAGTAGCTTATGACGCTGCCTTGTGCGTCAGGAAAAAACTTGAATCCGGCAAAGATAAAAGAAGATGTTGTATCGGCAATTCCAGCATCCACTAGCTCAGATATTAGCTCCTGCCTACTCATCGATTTCAGACGAGCGATAGCTTCTTGTGCTAGTTGCATTTGACTTTTCATATCACTTCTCCTCTTTGGGTAACAGTTAATGAGTTTTTATCAATAGACTGAGACGGCTCTCTTATGCTCACTATTGTACAATTTTGGATTCTTGAGTTATACACATTTTTTCTTGACCATAAGTCAAGTTTGATGTACTCGCTTCTAATGACGGCGTCACAACTTATTGATTTTGCTATATAATTGCATATTTCACAATCATTCCTGAGTGAGTTTCTGAAAGACTCCGTTTCTGGGATATTGTTCTGCTTCATTATGCTGATTATTTCATCTCTAAAATAATTAAACACCTTTTTCCCTTCCAAGGAATCTAAATCTAATGGATTGTTTATGCTGATATTAGCCCTTATTACAGAAAATTGAGTATATCTATAACATTTCTTTATTTTGTCGTATGATTGTAGTTTAGCCCAGCAGATTGCGTTATTCTCAGGCTCACTTATACCTTCAATAAAAAAATACGCGCCAGTTCCGAGCCATTCGTCATTTTTGGTGCTCGCTTTGAAGTTCCCGCTTAATATTGATGCCTCATTTTCTGCATCCGTACCGTGATATCCTATTAAGTTCATTGTGATCCATATGGTATAATTTCTAGCATATCTATATGATTCCTAAAGTTAAATGGCGCTGATCCATCCCCATCCCACAGGGAGCACTTTGGTTATTAAAAAAACTCCTTATGCTTTCTTTTTGCTTTTCTTCTGTGATAGTTCTTCTAGTAATTGATTGTAATACCGTTTTTTTTCTTCAAGAGTTTTTAAAAGTTCGTCAGCTTCGCTATCCGGGAGTTCATCAAACAATTCAAGAAGAATTTTTTGTCTCTTTGATAATTCTGTACATATCTCACTGACTTCACTTCCTTGTTGAGATTCTGTGTTATCGCCGAACATTAGTTCGGATGGAGAAACGCCGAGGGCTTTAGATAAAATAACCGCATCATCAGCGCTGACATTTCTAGTACCAGATTCATAGTTTCCTATTCTTGACTGAGAAGCCCAGCCACACTGTTCCGCGAGTGCCGCTTGACTCATTTTTCGTTGGTTTCTAAGGCGCTTAAGTCTTGCGCCGACACTTTCGTATGTTTTCATAGGCTCTTATTTAACACGCCTCGTGTTTTTTATCGCTCATCTCCATTCCTTTATTAAAAATATGACAAACGTAACAATTTCATGAGTTAATATTTGCACTTGTAATTTATATCATTAACCTGCTTTACTGCCCCTCTTCGCCAGCATTTCTGCGAAAATTGCATTAAAATGCGCTGCTTTTGCTTTTGTCTCGCGCAAGACGCGTTGTGCTTCATCTCTTGGTAGATTGTCAAAAGCTTTAAGCAATTCTTCTTGTTCGGGCGTTAAGTATCTTGCTGCTTTTGTTAACTCTTTTTTTTCATTATTGCCAACACATGTTGTTGACAATTCTGTGATTTCAGCAGCTAGAGATGGGCTAAAGTCACAAATAGAAACATTCAATATCTTTGCAAAAGTTGATGCCACTTTTGCATTAAGTGCATTCCTACCGTTCAAATAATGGCCCACTGCACCCTGGGATATATCCATTTCATCGGCAATAGTTTGTTGACTAAGATTTAATTTTTTTTTCTTAGATTCGAAGATTGATTTTAATCTCATGCAGTCTTCTAACTGCTCTTGAGTCAAAGGTTTTTTCTTGTTCATTCCTTAATTTTAATACCGTAGTTATTAAATTGAAAATACCGCAGGTATTGCATTTTTGTAATACCGCCAGTATTATTTGTTTTATGGGTTACAAGGAGAATTAAAAGTGAGAACAATCCCATTATCGGAATACGTGCTCGAAAAGGGACAAGCCAAGGCAGCAGATGAGATTGGTTGTCACCAAACAGCCGTAAGTAAAGCACTACGCACGGGTAGAAGTATTTTCGTTATTCAATTCCCAGATGGTCGAGTAAAGGCTGAAGAAATTAAGCCATTTCCAAACCAAGTAAGTAAATAAACAACCGCGCGAGCCGGTATAGCTCGCCCGCTCTTTAACAATCCGCCTCCCCGCCACTGTGGGGATTCCTCGCATAAGCGGGGAGCGTAGCCCACTGAGGGTTATTAACTTTATTTTATTTGGGAAAGTATGACGTATGGATATCGCACAAACACGCACTAAAGCTCAGGAGTATGAGGATGTGATCAGGAATGGGATTGCAGCGAAGGGCAACACGGAAGTTGCAAAGATGGTAGGAGTTCATCATTCACAGATAAGCCGCTGGATATCTGGCAACGATTGCATGTTGAACAAATTTTGCAAAGTACTGGAAGCTATTGATTTTGAGAACCCATCTCAAACAGTTGCGTTTCATGGAGAGGAAGCAAAAGAGGCAGCAAAAGCATTGTTGCAGATGCTTGAGCATATCAGAGAAAGCGCCCCGTCTGTTACAGCAGATGAGGCTAATCAAATATGAGTCAAGCGGGGGGGGGGGGGAACTCTCACTTTCCCCTATACCACTAATAGCGAGGCAATCATGACAGAGAAGCCAATTATTTTCAATGATGGTAATTGAATTCAAGAGAATAGATAAGGGGCTAAACAATGAGTATGAACTTAATGGCTCATGCAATGAGCGTAAAAGTGGGCAATCCGCTCCGAAAATTAATTTTACTAAAACTTGCAGATAATGCGAATGATCAGGGGGAGTGCTGGCCATCAATACCTTATATTGGCGAACAATGTGAAATGTCGGAGCGGTCTGTTCAGAATCACATTAAACAGCTTGTTAAAGATGGCTTTCTTTGGATTGAAGAAAGAAAGTCTGAGAACGGATTAAATAGGTCAAATGTCTATCACTTAACACTGAGTAACGGTGTAAAAAATAGTGGTGCAGGAGATGCACCCTATGGTGAATTTTCTGCACCATGTGGTGCAAATGCTGCACCGGTTAGTGGTGCAGGAGATGCACCCAGAACCAGTCACTCTTTAGAACCAGTCAAAGAACCTATTACCCCTATAGTCCCCAAAAATAAAAAATCAAAGTTTGATGCTCATCAGGTAGAAATCCCTGAATGGTTAGATCCGTCTATCTGGCATGAATGGGTTTCGTACAGACAGCAATCTGACAAGCAAATTAAAACCCAACTTACTGTTACAAAGGCATTTGATTTACTCAAAGAGTGTTTTGACGATGGGCATGATCCTGTTGATGTCATTAACACAAGCATAGCTAATGGGTGGCAGGGGTTATTCAAGCCCAAATATCCACCGCGCGCAAAGCAGAATCTGGATTTTAATAATACAGATTGGATAGAAGGGCTAACGATATGAGAAATCTTGCTGCTGTGGTACAGAATCGGGATAGCCGGGCTTTGCAGGCTATGGCCGGATCTCAAAAACCACAACAGGGAACACAAGTCACAAGACAAGCCGCAGAAATTTTCAATGAGTTATTTCGTCAGTTAAAAGGCGCTTTTCCGGCTTTGATGCTTGCCATCAAAACACAGGATGATTTTAACGAACTACGGCGGCAATGGGTTCTCGCTTTCGCTGAGAATGGCATCAGAACAGTTGAACAAGTCAATGCCGGAATGAAGATCGCAAGGCAGCAAGATACGCCATTTTTGCCGTCGCCGGGGCAGTTCGTCGCGTGGTGCAAACAGGGCGGTATCAAAAGTGCCGGGCTGCCGGATGAGTCGGAATTATACGATATGATCATGGATTACAGTGCTCGCCGGGGGCTATACAGCTCTCCTGAGAATTACCCATGGCAGTCAAACGCTTGCTACTGGATGGTGACAAGGCTGTATTCACAGATGCGCGGATTGAATTTAACTGAGTCTGAGTTACGTAAACGCTGTAGCACGGAGCTGATCGCTATGTCGCGCAGAGTGGAATCAGGGGAGCAGATACCCGCCCCAGTTAAGCAGATCCCTAAATTACACATTCCGAGCAGCAATGGGCGGGCATTAAATCATCTCGCAGAAATCAGACGGAAATTCAATTTAAATTCACACAAGAAGGATTCTTAATATGAACTGGATTAAATGCAGTGACAGATTGCCGGAATCGATAAAAACCGTGCTAATTGTAATATCAGGTCGAGTTTATTGCGGGTATTTATCAATGGACGAAGAAAATGGATTTTATATACCATCGGGGGATATATATATGGATTTAAATGCAGTCGGTCACTGGATGGAATTACCACAGCCACCAGAGGATTTAACATGACGAATAAATTATTGCCGTGCCCATTTTGTGGTGGTGATGCTATTCAGGTATGGAATAAGAGAATAAATAATGGGGGCTAAATGGAAGCTGATTTTTGTTTTCACGAATCGAATAAATCCCAAGCATGGGAAATATTAAAAGAGACCCTTCAAACGAAACAGCCGCATCGCATTATTATTAAGCCGTGGAAAAATAAACGCTCATTATCTCAGAATGCAACAGCACATTTGTGGTTTGGTGAGATAAGTCGTTATCTATGTGCCAATGGAGCAATATATTCATCAGAAGAAGTTAAAGAAATGCTGAAGCATACATTTCTTGGCTATGAAGTGGTTGATCGCATGGATTTCAGTACTCAGGAAGTAGAACACGTCAGGACGCTCCGTCACACATCCGGGCTAGATACTGGCGAGATGTTCTATTTCATGAACAAGGTTGAGCAATGGGCGGCTGGTATTGGTTGTTTCGTGACAATACCAGATAACAGCGAATATATGAAACTCGAGAGGGAGCAGGATGGCTAAACAAATATCTGAGCATCAAAATAAATTAATTGGCGAACTCTACGAAGATAACCGCTGGCTGCGCAAGCAATTATTGATAACAAGACAGAGTCTGGCTAGTGCTAGTTCACGTTTTGATGCAGCTCAACATGAATTGAGTTTGCGTAATTTCGATATCAGTTGCATACCACCAATTCCTATATCGCCACAAATTAGAGCATGGATGTCTGAATATGGAATGCCATGGGAGGGGCTTTTTTGCCCGATTTGCAGGAGCTGGTTTTTTGATTTAGATAGTGCATTCCCACATCATCTTGAGGGATGCAGGTGTAAATGTGGGGAGAATAATATGTGAATAGAACATCACAGACTCAACGAGTCATCAATAATCTAATCTATAAAGTCCCATCTAATAAAAAATCAAAGCCAGTTCCCACGGAATCAGAAGTTGAAACATTTGACTATGTTTATCAGCTATTGAAATCAAAGTGGGATAGACGGAGAAATAGAAATGAGAAATAAATACAGTGAATTGTCAGATTTCGAAATTAATAAATTAGTACTGATTCAGCAATACAAAGAAAGCTTTGCAGAAATTATTAATATTCGACAGCGTAATCATGTGTTCGATTATTGCAATGATTGCGCTGATGCAATGCCAATTGTTATTAAGAATAAAATAAGTTTAGTCTATGTAAATGATTTTTGGTCAGCGCGTCAGTATCATAATGCTTGCATTGAAGTTAACGATAAGAATCCGCTGAGAGCAGCAATGATTGTATTTTTGATGATGAGTGAGGGGCAGGAGAAATGAAACTAGAAAAAGGCAAGATTTACGATATTGAGGGCGATTATTACATGCAGCATAATAGAGCTGAATATCACTCAACCCGATATCGGGATTCCGATAGAGAGCCGCTTCATGACATGATATTCAGAAGTATCGACGGAGATTTGGGTGTCGGTCTATTTACCACGCCTGAAATTATAGGATTATCTGAAACTCAAGAAATCTAGGAGCTGGAATAATGAAAAAACCGGCAAGGAGAAAGTGTAAAATATGCTGCGAGTGGTTTATGCCGAAATATCAAAATGTATGGTGGTGTAGTCCAAATTGTGGCACTGAATTAGCAATCAGAAAAAGAAATAGGGACAGAGAGAAAGCAGAGCAGGCACTTAAAAAGAAACAGCAACAAGAATTAGCAGAGAAGAAAGATAAACTTAAAGCCCGTCGATTAGCAGTCAAGCCACTTTCATATTTCAAAAGTCAGGCGCAACAAGCGTTTAATGCATTTATCAGAGAAAGAGATAAGTGCCAGCCGTGTATCAGTTGTGGTCGATTTCATGATGGGCAATATCAGGCAGGGCATTATCTAACAATTAAGGCTCATCCGGAGCTGAGATTTGATGAAGATAATGTTCATAAACAATGTGCTCCGTGCAATAACCATTTGTCAGGAAATATCATTAACTATAAACCTTGTCTGATTGAGAAAATTGGGCAAGAGCGATTCGACAGATTGATGTCTCATCATGCTTTGCCGAAATTGAAACGTGATGATTACGAGCAGATCCGCGATTACTACAAAGAGAAGCTCAGGAGCTTAAGCAATGACAATCTTCACTGATATTGAGTCAGCAATAGAAGAAGCCCGGTTTAGGCATGGAGTGACAAGGAAAAGTTTTATTGTTCTGCAATGTGAACATGCTCGATTGAGAGTTATTCAGGATCGAAGAGTCAGGGGCAAAAAACACTCAGTCATGTTTTCAACTAAATATGACAAATGTCATTCAGTTCTCAGGGGGTGGGATGATGGAAATAAGAAATTATGAACTCACTAAAGAGCAGCACGACTGGATTGATAGCTGGTTAAGTTTATGGGGGACGTGGGTCTATAGCGGTCGTATTGATAAGTGCAAGATGAACATGATTTATAAATTCATGGTGAGCGTAGAACCCCGTAAAAATCAAGATAGGCTGGTATGTAATGATGATGATGGAATGTTGATTTCTCAGGTCGTCGATTCCGTTATGTTCATTGATCAGAAAGCTTACGGTATTTTACTGAGTTACTACGCTCATGGAGCCTCAAAACTGTCAATCGCATCTTACTATCACAAGGTCGCAAATCCCCGCAAAATGATGACTCGCTCAGGGGGGCGACTTAAGAAGCCATCACATAGAACATGCAGGAGAGAAGTTGACGAAATTCTTAGCGCCAGTGTTTACATGTTGTACCAGCCTCTGAAAAATGCATTTAAAATACGTAAACGTGTATCTAAAGTTAAAAAAATTGCATAAAACGTGTTGACACCAATGACCAAATGGACAACAATTATAGGGTAAGATTGCCGTAAGTGTATCTTATGTGTCTTAACCGAATCCCAAGCCTCGTTTCCCGCGGGGTTTTTTCATATATAGGGCTACGCATTGCGTGGCCTTTTTTGTATCTGGAGATTTATCATGAGCGATAACCAACCGTACTTCTACAATCCGAATATGTCTTCTGAATATTTGGAGGATTGGTTAGATAAGCAAAGATTGCATGTCACTTACTTCAACAAACTGAAACAAGAAAGAGCCGCATTAGAACAACGGCTCTCAGAGATTGATGTGATTTTAGACAACTTTAAACATGAGTTTGAAGGTAAATTGAGTTTTCCTTGGGAACCCAGTCCTCATCTAACATATCATCAGAACGGAAAGAAATAGCCTTAGGTAGGTTAATTGCATCAATGACGCGTTGGGCTTCCTCAGGAAGGTTATCAAGGTGCATTTCATCTTGGATCACAAGCAGACTATCCTCTAAGGAAAGTGCCCTAATTTCCGAAGGTTTCCATTTCGTTTTCAGGAATATCAGATGATGCAATGCTTTCTCACCCTCTAGTGGCTCAAAGATAGTGCCATGTTGCTGACGGTGTTTGTGGAGGATCGCCTCTAATATGAAGATTTGCGCGGCCCGATTTTTCAAACAACAAATTTGATGATCACTACTATAAACATCAAAATAATTAGGGTCGACATCATGGTTGTTGCAAACCCTAGCCTTAATGGCGTGCCACAAATTGTAAAATTTTGCCAAAATAATTCTCCTGTGTATTTGTAGGAATTAAGAGAGTACCACGCGCCGGGCGTGAAATACCCGGCAACACTTCAAGGGCTGCGATCTGACGCGGCCTTTTTCTTTTCACACCCGTTCAGCGGGGTTAATCCCCAGCGGGGGTGGAATATGAAGCTCATGGACAAGCAACCAGACATCTGGATGCAGCTATGGTTATGGTTGCTATCAGTCAAAGAACAAGGTTTAGGTGCGGGACTGGCCGGCTTAATGGCTTATCTCCGGGGTCGATATAACGGCGGTAAGTTCTGGAAGACAGTTATTGATGCAATGATGTGTGCACTTATCGCATGGTTTATTCGTGACTTGCTCGTCTTTTTAAATCTGAGCACGGATCTGGCTTACATCGGCAGTGTCATTATTGGTTATTTGGGAACTGATTTTTTCGGTCAACTCATGCGCGGGACTTTACGTAATAAAGCGGGGGTATCAGATGCAAATCAGTGATAAAGGCTTAAAAGCGCTCAAGAGATATGAGGGTTGTAGTCTGACTGCGTACCGTTGCCCAGCTAACGTTTGGACAATCGGCTACGGTCACACAAGGGGAGTAAAACCCGGTGATGCAATTACTGATGAGCAAGCTACTCAGTTCTTACTTGAAGACTTAGCCCCGGTTTACATCACTATCGAGACGAATGTTAAAGTGCCGCTGACGCAGGGCCAGTTTGATGCACTGTGTTCATTTATCTTCAATTGTGGCGCTAGTGCTTTCGTTCGTTCTACGTTGCTTAAGAAACTCAACGCTGGTGACTACCGCGGAGCGGCGGATGAGCTTATGAGATGGAACATGGCTGGTGGGCGTGTATTGCCGGGTCTTAATGCACGACGGGCATCAGAAAGATCGATGTTTTTATCATGAGCCTCCGAAAAGGGTAGAAATATGAGTGATACATTATTTGCTGTGATATGTGCATTGATCAGCTGGTCATGGTTTTTGTTGTTGGTATTACTGCTATGAAATTCAACGCTCACTACTACACGATACTCGCATTGATCCTTATTTCTTTGACAGCGTATTACTATCACGCTGAGTTACAGAGAGAGCAACGTGTCACAAAGCAGCAGCAAGAAGACATTCAGCAACTCACAGACACTATCAACTATCAGAACTCTCACATCACGATGCTAAACGAGCTTGATGTTAAACATACCAAGGAGCTTGCCAATGCCAAATCTGAAATTGATGCTCTGCGTGGTGATGTTGCCGCTGGTCGTAAGCGGTTGCGTATCGCGGCAACCTGTAATCAAAGCGAAACCGGTTCCTCTGGCAGCATGGGCCATGCAGGAACCCCACGATTTAACCCGGCAACTGAACAAGATTATTTCGATCTCCGAAGAATGATTGTTGAGAATGAGAAGCAAACTAAATACTTGCAGGACTACATCAAAACTCAGTGTCAGTAACAGCCCCAGTTAATCGGGGCTTTTTTATATCCGTATTTTGCGCACCACATTGCGCCACTAATCACACCGAACCTGATCCATTTGAAATGAGCTCTTGAGGATACCGGCTATGGCTGGCGAGCCTCGGTGGGCTGGTTTCCTAATGTGGCAAGGGTTCATTTCAAATAGCAGGTATACGCAAATGAACACATTAACTTTCAAAAATCACACTATTGTTCCTTTCGATAACGGCGATGGGAAAATCTGGTTTACCGGCAAACAAATGACCAAGCTACTGGAATACGAAGATGATAAATCAGTCAACAAGCTATACAAGAGAAATAAAGATGAGTTCTCGGAAGACATGACTACGACTGTGAATCTGCCCATTGATGCCGAGGAGGCCAATTTGACCCCCACGGAAAAATCAAAGGGTTACAGTAATCTTCGTAAGAAAGTTAGGATTTTTTCTGTTCGGGGAGCGCATTTATTAGGGATGCTTGCTGATACAGAAGTCGCTAAACAACTTCGTCGCTGGCTATTGGATTTAGCAGACAAGGAGAATCAGACAGATCTCTCTTTGATGGACATGGAAAGCTTAAAGTCACTGACACTTAGTGAAATGCAAAATCGGCTGGTGGCCGCTGATAAGTGGTCTTATAGCAACTTTGGTAGACCGGGTAGTGAAATGATGAATCTTCGTAAGCGTCATCTAAAGAAACTCCGCAAGGCCAAGCAAGTTATTCTGGAATTATCGCAGCTTACTTTGCCCGGCTTTGATGACTTCCCGGACGGAGAACCGCAGGCATGAACCACGAGCAATTCATAGCTAATAATGTACAAGCTGAGTTAGTTAAGCTCGGCTATTCAGATTCAATCTCAGGCATGGCAAGTGACAAAGCAGTCGATCACTATCGCCGCAGTTCTTCAGCAAGCAGAAAGGGCAAGATGTATGACGACTGTCTGCATATAGCGAAAGCATGGGCGAGTAAATACAGCTCAGTCAAGCCGTTCCTAAAGTGAGGACCTCGGAGAAATCAATAACTTAAATCAACAATAGACATATCTCTACGGTTGCCAACTAATGAAGACTAGCAACTCATTCAGAGCATTCTGCTAACAGAGTGCTCAACAGTAGTGATTCAATCCGACACGGTATTTAAAATGCCGGGGATTTATCAAGCCGGGAAGCAGGAAATTCTGATTACAACCGTTTCCGATTTGGAAATGTCAGTGAGGGCTGATATGCATATTAATGGCATGGGTGAGTTATCTGTAACGATATACAGCGCTTACTTTCATAAAAATGGTTTTTTCATACACACCGATGAACAGGAGGACTTTTGGGTTCTCCTGTCAAAAGAAATTGGCTATGGGCGATTTACAAAATTAAGAGATGATGATGAGTTCTCTAAGACTGGAGCACTGATGAAATTAGTTGAAATGCGGCAGGACCTTGAGCCAGGCCAAGGTCGATTAGCTTTGTCATCAAATGTTTTATTCCGTCTGCGGGAAGGGTTCGAAGTTGCTTCAAAAAGGATTCTTTATCCTGTTTTTGGAGAGCAGACGACTCTATAAATTGGGCTATTTTTTCTATTGTATCGTCATGAAATTTCACTACCGTTACATTCAAAATAGCGCCTAAGCCACCATCATCGCTGAGAAAGTCGATTCCTTTAGATGTTATTTTTATCGAGTTTGGGTTTACTAATTCCTTGCTTACTCTGCCAGTAATTAGCCCATGACCTATTAGATATTCAAGGTTGGCAATTAATATATTTTCACTTGAAAATTTATCTATAAAATTTCGGTACTCATAAACATCAAACCCGCCGTATTCAGGGTCGGCTAGTAACTCAAGTAATTCACGTTGAATTTCTCTTGGGTAATTATCCATATTGATATTTCTCACTTTTGTAGGGGTGAGTTAATTCTAGATGATTTCTCGTTGTAGGGGTACAACAGAACCATATCAGGCGAGGTGGTTAAAAGCGGGCTCATATTGCAGTCGCTATTTCAATAGTGGCTCGATAGGATTTGTTATTAATATTATAGTTTAATTAATTGATTATTATTAATTTTACTTATTATTTTTGTTGAAAAAACGATCTCTTTGTGGTTATTTTATATCTCCTTTTATTAATTATTGTAAGGAGAAGACAATTGATAACATCTAAAAATTGGAAAAATAGGAATGGCACATCTAATTTAAGTTGCGGTTGTGGATCATGGATGGAGCACTGGATGGGTCAGACTGAGAAGTCTTGGCCTTCAGAATGTTCCGTGTCTGGTTGTAGTAATAAAGCGGAAGTTGGAGCACATATTCAAAACGAAAGTGTGCAAGGCGTGCGCATAGTGCCAATGTGTAAGCCATGTAACAACAAATCGGGATTTTTTAATTTAAAAGGTGGGATTCTTCTCGCTTTGTCGAACGTATCTCAATCCTGTGGTAGGCGTTAGATTGTATTGATATCTTTATTAAAGGTCGCTTCGGCGGCCTTTTTACTTTGAGGAAATGAAATGGCTGGACTAAAAGAACTGTCTAATAAATTGACTCAAATAAAGAAACAAGTTCCGTTTGCTACCGCACAGGCTTTAACAAAAGTTGCCCGGCAGATTGAACAAGCTGAGAAAAAAGCGATTGAGCGTAAGCTGGATAATCCGACACCATTTACTGTTAAGTCTGTGGGTTCTGTGGGTGCGAGCAAGAATAATCTGAAAGCCAAAGTCTTTGTTCGTGATATTGCTGCGAGCTACTTAACGCCACTTGAAGTCGGCGGGGTACATAAACTTAATAGCAGCGCGTTATTAAATCCGAAGAACATTAAATTAAACAAGTATGGCAACTTACCCCGCAATAAACTCCAGCAACTGAAAGCCAAGCCGGATGTCTTTATCGGAGAAGTAACAACCAGCGAACATAATAGTGTCAATGGAGTATGGCAACGTAAGAAAGCCAGAAAGGGCAAGAAGGGCAAAAAGCGGTTAAAGCGTTCCCCCAACGGTACTCGCAGAGAGAGGAAAAAACAAAGACCACCGAAATTGTTAATTCGGTTCGGTGATGCTTTACCTGTTACCCCGATTCTCGGTTATCAGGAACGCGCACGAAAGATGGCTGATGCATTGATGCCACAAGCCATGAGTCAGGCATTAGATGAAGCTATTAAAACAGCCAAATAACCAGGGTGATTTGATATGTACGAGTTAAATGTAAAAGTTACTCTACCAACCCAACAAGATGCTCAAAGAGTTGTCGATGAAGTGAGGGAAGAGTTATGCAAATGCCAAGTTACTCACGAGCTGGGAGGGGTAATGTGTAATGAGGTTTACAGGCGAATCAGGAGCATTGTGCAGGTTGAAGTAAGTAAAGATCCTATAACACAATCAGAGACAGTCATCAGTTAATGCAATCTATTCTCATTTAATTTGAACGGGTCCCTCCTAAGTAATTGATATTACACGGGCATTGCGCGCTGCGATGTTTCACTAGTTATAATTCTTTGAAATTTAGGTAACATTGACAAATGAATCAGTCAGAATTCGCAAAATTGCACGGCGTCAGCCGTAAGACCGTCACACAGTGGAAAGCACGCGGCTGGCTGGTTCTGGACGGTGATGACATCGATGTAGATGCGTCAAACGCTAACGTCGAGCGATATCGCAAATCTGTTACCCGGACTGACAATAAAATCGAAGGTAACAAACAGAGTAACAAGTCAGGTAACAGATCCCAAGGTAACAAATCTGACAGCGGACGCACTGAGTCAGCGACAAAAATTGTTGAGCGGATGATCGCAGAAAATGGCGCAACGATGACATTCGACGAAGCCCGGACGTTAAAAGAAAACTTTCTCGCGTTGCTTACTCAACTTGAATATGAAATTAAATCCGGTCAGGTACTGCCGTATAAAGACATGATCGAGGCTGTTGGACAAGAGTACTCAAGAATGCGCACTCGTCTGATTGCTATTGCTCCTGAACACGGACCTCGCTTACGTGTCTTGGCCTCTACCACTAATGATACGGAATTTGTTCAAGCGTTACAGGAAGTGGTTTACGAGGCAATGGAGGAATTAAGCCTTGATAATAAACAACGAGGAGAAAGTTAACGCTTCCGCCTGGCAAAATTTCACACAAGAATTATATAAGCGCCGCCCTGATATCCGACCTCCCGAACCGCTTTCATTAAGTGCATGGGCCAATAAATACGCTGTACTATCAAAAGAAACTAGTGCTCAAACAGGGCGATTCCGGTCATTTGCATATCAAGATGGCATCATGGATGCCATAACAGACCCGGCTGTTACTTATGTCTCTGTCATGAAATCGGCGCGTGTCGGCTATACAAAAATTCTCGATCACGTAGTGGGCTATTATCTGGCACATGATCCCTCTCCGATACTCGTTGTCCAGCCGCGTGTTGAGGATGCGGAAGACTACAGTAAAACGGAAATAGCACCGATGCTGCGTGACACACCGGTACTGGCTGAAATCTCTGGTGACCCCAAAGCAAAGAATAGCAATCAGACTATCCTGAAAAAGACATTTTTGAACGGCTCCAACTTAACACTGGTAGGGGCCAACAGTCCGGGCGGGTTTCGTCGTATCACATGTCGGATCATCTTGTTTGATGAAGTAGACGGGTACCCATCTGGCGGGGCTGGGGTTGAAGGTGATCAGATAGCACTAGGTACAAAGCGTTCTGAAACGTTCTGGAACCGCAAAATCGTATTGGGTTCAACCCCGACAGTAAAAGGCACTAGCCGTATTGAAAAATCATTTGGCGATAGTGACCAGCGTTATTATTACGTTCCTTGCCCACACTGCAATGAATATCAAGTTCTTGAATGGGGCGGCCCAGACACCCCCTACGGGATCAAGTGGGACAAAGACGAGAACGGTAATGGTTTACCGGACACGGCTTACTATGTTTGTCGTCACAACGGCTGTGTGATCCATCACAACGAAAAAGCCAGAATGGTGAAGCGCGGAGAGTGGCAGGCAACGAAGCCGTTTAAAGGTCATGCCGGATTTCATATCTGGGCTGGATACAGTTTGTTTCCGAACGCCGCGTGGAAATACTTAGTTGCAGAATGGTTACGGGTAAAAAATGACCCGTTAATGCGCCAGACATTTATTAACCTTGTTTTAGGTGAACCCTATGAAGATCGGGGTGAGAAAGCACTCAGTGAGAAACGGTTATTAGAACGTTGTGAAGTCTTTTCGGCAGAAGTCCCTGATGGCGTGGCTGTGTTGACTGCGGGTATTGATACGCAAGATGACAGATTCGAAATTGAAATTGTCGGGTGGGGTCGCAATGAAGAAAGCTGGTCAATTGCTTATGATGTGATAGAAGGTGATCTTGAAACTGATGAACCGTGGAAACGTTTGGATGCTTATTTGAAGCAAGTTTGGCGGCGAGCTGACGGGCGCGGTTTTACTATCATGGCGGCGTGTATGGACTCTGGCGGACACCATACCCAACAAGTCTATGAGTTCTCTAAGGCTAGAATTGGTCGCCGGATATGGGCTATAAAGGGAGAATCGGCACGGGGCGGCAAGCGCTCCCCAGTCTGGCCGACAAAAAAACCTACACCGCGCACCAAGTCGAGTTTCAAGCCCATTATTCTTGGTGTTAATGCGGCAAAAGATACTATCCGTGGCCGGTTACATATCGATCCCCCGCTGCCCGGTGAGGCGTCAGCCAGTTATATGCACTTTCCGGCAGACAGGGACCTGAATTATTTCAGCCAACTGTTAGCTGAACGCTCTGTATTAAAAGAGTCTGGCGGGCAACGTTTCCGAGTCTGGGAACAATTACCGGGCCGTGCAAACGAAGCGCTGGACTGTAGAGTTTATGCGTATGCGGCGTTATGTGGACTGCTACACATGGGGCTGAAACTGAATGCGTTAGTCACAAGCATCACAGAAAATCCGGGCCGATTATTGCCAGCGCCCGCAGAGCCGGAAGAAAAAATCAGCCTGCAATATCCCGGAGTCATTATTCAAGAGCCGGAAAAGCAGAAACGAAAACGTATGTCTCAACTTTTGCCGTCTTAGGTATCATATATGAAACTTAATGTTCCCGATAAAAATCAAAAGCCTGTCTGTACTGATGATATAGACAGGCTAGTTTTACCATTAAACAAAATTGTGATTGATATAGCTTTATTTAAACAGCTTGTTAAGTTTGCTCTCAACGCTCCTGATCTTTGCTGTCATCTTGCTACTGTCGATATTAATCCGACTACCGCAGCGACAAATGAAATAACGATGACTCTTGAGCCATCTGATTTTCTTTTTCGTCTTGATGCCGCACTCAGGACATGCGGGTAATTCTATTTCGTGATCATCAAATATTGACATATTGCCCCCCTTTTTAAATAAGCGGTTCATATTTACCACTAATTATAGTGGCCCCTGAAATACGGACAGCCATTTTCCTGATAAGGATCACTATGTTTAATCCAAAAACGAGCTTGCTTGCTGGTGCAATGACGCGCGAGCAACTTCAAGACGCATTGACGAAAGCACAACAGGCATATATTGACTTAGCATCCGGGCAACGCGGCGTTTCGTTTTCATACACGCAGGGTGATGGCACACGCTCAGTGTCCTATCAGCAATCAGGCATTGCCGATCTGATGGCACTAATTCAGCTCTTGCAAGCCCAGTTAGGTATCGTAGCAAGGCCGCGCAGGCCGGTAAGGTTTAGGTTCTGATGAATACAGTAAGAATTTTAGGCCCGGACGGTCAACCGCTGCCACCTTCCCGGCCTAAGATGTCTATGTTGGTTGGTGGCAGTCGGGTACCGTACGACGCGGCGGATTCATCCAGCGATCAGCTGGCGAACTGGCAACCGGCGCTGTGGTCACCCGATAACGAAATCAATATTTATCGTGACCGGATTGTTTCGCGTGTCCGTGATCTGGCAAGAAATGACGGCTGGGCTAGTGGTGCGATAACACGTGTTCTCGATAATGCTATCGGGGCTAATTTCCGGCCAATCATTAAGCCTGATTACAGAATGTTGGCGCTGGTGACCGGTAATAAAGCGTTTGATGCAACATGGGCTGATGAATACGGAAAGGTTGTTGAAGCGCACTGGCGCTCATGGGCTTATGATCCGGGGCGTTATTGTGACGTTGAGCGCAAGCAGACAGTTTCACAGATGTTGCGTCTGGCATTCAGGCATAAATTGTTAGACGGTGATGCGCTCGCCGTTTTACAGTACCGCGCAGACAGGTTAGGACCGGGGCGCGGGCGGTATGCAACTACGGTACAAATCGTTGATCCCGACAGATTAAGCAACCCACAACAAAATTTTGATATGCCACATATAAGAGGTGGTGTTGAAATAGACGATGACGGCGCACCTGTTTTTTATCACATTCGAGAGGCTCATATCGGAGACTGGTGGAGTGGTGCAAAAACGATGACATGGGAGCGTGTGCCGCGTGAAACACCATGGGGTAGGCCACATGTCGTCCACGACTTTGATCATGAACGCGGAGCACAGCACCGGGGCAATGGCATTCTAACGCCAGTTGTTCAGCGTTTGAAAATGCTGATTAAGTATGATCAGTCAGAACTTGAAGCGGCAATACTCAATGCGATATTCGCCGCTTATATTGAATCCCCGTATGATCCTGCATTAGTTGAATCGGCCTTGGGTGAAAGTGAAGATGAGAATCTGGGCGCATATCAACAGGGACGCGTCGAGTTTCACAATGACCGCCGCTTATCATTACAAAACGGGGCGCGGCTCCCAATCCTGTACCCCGGCGAGCGTATCAATACCGTGAATGCAGCACGGCCACATAGCAACTTTGAAGGCTTCGAAAGTGCGGCATTGCGTAATATTGCGGCAGCAACCGGGTTATCTACTCAGCAAGTGACGCAAGACTGGTCTGATGTGAACTACAGTTCGTCACGTTCAGCCATGTTAGAATCCGGCAAGACGCTAACACGTCGTCGTGCGGATTTCGCTATTGGCTTTGCTCAACCCATTCTGACCGCATTTATTGAAGAAATTCACGACACAGAAGATTTACCGTTGCCAACCGGTGCACCAGACTTTCTTGAAGCACGAGCCGCCTATTGCCGTGCGCAGTGGATGGGGCCGGGCCGGGGTTGGGTAGATCCTGTCGCGGAGAAGAAGGGGGCAATTCTTGGGATGGATGCTGGTTTATCTACGTTAGAAATGGAAGCGGCTGAAAACGCCGGTGAAGACTGGGAAGAGATGCTCGATCAGCGTAAGCGTGAACTCGATGCATTTAAAGAACGCGGACTAACTCCGCCCAGCTGGGCCCAGCTTGATACTCCCGCTGATAAAACTATTCAAGATCCCAAGGTGGAGTAATGAATTTACCACATTTAGCACAACGGCTATTTAACACCCCATTAGCGCTACATCCGCGCAAAGCCGAAGTCGTAATGGCTGCGCTGACTGACCGGTTCGGCATCACGCGAATTAACGCTATGTCGGATTGGGACGATGACGGTGGTTTTTCACGTCCTAAAAACGATGCCGGTTATGACGTTGTGGAAGGGATTGCAGTGATACCGATTCAAGGAACGCTAGTGCAAAAACTCGGTTGTTTGCGTCCATACAGTGGTATGACGGGATACGACGGTATCAGACAATCTTTTCTTACCGCGCTGTATGATCCCGAAGTTAATGGTATCTGTCTGGATATTGATTCACCCGGTGGGGAAGTGGCGGGATGCTTTGATCTGGTAGACGAGATTTATTCAGCGAGAGGAACAAAGCCCATTCATGCCATTTTATCCGAAGCCGCTTATTCCGCTGCTTATGCGTTAGCCAGTGCCGCAGACAAAATCTATGTCCCGCGCACCGGAGGTGTGGGTTCAGTCGGCGTAATTGTCATTCACTGCGACTGGTCGCAGCGTATTAAAGAGGATGGTTTGCAAGTGACAATAATTACTTATGGGGACCGTAAAGCAGAAAGCAACCCGTACGTTCCGCTAACTGAACAGGCCCGCGACGCAATACAGGATGACGTAGACGCGATGGGAAAACTGTTCGTGAGTACGGTTGCCCGCAATCGGGGCATTTCTGAAAAAACTATTCGCGATACTCAGGCAGCCTGTTTTTTAGCCGCTGAGGGTGTCAGTCTGGGATTAGCAGACGAGGTTATCACTCCCGATGCTGCATTCCGAAAATTACTGAGAGAATCAGGAGTTTAATACATGTCTAAGTTGAGTTTCGCCCATTTATTGGGTATCAAAAAATCAGCGTCAGAAGATGATGATGACAAAGAAAAAAGCAAAAAAGCGAAATCGCGTCGTGCCGAAGAAGAGGACCGCGACGAAGAAGACGCCGAAGATGAAGATGACGATACCAAGGCTGATGAGGATGACAAAGATGATCCTGATGCCGAGGAAGATGACGACAAAGATAAGGATAAATCATCTAAAAAAGGGAAAAAGGCTAAATCCCGTCGCGCTGATGATGACGATGATGATGCGGACGCCGAAGAGAATGACGATAAAGAAGAAGGTCGCCGAGCCGAACGTAAGCGATGCGCTGCTATTTTCGGCAGTAAACATGCTGCGGGCAGACCGGACATGGCCGCGCATTTAGCGTTCAATACTCGCATGTCAGCACGTGAAGCGATCAGCACCTTAGCATTAACGGGATCAGCAACAGCCCCGCGTCGCGCTTCGTTAGATGAGCGTATGCAACAGGCACAACAAGTCAGGTTAGGGCCTGATGCCCGACAACCCGCTAGCGGCTCTGTTGAGGCTATTGTTGCTAATGCAACCAGTCTCTATAATTCTGTAAAAGGTAAAAAATAATGGAACAAATCGGACAAAACCCATTTGCGCCGGGCATGACATCAACAATGTTTGTTCCCGATCAGCTAGTCTCCGGTCCTTTGCAACTAGTGACTGACACAGTGACAATTGCAAAAGTGGGATTATTGAAACGAGGAACGGTTTTAGGGCTTATCACTGAATTAAAAGAGTATGTGTTGAGTGTTAAAACAGGCACAGACGGCAGAGAGAAACCCGTCGCTATTCTCGCTGATGATGTTGATACAACAACAGAATCAAAGACTTGCGGTGTTTATCTGATGGGTGAATTTAACCAACACAGACTCATTTTTGATGCAAGCTGGACACTTGAAGATCTGAAAACTGCGTTACGTCCTTCTGCTATTTTCATACGCGATAGTATTCAGGCTCCGATAGCCTAATCTCATTACCCCATTATTGCATTTAATGCCATTCACCCGGCAGGAATGCGCTCGTTTTAAATTCAGGCTGGCAGCCCAGGCTGCCAGTCATTGCATAGAGATATTGCATGAGTAACATTAATATTTACGATACGAATGTTCTGGTACAAATTGTTCCGAATCTGATTACTAGTCAAAACTGGTTGTTGGACCGTTTCTTTCCAAATTTAGTGACTTATGAAACTGAGGAAGTGTCTATTGATGTTGACATTGGTAAGCGCCGTATGTCGCCATTTGTTTCGCCGCTTGTTGAAGGAAAGCTGGTTGAAAGCCGTAAATACCAGACAAACACATTCAAGCCTGCGTATATCAAAGATAAACGTGCTCCGGATTTACGCAAACCCATTCGGCGTCAAATTGGGGAACGCATTGGCGGTGAGTACACGGCAGCAGAACGCGAAATGCTGAATTTACAATTCGAGATGGCCGATCAAATCGACATGATTAACCGGCGCTTAGAGTGGATGGCTGCTAACGCTTTGGTCAAATCACAAATTACAGTTGTTGGTGATGGATTTCCAACTACCGTGATTGATTTCGGTCGTTCATCTAACTTAACTGTTACATTAAGTGGTTCAGACAAATGGCCGACTAAAGTCGCTGCGGGAACAACAAACACGCAGCCGAGTGACGATATTGAAGTCTGGCAGACGTTAATTCTGAAAGAGTCTGGCGCAGTGCCAACTGATTTGGTTTTTACATCTTCATCATGGAAAGCGTTTCGTCTTGATACGTCTATCAAGGATACTGCAATAACTTTCCCGGCGTTGAACCCGTTTGGTAATCAGGTGAATATCGGCCCAACAGTTCAAAAAGGGGCTGTATTTAAGGGGATTTGGGGTAATTTCAATCTCTGGTTATATAACGACTGGTTTATTGACCCGATTGATAATGTTGAAAAACCGATGCTGCCGGATGGCACAGTTATTATGTCAAGTGCGGATTTGATGGGAACGCGTGCGTTTGGCTTGATTCTTGATCCTGCATTTAATTACGGGCCATTGGCTTTTGCGCCCAAGAGCTGGTTAATTGAAGATCCCGCTCAACGTTATCTCATGATGCAATCCGCTCCGTTGGTCATTCCAAGCCGGGTGAATGCTGCATTATGTGCAACGGTGGTGTGATATGGCGAAGAATAAACAAGAAACCGAACTGGGCGGCTTACCGCCCGAATTAATGGTGGACGGACAAAAGTTGCCGGATTATCAGATAGAAACGGTGGAAGAAGATCCCGCTGTTCCCGATGCCGGCGAGCAGGAAAACCTTTCTGATGGTCAGGCAATCGTTGTTGTGCTGAAAGGCCAAACAGTTAAGCATAACGGCAAAGAATACAAAGAGCTCGTGCAACTCATTCTAAGCCCGGAAGACGCGGATCGCTTGATTGAATTGGGGGTTGTTGCTGACGTTAACAAACTGAGGCAACAAGCCCTTATTCAACATGGCCCGACCGTTACGGTCGATGACGGCGTTAAAATCAGTCATGAGGCTTGATAATGGGGATTAATTGGGACCAGCATTTACTTGAGCCGCTACACAACGTGTTCGGTGATATGGTTGAATATAAGCCATCGAGTGGAAAACCCTACTTTATAAACGGTATTTTTGACCGAGCATATACTCAAACAGTCGAATCATTAGATGACACTAGCACTATCAATACCACATCTCCCGTACTTGGGGTGCGCGATGCTGAGTTTCAGGCACCGCCGAAAAGGGGGGATCGGGTATTTGTTGGCATAGTTGGCGGCGTTCCTGTCAACACCTTGTTTGCCGTGGCAGATACTCAGTCGGACAGCCACGGTGGGACAAAACTCATTCTTAATAAGGTGAAATCATGAACGCAGCCGGTATCAGAGCATTAGTCATCGACGCACTCAAACATAAGACAGACGCAGAAGCTCGGGTTTATTCACCACGCGACTGGTCAACAACGGAAGATATGTATCCAGTTATTCTTGTTCAAACTCCTATCGACGTTAAAAATTCACTGGGACGTAATGTACCCCAGTTTAACACTGTCACCACAGTCCGTATTACCGGGCGTCTACAAGAGTTAGACAGCGAAGCGGAAGACGATGGGGCAGTTAAAGCAGAGGAGTCTCTCGAACGGTTACGCGAACAGATAGAGCGAGCGGTCATTAACAGTTATGAACTCACTCGTCAGACGCAACAATATCAACAGATACGTTCAACAATAGATATTGATGCGGGCGGGGAAGGACATACAGCGCAATTGCTGATGGAATTAGACATCGAATATTACCAAGGCCCGGAAGATTTCTACGAAATTGAAGCGGCTGAACTGGACGAGATGGACGTCACAATCGCTATGCCTGACGGCACCCCCGAACCTCATTTTCGAGTTAATTTTCCGAATTAATTCTCAGGAGTAACCCATGTTTGTAAAACCCGTTATCGGGAGGCGCGTACGCGATCCCGTAAAAGGCGTTTTTTTGCCCGAAGGTTGCACAGAAGTGCAAGACAGCTTGTTCTGGCATCGTCGCGTAAGAGACGGTGACGTTGAAATATGTCATCCCAATGCTGAAACAAAAGCAGCAAAGAAGGATAAGGAGAATGAATAATGGCCGTACCCTTTTCACGTGTGCCCAACAATATCCGGGCACCGCTTTTTTATGTCGAATTCGACAACTCAATGGCGAACAGCGCAATTGCGACACAGCGCACACTGATCATTGGGCAAATGTTGAGTACGTCTACAGCAAAGTCCGATATCCCGGAGCGTGTTTCTTCCGCAGCTCAAGTTGCTAATTTATACGGCAATGGTTCCATGCTTCATAGCATGACCGAAGCTTATTTCGCTAATGATCAAGCCGCAGAAATCTGGGTTTTGCCCCTTCAAGATGCTGATAGCATGGTCGCAGCCAAAGGCAGTGTAAAAGTCTCAAGTCCAGCAACCGATACCGGCGTTATCTCGCTGTATATCGGCGGTCAGCGCGTGCAAGTCACTGTAGTTGCAACAGACAAAGCCGAACAAGTGGCCACTGCATTGTCAGACGCGATTAACAAAAAAGTGACACTGCCGGTTATCGCTGCTGTCACTTATGACGCAGCGGATACTGTGACGCTAACTGCGAAGAATAAAGGTGCGGCGGGCAACAGTATTGATTTACGGCTAAATTACCGTGGTCAGTCTGGGGGAGAGTTTACTCCGGCAGGCATGGAGCTAAAAATTACGTCAATGTCAGGCGGGGCGGGTGCGCCCGATCTCAAAAACGCATTGGGCAATCTCAAAGACCGTTCCTTTGATTTTATTGCCAACCCATACACTGATACCGCTTCTCTTGATGATGTGAAAGCGTTTTTGTCTGATACGGTCGGGAGATGGTCGTGGGAACAGCAGCTTTACGGTCATTCATTTAGTGCGATCAGTGGCGCATACGGTGAGCTGGCTAACTTCGGTGAGCAAAGAAATTATCAGCATGAAACATTGTTGGGTGTCACTAAATCACCGACGCCGAATTACGTTTGGGCTGCGGCGTTGACGGGTGCGATTGCTCCAAGCTTACGTAACGACCCCGGTAGGCCGCTACAGACATTACCCGTAAGTGGCGTATTAGCTCCGGCATCTGAGGACCAGCTTGACTTAATCGAACGTAACAATCTGTTACACAGCGGGATTTCAACGTTTACGGTTGCTGATGACGGCACAATTCAGGTCGAAAACATCATCACGACTTATCAAAAGAATAGCTTTGGCGATAATGACGATAGCTATCTGGAAGTTGAGACGTTGTATTTGCTGATGTACGTCACGCGCTATATCCGCACTCAAATCACGAGCAAATTTGCACGGATGAAACTAGTGAAAGACGCCAGCCGCTATGCGCCGGGTTCAGCAATTGTGACGCCGAATGTTATCCGCGCGGAGCTTATCGCGCAGTACCGGACATTGGAATACAACGGCTATGTGCAAGATTCGAAGAGCTTTGCGAACGGGCTGATTGTCGATATCAATCCACAAAATCCGAACAGAATCGACGTCCTGTGGACAGGTACACTCATCAATCAGTTACGTGTCTTTGCGCTACTTAACCAATTCCGCTTACAACCGGCAGCATAAGGAAAAAAAATGGCAAATACATCAAAACGGCTGGCGGGTACCGCTTATGTCACCGTCGATGGGATCTCGATCATGGTGGCGGGGGACTTTACGTGGAGTCCCTCAACTGTCACACGAGAAACCCTCACGGGCATGGACTACGTACACGGCTACAAAGAAAAACCGCAAGCGGGTTTTATCTCATGCAAAGTGAGGGACAGTGGCGGGACAACTGTTGCTGACTTTAATAATCAGACTAATGTCACTATCGTTGCCGAACTGGCGAACGGTAAGACGATCATTGGCGAAGGGATGTGGACGGTTAACACCCAAGAAGTCAATAGCGAAGATGCAACATTCGAAGTGCGCTGGGAAGGCACGTCGGTAACCGAAAATTAATTTGGAGAATCAACATGTTAGAAACCACTAAAACTATCGTACTAAACACCCCAATTGAAAGCAATGACGGCAAAGTCCGCTACGAGCAGATTGATTTGAAAGAGCCAGTGTTGATTCAAGTCGAGCAGTTTTATGAATCACAGAACAAATCCAATCATTCAATTTCAGCTATGCGTCTATTACTCTCTTTAGTATCAGGCATCCCGGAATCAGTGTTGAAAAAGATGGCTATCAGTGATTTTCATCAGTGCCAAGAGTTCCTTTTAGGTTTTTTGGACTCGAAGCGCTCAATGGCTGGCAACAACTAGCCGCTGACGTCACATTCCACTATCGTTGGGGGCCGCGTGATGCGTGGCTCTTAACTCGATCACGCCTTGAATGGTGGGTTGAACAGGCTAACCGGATAAGTAAGGAGCGAAACGATGGCTAACGCTTTCGATTTTGAGCTAAACGCTGATGAGAATGTCACGAAAGTGATTGATGAAATTAATGCAAAGTTGAATAGTCTCAACCCCAACTTAGCAAAAACTCAAGAATGGTTGAAATTTGGCGGCTCTAAGTCAACAGAAGGGGTGGACACTCTTGGAACTAAATTACGGGATATGTCACGTTATGCTAAAGATAATGTTCAGCATCTCGGTGACATGGTGCCACCACTTAAAAATTTTGGTGAACTTGCAACGAAATATATGGGGATAGGAGCCAAAATTGGCGGCATAGGGATAGCGGCTAGTGGTATATCAAAAGGCTTTCAGTTGATGAATGATATGGGAAAGAAAGCCTATGATCTTGATGTGGCCGCTCAAAACTCCGCAATGAGTGTCCCGGATTTTACCCGGATAGCCGGGGCAATGAGATACCTTGGTATTAGCGCTGATGATGCTAAAAAATCAGTAGAAAGTTTTTATGGAATTTTAAATCATCCTTTACAAGGAAGGCGCGATGAAGCCAGAGCGGAATTAACAAAGATGGGGGTTCCTCTCTATGAGAATGAGCACGGAACGATTGATGTGTACAAGACCTTCCCAGAAGTTGTTAAGGCTATGCAAAAATATCCATCCGATGTTCAAAATACTATTGCTGAAAAAATCGGCCTAGATGAACATGGATTAGCGCTGGCACGTAAAGGACCAGAAACATATCAAGAACTATTGAGTAAGGCCGATAGAGATGGGTTAACTAGGTCACAAGCCGATAATGACAAATTAAACCAATATAATGATAAAAATAATGAGTTAGACGCCCGCCTTGAAGGAATAATGGATCGAGCTGAAATTGCGTTTGCTAATTTCGCATTAGGAGATGGTTATGATTATATGAAGGAACAGGCAGAAAAGAGGGAGGCCTATTCCGATACTCTTTTTAGCGGTTACAAAAAAGGCGATTTACGCGATAGGGCGTTAAACGATGTCAAGTTCATGAAAAGTCTTTCATTTGGAGAAAGATATTCTTTACAGTGGGGTGAACCTGATAAGGATTTAGAGAAAAAAATTAATGATCGATTTGGTGCGGAATGGGAAAAAGAAAAGCGCAAACATGATGCTGATAAAATAAAAGATAATATTCCCAAACCCCAAAAAATCCCAGAACCGGCAAAAATAGAACCTCCAAAATATCCCGATCCTTACGGAAAACCAGTAAAAGATTCGTTTGGCTTGAGAATTAAAAATCCGGGAAATGTGCGTGACGCTCCAAACGGCGTTGGATATGTACAAGGAAAAAGTGGAACATTTGTCAAGTTCGATAATAGTCATGATGGCCTCTCTGCATTAGCTCGCCAGTTAATGCTCAATGGCGATAGAGGAAAGGATACTGTTAATAGCACAATCAGTACTCATGCGCCCGCGAGAGGTATAGATAGAAATAATACGCAGGCATATATTAACTTTGTCTCAAACGAGACAGGCTTTCTTCCCAATCAACAGTTAAATATGCATGATCCCGCAATATTAGAGAAGCTGATGGTAGCTATTATTAAACAAGAAAATCATGGTCAACAGCCATTCAGCCAAAAAGAGATTACAGATGCAATAACCGCTGCTATCTTTGACCCAAAATGGCAGGGTTTGCGTGACAGATATTATCTAAATCAACAGCGCATGATTAATCAACCTGTACTGCCTGAATCGGACAAAAGACCTCCCTCTATTTTTGCAAATCAAGCAAATAATAGCGAGCTTGCTCAGAATATAGCCGACGCCATTCAATCAACGATTGGTGAAAACAAGTTTCAGGTAGAAATTACACTAGTCAACAGTAAGACCGGAGAACGGCAACAATTTAATGCAAAAACCGGAGGTCGGGTAACAACCTCCATGCAATATCCGTAATACATGACAAGATTGTTTTAGAGCGCCTTTAATGTTGTTTAGTAGTTTAACCTTGATTTCGTCAAGCACCTGAATAATGATTGGTCATTTGATTTGGATGAGAGGTGTTTGTGTCTGTTTGGCAAATTATGGTAGCGCTTGTTTTTTTATTTGCAATTGCATTTTGTTTATCTTTTCGAAGAAAGAAAACAGCGTTTCGAACAACAATGCGTGTATTAGCAATTGGTATCCCCATCAGTGCTCCTTTTGCTTTTGGTTTATTGCGTCCTGACTGTCACTTTGATATTAATGGATTTTATGAAAATAAAGGTACGCTCTGTTATAAATATACTGATTTTTTGACGCTAACTAGGAATGGAAACGGGGAGAGCATTCCTATTATGAAATTTTCCATTCTAGACCAAGACAGAGCCATTGTTTACCCTCGGGGAGAGGATGCTCACATAATTTTGGCTATAGATGGTGAATTCAAAATATATTCTTATGATATATATAAGACAGTGATCAATCTGGAAAAACGATATGGACCAGGAACTGGTGCAGGCTCGCAGTAAGCCCCTATTGGGGCTTTGATAATAAACCTTATCCGCCGTGCATCACTTTAGCGACATTCCTTTTCGCAAGTGATAATGCTCTTTTTATATCATCTAGCAGAGATTCAGCTCTTTTGACATCTTCAAGCGCAGCCTCTATGGATGAATTTGGTAGCCATTGCTTTGCAATGATATTCACTTGTTGAATATTGTCGCTGACAATATTTCGGGTATCTCCGTTTATTATGTTGATCCTATGCTTGCAGTACATTCCGTTTTCTCCTGCGGGACAAGTGCAGAATGCTAGGAACTCTTTTACATCCTTTGTAAAAGTGACTTTATATGGTTCTTCTGCTGATCCTTGCACGAGAAAATTTATTTTTTCCATGAGACACCTCATAAGCGGAGTTTATCAACTATTTCTTGGTTTCTATCAGTTTTTTGATTTTTTCAACATCCAACTCAATAGAAACCAATCTTTCTTCTATGCTTGGTTTGTGAGCTATGTCTGAGTTTTGAGAAACCCAATTTTCAATGGCTGCAACCATTTCAGCGTTAAGAGATTGCCCTTTTTTATCAGCAATCTTTGCTATTTCCTCTTTTAATTCAATAGGAAGTCTTAAATTAACTTGAGGGTGCTTGTATGGTCGCTTGATCATTATGAGTTTCTATTATTCAGTTAACTACAAGATAGATTAAGTGCGTACCTATTGACTATCAATACGTACCTAATTAATATGTATGCATACCACATACAAAAGCATACAAAGGAGATGTTAATGAAAGTAGCTGAACCAGTATCTGTTCGGATGCCGACAAAGCTAAAAGAGATTCTTCAATCGATAGCTGATGCGGGTGATAGATCTTTGAGTAAGGAAATTCTTCGGAGAGTGAAGGAATCGCTAAAAAATGAAGGGATAGTAATCCCAGAATGACAAAACCCCAAAGGCTGGCACCAATGGGGTCTTATAGTAGCCGGAAATCTTAGAGGAAAACCGACATGACGAGTATAGCAATTAATGAAATGCATAACACTATTGATACATTCTTTCAGCAAGAAATATTGTTGACAGGATTACTCTCTGGAGTTATCTTGCGTTTACGAGGCTTCGAAACCTCTTACAAGCGGATCAAACCAACCCCGTTAGCGTTGGATTTTTTATGTCTGTCATTCAGTGGACGCAGTGCGCGGCCACACCCCGATCAAGGTCGGGAGGGCGACGAATACAACACCCGAAAGGGGAATAAGTCCGCGGTACTTGTAGCCGTTTCGAACCTCCCGGCACCATCATGTGGTTTCTCTTCGAAAAAGATACAAGGAGTCAGCAATGACTAATCAAATTTCAGCCCAAAACCTCCAGGCTATCATTCATAACAGTATTCCAGTAATCACAACTGAGTTACTGGCAGAACTATATACAACAGATGTTGTACGAATTCGTCAGAACCACGCTAGAAATGCTGATAGATTTAGCGAAGGAAAACATTTCTTTATTCTAAAAGGTAAAGAATTACAAGAGCTTAAAAACAGAGTATCTTTAAGCTACTCTGTTGAAAGCGGCATTCAGTTAATCGGTAAACGTGCCCGAAGCTTAACTTTATGGACCGAACGCGGAGCGGCTCGTCATGCTAAAATGCTTGATACGGATAAAGCATGGGATGTTTTCGAAAAACTGGAAGATTGTTATTTCAGTCAAAAAGATATAATGGCAACATCCACTAAAACCACAACAGACGAACGCACTCCGTTACGTGACGCTGTAAATATGCTTGTGGGTAAGCGCGGGTTGATGTATCCAGAAGCTTATAGTTTCATTCATCAGCGTTTCAACGTTTCTAGCATTGATCAATTGCCAGCGGAGAAAATCCCCGAAGCTGTTGAGTATGTTCACAAGTTAGTCCTTGAGGGTGAATATCTTGGTAAAGAGACCTCACCATCTTTAAACGGCATCCAGTTCCCTGAAAACGGCAAGATACTAATCACGATGTGTAACAATGCGGTTGATAGTTGTCAAATAGTTCGCCCTGATAGCCACGTACTGACGTTAAACACGTTCATGGAGTTAGCTCAAAAAGCCGGTTATCTCATCATTCACAGAGAAAACTTCATGAGCATGGAAAATAGCTGGAAATATTAACTCAAAAGATAAGGATGGCTCAGATTTGAGCCATCATACTAAACGTGTTTTGCCGGTTTTATTAAGCTATCCGCAGGTATCCCGAACATTTTATGTAAGTTCCATACCATCGGCAGCGTAAGGCTACGTTTGCGATTAAGTATTTCATAAACACGATTTACTTTTCCGATAGCTGGCACCAAGTCTTTTGCTGTTAACCCGGATTGCTCCATCCTGAATTTTATGGCCTCGATTGGATCTGGTGGGTCAATCGGGAAATGTTCAGTCTCATAAGCTTCAATCAGCAAAACCATGACTTCCATATAATCAAATTCGTGAGATCCAAGTTCGGGCTGATTATCAAACATCGGTGAGATAGCTTTTAATGCTTCTTGATAGTCTTGTTCTGTTCTAATGGGTTTAATATTCATTGTTTACTCCGGTTCTACGGTATTGGCATCTACGGCATCGTATTGTTTATGTGTGCCAATGAATTTTACGTACACCCAGCCGATGGGATAAAAAATGGAAACGATTAGACGATAACTATTTCCTTTAATATTAAATACTACGCGACTGTTTTTCAGGATGCTCGCATTGCGGTATTGCGCTTTAATGTCAGCGGGGCTTTTCCATACGGATTTTTTGGCCTCGTCAACCCAAGCTCTCAACTGTTGTTCAGCATCGGGATAGATTTCCCAGAACTGCTTTAATGTATTGACTGAGATAATTTTCATAAAGTTATGATAGTCCCATTTTGGGACTGATGCAAGTATTTTGTTCACTACCGCACAGGCAGCTTAAAAGGTTACAACCCCCGAAGCCAAGGATGGTCTAATTTAGTTTAAGTGTGTTTTTATTTGTCTGATAGATTAAAAAATGTAACAATGATCAAATGTTAGTCAGATTAAGAGCGCCCTGTACCAAGGGATCTGATGAATGGCACTTTGAGATTAATGTCACGTGAAAGAAGCTACACAATAATTCACATTGACATAAAAATAAAGTTAACATATATATTAACTATGAGCTAAGGATGATGATGGAAGACGAGGGGAAGCTAGAGCCTGTATACTATGGCTCAAAGTTTACTGTAATCCACTGCGTTGGTGCCGTTGAAAGCTTTTACGAATCAGCCAAAAGTTTGGTTAAGCAAAAGGCAAGAAACATGGAAATGCAGATAGTCCTTCAAATAAAACGCCTTGCGGATGGCAAAAGAATGACTTCTGATACTTTGGTTAGCGAAGGCAGCCTTCCATCTAATAAAAAATTTTATGCTCTTAAAAGAATCCCGATAAGGGGTTATCTGTGGTATTCAGAAGCTAAAAGTGGCGTTTGTTTTATAAGCCATTATATATACAAAGATTACCAAAAATTAAACAAATCTAACATCCGCAAGATCCACTCTAACTGGAGAAGAATCGAGGAGGATGGACATGAAAAATGATCACGTTTTTAACAACGAAAAAATGTTGTTTGCGCAAGAGGAACTTGTTTTTAACGTAACAGAAGATGTTTTGCTTGCTATGGAAGATAAATCCATTAAAAAATCTGAGCTGGCCGAGAAACTTGGAAAAACAAAATCGTATGTTTCTCAGGTCCTTAGCGGCTCAAGAAACATGACGCTCAGAACGCTATCAGACATCTGCTTTGTTTTGGGTGCAAAACCAAATATAACAATTACTATAGAGGGTAGGGATGTTTCCTTACCTATTGATAAAGAACAAAAAAGGCACCAACATTGGCGTAATGATGATAATTGCGTAGGTATTTTTCTTGGGAAGGAAAAGAACAGAAAAATTTCTCAATCGGATACAATAGAACTGACATCAGCACATCTTAGCTATGAGGATGCAGCATAATGAATGCCGAACTCATTAATGCTCAAAACAAATTACATATTGTTAATGTCAATATCCGGGAGTCAAGTTTTAAGCTTTCTGAGGAGGCTCATTCTTCTTTTGTATTATCAGAGTTGTTCAATGAGGATCACAAGACTCAATCTTACGGCGATGTATCAAGAATAAAGGTTTTTCTTTCCGAGGAAGACAACAGGCATTGTTATATATTTGAGTATTCTGTAGGGATAAGATTGCTGAAAGTGGACTCATTAAGCAGCGAAGAATCAGAGTCTGAGGATGTCACTGTTGGAATAGAAGTGGTCTTTGATGCCACTTATTTATCTGAAACCAAGCTTACAGGCGACGAACTAAAAGCATTTTCTGAAAATAATGTAGCCTTCAACGTTTGGCCGTATTGGCGAGAATACGTTCAGTCGGCATGTAGCAGAATGGGAATACCGCAGATCAACATTCCGCTCTATAAGATAAAGAAGTGACCCCTTTCAAGGCCACCGATAAGGTGGCTTTTTCATATCTGGCCGCTTAATTGCGGTTTTTTGTATCTAAAATAACCACAAGGTGGTGATATGCCATTGATTAAAGACGCCATTTCATCATTTTTGGGGAAAGATCAGGAATGGTCATGGAAGGAAAATTTACACCCGGCGTCGTTTCGGGGAGTACCATTTGCTGTAGTATCCGGGGAGAGCGTTTTCGGCAGACGGCAAGCGGTACATGAATATCCGTACCGCGATACAGCATGGATTGAAGACCTTGGCCGCAGTAGCCGAAAGATTACTCTTCGCGGTTTTATCATTCAAGGCAGTAAAGTGTATTCCGCGCCGGATGTGATCACACAGCGTAATAACTTGGTGGCGGCATGTGAAGAAGGGGCGAACGGGACGCTGATACATCCCACACTTGGAGAACTAACAGTCAGCGTCACTGAGTCCGGCTTGCGTGTAAATGAAAGTGCGGACAATGGCCGGGTGTTTGAGTTCACTCTCACAGTGATTGAATCTGGTCTGAAAGTCTTTGCTATTACAAATAGCACGGCGGCAGACAGCAAAGTAAATACCAATTGGCTCAGAACGGCTACAACGACAGCCGCAAAATTCATCTCTATGGTGAAAGGTGAGATCCGCACTGTCACACAAGCCGTTAAAACCATCAAGCAGACAGTCAATTTCTGGGAAAAGATGGTGCAATCGTCAATTGATGAAGTGACCAATCTCAGTGACATGTTGAACTCCACCTTTGGTAGTAAACGTTATAGCCGTTACAGCCGCGGGAAAATCGGCGGTTCTGTGTCGGGAGCCACTGGTGTTGTACTGCGAAACAATGACAGTGAAAACTATAAAAATGTAGTCAATGAGAAAATGGCCGGGGCGGTCATGGGACGAGAGGCAATATCAAAAGCCCTCTCACAACTCAATGAGGCTAACTCAATTGAGGGGCTGGCTGCTGGAGTGCAATTAGTCATTAACGTAATCATTAATACAACCGGCAGTACGACAGAGAAAGTGCGAGTATTTGAAAATCTTGCCAGCTTTAAAAATACGCAATATCAGCAAAGTAGTGTCGATAAGAATGTAGCAGAAGCCACCACGTTATTGATCGTTGTTCTGTCTGCCGGGGCGATGGCAAAAACAGCAAGCGAACTGATCCCCGCTAATCGTGATGAGGCCGCAACAATTCAGCGGCGTGTTTGTAAGTCTCTTGACAACGCGATCATTAAAGCCGGTGATTTGGCCGCCGATGATGTTTTCCAGGTCCTTGTTCAGCTACGTTATGAATTTGTTGAAAGTTTCTCACTGAAAGATGCAAAAGGACGTTTGACGCAGTTTAATTTACCGTCAGTCTTGCCGGTCTTAAATATTGCTAATCGAATCTATCAGGATGCTGAACGCAGTGATGAGTTGATACAAGCCGTTTCCCCTATTCACCCGGCATTTATGCCCATTAAATTTAAGGCGCTGAAGCAATGAAGAGTGATGAACTTTCGTTAGTGATCGGCGGACGCCGCATCTTTGGGTGGGACAGTGTACGGGTGACAAGAGGTATTGAACGGCTGCCATCGGATTTTGATTTAATGTTAATGGATTACTACCCCGGCAATGATGAGAAGCAGCTTGTAGAACCCGGTGAAAAATGCGAAGTGTTTTTGGGTGATGACAGAGTGGTAACGGGATATATCGATAGCTGGAACCCATCAGTTTCCAAGAATAAACACGAGATAAAAGTATCGGGCAGGGGCAAATGTCAGGACTTAGTAGATTGCTCGGCAAAGTGGCCTAACAACGTTATCAGTCAAGCTACTCCGCTACAGATTGCTCAAAAACTCGCGCAATGGTACGACATTCAAGTGACTTCTGATGTTGATGATATGCCCATTGTTCCCCAGTTCACGTTGAATTGGGGTGAGTCATCACAAGAAGTCATTGATCGCGTTACCCGCTTTGCCGCTCTTCTTTACTACGACTTGCCGGACGGCAATTTAATCATGACACGAGTAGGCACGGAACTAGCCGCGAGTGGTGTTGAGCAGGGTAAGAACGTTGAAACATCAGATTATAATAGTTCAATGAATGAACGTTTTTCTGAGTATACCGGACTTTCATTTGCTATAAGTGGATTGAACGAAACAAGCAATGATAGCGGTTATGATGTCGTCACTTTGGCTACAGCAAGTGATCCCGAAGCTAAAAAAATGCGCTATCGAAACTATGTCACCATCATAGAAAGTACACTCATATCAGCTAAACGGTCGCAAGAATCTATTGATTGGGAAATGAACCGTCGCTACGGGCGCTCAAAAGTGCTGAAAGTGACCGTTGATTCGTGGAGAGATAGTAGCGGTAAGTTGTGGCAACCCAACACGCTGATCCCTATCCATATGCCTATTTTTGGTCTTGAAAACGAACAATGGCTGTTGTCGGAAGTGACATATACACGTAACGGCGATAATGGCACGCAAGCGCAATTAGTTTTAATGCCTCCAGCGGCTTTTGCCGTACAGCCGTATGAGTTTTACGCAATTTTAAGAGAGACGATCAGATGATGAATGATGCAATCAGAAAGCTATCTCGCCGGGTTGAAATGATGTTAGGTCTTGGAAAAATCAAGACTTCGCGCGATAGCGGAAACATTCAAGTTGTTCAGTATCAGACGCCGATAGAAGTCCGCGATAACACTGCAAGAATGGCTGAATTTGGCTTCTCGTCTGCATTGCCGCCCGGAACTGATGTTGTTATCGGCTATCTTGGAGGGGATCGTTCCAGCGCTGTAGTGATTGCAAGCAACAATAAAAAATATCGGCATAAGAATTTAAACCCCGGAGAAGTGGTGCTGTACAACCAGTGGGGCTTGCATATCTTGCTGACTGAATCAGGGATCACGATAGAGGCGAAAGGGCAGTCAGTGACTGTAAATAATGCAACACAGGTAACAATTAACGCTAGCGAATCTGTACTTTGCAATACGCCAATTCTAAAAGTTACAGGTGATATCGTTGACAACTGCAATAGTAACTCTTCAACAATGAAACAGTTACGCGAATCTTACAACAGGCACACGCATAAAGTGTCCGGTGTGGAATCTGGCGGCTCAACAGTAACAAGTCAGCAAACAGGGGAACCAGTGAAATGAGTGATATTACCTCTTATTGGGATGTTGAGCATATCCATGCTGACTGGCTAGCGGGTAACGGGGATCTGGTTACGGGCAACGATTTACAAACGGCAATGATAATCAGTTTGTTCACAGATAGACAGGCCCGTAGTGATGACGAAATTGACGGAGTTGACAGAAAGGGCTGGTGGGGTGATGTCGGCTCGGATTATCAAATCGGTTCGCGATTGTGGTTGATACGTCGTCAAAAGCTCACTACCGCAGTCGCACTGAAAGCAGAAGATTACGCGCGTGAAGCTTTGCAGTGGATGTTAGACGATGGCGTTGTCGCTTCTGTAAATATCAACACTCAAATCGTTTATCCAAATCGCTTAAATATGATTATTCGCTATCAGCGCCCCGGAAGAGAGAGTGAAGACCTAAGATTTTTCTGGGTATGGGAACAACATAATGCCATTTAAACGACAAACACTATCTGAGCTACGGGAGCAGAACCGCAGCTTTTTACAGTCTGAACTTGATGATGCTGGTACATTGCTAAGATATTCAAATATGGGCGTTCTTGCTGACATGGACGCGGGGATGGCTCATTTACACTACGGCTATCTTGACTATATCGCATTACAAACTACGCCCTTTACTGCAACTGATGAACATCTCGCGGGTTGGGGGGCAATGAAAAAAGTCTTTCGTAAACCTGCCAATGCGGCTGTTTGTAATGATTATTTGTTTACCGGTGTTGAAGAGACGATGATTCCAACGGGGACAATACTCAATCGCGGTGACGGCTATCAATACAAAACACTTTATGATGTCCGTATTGCTCAAAATGGTACGGCTAATGCATTGATAACAGCAATTCTGCCCGACATTTCTGATGATGCAACAGGCGGAGGAAGTGCGGGTAATGCTGATGCGGGAACAGCGCTAACACTCGATCAGAGTATTGCGGGGGTGGATGTTCAGGGAAAAGCAGTAACACCGATTATCGGTGGGGCAGATATTGAAAATGAAGATGATTTTCGTTCCCGAATTTTATTGGCATATCAAGGACTTTTGTCCGGTGGCTCTGATGATGACTATAAGTTGTGGGCGCTGTCTGTACCAGGTATTACTCGTGTGTGGATTCGTCGGCGAGCAATGGGCGCAGGGACCGTTGGCATTTACATTATGTGCGATAACAATGGAAAAGGCGGCTTCCCAACCGGCACTGATGGATTTTCAAGCTTAGAAAACTACGGTACGTCAGCAACTGGAGACCAGAAAAGGGTTGCTGATTATATTTACCCATTACAGCCAGTCACTGCTTTAGTGTGGGTTTGCTCTCCAATTCAGCGTAAAATTGATATCACAATTAATGGGATATCGTATGTTAGTCGTGATGTAACGAATGCTATTGCAGCCGCTATTGATAATGTATTTTTTGAAAGCGGAAATCCTGACGGAACAGGAAGAGTTCTTATTTCCGAATTGCAATATGCGATTGCTGACGTGCCGGGAACGGCAGGATTTGTTATCACGAATCCGACAAGCAATATCAAACTTGGGATCGGGGAGTTGCCGCTGCGTGGGGAGGTTATCTATACATGAGTCGATATAGTGCAGAAAACTATATGTCAGCGCTGAACGGGCTATTGCCATCCGGTCTAGCATGGACTCGTCAACCCTCATCCGTTATGAATGCAATAACGAGAGCGATTGCTCATTCATATTACCGAAGTGATCGCGATGCGTGGGGATTGATTGATGGGGCTTTCCCGGCAACTGCTACTATTATGCTGCCTGAATGGGAAAAATCACTAGGTTTGCCCGATGATTGCGGTATCGGAGAAGTTGATACTATCCCATTAAGACAGAAAACAGTTGTTTCGCGATTATTAAGAGATGGCGGGCAGTCAAAAGAGTTTTTTATTAATCTGGCCGAAACAATGGGTTATACCATCACAATTACTGAGTACAGACAAGCGCGGGTGGGACAGTCAGTTTGCGGGGAGGCTTTGAATGGTGAAGACTGGCCGTTTACGTGGAGAATTAACGCACCCAAAACTACTATTTTCTATGCTGTAGCTGGTGGGAGTTATTGCGGTGATCCGCTACGGTCGTGGGGTAATAAACGACTGGAGTGTCAATTTAATCGTCTTTGTCCGTCTCATACAATTCTACAATTCGGTTACAGCAACTAAATAATCCTTTATTTATTTTTTTCTAATCACTTTATGAGTGAGGTTTTGCTATGCAAAAAATTGGTGATATTACAAATACCGCAGATAAAAACGGTGAATTCACGAATGGCAATGTTGCCGCTGGTATTGCGCCCACATTATTAGACGCTGGCTGGTTTAATACCGTTCAGCGTGAATTAATTAATGCCGTGCAAGGATCGGGAATTAAGTTAGATAGTAAAAATGACAGTCAGCTTTTTGCTGCTATCAAAAAGTTAATTGATAACAGCGCTGTTGAAATTCACGACGCCTCATTAACCCAAAAAGGAATAACTCAACTCACGGACAAAACAGGCGGTAGCAATACTCTTGCTGCAACTCAGAAGCTTGTATCTGATGTGAATGACAACGCTAATAATAAGCTGGCCAAAAACCAAAACGGCGCTGACATTCCCGACAAAAACGCGTTTGTGAAAAACCTCGGTTTGTCGGAAACGGTGAATTTGGCTCAGGGGGCATATCCAGGATTGAAATCTGTTGATGTGATTCCGACGCTTGGATATAACGGCGCGTTCCAAGGTAGAGCGCATACTAACTATGCAAAAGGGATCAGCGTC
>NZ_PUJU01000050.1 GCF_011189505.1 Photorhabdus tasmaniensis
TTGAGTTACATTACCTTCCTCCCTATAGCCCCAATTTAAACCCGATAGAGCGATTATGGAAGGTCATGAATGAACATGTTCGAAATAACCGTTATTTCGCTGATAAACATGAATTTCGAGACAAAGTGTTCAAATTTTTCACCACAACGCTACCTGATATAGCGGACTCGCTGATGTCTAGAATTAACGACCATTTTCAGGTACTAAAAACTGCATCTTGAAGTTTCTTGGGTATATACCCTATTTAACACACGTAACCGCCGGTTTGCGACGCTGAATAAAAATGAGTTTGGGCTGGTGATTTATACAGACGATATTGCAGAAGCCCATTTAGCCACGTCAAGGTTTGCCGCACTGATAGATATTGATTTTTTGCCAGAACCAGACAAATTCGATATTGCTGTTGTCCCTGTTGTCAATAATCCTTTATTTGGATTAATGATCAAAAAAGAAGATTAAGTGAGGCATTTATGTATAAAAAAACAAATGGAACAATCCTGGATATACCGGGTATCAGGATTGGGCATGCTGAAGATAAATTGAAACAAACCGGTTGTAGCGTAATTATTTTCGACAATGGAGCTGTTTGTGGCGTTGATGTCAGAGGTGCCGCTCCGGGGACAAAGGAAACCGAGCTTTTAGATCCCATTAATACTGTTCAGAAAGTCAACGCCGTAGTGCTGAGTGGAGGTAGTGCTTTTGGATTAGATTCCGCTTCTGGCGTAATGCGCTATCTTGAAGAAAGAAAAAAAGGTTTTGATGTCGGTATCGCTGTCGTCCCTATCGTTCCTGCCGCCGTAATTTTTGACCTGAATTTCGGCGATCCTGCTGTTCGTCCTGACGCTAAGATGGGTTATATTGCCGCGCAAAACGCGTCTGCCAACTCTTTTCCATCGGGAAATATTGGCGCAGGCGTCGGGGCCACTATAGGTAAGATGGCCGGTTTTGACAAAGCCATGAAAGGTGGACTTGGGACAGCATCTGTTAAATTACCAGGAGGACTGATAGTTGGCGCAATGGTAGTTGTAAATGCTGTTGGTGAAATTAGAGATCCTAAAAATGGTAAAACTATTGCAGGTGCGTGTGATGAAAATGGTCATATTATCGATCTCATTTCCTATGTTATAGAAAATAAAGATAACAATTTCACCCAGGGGACAAATACGACCATTGGCATAATTTGTTGTAACGCAAATATGAATAAAAGTCAGATGAAAAAAGTTTCCCAAATGGCTCATGATGGTCTTGCGAGGACAATATACCCCGTTCATACCATGAGTGACGGGGATACTATTTTTGCAGCAACAACAGGTGGTGTAGATTCATCGGTGAATATTGTTGGTATAGTTGCGGCTGAGGTCATGGCTACTGCGGTTTTAGACGCTGTAACCTCAGCCAAATCAGGATTTGGTGTTAAAGGTTATGCCGATTCGTTTTGCCGACCGGTTTAAAACCGGTCATTATTTTTTTCTATGATACATCCTGTACGTTTGTGGAGAACGCCCAAGATAACGCAGAAACATGCACCGAATACGTTCAGGCATGTATTTATCAATAAACAAAACACTAAACAAGTTTAATATTTTCATTGCTGTAAAATATTAAACTCATGAAAAACCATAAAATAAAAAAATCGAAAAAGTAACTTAATTAGATAATTTAAAAATTTACATAATAATAAAATACCATTTAAAAACATAAGCATATATTATTTTTTGAAATATTTTCATCAATAAAGACAAATATTTCTTGCTCGTTTTCCATGTAAAGTATATTTTCACGTCGAATACTATAATACAAGTAATAGCAGTAAATAAATAATATCAGGTAAATATATTACCACGACGTATCCAGAATCGTTCATATTATTAAAATGGGGGGAATATAATGCATGTTGGTATCATTGGTGCCGGGATTGGTGGTGCATGTCTGGCACACGGCTTACGCAAAAATAACATAAAAGTGACAGTCTATGAACGAAACCCAGCCGCGTTATCCGAACTTCCCGGTTATGGAATTCATCTTAATACATTCGGCCAACAGGCACTGCAAGAATGTCTTCCAGATGTAAATTGGCTAACCTTTAAGAAGATGTCAAGATATATTGGCGGGCAATCACGGTTTTATAATGAGCGTCTGCGTCTTCTTGCCGTTCAGGGTGGCATTTCTCCAATGAGCGGGCTGATCATTTCCGAGCAGCGCCTGTCAATCAGTAGAACTGAACTTAAAGATATACTAAGCAAGGGACTTTCAAATACAATTCAGTGGAATAAAACATTTGTTCGTTATGAAAATATTAAAAACGGAGGAGTCAGGGTTTTTTTTACTGATGGAAGTCACGATGATGTCGATGTTCTTATCGGTGCGGATGGCAGTAACTCAAAAGTACGTAAACAGTACCTTCCCTCAATAGAAAGATTTAGTGTAGGTATTAGTATCGTTGTGGGTCGCTCGCGTCTTACTCCAGCTCTTACAGCCATGTTGCCACAAAATTTCCTGGATGGAGCACCCAACAGTATCATACCGAAAAGCCCGGACTGGCTGTTTATTTCTATGTGGCGTGCTCCAGTTGATACTCATGTAGAAGCTACTTTGGCAGAAATCGATAATTTCATAGTATGGGTCTACGTAGCAGCAACAGATAGTTTTCCTGATAATGTGACTGATTTTTCTGCTGAAGCTCTTTGCAATCTCGTCCGGTCCCGCATGATTTCATGGGATCCAAACCTACATGCTCTAGTTCAACAGAGTGATATGGAAAACGTGTCTCTGATACCTTTACGCAGTATGCCCTATCTTCCACCGTGGCAATCCAGCCCTATCACACTACTTGGGGATGCTATTCATAATATGACGCCAATGGCAGGCGCGGGAGCGAACACAGCGCTGCGAGATGCACTTTTACTCACACAAACACTTACCCGCGTAGCGTCCGGGCATGAAGAATTAGTCAAGGCAATTTCAGATTATGAGCAACAGATGCGCATATACGCTAATCAAATCGTTGGGATTTCGTTGCGCAGCGCACAAAACGCTGTAGAACATTTTGCCATCCCGCCGTTAAAACAACGGCATTTAAGCCGAAAGCGCTAAGGAAGAAATAAAGATAAATAATCCGCCACCAGTACATATATCATACTGGTGGCTTCATTTAACTAATTATGAAATTTTAACCCAGGGATAAGCATCAGATGTTCCAGCGTCATCTGGTGCTGTGCCCCTATTCCACCATTTAGCTTCCCAATTTTGGTCTTTCCAACTGACTCTATCACCAGCCTTGTATTCCTTGCTTGCATCCCATGCCGGGTAATCACCGCCCTTACCTTGATCGCCCGGATCAACATTGAAGCCTTTGAAGTAGAATGGTGTCATATCTATCTTTTTCGTGATTAACTCACAACCAAGACCCTCCCTGGCCGCATTGACTAATAAGCCACGGTCTTGATCCGCAGTCCATGTAAATATTCCCCCCAGACTCTTTTCCAATACATATTGAGCCTTAGCTTTAACAGCACGAGGGGTATCAATAGAAATAAACAACTTGCTTTCCTTATTATAAAGATAATCAGCGTCTGCTATATCATCAGTACAAAAATCAAAATTATTTCTCCCTTTTTTACTTTCCAAATCCAGATAATTATATATAGTGTCGTACCATTCTGTTGTTCCTGATTCAAATGAGCCGGTTGTCGTAATCTTTGGCTCCTTTTTCGGAATATAGCCCGGATCATAACTGCCGGATAATGGAGAATAACTATTAACAACCGCATTTCTGGCATTACGTGAATATGCAGCATAGCCAATATTAATTGCAGATGCAGGAACACCGATACTCAATAAATATTCAACTGCTTTTTCTACACTATTTTCACCTCCAGGATAATTACGAAGATTCGTATGATGCATCAGTTTTTCAGCCCACGGAGTACCAAAAAAATCATAGGTCATCACGTTAATACCATATAGTCCAACCTTTAATAATTCGGGTATTTTTGATTTCTCCATTTTTTCTGGTACTGCGGAACAGGCTATACTTATTTTTACATCCGAGCGCCCCGCCTCTTTAAAAGCAGCAGTTAAGTCTCGAATTAAACTAACATAATAATCGCCATCATCTGGAGCATAGATATTACCGTCATTTCCGGCAACACCTGGGTATTCCCAGTCAATATCAATCTCGGTAAACATAGGGAAACGTCGGAATATATCAACCAGACTCGAACAGAAATAGGATTTCAATGTTTCGTCTCTGACCATATTATAAAAGCCATTACTCATGGTCCAACCACCGACACTGAACGACATAATAAGGTCATGACCCTGGGCTTTTGCAGCCTGTTGGATCTTAGCCAATCCCCCTAATACGCCCATACTTTTAGATTGATCAAAATCCCTTGGCATTTGGATATCTTGCCAACCAGAATAAGTACAATTCTGATAAGACTGGCAATCACCCCAGGCATCTGTAAATGTGACTTCACCGTTATTGGTACGGGAAAATAATGGTGCTTGTTCTTTAATTTGCTGCTTCTTTTCACCCTCATCACCAAGTATTCCACAGAAACCAATAACTAATTTATCATACGCAAAAGGATTATCTAAAAGGTGCTGTAAATCTATTCCTCTACCACGACTGGCGGGATCTTGATTTCCTTGTAATCTTCCGTCATATTGCGACCAATCTGTATAATAGCCAAAAACTTTAGGTTTATTTCGTGTGTCATACTTATTATAAACTGGTAATGCAATCCTCCCCGATGTGTAACTGAAATTTATTGTTTCAGTTGATGGATTAAAATTATCTATTTTATAAGACTGTTCACTGAGAGAATCTGTCTGGATTATTTTTGACATAAAATCACCTCGACTAGATATCAATTTATTTTTCGATGAACATTCAAATTATTTTACTTCGTGTGGTAACACTATTACATTCTAGCCCGTATTCTTAGGAAAACAAATAATTGCTATTTGTTTGATTATCAATGATCAACTTAATTTTATGTCAACACATTGTACATTATCATCTCTTTATTATAATAAGGTAAAACTAAAAGAAATAATCTCAAATTGAAAATATATTATATCCTTATTGTTATAATTATCAATATTAATGAATTTTTGTAAATTAATTTTTACGATTATTTTATTTTGATTTTATTCTCAAATGACTATTTTTTTATTTTGTACCTATACTAACTTGTATCACTAAGGGTATTTGTTTCTTTAATTTATTATTATCACTCTTATATATGGAGATTAAAATGAAATCTAAAGATATTCAGACAACCATTATTATTAATAATAATAACGTTATCTCTCTGGAAGACATCTATAATATTGCTATAAAACAAAAAAAAGTAGAAATATCAAAGGATATCATTGAGCTTTTGAGCCGTGGTCGTGAAAAATTAGAGGAAAAATTAAATTCTGGAGAGGTTATATACGGAATTAATACAGGGTTTGGTGGGAATGCTAATTTAGTTGTGCCATTTGATAAAATCTCAGAGCATCAGAAAAATCTGTTGACTTTTCTTTCTGCCGGCACTGGGGATTTTATGTCCAAAACTTGTATTAAAGCGTCACAATTTACTATGTTACTTTCCGTTTGCAAAGGTTGGTCTGCAACCAGGCCAATTGTCGCTCAAACGATAGCTGACCATATTAATCATGATATTGTTCCTCTGGTTCCTCGCTATGGCTCAGTGGGTGCAAGCGGTGATTTGATTCCCTTATCTTATATCGCACGCGCATTATGTGGCATAGGTAAAGTTTATTATATGGGAAAAGAAATTAGCGCGGCTGAAGCGATTAAACATGCAGGATTGACGCCATTATCATTACAGGCAAAAGAAGGTCTTGCCCTCATTAATGGCACCCGAGTGATGTCAGGTATCAGCGCAGTTACCGTCATCAAACTGGAAAAACTATTTAAAGCAGCAATCTCTGCTATTGCCCTGGCTGTTGAGGCATTACTTGCATCTCATGAACATTATGATGCCCGGATCCAGCAAGTAAAAAATCATCCCGGTCAGAAAGCAATAGCAAGTGCACTACGTAATTTATTGGCAGGTTCGACTCAGATTAATTTATTATCCGGGATTAAAGAACAGGCAAATAAAGCTTGCCGTCACCAAGAAGTTACCCAACTAAATGATACCTTACAGGAAGTTTATTCAATTCGCTGTGCGCCACAAATATTAGGTATAGTGCCAGAATCTTTAGACTCAGCCCGAAAAATATTAGAGCGGGAAGTTATCTCTGCGAATGATAACCCACTGGTAGATCCAGAAAATGGCGATGTTTTGCATGGTGGGAATTTTATGGGACAATATGTCGCCCGGACAATGGATGCACTAAAACTAGATATCACTTTAATTGCCAATCACCTCCATGCAATTGTGGCACTTATGATGGATAACCGTTTTTCCCGTGGGTTACCCAATTCACTTAGCCCAACTCCCGGCATGTATCAAGGTTTTAAAGGTGTCCAACTTTCTCAAACCGCTTTAGTTGCTGCAATCCGCCATGATTGTGCTGCATCTGGTATTCATACCCTCGCTACAGAGCAATATAACCAGGATATTGTCAGTTTAGGATTACATGCTGCACAAGATGTTTTAGAAATGGAGCAGAAATTACGCAATATTGTATCAATGACCATTTTGGTCGTTTGTCAGGCAATTTATCTCCGTGGCAATATTAGTCAAATTGCGCCTGAAACAGCAAAATTTTACCATGCAGTACGTGAAATCAGTCCTCCTCTAGTAACCGATCGTGCATTAGATGAGGATATAATCCGAATTGCAGATGCAATTATTAATGATCAACTCCCACTGCCAGAGATTATTCTGGAGAAGTAAAAAGAAAATGACTGAAAATTTTCAATGATCTCTTGACTAAAAATGCAGAACCCCATTTACTGCAATAAAAACAGTATCAATAAACAAGGGGTTTTGTATGATTATCTTCGTAACAGGAGCAACATCAGGTTTTGGTGAAGCGATCACCCGAAAATTTATTCAAAATGGCGCTAAAGTTATTGGAGCTGGCCGCCGTAAAGCACGATTAGAAAAATTAAAAGTTGAACTGGGTGATGATTTTTACCCTGTTCAACTTGATGTTACTGATCGGGCTGCTATCAGCCAGGTTATTCAACAATTGCCAGAGTCACTTCGTAATATTGATGTTTTAGTTAATAACGCTGGTTTAGCTCTTGGACTAGAACCCGCACATCTGGCTAACCAAAGTGACTGGGAAATAATGATTGATACCAATGCTAAAGGCGTTGTGAATATGACCCGTGCCCTGCTGCCTGAAATGGTGGAAAGAAATCATGGGCATATTATTAATATCGGTTCTACCGCTGCGAATTGGCCATATTTAGGTGGGAATGTTTATGGCGCAACTAAAGCCTTTGTCAAACAGTTTAGTCTAGGCTTACGGGCAGATTTACAGGGAAAAAATATCCGTGTCACTGATATAGAACCTGGTTTAGTTGGCGGTACCGAGTTTTCTTTAGTCCGCTTTAAAGGTGACAATAACAAAGTGAATAAAACCTACGATGGAACTCAGGCATTAACAGCCGAAGATGTCGCAGAGGCTGTTTTTTGGGTTGCTAACCTACCTGCACATGTCAACATTAATACCTTGGAAATGATGCCGGTTTGTCAGTCATTTGCTGGGCTTAACGTGCATAGAAATATATAATCATATTCTTCTTGATAATTTGTTGAACATCTTCATGCTATCTTATAATTTATCTATCTGATAATTTCCTATTGTGCCATCGAATTTGGCTCCACTCTCTTCCAAGAGGATAAAAGATGAATTTTTGTAATTCTTTGATATTAAAAGCTATGCCTGCTATCGCTCTGGCAATTCCTTTGTTATGGCAAGCGCCGGCATTGGCGGCAACCTGCTCTTCCGGGGGAACCTGCGTCACAGTAAATGGCAACGGAGATACTGCGCTAAGTAAAGAAGCGGCCCGTCAAAGTAAAGAGCAATGGGATGAAACCAAGAATCTTCGTACCAAAGTTAATAAACGTGCTGAGAAGGAATTTGATAAGTTCGATAAAGCGATTGATGCTCGCGACGCATGTATGAAAAGTACCAATATCAATGCTTATTGGGAACCCAATACCGAACGTTGCCTAGACAGCAATACTGGTATGCCTATCAGACCGTAATAATAAGGTGATGATAATGAAGATGAAAAAAGCACTTTTATTCAGTGCGTTGATCGTTACTGTATCTCCATTTGCGCTTGCTGCCCAAGCTTCATGTGAAAGCGTGAAAGAGCAGATTGCGCAGAAAATTATCCATAATGGTGTGCCGGAATCTGGCTTTAAATTGGAAATTATTCCTAATGACCAAACCGAACAAGACGGTGGTAAGATCGTTGGTCATTGTGAAAATAATACCAAAAAGATTGTGTATACCCGGCAAGGGAGTCAATCCACAACCCCGCCAGTCACAGAATAAACTCTTATTGTTTTTCTGGGAGATACGCGGAATTCAGAAAAAATATTACGCAAATACTTTCCAACCTAAATAACGGTCGAGGCTGTACGCCTTCGACCTTTGTTTAACCAACCATACGTTTTTAAAAGTGAGATCAGCACGATGCCAAAATTGCAAGAATTACGTTTACTGGGCAATTATGGTATTAAGCCATAATTGCCCTAATGCAGATAAAACAGGCATAATAATTTTTTCAGATCATTAGCAATGATTTTCTTGCTTAAAGAGATCTAAATGTGTCTACAATATTCGGATTCCTCTCTATTAAAAATAGCATTTTCAATGCCGCCCCTGATGGAACTCGCTGGTTTTGTTCCCAGCTTCGCACCTGCCTAGTGGTGACTCCTAACACCTCCGCAAACTCAGGTTGCTTCATACCGAAACTTTTTCGAATTGATTTAACATTAGGGATAGCATGACAGTGAACATGTTCAGGCTTAGGCTGATACTCACCATTCTCTATTGCTACCATCTCTTTTACACCACTCAAAAGCTCTTGAAACATATTTTCTTCCATAACTTGCCCTCAATTAGATTATTTTATGAAAATTTATATATAAACTTGGAGAAGTTAACCGCCCTAAGGTGGTATTTTATTTCATATATTGAACAACCTTTTTTAATTGTGCTTTCTTAACTTCTCCATGTTGTCTATAAATGACATCATACTAACACCCAGTGTCACTTTGCAAGAAAAAAATGACACTCAGTGTCATTTTAGCTAAATTTAAGTCACTCCGATATATGGGGTATATTCGATCTTCATCAATAAGCTTCTTTCCGGTGTATTTCCCCCTTTAAGCTGTTATTTTTATTGCTGGATAAAGGGGGTATGTGGTAAAGCAAGAGCAAAAATAATGAGGAAGATGGCCACAACATTTTTCATCATGAAAAAAACAAACCCCGTTCTTTTAAACGAGGTTTGTCAGCGGTCTGACCTCACGTTTTCAAACATGAGGTTTTCTTATTGAATGATCAAACATCATAGTCAAGATATTTGTCGATTTCAGCCCATGACTATTTTACAACTGGTTTTAATAGAGTGGAAATATTCAGATAGCAGGATAGATCTTTTTCTTCCGGACGTAAAATATAAGGAATTTCACCTAACTGTGGTGCATTAATGTGACAGCGTAACCTATCCATAATTTTCGCATAATGAGATATACCAGGATTAATTCTATTTGCTATCCACCCAATTAACTGCAATCCATCATTTATGATCGCCTGCGCGGTTAAAATTGAGTGGTTTACACAGCCAGGTTGAATGCCTACGACTAAAATGACTGGAATTTTTTCCTGAATCACCCAATCAAAATAAAAAGTTTCATCATTCAGCAACACACGCCAACCATCGTTACCTTCAATAATAACGCAATCTGCTTTATTGCTAAGATTATTTAATCCTTGTTTCATCTGATCGAAATCAACCTGGTTTGCTTCACAGTAACTACTTTTCCAGATAACCGGGTTAATTTCTTCATATTTAAATTGAACAGGAGAGGATTTTTGCAAAATCAGACCATCTCGATGACGCATTCCTTCTTCTGTTTCATACCCTCCTGTGGCTATAGGTTTATAACCTACAGCTGTTGCTCCGTCACGATTAAAAGCTTGTAATAATGCACGGGTAACAACTGTTTTACCGATGTTGGTATCTGTCCCCGTAACAAATAGGCGAGTTAACATAAATTCTGTTTTCCATAATGACAGATAAAATCCGCTTAATGAACACTTAAGTTTAGAGGGTACGGCTATAAGGGAGATTGCGTTAGCTCAATGTTTTGTTTAATTATTGCGTAAATTGAGTAAGAAAAAGCAAATATTACAATCAGAGAACATTGATCAGGTCTATTATCCTTTCATTAAATTGATCAACAATGAACCATCATATAAAGCTTTTTTAACTGATGACACCGCAGATAATGTTCCTGAGTTGTTAAATTCTGTTGCAACCAACTCAACCTGTTTACTATAAGTAGGCAAAGAGTGTCGCTGAATACATCCATCAATGACAGGATACAAAATTTGCTGTGAAGCATTAAGTGGAGAACCAATCAGAATTTTTTCAGGGTTAAATAAATTCACCATAATTGCAACAATATGACCAATTTTTAGCCCTATATCATGGATAATATCAATTGCCAGAGTATCACCTTTATTAGCGGCTTGACAGAATGATTCAACCGTCAATAGTTTACCGTTAAGTAAAGAATCTGGAGCCGTCATTAACTGCTGCTTTACTCTAGATAAAATGTAACTGATACCGGCAACTGTCTCCAAGCAGCCCAGATTCCCGCAATTGCAGCGTTCACCATCAGGTTCAACCTGAATATGTCCTATTTCCATAACACTACCGTTGCCCGCATGTAATGTTTGTCCTGCAATGATAACGCCGCATCCAACATTTTCATCAATGACAATCTGGATAATATTCTGACAATTTTTTGCCGCACCATATAATGATTCAGCTACCGTCCAGGCGGTGATTTCATGTTGGAGAAATACCGGTAATCCGGTGCGACGATGCAGATACTCTCCTATTGCCAACTCTTGAACCTGATAATAAGGAAAATTGCAGATTAAACCTTTAGTCGGATCAACAATCGCATTTATAGTCATGCTAATTGCCGTCAGGCGCTCAAGACGGGATTGATAACGACCAAAAAATGCGTCAATCTCATGAATAATACAGTCTAAAAAGGATTTTTTATTGCTAGCCGATAATGGCAAAACATCTTCAACAATTAACTTGCTGCTGAGATCACGAAGGCCCAAAATTAAACTTCCAAAGCTAATACTGACACACAATAAATGCCAGTTTTGAGAATCAAGCTTCAGTCCAGTCGCTGGGCGTCCTCTAAATCCCAAATCCAGAAATTCTGTCTCCATCACTAAGTGTGTATCAACCAATTCACGAACAATTTTAGTAATACTGGCTGGAGCAAGTTGTGCTTTTTTAGATAGCTCAATACGGGAAATTGGGCCATATTGATCAATTAACCGATAAACAGCACCAATATTAGTCTGTCTTATTTGATCAATATGACCTGGTTGTCCATCCATACTCACCCTTCTGCTCTTTAATTAATTTGAGCTTCGAAATAATTGTCGGCTGATTATGTCGATGTTTTAGGCAAAAGGTATCATTCTTTCAATCAATATGTGATATTAAGCACGAAATTTAGCTGATCTTCACTCATTTTTTTCATTCAGAACATTAGAGATGAGTAGTCTTGTCAGTCTGTTTGCTGCGGCTGATACTGGTCGGCTTTTATGATTGACTAACCAAACCTCAGAGAAAGATCGGTTATCAGCAAAGGAAATATACTGAACACCATCGACTTTCATACGGGTAAAAGACTCAGTCACAACACTGATCCCAAGCCCTGCCGAGACAAGACCAAGAATGGTCATGGCCTCACCTGCTTCTTGTGAAATCATCGGTGTCACACCTGCCTGAGTCAATAACGTGATGATTTCATCATATAAAGCAGTTCCAACTTCACGTTCAAAAAATACCAGCGGATAGCCCGCCAACATTTCGAGCTTTATTCCCTGTTGGGCATAGTCTAATAACGGGTGTCCATCATAAACAGCAAGCATAAAAGATTCACGGAATAATAGCCGATGCTCCAAACTATCCGGTAATTGCGTATTACGCATAATTCCAATATCTAACCGTCCAGTCAGCAACGGAGCAATCTGACGCTTGGTATTCATTTGATGCATATGAATAGACACTTCCGGGTAGCGTTCGCGGAATTGCCGTAAACTCAAAGTGACTTTATGCATAAAAGGTGTTGTAGAGGTGAAACCGATAGATATTTCACCTAATTCTCCTTTTTGCATTCTGGCAGCTTTTGTCGCCGCGGCATCAACCTGGGCCAGAATCTGATAAGCCTCCTCCAGAAACATGTTACCTGCCGGGGTCAGGTTCACATTCCGGTTATTACGCTCTAATAATTGTGCGTTGATACTATTTTCAAGCGATTGAATTTGTTGGCTTAATGGGGGTTGTGAAATATTAAGCCGCTCTGCTGCGCGACCAAAATGTAATTCCTCTGCCACTGCAACAAAGTAACGTAAGTGCCGTAATTCAATAGCCATAATCACCTTTGAGATCTAATACATATCATTATTAATGATTAATATATTAGACAAAATATTTTGCAATTCATATGCTTGATCTACATCAAAACGCAAGTTACTTATTATGAGTTAAGTAAGGAAATCATGTGAGCACCACCCGCAGCATCAGCGAAAATCCAACACCCGATAATAGTCTTGTCCAAGATACTCAAAATAAGAGAGATTATATTCAGAAGGCAGATCCTTTGTATATCAGAGTGACGTTGTCACTCTTTACCGTAGGATTAGCAACATTTGCCCTACTCTACTTTGTTCAACCCATTTTACCTATATTATCGGAAGATTTTGGTGTCTCTCCGGCCACCAGCAGTTTATCTTTATCGCTTTCGACCGGGATGCTGGCACTGGGGTTATTAATAACCGGTCCTTTATCTGACGCTATTGGCCGTAAAAATGTTATGGTAACCGCGCTATCTGCCGCCGCATTTTTCACTTTACTCAGTGCATTTATGACCAGTTGGCATGGAATTCTGATTATACGCGCTCTGGTTGGCTTATCTCTCAGTGGCGTAGCAGCCGTTGCAATGACTTACCTTAGTGAGGAAATTCATCCTAACTTTGTTGCTTTATCAATGGGGCTTTATATCAGCGGTAATTCTATTGGCGGAATGAGTGGGCGATTAATATCAGGTGTGATAACGGATCATTTCTCATGGCGGGTTTCTGTCATAGTATTAGGTTTATTTTCCTTAATTGCTGCAATTATGTTTTGTCGTATGTTACCTGAATCTCGTCATTTTCGGCCAAGCTCCCTCAAACCAAAATCTTTATTGATAAATCTGAGATTACATTTTCGTGATAAAGGGTTGCCATTATTATTTTTTGAAGCATTTTTGCTCATGGGTGGTTTTATTACGATGTTTAATTATATCAGTTATCGTTTACTGGACTCTCCCTATCATTTCAGTCAATCGACTGTTGGTATGTTATCCATTGTCTATTTGGCCGGTACATACAGCGCATCTAAAGTGGGTGGATTAACAAGTCAATACGGACTAGGGAAAATGCTGATAGTGACGATTAGTATGATGCTAATTGGTACTCTTATTACCATGCTGCCCTCTACTGTGATGATTATAATTGGGATGGTCATACTCACTTCCGGTTTCTTTGCCGCACACGCTGTCGCCAGCAGTTGGGTTGGACGTCGCGCTCGTCGGGCCAAAGCACAGGCGTCATCTCTCTATCTCTTCTGTTATTACGCCGGCTCAAGTGTAGCGGGTACTTTGGGTGGTATATTCTGGCTACAATGGGGCTGGAACGGGGTTGTTTTATTTATTATCATTCTCATCCTTTTAGCTCTGCTTCTGGGAATTAAGCTTGCTAAACTCCCTGAGGCAAAATAATCGAGAACATCACATAGCAAGGCCAGCGAAGCATCTAAAGGTATTGTCATCATGCTTAAATTACTGATTATTATGGAAAAAGATAGGAAAAATGAGGTAGTTAAGGAAACCAGTTTATAAAGCGAATCCTCTTTTGGGTGTGTTCACTCAGAGCAGCCACCCGAAAGAGGGTTTCAATATAATATGAAACTAATTAATAATCACTTTAAAATCCGTAGGAATTAAATTTGCCAGAAAATTTGAACTGACCTTATTTTTCACCCGAAGGACAAGGTTTGGGAAAGCGGAATTCTTATCACTATAACTCAATTCACCATTCTTTATAAGATAAAAACAGGGATCAATGAAATTTACACTGTATTCTCCACGCCCTGTATCACTGGAATATATACCGAAGTTATCAAAACCATTCTCAATATATGCTCCATTATTGAAAAACCAATCCTGAATTGGCTGTACCCTTGACATTTCTGCTGTAGAACTTAATGGAGTGAGAAACTGCGCTTTAAACGTGAATGCAAGATAAAGATTTGTAATACCTGGATACCGAAATAAGTTGCGAAACTCTGAAATGCTTTGACCATCCAACCATATAAATCCCGGGGTCCAAATGCGAAAATCCAAATTTTCCGCATTCCATTTTTCTATTTTCTTATCAGATGCTAATGGGAGTTTCGCAACGATACTATTTTGAGCATATTTGTTTATATAAATATTAGTCATAATTGCGCCTCATTTTTTAATTGATTTACTTGGCTCAATAGCTCCACCTTGTTTATTATCGCTTCTTCACAGTATACAACCATAATGGGATTGTCGCTAATTATTTGCCAAAATTGCTTAATGTTTGCCACATTTATAAAAAAACAACCGGAAAATTCGGGAATCAAATTAGGACAAGCGCAAAATATTCACCTATTGAAAAATTATTATAAGCACCGATATCAATATTAAAATAATATACAGTAAGATTATCCCCATGTGCGAATAAAAAGGCAATGCATTAAAAGTTATGAACCGCCCACCATCGGCCGCAAAACAATTTCTGACGGGCAACTACCGGCTGGATGCTGAAGGATAAAGGCAATTGCATCAGTGACAGCAGAAAGTGGGATAGTTCCTACATCTTCTGATAATTTAATTCCTAACTGCTCAAGCTGACCTGGCGAAATTGCGCATACACGTATGCCTTGTTTCCATAGTTCTTGCTGTAACGCTACAGTAAATCCAACGACTGCCCATTTTGATGCTGCATAGCAACTAGCCCCTGGCAAGCTGGCTTTCCCTGCCAGAGAGCAAATATTAATAATGGAAGACTGAGTACTTGATAATAGATGTGGCAAAGCCAGATATGTCATATGAATTAAAGCGGTGACATTAGTCGTAATAACCTGATCAATTTCTTCCGGCATCATATCCATCAGATTGCTGAAATGGAAAGTACCGGCATTATTAATTAATACATCCAATCCACCCAACTTTTCACAGGTGAAATCTATCAGTTGCTGGCGGAAATTATCATCACGTATATCCCCCGCAAGTGAATATATTTCGCGATTATCCTGATATTGTTGGGACAATTCCTTAAGCCGATTATCACGTCTGCCGGTTACCACCATTCGAAAACCATTGCTTGCCAGCATTTCCGTAATTGCACAACCAAGCAAACCACTAGCACCGGTGAGTAACACACGCTGACTATGCAACATCTTTCCTCCCTAATAACACGAAATAGCGGACTCCCATCCGGTGGTATTATTCGCCGATTAGAAATCCGCTTAACTTTATATTGTCATCAAATAGCTACAGAATTATTTATCATTCGTTTTTTGATGATTCAGTGCAGGAGCGACAACCAAAACCAAGTACTCTGCCCGCTTCACTACCCGATAAGGTGCGCGGTACTGCCCCAGCCAGGCTAACCGGCTGTGAAAAAGTCGCTAGCCGGAGAGAATTCTCTGTTTGATCAGTTTCAGTATTGCCCAGATTTGTGTTTTTCATATGACCTACCTCTTTTTTTATATTAGATAGTAAAGTTGCGTCGAAATGACGCGGTACTATTAACGCTCGCTAAGCCAGCGCTAACATACATTGCTGAGCCTGTGCACGGACATAACTACTGGGATCACACATGGCAAGGTGATATACCTCATCACGATATTGTGTATTGGTAGAAAAACTCAGCATGGAAACAAAAGCGATAGAACGTAACTCTTCACGGGCATGGCTGCCGGCAATTCTATGCAGTAGTTTTCTGCTACGTTCATTGCCTTCTTTCATCAAAACAGAAAACAAGACCTTATGTGCACGGAACCGTTCAAACCGCCCTTTTTTAATTCGTGCAATCTGTAAGCCAGAGTTATCTTCCCTATCCAGATCAAATTCATATTGTCGTTGTTCACGCCCTCTGGGTTGAATGATGATATTAATAGAGATGGATAAGTTTGGTGGTGGAAATTGGATATGCATATCTTTACTGCGAAAGAAAAATATGACTTTGCCTGGGGATAACATCTGTTCGCCAAAGTAATTCATAGCGACTTCTTCACCTTCAACGCCATCAACACTATCATAGTTATACTCATAAAGACGTGTAGTATAGCCATCACCAAAGAAGTTAGTTGTCAAAAAATCAAAATCGTGGTCATGAGGTTCTAACCAGGAAAATGGCGCAGGTGCGGACTGAGGTCCAGGTGGTAACCATAGAACCATACGAATAGCAAATCTCCGGTCGCTGTATAGGATAAATGTCGGTGGCTGAACATTGTTTCCAGATTGAAATTGGTTAGGAAATTCTAATTGGTTACAGATGATGTCCAATATCTCCTGCTTGTTAGCCGCAAAATCTACTAACCATTGACTGGCTATTTCTATTTCTTCCCGTTGGTAACGGCCACAGGAAACGTTGTCCACCATACTGCTGGTTTTCAAAAGCTGAACCAGCTCAGGCAATACCAATGGCTTACCTGGTTTAGGTGAGAATTCAAGAGTCATGAATTTTTCTCCTGCAAAGTTGCCAACACTGTCTGAATCGCATTACGGACGTAGTTGCTGTTATCATCCAACGCGCTATCAATCAACGATTGTGAGATCTGGTGACGAAGAATAGCAGCCCATGCCATCGCCCTGGCTTCCTCCGCCTGATGAGTTTTAGCAATATGGATCAGCAGTCTTTGTGTTCGTGGATTCCCCTGATATGCCATGACTGAGAAGATCGACCGCTGTGAAATTACCCGTTGCAAGCTATTGAATTTTGGTTTGCCGACAATACGTCCCTCTGATTCCGATAGTTCAAAAATCGTTTGACGAGCGGAAGGAACACTTTTAGGAATAATGAGATTCAAAGAAGCTGACAACGAAACAGGTTCGTGCTGGATGTGCACGTCCTTATTAGCGTAATAATAAATAATATCCCCTTCCTCCAGAAACATATCGCCTGCGTAACTGAGCGGTGTTTCCCCATTGTTGCTCTGCTCGATATGGGCGTAGTCAAAACCATACAAAGAGGTACGATATCCAGGGCCAAAAAAGCCAACACTCATCAGGTCAAATGCATGATCATGGGCATAACGGTAGGAAAAAGGGATACTCCGCGCCTGAAATCCCACAGGGATCCAGACCATCAGGCGCAGTACAAAAACCGGGCAAGTGTACAGAACATAACTTTGTGATTGTCCATTATTGGTATACTGAAAAGTTTCAGGAGTCGCTAAGGCGTTACTCACATGTTGCAATACTTCATGATGATTAAGCGCGAAGCCTTTAAGGCGGGATGCCGTATTTAACATATCATCCTGGTTATAACAGGATGCACTCAACCGCTCGATTACGCCGGAATCGGTCAGATATTCGATTAAAGCCGCCAAAGTAATTTGCGTATCAGGTTCAACTGCCAATTTTACAGCCATGTTTAATCCTCCCTTGCAATGTCAAGTCCATTGAGCTGTAAACTATTTTTTGCCGTTTCACGCATCATCGTATCGGTATCTTCGCGGGCTATCTGGTGTAACAATTCCAGACATGCAGCACTATCAATCTGCGCCAGACTTTCTATGGCCTCCCAACGAACAAAATTGGCATAATCAGACGTTGCAAGTTTCGCCAGTGCAGCCCTTGCGCCATGATATTTCATCGCTCCCAATAGCCGGACATACAGTTGAATACGTGACGCACTTAAATTAGTGCAAATAGTTTCGATTGGTTGTAAGCTCATGCGATCATAAATCCAACTGATCCACCCTTTGGCACCTGAATGTGCAATGAGTAAAAAAGAGCTATCATGATTATCACAACCGAAATCAAGAATATTCTCGTAAGCATTAAAGCGATATAACTTATTTGGCTCGAAAGTGAAAACGCCTAATGAAGTCAATGCTTCTGGTTGCATAAATGGATCATCATGATTAATTTTGCATTTATAATAAGGAATTCCTATTGCTTCTTGTGATGGATTGATGATGAAAGTATCGAACTCATTGACGTACAGTTTTTCATTATTTGTTTTACCAATAAAGCGAATAAGTAAATTAAAGTTTTTCTGTCGGTGAATATAAATGCTATCTTCAGAGAGAAGTTCATATTTATCAGTGATTTCTTTCTTTTCTAACAGATCATTCAATATCTCGATAATATTATCACGTGATAACCTATTTAAAACCTCACCTATCGACCAGAAATCCCCACCATTACTCTCCATCGTCTTGGAAATTATTTTTTCCAACTGATCTAATTTTAAAATTTCTTCTGTGCTCTGTTCATCAAAATGTAAGTATTTACACTTTCTTGCTTTTGGCAACCCATTTTTTTCATGTAAAGCAGTAAAATAACTATCACGTGAATCACGTAACCAGTCTGACAGAGAGATATTTTTTTCTTCCGCCTCAGAAATAAGATTATCAATGCCTTTTTCAGCGATCAAATGGGCAATACCCTTATTAATGAGCATATTTTCCAAACGGTCTTCTGTTTCTTTATTCACTACAATTCCCATTCCAACTGAATATTGTGGTGTATTTCCAATATGATAATGATGTGGTGGCAGAATAAATATATCGCCGGCTTCTATTATCCAGTTATCGGCATAGGGCCGTAGTTTCTCCATATCAAACCGATATCTTATTCCCTCTATTTTTTCAAAAATATCTTTATTAAACAAAGACATTTCTTTGGCGTTAGGCCCAAGATGAAAATGCACCACTGAGCTATAAGGATCATCAAGATGGACACCAAACGGTGTGTATCCATAGTTACCAATAAACAGACAAGTTCCTATTAAAGTGTTTCTTTCCCCAAGAATTTTTCGCAAAGGAGCAAAAATTGAAGAAACTGCTTGAGAAATATCATCAGACCAACGTTCAGTATCATTGACAATAACACAGAACCGTTCACTCCCAGTCGCTCGCGATATCCAGCTCTCAAACGTCTCGTTTTCATGAGGATCGGTATAGAGGATAGGATCAATATGCTCCGCACTTAATCTACCCTCTATATACACCCGAAATAAAGATTCCTGAGAAGCTATCATCTCTTTTTTCAAAATATTAAACAGTGAAAATAAAATATCATCAGAAAACAACTCAGGATTAAAAGCTTCTTTTATCAATTTAGCAGGCATAATCACAGGTGAGTTAACCGGATCGTAAGTCTGCTCATCTTCTCTTATCTTATGTATCTGATAATGCTCACAAACCTCATTAAATTTTTTAACGTGTTTAATATAAGCGTTCATATGTGATTCCGCCTTTTGATGATAGCGAAGGAATAAATAGAGAGGTAGATAAAAAAAGAATAGATCAGAATGATGGAATAGCAAGGAGTCATTATATCATCGCTCATTCATATGACAGGCCAAAACATACTGTAAAACAAATAAATTAAAACATAACCCGGATTAAAAAAATAAACTCAAAAATATGATTTTAAAAAAATTTATTGTAATTTAATAATGAGATAATAATTTATTAGAACTAAAATTACAAACAACTAGCTAAAGAATTAGAGGTATTAAATTGATATATAAATGTAATATAGATCACATATTTTATCATTTTTGATATCCTTTTCCCCATTTTTTGCAGCCTTTTCTTTTCCGGTGTCAGTTCGGTAAGTGCCTGTGCCGGCATAGCCAGAAATAACATATTCATCAGAAACTGATTGTCCGGCAATACCAGTTGGCGCTTGATGCAGCTCCTTAATAATATTTTCAAGGCGATCAGCCGCTGCATCAGCATCGTCGTACTCATGATGAAGTGCCGCCATGTTGTTATCGAGTCTGGTTTTCCTATGTAGAGTTTGAATAATGCACCTCAAGTTAACGATTAATAGCATAAAGAATACACATACAATCATTAACCAATGCAAATATAACCGATATTGGCCCACGAAACCCCACGCCCTGCGGCTCAGAACGAAACCATCTCTGCCGGATTAAGCGTGCTTATCACTCCCAGAACACCCTTAGCCAACGGAATGGCTACCGGAGAGAGATAGGCACCCAGCGGGATACTCGCGTGGTCAATGCGGGTAAGCATGGTAAAGTCGTCGTTGCGTCTGATAAAATCGTCGCTAATTGCTTTGCCAATGCGCACCGTCTGCGCCACTCCATGACCACTCCAACCATGCACCATATACACGGGTACGCTGTCGCCGCTCTTGCGGGCATCGGTGGCACCATTCAGAGTCAGATCGCTGATCCCGCCCCAGGAATATTCTAGTTCGGGTTTTTCCAACTGCGGGAATACAGTTCTGATACGCTCAAGCAGATAGTTGTTCACATCACGCGGTGACCAAGAGTTGCCAGTACCCTGTCCACCGAACAGCAGGCGGTTATTGCGCACCGCACGATAGTAGTCAACCTGTAACTGTGTATCGTAGACCGGCAGATCTGACGGGATCAGCTCTTTGACATCCACGGGCAACGGTGGCGTTACCGCCACGTAGGAGAAAAAAGGCACCGTGGTGGAAGGGCCGGAGATAAATTCACTCGTGGAGACATGCACACCCAGCACCACAGCTTTACTTGCCCTGATAGCCCCCCGATCAGTTTCTACGATTGTGCCACCAGCATCCTGCCTGATGCTCTTCACTTTCGTGCTGTCATAGATTCGCCCACCTAGTCTGGCGAAACCATAAACCAGGCCACGCAACAGTGCCAGAGGCTGGACTTGCCCACCGATACTGTCGATATTCGCTCCATGGTAGATGGCCGAACGCACATACTCTTCCTGCAATTCGTGCGGGCCGATAATCTTCATCGCCGTATCTCCCATCTGGCGCCGGGCATCGGCATTCGCCACCAGCGGCCCCATGTGGCCTGCGTGCACCGCAACAGTGATATGACCATATTTGCGGTCACATTCGAAACTGTAACGCTCACGGAGTTCATCCACGAGATTCATCGTTTCAATAGACGCAAAACGCCATAAGCGTTTAGCCTCATCGGATGAAAGTTTTTCCAGCATGGTTTCAGCTTCCCAGCGTGCGAGCCCGGGGGTCATCTGTCCTCCGTTGCGGCCAGAAGCGCCTGAACCAATGTTATCCTTTTCAACCAGAATCACGTCTACGCCCGCTTCAGCAAGATGCAATGCGGTGGAAGCACCCAGCAACCCACCGCCGATGACCACAACCTCGCAGTTCTGATCTCCAGGCAGGCTTCCAAAAGCTGACCAGTCAGCTAGAGAAGCTTCATAATAGTTAGCTGGCATGGTGTTAGCAGCTGCGTCTTTATGCCAGCTCCAGATGCGCGGATCCAGCCCCAACCGGCTGGCTCTGTGCTGCGCATCCGCCAACAGTATCGGCCGGAGCTTATCAACATTGACAGCTGGAGCATTGGTCGCGGTTAAGGTTCGGGCGAGCAGGGATAAGTTGGGAAGTACGGATGAAAGCACTCCCACCCCCGCGAGCGTTGCGGCGGTAGAGATAAAATCTCTTCTGTTCATTGTCATTTCAGCACTCCTGTCATGAGCTTGAAATCACCCGCTGGCCTGGTTCGGAGCGTTTCCCTGTGAGTGAGTCCGGCTCTCAGAGCTCCCTTTCAGACCGGCGAGAATCAGCAGGATAACGGTGCCGATAAACGGTATGAGATGCAACAGTAACCACCAAGCGCTGTAATTGATGTCATGCAGGCGGCGGGCATTCACTGCTAGCGCGGGCAAAAACGTGAGCAGCAGATAGACAGCGCTGAACCAGCCCATATAAACTTCAGGATTGGCAACGGCAAAGTAGCTTTCAAGGAAAGAGATAATAAATACAGCTAGGATCTGGAACAAAACGAAATACCAGAACTCCTTACGTTTGGCTCGTCCCCTGAAGCCTGCATAGTTCTTTAATACATTTAAATACCAGTGCATTATTGTCCTCTCTTATGAAGCAGCAGGTTCTACCCTGCCGCCTCGCGCTGTGGCCGATCACTGCACAGTGAAATTCGCTAAAAAATACCGTGCCTATGCAGCGCTTTCGCATCCTCTGGTACCGGGGTGATAGCATCCCAAAGTTCAGCCACTTTGCCATTCTCAATTCGCCATAGCTCGAAGTAGCCGTGACGCACTCCGGCAATACTCCCCTCCGAATGGGTTAGAACAAACTGCCCATCGGCTACCGTACGGTGAATTTTGGCGTAATGCAGGCCCTGCCCTTCATTCCTGAGTTGCTTAAGAAACGAAATGACCGCAGCCGTACCATCGGGAATATCGGGGCTGTGCTGGCGAAACAATTCACCATTGGTGTAGTTGCCAAACTCTTCGTAGTGACCCTCGATCAGAGTACGTGTGAAAAAGTTGACCACCAGTTCGCGATTCTTCTCCCGGTCATGACCATGGTCTGTTTCAGTCAGGCCGTCTAACTGAGTCCGGCCACTGGCATTGGGGGCAGCCTGCGGTACCAGGCCGTCCCAGTGTTCTACGATTAAGCCGTCGGCAACCCGGTACAAATCGAAACCGACCAACGGATGGTCGTCTAATCCCGTAAAACGACCGTGGATGGCAACCAGATCACCATCCTGTAGTACACGATACGTTTCGTGGTGCAGTTCAGGATGTGTCCAGACCCGCTCACGTAATCCGGCAAGACCATCTTTAACCAACGGGGAATGTTCGATAAAATGCGGCGCAAAATAACGCTCAAGCGCTCCTACATCACGATCAGTAAACAGCTCGTGGTGCGCACGCGACACCAAGTCGCGTGGAGATCTATTCTGAATCATTACGGATGTCCTGTGTCAGTCGTTGGAACTCATCACATGTTTGATACGCGTATATTCATCGAAGCCATAAGCCGACAGATCTTTACCATATCCGGAGCTCTTGAAGCCGCCGTGCGGTGCCTCTGCCGTAAGAGGAATATGAGTGTTGATCCAGACGGTACCAAAATCGAGTTCACGTGACAGACGCAACGCGCGGCCATGGTCACGGGTCCAGACACTGGAGGCCAATCCGTATTTCACGTCGTTAGCTTTCTCTATGGCATCCTGTTCATCGCAGAACTTCTGCACCGTGATGACCGGACCGAAAATCTCGGTCTGGATTGCTTCGTCGTGCTGTTCCAGACCGGTAATTACCGTAGGTTCAAAGTAATAACCCGAACGTTCGGCCTGACGGCCTCCTGTTTCGATATGGGCATGAGCGGGCAGACGCGTAATGAACCCGTTGACCTGCTCCAGCTGACGAACATTATTGAGCGGCCCATACAGCGCCTCTTCATCTTCCGGAGAACCAAAGCGGGTCGCTTTAGCTGCCGCCACCAATTTGGCGACGAAGGTATCGTAAACAGATTCATGCACCAGCACGCGCGAGGCTGCCGTACAATCCTGACCCGCATTGAAGTACCCCGCAGTAGCAATGGTCGCCACCGCTTTGTCCATATCTGCATCGGCGAAAACAACCACTGGCGCTTTGCCACCTAGCTCCAAATGCGCTCTGGTAAGATTAGCCGCCGCCGAAGAGGCAACCTGCAAACCTGCACGCACGGAACCTGTGATGGAAACCATAGCGGGCGTTTTGTGTGAAACGACCAGAGCGCCGGCGCTAGCATTACCCAACACCACGTTGAATGCACCGGCCGGGAAGAACGGAGCGGCCAGTTCAGCCAGTAACAGAGTACTTTCCGGCGTGGTATCGCTTGGCTTGAGTACCACAGTATTGCCCGCTGCCAGCGCAGGCGCTATCTTCCATACTGCCATCATCAACGGGTAGTTCCACGGCGTAACTTGACCCACTACGCCCAGTGGTTCACGTCGGATGCTAGTCGTCATATCAGGAAGATATTCAGCCGTCGCTTTGCCTTCCAGAAAACGGGCGGCACCCGCGAAGAAACGGATATGATCCACTGACGTCGCAACTTCCTCAGAGGCAATCAGATGCTTGAGCTGCCCTGTATTGCGGCTTTGCGCTTCGATCAGACGTTCAGCGTTTTTTTCCACTGCATCGGCTAAGGCCAGCAACGCCAGCTGACGTGCTGACGGTGTGCTACGCCCCCAGATTTTGAACGCCTCTTTAGCCGATGCATAAGCTTCATCAACATCTGCTACAGTCGCATTAGGAGAACGCGCATAGGTTTCGCCAGTGACCGGGCTGACTAGGTCAAAATATTCGGAACCTTTAAATTCAACATACTGACTATTAATGAAATGTCTGAGCGTTGGTACCGCCATGGTTACCTCCTGATAGATTAGATAATATAAAATATAACTTATAATTTGATATATTCAATTGTTACTCTCCTGTTAATTTTGTTGAAACTAAAAAGTGAAAACAAAAGAGTAATTAGATACATAGATATAACTCCCGATACTCCTGTTCAGGAAAATATGCCAATCTGTGAGCAGGATCGAGGATTTTAGATTTTACTAACCGGCTAATATAGCAAACCAACGGATTCAATTTGGTCTGCCGCTTCCGGCTCTGGAAGAAGAGATCCGGCGGACCATTCCTCGGCAGGGTTATTTACAATCGAGCCAATATCAGATATTGCTCAATTTGCAATGTCAATATTAAAATCCCAAATCTTATTGGAGAAATCACGATGAAAAAGACAATAAAAAACCTATCATTATTCACAGGAATTATACTTGGAAGCTTAACATTATCTCATGCAGCAATTATTCCACCTGGTACACAACTGGCCATTAATCAGGATATTACTCGTCATAATGGTTCAGAACCGGCGTCTCTTGATGTCCATAAAGTTGAAAGTGATGTTGAATTTGATATTATTCATGATTTCTTTAGTGGATTAATTGACACAGGCATTGATGGTAAGTTAAATCCCGATTTAGCAGTCAGTTGGGAAACCAAAGATAATAAAGTCTGGTTATTTCATTTAAGAGAAGGAATAAAGTGGTCTGATGGTTCTCCTATTACTGCCCATGATGTGGTTTTTAGTTGGCGACGTTTAATTGATCCTCAAATGGCATCTCCATATGGCAGCTATATTGAAAACATGTATATAGCCAATGCTAAAGATATTCTTGCCGGAAAGAAAAAAGCCGATGAATTAGGAGTCAAAGCACTGGATGATATGACGGTAGAAGTAACATTAGAGCAGCCGTTAGCCTATTTCTTACAGATGATGGCACATCCGGTTATGGTGCCTATCAGTCAAAAAGCGGTTGAGAAATATGGTGAGAAATGGACTCAGCCGAATGTATTTGTCGGTAGTGGCCCGTTTAAACTGGCTGAATGGATCGTCAATGAGAAAGTCATTGGTATCAGAAATCCACAATATTGGGATAATGCACATACCGTTATTAATAAAGTCACCTATCTTGCCGTCACGTCAGAAACAGCAGTAGTGAACCGTTATTTAGCCGGGGAAATAGATATAACAAAAAACATCCCATCAATTTCATTTAACTCCTTAAAAACTAAGTTAGGTAGCCAGGTTCACATTTCACCTAAATTAGGTGTTTATTATTACGAATTTAATACCCAAAAAGCACCTTTTAATGATATTAGAGTCAGACAGGCATTAAATTTGGCTTTAGATAAAACCATCATTTCAAATAAGGTATTAGGCCAAGGTCAAAAAGCCGCTTATAATAATACCCCGCCGAATACGGGAGGAATGAATTTAAAACAACCTGATTATGCATCATGGACACTGGCGAAAAGAATTGAAAAAGCCAGGAAATTATTGAATGAAGCGGGTTATAACAGAAGTAACCCATTGAAATTTAAACTTCTTTATAATACATCAGAGGATCATAAAAAGATTGCAATAGCCGCCTCCTCAATGTGGAAGAAAAATCTAGGAGTAGATGCTGTTTTACAAAATCAAGAATGGAAAACAATGTTAGACACCATGCATCAAAGTAATTTTGATTTGGTGAGACATGCATGGATAGCTGATTACGATAATCCAGCCTCGTTTTTAAATAATTTTGTGACCAACAGTTCTAATAATACATCATTATATAGTAATGATATTTATGATGATCTGATGAAAAAAGCCCAAACAACAAACGATATAAAATATTTTCAACAAGCACAAGATATTCTTACAAGAGATGTACCGTCAATTCCCATTTATTACTATGTTAGTGCCAGACTGGTAAAACCTTATATTGGTGGATATTATATCAACCTGCTTGGTTTTGTATCATCGAAAGATCTTTATATTATCGAACATTAACAGGATAGTATTTAATTTATTGTATCACTTAAATAAACAAAGAGAAGAGAATGTATTTTTTAATTCTTCTCAACTAAAAACAAAATGGTACGCTCAGTATCATTTTGTTTTATATTTATGCACGCCATCAGGCTGTCGGCGTCCGCCACCTTCTTCGCGTAGCATCCTGGCAATGGCGTGCAACGGTTCCAATTAGATATTTAATCTCAAATTTGAGTCGACTTCCTTAATCAATGAATCTGGCACACCAACTTCAACAGCAAGCTTCCTCCAGGTAGAGACCTTTTCTATGGTTTCATTAATAATTCCGTTGATAATTTCTCTGGTGAACAGTGGGCTGAGTTTTTCCAATGAATGAAAATCTTGCCGAGAAAAGTTGTCTCTTTTACCGTTTAAACTCATCCAGTGATTGTTTACCCACTTACTGCTAGGTTTGTAGCTATAGGCTAAATCATAGGCTGGAGCTAAAGCCCATTTTTCTCCTTTTAATATGAAAGCGAAGTTTTTAGCGTGATCATCATGGTTTCGGGCAACGATATTAAAGCTCATTCTTCTCAGCAACTGTTCAGCATCTTTAGCCGATAGTTTTAGCTGCCTTGCAACACTGAATAGCTCTGCATAGGAGAAGGAACCAGGCTTTTTATAGTCAACATGCGCAAGTCCATTTAATGTTTGAACATGGATTTTTTTATTCCCCAGACGATCAAAACGCGGTGTGATAAAGTGACGCCTGTTACCCTCAGGGAGTAATCGGCAGGGCATCATGTCTATACCGCAGTCTTTTGCCATCAAATGGTATACATATTCCATCGCGCCAAAGCCTAGTGGATCACCAAAGGTTTCCTGGTTTTTGTTGTGCTCGCTGACACCATCAAATTTCACTAGATAGTGAATAAAATTGTCCGGAACTTTAGCCTGACCAGAGCGAACCTGAGAGAAGTCATCATTAAAAGCAAGTACAGCTTTGGGTCTTGCTCCACCAGCACTCATGCCGACAGAAAGCAGTGACATCATAGCCTCGCGATCTTCCTGACCGTCTTTATTCAACTCGACAGCAAATTCACCTCGGGAGTCAAGAATTTCTTGAGCGATCGAAACCAGTGACTCAATCTCAACTTGTTGTGAGGCATTGAGGCTTCTAATTTTGGTAGCAGGTACATATTCAAGAGCACCCATACCCCGTTTCCCAATATATTGAAGTCGCTGTAAAGGTGTAATGTCATTAGGAGACTTACCCTGAGTGGCAACCCATGCATTGAGTACAGCATTACCAAATTCATCCGGTAAAGAGTCTGCAATCAATCCAGGCAACCCTCTGAACGTATTAAAGTCGAGTTCTGGAAAACTGTAGATTCGCTTTGCTAGGGGCATTTTCAACGGAGACAGTTCGATCCCTTTTTTGATAAAGCTGGGATCGTATTCAAATGCGCCCAAGCCTGTACTTGTGTCAAAACTCACTGCCCCCACGTCATGTTGTTTGTAGGTGACACTGATAACTTCCATTACCATTCTGGCGTATCCTCTTCACTATTTTTTCTGTTCTTGGATGCTCGCTGTCGTTTTTTGCCCTGAAGTTTAGCAAGTTGGATTGGTGATATGTTTTGTTTAGGGAGAAAAAGCTCCAGTTGTTCGGTCAAGTTCAACGCGGCCATAATGGCCACAAAGATCTCTAATTGGACTTTGCCTTTTTCAGCATTCAGAACGGTTTTTCTTGTGACGCCTACAAGTTCAGCGATTTCAGCTTGAGTGAGATCATTGTTTAACCGGGCTTGTTTCAAGCGCTCTCCTAATTCTACTGCCATTGCCGAGGCTGATTTTTCAAGAAACCCCATAGTGTTCTCATTTTAGTACATTAAATAGAAAAATAGACATTATGGGTATAAATTAGCGCATTATAGTGTAATTGTCATCTTGTGGTTTAGTGTTGCGAAAAGAGAAAAAATAGATTCATGTAATGACTATCGGTGACCACTTGGACAGTCACCGATATTCGATAATAAAACACAGTTCATTACCAGTCATACCATCATTACTTATCTCTATAAAATTGACTTGTTCAAACATTACACCTCAATAACCATAGGATTAGAGAGTAATTTCCGTAAATTCCGCATTTCTCTTCCCTGATTAATCGCGACAGCACCCACTAAAACTTCATTTTCTGTACCCAACAAAACGGCTTTATCTGATTGCAAGTCACCTTGAATATGCCATTTCTCAGCCTGCATTTTGCCGACCATCTGGATATTAATGCCCCACTGATCTGTCCAAAACCACGGAGCTCCCGGCAGTGGAGGTTCCAGTCCCATCATTGCATGTGCAGCGATAGTTGCCTGGCGGTTAGCATTTTCCCAAGTTTCACGACGTTGGAGATCCCCGGTTAAAGGCTCTCTTTGAAGGCAAACATCCCCGGCGGCAAAAATATCTGGTTCAGACGTCTGGCAACGGCTGTCAATGACAATACCACCATTAGTCACCAAACCGGCATCAGCAGCGAGCCGATCCCTGAACTCCGCACCGATACCATAAATAATAATATCTCCGATCACCCTTTCTCCAGTGTTCAGCATAAGAACTAATTCATTCCCCTGCCTTTGTGCGGAAACAATATTAATATCAAGGAAGAATTGCACCCCTTTTTCCTGATGACGATTTAAAAGATAATCCTGCAACAACGGAGGTGCGCAACGCCCCATAATGTTATCCGCTTGTTCGATAACCGTCACACTCGCGCCCAGTTCACAGGCGGTTGCCGCCAGTTCCAAACCAATAACACCCCCGCCGACAATCAAAACCCGTTTACCTTTTTTCACCGCCTGACGTAAACGTTGCGCATCATCCAATGTTCTCAGGGTATAAACATTTTCACCCAGTTGATCGAGTAGCGGAAACCGTCTGGCTCTTGCCCCCATAGTGAGCAGGAGTTTGTCATATCTGAGCTTGTCGCCATTTTCTAAAACGACGCCATGTTCCGCAGGAATAATACGATCGACCGGCTGCCCCATCCGCAAATCTATCCGGTTTTTCAGATAGAAATCTTCGGAAAACAGGTATTTAGGTTCCTCTTCCGCGTTCATTAAATACTCTTTTGATAAAGTCGGCCGCTCATAAGGTGCATGATATTCTTTACCAATTAAAATAATATCGCCATCAAACTGTTGCTGCCTTAAGGTTGCGGCGGCCATCGCCCCCGCTTGCCCTGCTCCGACAATAATAAAAATCTGATCTCGCATATTACGCTCCTATCTGGGTCACAGGTTGAGCACTGACCATTGCCATTCCAGCCAGCCATTCCTTGATAGGTTGGTAATAATGTCGTTGGGCTTTATATTCGCCATAAACAGAAAGCGCCGCAAAAGCAGCAATCCAACAGCGGATTTCCTGTCCCCCCTTACCACCCTGAATAGCGATCCCGCCATTCGTCAATGAAGCAAGGCGCTGTATATCGCCACGGCAAAAAATACTCAATAATTCTTCATCCCACTGAGGGTTCAACGGAGCTGCAACATTTTCACCACGAGCCAACGATTCTCCAACCGCAATCACCCGGCTTTGCCGTCGTTGACGCGCCTCTTTTGTCGGGTTTCTCCCGGCGATCAGACCTTCTTCTACTTCCGGCGAAACCTGTCCAATCTGCGATATCGGTGGATCATGTGATAAACCACCAGAACCTAGCAACAATACCCGCTGATCTGTTTTAAACAAGAATTGTCCAATCGCACGACCGAGCGCAACAGTACGGCGGCATGTCGGTAATGGACTGGCGGCACAGTTAATAAAGACTGGGACAGTTGGATAGCGCTGTAAATCCTGGCAAAGCAACATCAATGGTTGAACAAAACCATGATCAGCCTGCATACGCCAGGATTGGGCAACATCAATACCGGTGTCGTACAAAGCAGAAATGAGATCCTTCGCGGTGTTTTCAGGCACATTGAGTGGACCGTTGCCAATATCCCAGTCCCCCACTGCATTCGCTCTGACCCCAACACAAAATGCCGGCATCAGGTCATAAAAAAAACCATTGAAATGGTCAGGTGCGAAAATCACTATCAAGTCTGGATCATATTCTTTCACCTGTTCAGCCAGTTGTTGAAAAACCTGCCGAACATGCTTTTCTGTCGTTCCAGGTGGAGAACAAAAATCCATCAAAGGTGTGTGTGAAGTACAAATCAATTTAACGGTCATCTGAATTCCCCTTTTTATCCGGTGACATAATCCCGGCAATGGTCTGGCGAACTCCGCGAATACTTAATCCGGCGTCAGCGGTTATCATGACACCGGTTAAGGTACGGTTGTTTGTACGGGAAGCGAGCATGACATATGGGCCGGTGAAATCTTCCGGCTGAGGCGTGAATTGCAAAGGTAAAACTGCACCAATACTTTCCAGTGGCAGACTGTCTGTGATGCATTTATCCTGTTGGGATAATGTGGCCGGGCCACGAAGATCACTTGGCATTCCACACGGCGCGACACCATTAACTCGGATAACCGGTGCCAGTTCATATGCTAACTGGCGGATCATCCCGACTGCGCCATGTTTGCTGACGGTATACAACACCCCCCCTCCACCAGAAAACCATGATGAACTCGACAACGTAAAAATCATGCTGCCTTCTGATGCTGTTAGCGCAGGTAATGCCGCTTTGGCCCCCAGAATGTACCCTTTCAGGTTAACACCCATCAGTTCATCAAATCCTTTGTCAATCTGTTCTGCTGACGCATCAAGCAGGCTGGTTTTGTGATCCCAAAGCCCGGCATTACCGACAAAGCAATCCAATTTGCCAAAATATCGGACAGTTTCAGCCACTGCCCGCTCATTGTCTGCAAAAGAGGTGACATTTCCCTGAATGACGCAGATATCTTTACCAAAACAATGGGCCAGAGCTGTCGTTTTTTCCGCCGATAACTCTAATACACCAACTTTGGCACCTTCCGCAATAAAACGTTCTACTAAAGCCAAACCTAAACCAGAACCACCACCTGTTAATAAAATGACTTGATCTTTAATCCAACTCATTATTATTCCTCCAAAACAGTGATATAAATTTTTCCATCTTCAACAACAACAGGATACGTCTTTAATGGATCTGTCGCAGGAAGACAAAGCGCCTTCCCGGTTCTAAGACAAAAACTGGCCGTATGCAGTGGACACTCAACTGTCGCATTGTCTTCCAGATACCCTTCGGATATAGAGGCATTACCGTGACTGCACCGGTCATCAACAGCAAAGAATTCGCCGTTATAGTGAAACAACGCAATATCCGGTGTGTATTCCACCTTACGCGCTTCTCCATCGGGCAATTCTTCAACAGTACATGCAAATAACTGGCTCATCAGAATAAGACACTCAAGTTATGGAAAGTTAAGACGGCTTGATCCAAGGTAATTTCACGTCTGCAAACCAGCCAGCTACCCGTATTCAGATTGCGGCGAACACAATCCAGACGCTTACCGACATAAAAAGCTTCATCTTTCTCTTTTTGTGAACGGTACAGCAGATAATTGGACTGAACATGAAATTGGTCTGGCAAATCGGTTTCAGTAATCACCAGGTTTGTCAGTAGATGACGAGTACGGGATGGCGGTTCTTCTGCCCAGGCCATACCAGTTTCTAACCGGGCAATCCGGCGTTCAAGCTGAAATTTATTATCATTGAATAACCAAGTGGTTGGAGGCTGGATACTTTTGCGGCGGTCGCGGGTTTGGGCGTTAACAATGGTGCGCATGGTATAACTAAGATCTTCTGATAACAGCTCAAGCCAGTCCCGAAATTTCCAGTCATCCAGTAACGCTATTTCGTCATACAAAAACTGACTTATTTCATAATGCAGCTCTAGCGATACTCGCTTTTCTTGATTGACAATTAACTCTTTCATTTGACCAACTCCTGCTGATAAGCCCGGCTTTTTTCCTCTATCTCATCCCAAGTTTCACTGGTCAGTAAGTCAGCCCAGCGTTGATACATGCCACGAGCGACAGTTTCGGAAAAAACATAGTTGGTCACGCCTGGAATACCATCATCCCGCACTCTTTCTTGTCCCAGCCTCATTTCCATACACAACGGGCTGTTACGGGCTTTGTAGCCTCTGAGTACCTTCTGGATTTCCACCCAATTTTCTGAATCATCCTGTTCGAGAAAACCTGCCGGACCAAATGCACGGGTTGCACTATTTTCAAAAGCCTCTTTTACCTCTGGTGAAGCCGCTTTGTCTGCAATACAAAATGCCCATACTTCCACTTGGCCTGGTCCACGTGGATGCCACACTCGCATTGTCGCTGTACCGTTAAGCCAGGAAAGTGTCGGGAAAATATTGTTGTGGCCCGCAAGACGCAGTGCCCTGACTTTCCCCAGTCGTTGCTCTGCTTCGGCGTAGGTTTCACGATAGTAATGGGCGACGGCACCATCAACCCAGACGTTAGCATCAGGTTTTTCAGTCAGGAAAAATCCACTACCGTGACCATTTTGAGCAAATTGCACTGCATCTTTTGCTGTTTCCCAGACCGGCCGGGGAGTCTGACCGGTGCCTAACGCTTTTCCATCATCACCCTCTTTTACCGCCAAGACCTGTACAGCAGAGGCATGACTAAATAAAGCGTGGTATTGATCGCCGGCAAACTGTTCAGCAGGTAATTTCCAGTTACAGTTGATGATCCACTTTTGTACACCGCCGATAACTTCTGTTCCTCCCTCACGACGATCAAGCACGCCATCAAGATACCAGGCCATATCACCAAGATAATCAATCAAGGAGGGCGCTGTCGTATCCCAGTTACCGAAAATCAAACCTTTATAACTTTCCACACTCGGAACTTCCTGAAGTCCCCATTTCTCTTTGCAAAGCCCATGTGGATAGGCGCACGACTCCAATGGAACGTCAACTAATCGCCCATCAACACCGTATGACCAACCATGATAAGGACAAGTAAACGCACGGGTATTACCACTATCCGCGTAACAAACCCGCATTGAGCGGTGACGACATTGATTTAGAAAGGCTTTAACGGAACCATCTTTCTGCCGGACAACAACAACACTGTCTTCTCCCATATAAGTATTAAAAAAATCTCCCGGACGCGGGATTTGACTGTGATGAGCCAAAAAGAGCCAACAACGACCAAATATTCTTTCGAGTTCTAACTGATAGAGCTCAGGGTCAATATAAATCTGAGGAGTTACACGACCGGCTCGGGCATCAATCAGGCGGTAAATATCTGAGTTTTTGCTCAATGTCATATTATTGATCCTCATGTAAAAGAAAAGTTGACTTTTTGCCAACATGCAAAATTAATGCTATTAATAGATTAATAATTTGTGAAATACATTGTTTGTTTAAATTGAGACTTTTTTTCGATATGTAGAGGAAACGGCAATGGAATTAAGACACTTACGATACTTTATTGCAGTAGCAGAAGAATTAAACTTTACTAAAGCCGCAAAAAAATTGCATACCGCGCAACCCTCATTAAGCCAGCAAATAAAAGATTTAGAAGACTATATTGGATCTACATTATTAGAAAGAAATAAACGCAGAGTCTCTTTAACCAAAGCCGGGGAAGTTTTTCTCCAACAGGCTAGGATTATTCTTGATAATGCAGAAAAAGCAAAAAAAATGGCACGCAGAGCAGCACAAGAACAAATTGTGCTTACCATTGGATTTGTCCCATCAGCAGAAGTTAAGGTATTACCTGAAGTGATCCCAGTGTTTCGCCTTTCTCATCCTGAAGCTAAAATAGAACTTATTAGTTTATTTAATCCAGGGCAAGAAGAGAAATTACTACAAGGTGACATTGATGTCGCTTTCATGCGCTCGCCGATAAAGAGTGATTATATTGATTTTAAAGTTATTCTTAATGAACCATTGGTAGTGCTAATGCCTGCTAATCATAGGCTAAGATATTGTGAGAAAATTTCAGTCGAAGACTTACATGGTGAAAACTTTATTATTCCTGATCCAGCACAGTCCGGTATATTACAACAGACTATAGAAAATTATTTTTCTGAATATAATGTCTCACCAAACATTATTCAAACAGCTAACAATCTGTTATTAATTTTAAACATGGTCAGCCTGAATTTAGGGTGTGCCATAGTGCCATTCTATATTACCAGCATCATGACAGATGCTGTTGTTTGCCGGCCATTATCAGGATATTCACCGACAATAGAGCTAATAATGGCATGGCGAAAAGACAATACATCAGAATTATTATCACATTTAATAGATATTGTTGAAAATAAATATCTATAAAAAGTAAGCATTATCGTTTTTACATTTCAGATTAGACATATTAAGTATTAGTTAATATTGCTCGTTGTCGTTATATTAACATTAAATTAACCCGAAACAAGTAAGGAAAATATTGTTATGTCAACGACAAACCGTCAACATAAATCTGTACAACCTGAGTTACGATCGCTTTGGTCAGCCATTGTTGGTGGTGAAGTTCATTTACACCATATTGATGTGAAAGGGATAAAAACCCGCGTACTTGAAGCTGGCAGCGGCCCTGAAACCCTGATTTTCTTGCACGGTATTGGTGGTCATCTGGAAGCCTATATGCGGAATGTTCTGCCTCATGCTGCACATTTTCGCGTACTGGCAATTGATATGTTAGGACATGGTTTCACTGATAAACCTGTCCGCTCTTATGAAATTATCGATTATGTAGAACACTTGCGGGATTTTGTCGAAACATTAAATCTGAAGAAAATTCACCTTTCCGGTGAATCTTTAGGTGGATGGGTCGCCGCCCGCTTTGCGGCAAAATATCCGCGATATATTCGCCGTCTGGTGCTGAATACCGCGGGAGGTATGATTGCCGATCCAAATGTGATGGAACGCTTGCGCACTCTGAGCCTGAATGCAGTGAAAAACCCGGATCTGGAAGCCACCCGCAAACGCCTTGAATTCCTGATGGAAGATCCTGCGATGGTGACAGAAGACCTGGTTGAATCCCGTTTTGCAATTTATCGTCAGCCGGATATGTTACCTGCAATGGAAAACATTATGTGCCTGCAAGACATGGATACCCGCCTGCGTAATCTTCTGACCGAAGATGAGCTGGCAAAAATTCAGGCCGAAACTCTGGTGCTATGGACAACTCACGATCCAACCGCCGCGGTTTCCGTAGGCCAGCGACTTGCCGGACTTATCAAAAACAGCCGTTTTGTCGTGATGGAAAAATGTGGTCACTGGCCTCAATATGAGGATCCAGACACGTTCAATCGAATTCACATCGATTTTCTGCTAAACGGCAACAAATAATGTTACTTGCAGACGAGTGATATTCCCCCCGGAATATCACTTTTGTCGCCTGATCAGGAGCAACAACCAATGAATAACGTAATAAACTATCTTGGCGAAAAATTGTTTCAATCATGGCGGAATAATCAGGCCATCCCTCCGATTTCTGATGAATATCCAAAACTGACATTACATGATGCTTATCTCATCCAGCAAAAAGTGATTGCCCGCCGTCTGGAAACAACCGATGAACGAATTGTCGGTAAGAAAATTGGAATTACCAGCCAGGCAGTGATGGATATATTAAACGTAAACCAACCAGATTTCGGCATTCTCACCTCAGATATGTATTACGAAAATAATGCCACTGTGCCCATTGCTCAATTAATTGCGCCTAAAGCTGAAGGTGAAATTGGCTTTATCCTGAAACGCAATCTACGTGGTCCAGGTATTACCGCAGAAGATGTACTGCAAGCAACAGATTACGTTGTACCTTGTATCGAAATTGTCGATTCACGTATCCGTGATTGGAAAATAAAAATCACCGATACGGTTGCTGATAATGCCTCATCAGGTTTATTTGTCATTGGTGATGGTACCCGTCTACCATCAGAAATTGATTTAGCAGCCGTTACCATGACACTGAAAAAGAACGACAAACTGATTGATACCGGCATAGGTGCTGCTGTACTAGAGCATCCAGCTAACGCTGTTGCCTGGTTGGCGAATATGCTGGGAATGCTGGGTACGACGCTAAGCCAGGGAGAAATTATTCTTTCAGGTTCCCTTGCCACAATGGTATCGGTTAATGCTGGTGATCAGTTGAAAATCAACTTACTGGGCCTGGGATCTGCCAAAATAAATTTTGTCTGAAAAGATGAGCCTAGAGCAAAAAATAGAATAATGCCTCCTTAATTTAATACCATTCATTAATTGCCAGACTCAAGTTCAGCACGCCTTAAATACTTACGGTGAATTATTTATCGTAAAATCAATAATTACATGAATATATTACCCCCTCTGTCATTAACCATAGTTGCAGGAAATGTAAAAACACAAGATTATTGGTCACATATTGTCGATAATGTCACAAATATTAATGAACTAATCCAGCACCTTGCCTAATATCATAATGTCTTGCTATGACAATGACGGAACATCAGCTTTATACCCGTAATCATTGAAGATGCTTGATTTTATCCGAAATGGAGATCATTATCCTCGCTATGAAAATATTTATTACATCAGAACAAAAAATCAAACTTGAACGTCTTCACGACACCACTCGTGATG
>NZ_PUJU01000051.1 GCF_011189505.1 Photorhabdus tasmaniensis
TAGCTCGAATATTTAATTCAACATAACTGAGGGCTTGCTCTTCATACACCAGCGCTATCGCATCAGGTTTTTTTTCTGCCTGTTGCTCAAACAGTGGGTGAATACAACCCGGGTCAGGATACGGCATTAGGGTCGCGTTCCACGTCTCCAACAACAGCCGTTTTTCTGCTTCCGGCAAGATATTCAGTGCCCGAACCGGGGTCTCCGGCCGCTGCTCAAGCGCCTCTGCCAGACTTTCCAGCGCCTGTTGCATGTAACCGCACACCCGTTCCGGATCAAATGGCTGGACAATTTGTGCCGTCAGCCCCAGCGCTTCACCAAAATCTTCCACTGACAGAGCAAATGGGTAATTAGTCCGCTCCTGTGCGCCAAGAAATTCAACCCCATGCATGATTTCATTCGAAACCGCCGATAACGTACTGTGCCGATAGTTCAATAAGGCGCTAAAGAGGGGAATTTCCCCCTGCACCCCACTGCAACGTTGAGCCAGCGCCAGTGAGGCGTGTTCATGTTCCAGTAATTCCGCTAACCGGACATGAGCGGCCTGTACGCTGTCCTGCACCGGGGTCTCATCCATATCCAGCCGCAATGGCAAGGTATTGATAAACAGCCCCATGCTGCTGTCAGCCCCTTCCCCAGCCTGCATCCGCCCAAACAACACGGTACCGAATACCACCTGCACCTGTCCGCTGGTGCGTGACAATACTTGTGCCCAGGCCAGATGACACAGCGCCGCCAGACTGACACCCAGACGCCGGGCCTGACTGCGCAGACGGCTATTGAGCGTAGCAGGCAACATCCGGTGCGATGGAGTCACCTGCGAACCATCCCGATGGACTTCCGTCAATCCGAACGGCAACGTTGGTTCATCCACCTCAGCCAACATCTCGGTAAAGAAACGGGTATGCTCCGCCTGACTCACCCCCAGCCGAACCTGCGCCACCAGATTGCGGAAAGGGACCGGCACGGGCAGGTTATCCCCCAGCCCAGCAAGGTACGCCTGAACTTCGCCGTTCATCACCTCCATGGTGGTATGGTCGCCAATCAAATGATGCTGCAATTGCAGTGCAATCCAGCGACCATCGGTTTCCTGGGCAATAACAAAACGTAATAAGGGTGCCTGTCCCAGATCGAGACGATGCTGACTGGGATCAAAACGTTGAGCCAATTGCTCATAAACCGGCCCATCAGCGGGATCTAACATCAATTCGATAACGGATAACGGTGCCTGACGCCAGACCACCTGAACTGGCGCGGATAACCCTTGCCAGATAAAAGCGGTCCGCAGAATATCGTGGCGCTCAACCACCTGTTGTACCGCCGCCAAATAACGATCCAGTAACCCTCGATCAGCAAAGGCCATCTGGCTGACCAATAGATACGGGTCGCCTTCGTTAACCAATAAGTGGTGGAACAAGATGCCGTCCTGCAACGGTGACAGGGCATAGATATCCTGAATATTGGCCATCCCGCCCGGTACGTGTTCAACGATATGGTCAATTTCAGACTGAGCCAGATCAATCAACGGCAACATCTCAGGTGTCAGTGCCGTCGTCGCTGGGGTGATGGTATTAACCGGCACCACCACCGCTTGTGACTGCCCTGCTGTTTGGGCACATTCGGATAACACCGGAGTTTGGAATACATCACGTACCGCTAACGTCAATCCAACATTACGCAGGCGCTCAACCATCCGCACAGCAAGCAACGAATGACCACCCAGCGCAAAGAAACTATCATGCCGACTGACCTGTTCAATGCCCAACAACTCACTCCAGATAGCAGCCAGCAAGGTTTCTGTCTCCCCTTGCGGCGCTTCATAAACCTGCCGGGCAAACGCGTCCTCCCCCGGCTCCGGTAGCGCCCGGCGATCCAGTTTGCCGTTTGGCGTCAACGGGAAGGCATCCAGACGCACAAACGCCGCCGGCACCATATAATCCGGTAAAATGGTACTTAAATGAGTACGCAAACTATTGACCAGCCGGTCATCCTCTGCGGCTACGACATAAGCCACCAACCGTTTATCCTGCCCTCCGCCCAGCGTCAGGACCAGCGCCTCACTCACCGCAGAATGCGCCATCAACCGGGCTTCGATTTCACCCGGCTCAATACGAAAGCCGCGAATTTTCACCTGCTGGTCATTACGGCCCAGGAACACCAGATCACCCTCCGGCAAGTAGCGGGCCAAGTCCCCGGTGCGGTACATTCGGGCATCCGGTTCACCCGTAAACGGATCTGGCAGAAAACGTTCCGCCGTCAAATCAGGGCGATTGAGATAGCCTCGCGCTACCCCCACGCCTCCGATATACAGCTCACCCACCGCCCCTAACGGCACTGGCTGGCCGTCAGTACTTAGCAGATAAACCCATGTGTTAGCCGTTGGACGTCCGATCGCAATGACGCTATCCGTGTAGTCTGACGGGCAACGCCAGGTCGCTGCACAAACCGTGATTTCTGTCGGACCATACGCATTGAATACCGTTGCCCGTTGACTCAACGCCCGCAGCAGCGCTGCGCTGGGGGCCTCGCCGCCGAGTATCAGCGTGGGCTTTATCGTCATCACCGGTAAATCGGTCCCCTCCCGGAGCAGGGCAGGCGTCAGGCAAGCGTGTGTTATTGCCTGCTCTTCCAGATAACGCCAGAGATAGCGCGGATCCTGTCGAACTGTGTCGGCAGGAATAGCCAGCGTGGCACCACTGCACAGCGCCATCATGATCTCCCAAACACCGGCATCAAAACCAAATGAAGCGAACTGCAACACCCGGCTATCAGAATGAATATCAAACTGAGCGATTTTTTCCTGAATCAGGTTAACCAGACCACGGTGTTCGACCATCACCCCTTTCGGCGTGCCGGTCGAGCCGGAGGTGTAAATCACATACGCCAGATGTCGTGGGGTTAATGCAGGCAACTGCGGATTGCTATTCGACGGGTTAGTCAATACATTCGGATCCAGTACCGTCAGCCCGGCCAGCGCTTTTTTGCCCAACGCGGCACATCCGGCGTTATCCGCCAGCAAAATAACCGGAGCAGCATCGGTCAAAATATAGATCAGGCGTTCACCCGGATAGGCCGGGTCCAGTGGCACATAGGCACCACCCGCTTTCAAGACTGCCAGCAGCCCCACTATCCGCGCCGGTGAACTCGCTACACAAATGGCCACCCGCTGATCCGGTTTCACACCCTGTTCAATGAGTTGATACGCCAGTCGATTAGCCCGGGCATTCAGTTCTGTATAACTAAGGGCTTGCCCCAGATGCACCAGCGCCGTCGCATCTGGGTTTTTCTCTGTCTGTTGTTCAAACAGTTGATGAATGCATAACTGATCAGGATACGATGTTTCAGTCGCGTTCCAGGTTTCCAGCAATAGCCTGCGCTCCGCCACGGTCAGAATATCGATTTTCCTGACCGGCTGTTGCGGGTTAGCCGCCATCTCCCGCAGGACGGTATGGAGATATGCCCTATGCCGCTCAATGGTGGGTTGATCAAACAGGGCGGTAGAATAATTCAGATAACCGACAATCCGGCCCGCCACCTCGGATAAATTCAGCTCCAGATCGAACTTAACCACATCAAAAGCTTGTTCGACAGGTGAAATAGCCAGCCCCGGCAGCCGCCATTCCGTACTCTCATTGTTCTGCCAGGCAAACATCACCTGAAACAGCGGAGTATGCGCCAATTGACGCGGCGGTTGCACGATTTCCACTACCTGTTCAAACGGCAGATCCTGTTGCTCTTGCGCTGCCAGCGCGGTTTGCCGCACACGCGCAAGCAATTCAGTCACATTCGGCGCACCGGATAAATCCATCCGCAAGGCCAGCGTATTAACAAAGAAGCCGATCAGGGATTCCACTTCCTGACGGCCACGACCGGCACTCGGTGTACCGATAACCAGATCTTCCTGACCTGACAGACGCGATAAAACCGTCGCCCAGCCCGCCAACAGCGTCATAAATAACGTGACACCCTGCCGCTCACTCAGGCGTTTAAGGGATTGGGTTAACTCCGCATCCAGACTGACGGGCAAGAGAATCCCGGTAAAGGACTGCTGAGACGGCCGGGGCCGGTCAGTGGGCAAATCCAGCAGAACCGGTGCGTCAGCCAGCCGCGTGCGCCAATAGTTGGACTGGGATTGTATGCGTTCCGCCGACAACCACTGACGCTGCCAAGCGGCATAATCAGGATATTGAATCGCCAACGGTGGCAATAGATCCGGCTGGCCTGCCAGAAACGCGGTGTAAAGGGTGCTCAATTCACGCATCAATACGCTGACAGACCAACCATCAAAAACAATATGATGCTGGGTCAGCAAGAAAACATGTTCATCATCAGCCAGCTGTACCAGACTGGAACGAATTAACGGGCCACCGGCCAGATCAAACAGGGCCTCAGCGTCCTGAGCAGAGAGAGACGCAAGCTGGGCATCTACATCAGGCACCTCACGCAGATCATATTTTTTCATCGGCAAGCCCCATTCCGCCGGTAATAATTCCACCTGCGGCTGGCCGTCAACGGCAACAAAGACCGAACGTAACGCTTCATGGCGAACAAACAGCGCGTCAAGCGCCTGCTGCCAGACACTCACATTAAGCTGACCGCGTAGACGCAATGCCATCGGGATATGATAAGTCTCACTCACGCCCTCAAACTGAGTCAGGAACCACAGACGCTGTTGCGCGAATGACAACGGCAGCTTACCCTCACGGGATAGTGGCATGATGGCCGGTAATCTGCTGCCTTGTTCATCAAACCGGGCGCGCATTGCTTCAGCAAAAGCAGCCAAAGAAGGGCATTTGAACAGCGTGGACAGCGGTAATTCAATCCCTAAAGCTGCTATCCGGTTCATCATCCGCACCGCCAGCAGTGAATGTCCGCCCAGCGCAAAGAAATTGTCATGCCGACTTATCTGCTCAATACCCAATAACTCACGCCAGATAGCTGCCAAGGCAATCTCAGTTTCCCCCTGCGGCGCTTCATAACGCTGACGAGCAAAAGATCCCTCTCCCGGCACCGGCAGCGCCCGGCGATCCAATTTGCCATTCGGCGTCGATGGAAAAGCATCCAGCTGAACAAAAGCTGCTGGCACCATGTAATCAGGCAATATGGCGCTCAGATGGCTACGCAGGTTATTAACCAATTCATCATCCGTTTCCGCCACGACATAAGCCACCAAATGCGTATCCTGTCCTTCGCCCAACGCCAGCACAACCGCTTCACGCACCGCAGAGTGTTCTGTCAACCGGGCTTCAATTTCCCCCGGCTCAATACGAAAGCCCCGGATTTTCACCTGCTGGTCATTACGGCCCAGGAACTCCAGATTGCCATCCGGCAGGTAACGGGCCAAATCCCCGCTCCGGTACATATGGGCACCGGGTTCACGACTAAACGGATCCGCCAGAAAACGTTCCGCAGTCAGTTCAGGGCGATTGAGATAGCCACAGGCCACCCCATCTCCGCCCACATAAATCTCGCCAATCACGCCTATCGGCACCGGCTGACCATCAGCATCCAACAGATAAACCCGGGTGTTGGCTATTGGCCGACCAATCGGGATCCGGGTCACTCCCGATGATAACTCTGCGATACGGTAGGTCGTGGTAAAAGTGGTGCCCTCACTCGGTCCGTAAGCCTGTAATAATTGTTGGGGCGGGTTATCACGCAAAACCTGCGCAATCACATGCGGATCCAGTACATCTCCGCCAACAATCAGAATGTTGATTTGTGGCAGAACTGGGGATAATTCTGCCGCCAACCGGTTAAACAACCCAACAGTCAGCCACATCACCGTGACACAATGCGCCTGTAAAACCTGCACTAACTTGTGTGGCATCAGTAACGTGTCATGGTCGATAACCACCAGCGCACCGCCGTTCAGCAACGGTGCCCAGACTTCAAACGTGCCAGCATCAAAAGCCTGATTAGCGGTAAAGGCAACCCGATCATCCGGCCCGATTTCGGCGTACCCATTATTGATCACCAGCCGAACTACAGCACGATGCGGCACCATGACCCCTTTTGGTATGCCGGTTGAGCCGGAGGTATACATGATATACGCCAGCTCAGTACTGGAACGCGGTAAGTCAGGATTAAGGTGATCTTCTTGCCTGATAACGTCCATCTCACCGGCCAGATAAAACAGGGGAATAACCAAGTCAACTGGAATATCGGTGAGCAACAATTTGGCTGAACAATCGTTTATCAGCCAATGTTTCCGTTCATCCGGTACTCGGGGATCGATCGGCACATAAGCAGCCCCGGCCTTGAGGATAGCCAACTGAGCCACCACCAGTTCAATGGATCGTTCCAACATCACCGCAACCCGATCATCCGAACGGATCCCCTGCTCAATTAACCGGCTGGCCAGCCGGTTAGCACGGGCATTTAATTCAGCATAACTGAGGCGATGTTCTCCATACTCCAGCGCTATCGCATCAGGGGTTTTCTCTGTCTGTTGCTCAAACAGTTGGTGAATACAATACTGATCAGGATAAGGTGCCTGGGTTGCGTTCCAGATTTCCAGCAGCAGCCGCTTCTCGGCTTCCGGCAAGATATTCAGCAACCGGACTGGTGTCTCTGGCCGCTGTTCAAGCGCCTCTGTCAGACTTTCCAGCGCCTGTTGCATATAACCACACACCCGTTCCGGATCAAGTGGCTGGACAATTTGCGCCGTCAGCCCCAGCGCTTCACCAAAATCTTCCACTGACAGGGCAAATGGGTAATTAGTCCGCTCCTGCGCGCCAAGAAATTCAACCCCATGCATAATTTCATTCGAAGCTGCCGATAACGTACTGTGCCGGTAGTTCAACAAGGCGCTAAAGAGGGGAACTTCACTTTGCACCCCACTGCAACGTTGAGTCAGAGCCAGTGAGGCGTGTTCATGTTCCAGCAATTCCGCTAACCGGGCATGAGCGGCCTGTACGCTGTCCCGTACCGGGGTTTCATCCATATCCAACCGCAACGGCAAGGTATTGATAAACAGTCCCATGCTGCTGTCAGCCCCTTCCCCTGCCTGCATCCGCCCAAACAATACGGTGCCGAACACCACCTGCTTCTGCCCGCTGGTGCGTGACAACACTTGCGCCCAAGCCAGATGACACAGCGCCGCCAGACTGACGCCCAGACGCCGGGCCTGGCTACGCAGACGGCCATTCAGTATAGCGGGCAACATCCGGTGCGATGGAGTCATCTGCGAACCATCCCGATGGACTTCCGTCAACCCGAACGGCAACGTCGGTTCATCCACCTCAGCCAACATCTCGGTAAAGAAACGGGTATGCTCGGCCTGACTCACTCCCAGCCGAACCTGCGCCACCAGATTGCGGAAAGGAATCGGCGCAGGCAAATTATCTCCCAGCCCAGCAAGGTACGCCTGAACTTCGCGGTTCATCACCTCCATGGTGGTATGGTCGCCAATCAAGTGATGCTGCAATTGCAGTGCAATCCAGCGACCCTCTGTTTCCTGGGCAATAACAAAACGTAACAGGGGTGCCTGTCCCAGATCGAGACGATGCTGACGGGGATCAAAACGTTGAGCCAATTGCTCATAAACCGGCCCATCAGCGGGATCTAATATCAGCTCAATCACTGATAACGGCACCTGACGCCAAACCACCTGCACCGGTACGGATAATCCTTGCCAGATAAAAGCGGTCCGCAGAATATCGTGGCGATCAACCACCTGTTGTACCGCCGCCAGATAACGATCCAGCAACCATCGATCAGCAAAGGCCATCTGGCTGACCAATAGGTACGGGTCGCCTTCATTTGCCAGTAGATGATGGAACAGGATACCGTCCTGCAACGGTGACAGGGGATAGATATCCTGAATATTCGCCATCCCGCCCGGCACCTGTTCAACGATATGGTCAATTTCAGGCTGAGTCAGATCAATCAGCGGCAACATCTCAGGAGTGAGTGCCGTGGTCGCCGGGGTGATGACATTAGCCGGCACTACCACTGCCGATGATTGCCCTGCTGTTTGAGCAAATACGGACAGCACCGGGGATTGGAACAGGTCACGCACTGCCAGCATTAACCCCGCGTTACGCAGACGGTCAATCATCCGGACTGCCAGCAATGAATGACCGCCCAACGCAAAGAAACTGTCGTGCCGACTGACCTGTTCAATACCCAACAATTCGCTCCAGATAGCGGCCAATGTGGTTTCTGTCTCCCCCTGCGGCGCTTCATAAACCTGACGGGCAAACGCTTCCTCCCCCGGCACCGGCAACGCCCGGCGATCCAGTTTGCCGTTTGACGTCAACGGGAAGGTATCCAGACGCACAAACGCCGCCGGCACCATATAATCCGGCAAAATGGTACTTAAATGAGTATGCAAGCGGTTAACCAACCGGTCACTCTCTTCTGCCGTCACATAAGCCACTAACCGTTTATCTTGCCCTTCGCCCAAGGCCAGTACCCGCGCGTCATTCACTGCGGGATGTTCCATTAACCGGGCTTCGATTTCCCCCGGCTCAATGCGGAAACCGCGGATTTTAACCTGCTGGTCATTACGGCCCAGTAACTCCAAATTACCGTCTGGCAGATAGCGCGCCAAATCCCCGCTCCGGTACAGGCGGGCATCGGGTTCACCACTAAACGGATCTATCAGAAAACGTTCAGTGGTCAGTTCAGGACGATTGAGATAGCCACAGGCAACTCCATCTCCGCCGATATAAATCTCGCCGATGACCCCCTGCGGCACCGGCTGACCATAGATATCCAGCAGATAAACCCGCGTATTGGCTATTGGCCGGCCAATGGGGATCCGGGTCATTCCCGGCGATAACTCTGCGATATGGTAGGTGGTGGTAAAGGTGGTGCCTTCACTCGGTCCATAGCCATTCAATAACTGTTGAGGCGGGCTATCACGCAGAACTTGGGCAATCACATACGGATCCAGCACATCACCGCCGACAATCAGGATCCTGAGCTGCGGAAGAGCCGGGGCCAACTCTGCCGTCAGCCGGTTAAACAGCCCGACACTCAGCCACAGCACGGTAATGCGATAAGCCTGTAATGCCCGGACAAATTCCTGAGGCGTCAGCAACGTGGCGTGATCAATCACCACCAGCGCACCGCCATTCAGCAACGGTGCCCAGACTTCAAAGGTGCTGGCATCAAAAACCGGGTTAGCCTCAAAAGCCACCCGATCATCCGACCCGATTTCGGCGTACCCATTATTGATAACCAGCCGAACCACCGCACGATGCGGCACCATCACCCCTTTTGGCGTGCCGGTCGAGCCGGAGGTGTACATGATATAAGCCAGCGCGGTACTGGAGCGCGGTAAGTCAGGATTAAGGTGATCTTCTTCCCTAATGGCGTCCATTTCACCAATCAGGTAAAACTGGGGAATTGCCAAGTCAAACGGAATATCGGTCAGCAACAATTTGGCTGAACAATCGTTTATCAGCCAGTTTTTCCGTTCGTCCGGCACTCGGGGATCGATAGGTACATAAACGGCTCCGGCCTTGAGGATAGCCAACTGAGCCACCACCAGTTCAATGGATCGTTCTAACAGCACCGCCACCCGATCATCCGATTGGATCCCCTGCCCGATTAACCGACGGGCCAACCGGTTGGCGCGGGCATTTAATTCGGTATAGCTGAGAATGTGTTCTTCATACACTAACGCTATCGCATCAGGGGTTTTCACCGCTTGTTGTTCAAACAGCCGGTGAATGCATGACTGATCAGGATACGGCGTCTGAGTTGCATTCCAAGTTTCCAGTAACCGCTGGCGCTCCGCCATGGTCAAGATATCGATTTTCCCAACCGGCTGTTGCGGGTGAGCCACTACCGTTTGCAATACCGCGTACAGATACCCCACGTACCGCTCGATGGTCGATTGATCAAACAGGGCGGTGGCATAATTCAGATAACCGGCAATCCGGCCATCCACCTCAGACAGGGTCAGTTCAAGATCGAACTTAGCGATATCAATGTGTTGATCGGCAGGTGAAACCAATAATCCCGGCAACCGCCATTCCGTGCTCTCGTTGTTCTGCCAGGAAAACATCACCTGAAACAGCGGGGTATGCGCCAGTTGGCGCGGCGGTTGCACGATTTCCACCACCTGTTCAAACGGCAGATCCTGATGCTCTTGCGCCGCCAAAGCCGTTTGCCGCACACGCGCAAGCAAGTCAGCCATATTCGGCGCACCGGATAAATCCATGCGCAACGCCAACGTATTAACAAAGAAGCCGATCAGGGATTCCACTTCCTGCCGACTACGACCGGCACTCGGCGTACCGATAATCAGATCTTCCTGACCTGACAAGCGCGATAAAACCGTCGCCCAAGCCGCCAACAGCGTCATAAATAACGTGACACCCTGCTGCTCACTTAAACGTTTAAGAGATTGAGTTAATTCCACATTCAGACTGACAGGCCAGATATTCCCGGCAAACGACTGCTGAGGCGGACGTGGCCGGTCAGTGGGCAAATCCAACAGTACCGGCGCATCAGCCAGCCTGGTACGCCAATAGTCGGATTGAGACTGTATGTGTTCCGCCGACAGCCATTGACGCTGCCAGGCGGCGTAATCAGGATATTGAATCACCAACGGAAGCAACGGATCCGATTGCTGGTTCAAGCAAGCTGCATAAAGCGCCTCCAGTTCTGATTTCAGTATCCCTAAAGACCAGCCATCGGAAACAATATGATGCTGAGTCAGTAAGAAAACGTAATCATCATCCGCCAGTTGGATCAGACTGGAACGAATTAAGGGGCCACGGGCAAGATCAAACGGAGCCTCGGCTTCCTGAGCAGAGAGAAACGCAAGCTGGGCATCCGCATCCGGCGCGTCACGCAGAGCATATTTTTTCATCGGCAGGCCCCATTCCGCCGGTAATAATTCCACCAGCGGCTGACCATCAACAGAAACAAAAACCGAACGCAATGCTTCATGGCGGGCAAACAGCATATTTAGTGCCTGCTGCCAGGCCACAATATCCAACTGACCATGTAAACGCAGGGCCAACGGAATATGATAGGTATCACTCACCCCGTCAAACTGAGCCAGGAACCACAGACGTTGTTGAGCGAATGACAACGGCAATTGACCCTCACGGGATAGCGGAACGATAGCGGGCAATATCTTGCCCGGCTCATCAAACCGGGCGCGCATCGCTTCAGCAAAAGCCATCAAAGCAGGGAATTTAAACAGCGTGGACAGCGGTAATTCAATCCCCAAAGCCGCTATCCGGTTCATCATCCGCACCGCCAACAACGAATGGCCGCCCAAAGCGAAAAAGTTGTCATACCGGCTAATCCGCTCAACGCCCAGTAATTCTCGCCAGATAGCAGCCAGAGTGGTTTCTGTTTCCCCCTGCGGCGCTTCATAAACCTGACGCGCAAACGCTTCTTCCCCCGGTGCTGGTAACGCCCGGCGATCCAGTTTGCCGTTCGGTGTCAATGGGAAGGTATCCAGACGCACAAAAGCGGCCGGTACCATATAATCCGGCAAAATCGCACTCAGATAAGTACGCAGATGGTTAACCAACGCCTCATCCGCTTCTGCCACCACATAAGCCACCAACCGCTTGTCCTGACCGTCGCCCAGCACCAGCACAACCGCTTCATGCACTGCGGGGTGTGCCATCAATCGGGCTTCAATTTCCCCCGGCTCAATGCGGAAACCGCGGATCTTAACTTGCTGGTCATTACGGCCCAGAAACGCCAGATTGCCATCCGGTAAGTAACGCGCTAAATCCCCGGTTCGGTACATGCGCGCATCCGGTTCACTGCTAAACGGGTCAGCCAGAAAACGTTCCGCGGTCAATTCAGGACGATTAAGGTAACCACAGGCCACTCCATCTCCACCGATATACATCTCCCCTGCCGCACCCAACGGCACCGGTTGACCTTCTGTATCCAACAGATAAACCCGGGTATTGGCTATCGGGCGACCAATGGGGATCTGGGTTATCTCCGGCGATAACGCCGTGATACGGTAAGTCGTGGTAAAGGTGGTGCCCTCACTCGGCCCATAGCCATTCAATAACTGTTGAGGTGGGCTATCACGCAAAACCTGCGCAATCACATGCGGATCCAGCACATCGCCGCCGACAATCAAGATCCTGAGCTGTGGGAGAGCCGGAGCCAATTCTTCCGCCAGCCGGTTAAACAGTCCGACACTCAGCCACAGCACCGTAATACGATAAGCCTGTAATACCCGGACAAACTCTTTAGGCGTCAATACCGTGGCGTGATCAATCACCACCAGCGCACCGCCATTTAGCAATGGTGCCCAAACTTCAAACGTGCTGGCATCAAAAGCCGGATTAGCCTCAAACGCCACCCGATCATCCGGCCCGATTTCGGCATACCCATTATTGATAACCAGCCGAATCACGGCGCGATGCGGCACCATCACCCCTTTTGGCGTACCGGTCGAGCCGGAGGTATACATAATGTAAGCCAGCTCAGTACTGGCGCGGGGTAAGTTAGGATTAAGGTGATCTTCTTCCCTAATGGCGTCCATCTCATCAGCCAGGCAAAGCAGGGGAATTGCCAGGTCAACCGGAATATCCGTGATCAACAATTCGGCGGAACAGTCGTTTATCAGCCAATGCTGCCGTTCGTCCGGCACACGGGGATCGATTGGCACATAAACGGCCCCGGCCTTGAGGATAGCCAACTGAGCCACCACCAGTTCAACAGAGCGTTCCAACAGCACCGCAACCCGATCATCCGACCGGATCCCCTGCTCAACTAACCGATGTGCCAACCGGTTAGCACGGGCATTTAATTCCGCATAACTGAGAGTATGTTCACCGTACACCAACGCTATCGCGTCAGGCGTCTTTTCTGCCTGTTGTTCAAACAGCCGGTGAATACAACACGGGTCAGGATACGGCGTCTGGGTCATGTTCCAGGTTGCCAACAACAACTGCTTCTCTGCTTCCGGCAAAATATTCAGCAACCGTACTGGCGTCTCCGGCCGCTGCTCAAGCGCCTCTGCCAGACTTTCCAGCGCCTGTTGCATATAACCGCATACCCGCTCCGATTCAAACGGCTGCACCACCTGAGCAGTTAATCCCAAAGTAGATCCACCGTCCTCCACTGACAGCACAAACGGATAGTTGGTTCGCTCCTGTGCGCCAAGGAATTCAATACCCTGCGCCACATTATCCGGCATCATCGGCTGATCATTATGCCGATAGTTCAGCAGAGCACTAAAAAGCGGAATTTCCCCCTGCACCCCACTGCAACGCTGGGCCAATGCCAGTGACGCATGTTCATGATCCAGCAATTCGGCTAACCGAACATGTGCTGCCCGTACACTCTCCTGCACCGGAGTACCATCTATATCCAGCCGCAACGGCAAGGTATTGATAAACAGCCCCATGCCGCTGTCAGCCCCTTCTCCTGACTGCATACGCCCAAACAATACCGTACCGAATACCACTTTCTCCTGTCCGCTGGTACGTGACAACACCTGCGCCCAAGCCAAATGACACAAGGTCGCCAGACTGACACCCAGACGCCGGGCCTGACTGCGCAGACGGTCATTCAGCGTAGCAGGTAACATCCGGTGCGATTGGATCACCTGCGAACCATCCCGATGTATTTCCGTTAACCCGAATGGCAACGTCGGTTCATCCACCTCAGCCAACATCCCGGTAAAGAAGCGAGTATGCTCGGTCTGACTCACCCCCAGCCGGGCCTGAGCTACCAGATTACGGAAAGGAACCGGGGCCGGCAGGCTCTCACCCTGCCCGGTGAAATACGCCTGAACCTCACGGTTCATCACCTCCATGGTGGTATGGTCGCCGGTCAAATGGTGCTGCAATTGCAATACCACCCAGCGACCATCGGCTTCCTGCGCTACCATAAAGCGCAGCAAGGGTGCCTGGCTCAAATCGAGACGATGCTGGTGCAAGTTAAAACGCTGCATTAACTGGTCACTCACCGGGCCATCAGCTGGATCCAGCATCAATTCAGTCATTGACAACGGTGCCTGACGCCAAACCACCTGGACCGGCGCTGATAATCCTTGCCAAATAAAAGCAGTACGCAAAATATCGTGGCGATCAACCACCTGTTGCACCGCCGCCAGATAACGGTCCAACAGCGGCCGGTCAGCAAAAGCCATCATATAGACCAGCAGATACGGATCGCCTTCAGCTGTCAGCAAATGATGGAACAGGATGCCGTCCTGTAACGGTGACAGGGCATAAATATCCTGCACATTAGTGATCCCGCCCGGCACCTGCTCAACGATATGGTCAATTTCTGGTTGAGTCAGATCAATCAACGGTAACATCTCCGGCGTCAGCGCCGTCGTCGCCGGGGTGATGACATTAGGCGGCACCCCCACCGCCCGATGTTGTCCCAACATTCGGGCAAGCTCAGACAACACCGGAGATTGGAACAAATCGCGGGCAGCCAGCGTCAGCCCAAGGTGGCGCAGACGGTCAATCATCCGTAAGGCAAACAGCGAATGACCACCCAACGCAAAGAAACTGTCATGCCGGCTAATCCGCTCAATGCCTAATAACTCGCGCCAGATAGCGGCTAATGTGATTTCCACCTCCCCCTGCGGCGCTTGGTAAATCTGCCGGGCAAAAGCCTCTTCGCCCGGCATCGGCAACGCCCGACGATCCAGTTTGCCGTTCGAGGTCAGCGGGAAAACATCAAGACGGACAAAGGCCGCTGGCACCATATAATCAGGTAAAACGGTGCTCAGGTGGGTACGCAGATGGTTAACCAGCGCCTCATCCGTGTCTGCCACCACATAAGCCACCAACCGTTTGTCCTGCCCGTCACTTAGCACCAGTACAGCCGCCTCACGTACCGCCGGGAACTCTGTCAGCCGGACTTCAATTTCCTCCGGCTCAATACGGAAGCCACGGATTTTAACTTGCTGGTCATTACGGCCCAGAAACGCCAGATTGCCATCCGGCAAATAACGGGCTAAATCCCCGGTTCGGTACATCCGTGCCCCCGGTTTAGGGCTAAAGGGATCCGCCAGAAAGCGTTCAGCCGTCAATTCAGGGCGATTAAGATAACCACAAGCAACCCCATCACCACCGACATAAATCTCACCGGCCACCCCCAACGGCACTGGCTGACCATAAGCATCCAGCAGATAAACCCGCGTATTGGCTATTGGTCGGCCAATGGGGATCCGGGTCTCTCCCTGCGGTAGCGCCGTAATACGGTAGGTGGTGGTAAAGGTGGTGCCTTCACTCGGACCATAGCCATTCAATAATTGTTGTGGCGGGCTATCACGCAGAACCTGGGCAATGACATGCGGATCAAGTACATCTCCGCCGACAATCAGGATCTTGAGCTGCGGGAAAACCGGGGACAACGCTGTCGCCAGCCGATTAAACAGCCCGACACTCAGCCACAACACCGTAATGCGATGAATCTGCAATGCCTGGACAAACTCTTTGGGCGTCAGCACGGTCGCGTGATCAATCACCACCAGCGCGCCACCATTCAGCAAAGGTGCCCAAACTTCAAACGTGCTGGCATCAAAAACCGGGTTAGCCTCAAAAGCCACCCGATCATCCGGCCCAATTTCGGCATAGCCATTATTGATAACCAGCCGAACCACAGCCCGATGCGGCGCGATCACTCCTTTTGGCGTACCGGTCGAGCCGGAGGTATACATGATATATGCCGGCTCAGTGCTAGAACGGGGTAAATCAGGATTAAAACCCGCTTCTTCCCTGTACGTGCCTGTCTCAACGGCAAGACGCAATAACGGCACAGTCAGGCCAACCGGGATATCGCCCTGATCATTAATGAGCAGCAATTTGGCTAAACAATCGCTTATCAGCCAGTTTTTCCGTTCATCCGGCACACTCGGATCGATCGGCACATAAACGGCACCCGCCTTGAGGATAGCCAACTGAGCCACCACCAGTTCAATGGACCGTTCTAACAAAATAGCCACGTGATCATCCGGGCAAATCCCCTGTTCAATCAGTTGATGCGCCAGCTGGTTGGCACGGGTATTCAGTTCCGCATAGCTCAGCGCCTTATCTCCGGCTATCAGTACTGTCGCTTCCGGGGTTTTCTCCGCCTGTTGTTCAAACAACTGATGAATACAAAACTGGTCAGGATATACCGTTTCCGTGGCGTTCCAGGTTTCCAGCAGCAGCGTGCGTTCAGCCTCAGACAACAAATTGAGCTGCCAGACAGGGATGTCATCCTCCTCCCCTGCCGATGATGCCAACACCTGTAAATGTTCACTCATCCGCTGAACCATTTCCGCTTTCAGACGATTTGCATCGTAAATCCAGCGAAAACCACCCTGTGTATTCATCTGGAGTGTCAGCAATTCACCTAACGCGTTCTGCTCCCATGGTCTGTCATCGGGTATTACAGAGACCGCAATCCGCCACGGCCGGCTTATTGTTAGTGCCGGGATAGCGCACAGTGAAGGAGAACGGGAAAGGAGATCACGGCAAAATGTTTGATGCTGCGCCAGCCGTGCAAACTCATCATTCATCTCGTTCGCTACCGCACACCACGGCTGATCAAATGCCACCTCAACACTCATTGGCACCACCGGTGCCAAACCAGACAACATACCCAGTGCATCTTTTGCCCTCTCCACACACCAGCCGATTTGGAATTCGGTCTGATGAGTCAAACGCGCGAGATAAATAGCGAATGCCTGCAACAGTGTCTGCAATGGATCTTTTTCGTTTTTTAACTTCTCATCGCCTTTTAACAGCGGGGGTTGCCAGGCACTAAACACCCATTCAGGTTCCGTTGACTCCCCGGCAGTTTCGAAAGGTAATTGAAGTGGCAGCAAAGAGGCAAGACGCTCACGCCAGAATGATTCACTGGGCGCAAGTATCTGGAGGGTATCTTTTACATTCTGGGCCTGTTGTGGGGAAAGCAGAGGCAACTGCGTGCCGGGCCTGAGTTCTGATATATCAGCAAGCTCCCCGGCGGACAATAATTTGCCCTCAAGTGTGGCGAAACCACCGATCCGAACATCCTCACTGCCAGTTGTGACCTGCCAGGCATCCTCCTCTACCGCAATCAAGGTACCGGGTGCTCCCTCAGAGCAGCAGTTCAGCCGTTGCAGCCAAGAAATCCGCACCGTGCCCGGTTTCAGTAACAGTTTCGGGCAACCTAGTGAATTTAAGTAGTTTTCACCAAAATCTAACGCCCGTACTAGGGCTGAAAGCGCCTCAGCCGGCTGCTGCCAGCCCAGATACCCCCCTCCATCGGGGCGACGTGACTGAGCATAAAAGCTCCGCTGTGTCAGATCCTGCGGATAAGTCACCAACTTGCTCTGATCAAGATCCCGCAGCAGCTTAATAAATCCTGCTTGAGCCGCCTGATAACATTTCAGGTTCAATGAAAACGCATTATCGTACTCTTCAATCGCTACCGGCCATTGCACTGCAATATCGCCGGTATCCACCCCCGCCTCAATGCAATGCCACGAAATCGCGTAATGTGTCTCCCGCGCTAACAGCGCCCAGGAAGTGGCATGACTGCCCGCATAACGTGGCAAGGGACTATTGTGATAATTAAAAGCACCACCGCGAATCTGCTCAATCAGCGACGCGGGCAGGATAATCGGATTAACGATGGAGAAAAGCCAATCCACAGGGTGTTGCGCAATTTTCGCGTGTAATTCCTCAACAGAGTTCACACAAACAATCCCTTGCCGGGCAGCCCATGTTTGCAGAACAGTATCGGTAGTCAACATTGCTTGTATCGTATGCCCGGCCGCCTGAATTTGTTCGGCACAGAACACAGCAAGGGTTGTTCCACCGATCACGATGCAGCGACGTGACAGAACAGGTATATTTTTTACGTTATTAGTTATATTTTCTGACGTCTGAGAGAGCAGTTCGGTTTTAAGGACACTTTCCGCTTTAATAATGTTATCTTTCATCGACTACCTCAATAAATCTGTTAGATATTTAGCAACTGTCATTCTCGACAATTATCACAAATGTGTTTTTTTACTTTCGCCCCACTTATTCCTGACGGAATTAAAAATGGGTACGTTTAAGCATCAATTAAGATACTCAAGTAATGTTTTTCCGCTGCATCTGGGTATAAATAACCGCTTCATTAGCAATTCTGTAACGATAACTTTCCTAATAACGGAATAAATTGTTCATTTATCGGACATAAATATACGTTCTATTTCATTCCTATTTTTTAGATAAGCACCTTTGATTAATGCTTAATTCCATGATTTAAACCAGAATCATCAACGACTATTCCATTAATACGAACTTACTTCGGTAACTTATTACAAAATAAGACTTCCTCGTCGAACAAAGAGAAAGTAAAATGCTGCATCAAATTCAATTTCTTAAACATTTGCAAAGACACCCTGTGCATTTAATTACTTTAAAATATAAGTTCAAGACAAAATCAATTTAATTACATGTTATTTTATAATAATAAATCACTATAATTAATGTAAAAGTTAATTATCTTTAACTCCATAAAGAAATAATTTCGAATTAAAATCAACCTAACTATATATTATTTTGTTATAATATAGCCAAGATCAACATTGATGCAATACCGTATTGATCATTAAGCAACATATTCAAAAAGAGCGCCTCTTTGATATGAATTATCGGATATTAAACGACATTTATCGTTGCATGATGTAAGCAGAAATAAAACCTTATACCATTTAGCTTGTAAACATCAATGAACATTACATTAAAGCAATTCTCCGTCCACAATCAATGCCAAAGGAAGCGCCTAAAATCCACTCTGGTTTGAGGAAAAACCCTGTGTAGTTAAAAATAGCATTATATACATCTCACTTAGATTAAGATGTTATATACCCATCAGAGATATAATATAGATCGGGAAAACTTAAAACGACTTAAAGATTATTAATCTATTCAATAGATAAATAATAAACTACCTAAGCAACTAATTAACATGCACAATGTAATTAATAAAAAAATAATAAACACACACTTTACTATAATCATATCGTTCACGGCGAGAAAGCGCCTGATTATCAGGCCTGCTTGGGTTATACTCTTTTATTTACTGATTTATTTTCAACTTTTTCTATCATCACTAATACCCCCGAATAGATTACTTGTATTATATTTTAGGCTTTTGTTGAATGCGCAATAAAAAAAGACAACAATAACTGGCCAAATAAATACCAGAATAGAAATCCATAATGACCAATTCCATACATCTACAGCCAGAATCAGGCTGAATGTAAAAATAACAAGAATAAACGGTAAAAATTTAGAAATTAGAGCGAAAATGTAAATAGATACAATAACAGTAGCCACTTTGGCTGGAATACTCCACCACCCCAAATAAGCACTAAATATATAATCATTAAGCGTCAATACTTGCATCATGACAGTAAAAAAAGAAGAAAGTACAATAATCGCTATAATAATATTGAAAAACTTTATCATCTCAAACCAACCCTATATTCATTAGTTTAAATCTAAATCACGTTAATCTGGTGGAGGAAGTTCATCGTCTCTAACCACCGGATGCTCATTATTTCCAATCAAGGGAGTGTAACTTAATGCAAGCCGATATATGTGGATTTGGGCCAGCACAGCCTGATATTAATATTACTGACAGTAATGTTAAGCATTGTTTTATATTTATCATGGTGAATATTCCTCAATTGCTAATCCATAAAGAAGTGATATTACTTTATTTTCCAGTAATCAATGGAATCTCTGTTTAAATCAACTCTGCCATCAGGATATTCAACTCTTGAAGGTTCTTTGCCTGGTGGAATAATAATTTTTGGCATCTTGGTTTCATCCAATTTAGGTTTATAGGTAATTTTCCATTCTGCGCCTGGAGTTAACTTTAATCTAAAGGGACGCATACCGACTTCTCCCTGCAAAAATATACTTTTTGGGAATCTTTCAGATATTTCCAAAACAGGGTAAATAACTGGACGGTAATCCAGGATATTCAATGCTTGAGTTTCGCTAAGATTTGTTCGGGCAGCATCGTTGATAAAGGCGGTTAAACCTGTTCCTCCACCTCCTTCATATATAGCAACATCTTTCATCAGATGACTAACATTAGTATAACTCACAGACACAAAGGCACGGTTGATTTTCCATTTGCACCGTCCTCCGCCATTAAAAGGTAATTTGGCCTGAAAATAACCGGTTTGTGGATTGGCCTTCACTTTCAGACGAAGCCCATTATAGGTCGGCACCTTATAAGGCGACATATCGGCGTGCAGCTGATATTCAAGGCAATCTTTTGAGATATACTCTGCCGACACATGCGGCTCCGTATATTTCGGTGCGACTCCTTCTACTGTGATCCACTGATTTTCTTTAGGAGGAGAAAGTGGCTCATTTGGGTCAGCACAGCCTGATATTAATATTACTGACAGTAATGTTAAGCATTGTTTTATATTTATCATGGTGAATACTCCTCAATTGCTAATCCATAAAGAAGTGATATTACTTTATTTTCCAGTAATCAATGGAGTCTCTATTTAAATCAACTCTGCCATCAGGATATTCAACTCTTGAAGGTTCTTTGCCTGGTGGAATAATAATTTTTGGCATCTTGGTTTCATCCAATTTAGGTTTATAGATGATTTTCCATTCTGCGCCTGGAGTTAATCTCAGAGTAAAGAAACGTTGTGCTACCTCACCTTGCAAGAATATTCTTTTGGGGAATCTGTTAACCATTTCCAAAACAGGGTAAATAATCGGACTATAATCCAGAGTATTCAATGCGGCGGTTTCATTGTCTGTTGTCGCTGCATCTTTAATAAATACGGTTAAACCTGTTCCTTCTGCCCCTGGATACTGGGTGGCATCTTTAACCAGACGACGAACATCAGTATAGCCTACCGTCACAAAAACCTGGTTGATTTTCCATTTGCACCGACCGCCACCATTAAAAGGTAATTTCGCCTGAAAGTAACCCGTTTGTGGATCGGCCTTCACTTTCAGACGAAGCCCATTATAGGTCGGCACCCTATAAGGCGACATATCGGCATGCAGCTGATATTCAAGGCAATCTTTTGAGATATACTCTGCCGATACATGCGGCTCCGTATATTTCGGTGCGACTCCTTCTACTGTGATCCACTGATTTTCTTTAGGAGGAGAAAGTGGCTCATTTGGGTCAGCACAGCCTGATATTAATGTGATTAACAATATCAATAAGCCTTGCTTGATATTTATCATGATAAATCTTCCTCAATTCCTATAGCGTTATCCGTATAGCGTGTTAAGGCCAACGCCCCTTGTTTATCTTGTTGAGTGCAAATCAGTGCTTGTTTCAACTGATGATCCATCTGCAAAAATAATGCATCGCGTTGCCGAATATCTGAAACAATATCAGTCCGTTCATTCAACGTCTTTTCAAATAATTGCTCTTGATCCCGGAAAAAATGGTATCTATTCGGTGCAACCAATTCTGCAAGTCGCGCACCAATATAACGGGCATATTTCAGAGAACTATGATCAGGAAAACCCAAAGCATCCTTTACGGTCGGATTCTCATTCGACGGAAACCATTTAGCCTTATCCACATTGCTTATCTGCTTAAAAAATCCCTTCTGAATCTCCCCGGCATCCTCCAGATTATTTTCCGTTTCACGGTTTAGTGACGGAATTAAATATAATTTTGTTTTAGTGGGTAAGGTGGTCCTTAGCCGAATATGATTGCTGGGGTTACGTTCTTCCAACCATTCAATAACCAGATTAATTTTACAAAAATGTACTATTTTTCCGTGATGCAAGAACACTTCACCGCTGCTGGTAAAATCCAGCAATTCAACGGGGCTGAATAGATAGCCTAGTGGTCCCCAGCAATCATACAGCCAGTTATCCAGATTTTTTTCCGGCGGTAAAGATGGGATCGGGTCATCTTCATTCACATGGCGGTAATGGGTGATATCTGCCAGTTCCCGTATCGCACTGACTGTTAACACTCGCGGCATTCCATAGCTGTAAAAACACGGATCATATTCTTTCAGTTGTGCACTGTGCAGTAATGCCAATGCACCACCCAAGCTGTGACCACAAATAAATAACCTTCGTTTTTGAGCTAGTGTAATAATGTCACCGAATACTATTTTACTTTTATCACTGGGAACTCTTAACTTGCCAACCAGACTAAATGCCTCCCAGAACCCTGCATGTACTTTGCCATGGTGAATAAACTCACTGCACAATGTCTTCTCATCACAACCTAACCCCAAAGGCTGGTACGTAGCATCGGTCAGAATATCCGTTTTACTGGCTGTACCCCGCCAACTGACAATTAAATCGTTTTGGCTGGCAGCATAAAACAACTGAGTATCGCCCTGTTTATTATTTCCAGCTTTTGAATCAATAAACTCTACCCGGGTATAACGTTCACTAAATGGCACACTGTAAACAATAGGGGGAACCGATAATGTCTCTACCTTATAAGGCAACTTCGAGACATCCACCATTTGCCGGTTAAAAAAGTGAGCCACAGATCCTTCAACATTAACATCACCATCGGCATAAGCCAGCACACTCATCAAACACTGGTTATACGCATTAACAATGGAATACTCCTTTTGATGATGCAACTGCAAAACCCAGGCTCGAAACGGGCATATTTCCAGTACATACCGTTGATTTAATGGATGAACCGTGTAGCCACTTGGCTCAGGGTCCGGAAAATGATAGGGAGGTGGAATATCTTTGGGATCCCATCCCTCAATCACCGGCAACCCATCACTAATCTGCCCGATAGTCACATAGTGATATTGGTGACCTTCCGCTTCGGCTTTTGGCTTCACCACCGACACCGCTTCACCGCATATTTCCCGCAACGGGCGTTGTTCCATTTCATCCGCCAATGATTGGGCGTGGATATACAAGGTCACCGGATAAGCTGTCAGGTCTTCTTCCCTGAGTATCCCGAAACCATCGGTTACCCCCTGACGCACATAACCTGGAGTTCCGTAACTGATCAGACGATAAGGCAGGTTGACCAGCGGTTTATCCTGTTCATCCACCAACTGAAATTCTACCCAGTGCCTCAAATACTTCTTACAATCTAAACCTAAACGCGGATCTGATATACCCATTGGTTTGGCTTCCCTCTTTTAATCTTACATATAGGCAGCAGCCCAAACATCCTGTGCTGAAAGTCTCACAAGATTTGTTCCGTCCGGTGATAAATAACCTTCATCACTCGAAAAGCGCCCACGCTTAGGAATTAAAATAATTTATTTCTTTACCCAAGAAATAAACCCGTAAAAATCCTACTATCACAGACAAACATCACAGCTTATGCAGTGAGTAATAGTAAGTTGAACGACAGGAATACAAAAATGAATCCCAATCAATTAATCCCCGTGTATAAGGGGAACAGGATATGAATTTTCATTCATACAGGTCATATGATGAAGCCTGTTTAATAATCATTAAACAACCACAAAATAGCAAGAAAAATTTTCATTTTTTTAAATTTACAAAAATATAAATTTGTAAGAAAGTGTTACAAACTGTAAAAAATCATTAAAACCTGAATGCCAATTCAATTACCTTCAATCTAATTGAAGTATAACGCGGATATAAATACTCTATTTTTCTCAGAAAAATAACCCATATATAGATAAACAGCCTCGAATTCATTTACATTCCATACAACCACCACCAAAAAAAATATAACACATTAATTTTTAATTAAAAAATATATTCCCCACAACCCATCACGATAATTAATTAAATTATCTATTTAGCTATTTCATTTCTAGCTAGCCGTTCATTAAATATCGGGAATAATGATATTACTCTTTTGCCCAATCGATTATACTCCGCTGTTGACGGGTTTCCCGTAAGGAATAAAAATGTCTTTTTGATTCAATTGAGTCTGCTTAGTTGTAAAAATAATGCCAGTTTTCAAGAAAAGCAGTCATTCGCCAATTATTTACTTATGTTTCCGATAGGAATATGGCGAACATTGATGATCGTGAACTGGCTGGATTCAAGGAGCTGGCAAAACATTACGCTGACCTTTCAGATGAAAAGATTACAGCTATGATTAAGAACAAAAAACCGGGGGAGATTTGTCATGACCGCAAAAAGTAAATTTAAAAATCCTGCGTTTGAAGCTATCCATAGCGCTGCTTCTGGATTATTTAGCGTTGGTGCAATTCCACAAGAAACTATGCGTAGCTTTGATAAAACCTGTATTGATAGTGTTAATGGTCTTAAGCCTCTTGAGATCAAAGAATTACGCGAGAAACTGAATGTGAGCCAGCCCGTTTTCGCTCGTTATCTCAATACCAGTGTTTCAACGGTTCAGAAATGGGAAACCGGGGTAAAGCGTCCTAGTGGGTTGTCACTGAAATTATTATCTGTGGTTCAGAAGCATGGGTTGAAAGTGTTGATGCGATATAAGAAATAGCCCACTATTCTGTGGGCCATTTTTACTTTTATTACTGGGAGTTAATTAGCTTATAACCCATTAATCAAGCAAATCTTTTCCTGCCAATCATGGTATCTGCCCACGCCGTCGTAATAGCCGCTTGCGCCTTACTATCCAGATTCTCAATAAAACCATTATCTCCCGCTGTCGGGGAAAAACCGCTCATGGCCTGGATCAAGGAATCAACCGTATTGTCTGCAAGTGTGATAAATTCACGCTCTCCTGACGGATCTTTATTACCCATCTGCGTCACCAATTTGGCACGGTTACCATTAAAGTAATCATGAAAGGTCACTGAACCTACTGATTCAAATATGCCCTGAGCGGTGTTGTCCTGAGTATGACGGTTCACTGATAACACCAGATCATATCCGCTGCGCTGGAACCACAGGTTTTGCCAGTTAATGCCGTTCAAGACAATCATATCTTCAGCGTTGATATCGCTAACATAATTATCAATCACCTCTGTGCTGACCACAAAGCTGTCTACATCCGCCCCACCCTGGAAGCTGTTCTGATAGCCCCCCAGCACCAGCAGATCCTGTCCCTCACCACCGTCAAACTGACTGAACTTCGACATCGCCGCCGCTATCAGGTGGTCATCACCTTCTTCACCATTGATCACCGCATGGTAGCCCATCAGCTTAATCACATCGTTACCGGTGCCGCCATCAATTCGGTTGTCATTACCAAACACCCTGGCAAAATCATCACCTTCATTCAGGTCAACTTGATTGTTATTGCCGATAGTCACCGCATAGTCCTGGCCTTCCCCGGTATCCACCCGATTGTAGTTACCGGAGGTGATGAGGTAATCCTGCCCACTACCGGCATCAATAAAACCCTCTTCACCAAAGATAAATGCCTGATCGTTACCTTCCCCCATAAACACATGGTTAATACGTCCAGCCATCACCGCCGTATCATCACCCGCACCGCCAAACATCATGTTTTCACGCCCCATCAGGATACCCAGATCGTTACCGTCTCCCCCGGTATAAATGTTGGATATACCCATAGAATAGAACACGTCATCACCACGGCCACCCCAAAAGTTGTTGTTATCGCCCAGATAAGCACCCAGATCTTTACCGTCACCCCCCCAGTTAAAGTTGCTGTTGCCCATCGACATATGAATATCACCGTCTCCTTGCAAATGGCCGCTGTTATGCAGAAAATCAAACGTTTTCTCTTCCATATTAAGCAAATCTGCCGTCAGGTTTTCTTTCAGATTGGTGACTAATGATCGCATTTCTGTTTGTTTGTCTTGACTGAATATCGTCGCAAACAGGTTAGGCAGGTTCAACGCATTAAAACCAAATGTTCGCTCCGGGTTGCTACTGTCAGTCGTTGGCCGGTTGATTTGCACTTTTTCAATATCCCCTGGCTGAACCTGACTTTCTTCCTTAATTTCTTTCTCTTTTAAGCCATGACTTTCCACAAATGGCTTCACTCCATCCGCACCCATATTGATACCAGAGCGCAAACCATCAAGCCATTTCTCCGGATCAGCAAAAGCGTTCAGCTGTTCACCACTGAATTCTCCAATGATTTCAATCATCTCTTGCAGAATAGCGACACCATCAACCGGTTCGCCTGTGCGGGAGACAATACGCCCCTCTGCGGTGTAATCTACGCCAAAGATATCGGCAAAGGTGGTGTCTGCCCCAACACCGGACAATCGGCCAAGCACTCTGTTCTTAAGCTGACGCGGCAGGTCGTGCGGGTTATAGGTGAAGGTCGTTTTCACCAGACCGGTTGCCGTAAATTGCTGAGTCATCAGACCAAACAGCGATCCCAGGTTGGTATCCAAAATCGACTGGATGTTGTCGCCAAACATCACGTTCCAGTTACCCATTGTCACCTGAATATCCGCGCCCTGACCACCAACCGCAAAGTTGAATGCCAGCGTTTCATTAGCCTGACGGAATTGGTCCGCACGACTCATGTTGCCGATGTCAGCACGATTCCCATTGCTGCTCAACCACGTGTGATATTGCTTATTCAACGTTAATTCGATATCGTTTTTCAGCGCACGGCTGCTACGTTCGTTTTGAGAATCCAGCTCAATCAGGGTGTGATAATCCACACTGCTGGTTTGATCTAAGCCGGATATATCCTGAATAAACTTTTTCGCACCGGCCAATGTCCATTGTTCATTTTGCGCGATTAACCATGTTTGTCCTTCATCGGAGCGGGCGATACCTTGCAGTACGTCCGCAATATGCACAGCGCCATCAAACGGATTGATCAGTGGTGGTGTCGGAATGGATTTATCCATCATCACAATCAGATCGTTACTGCGCCCCATGTTGAAGCTCACATTACGATTGCCAATAAACATCTGCGCACCTTCAAACGCCTGATAGCCGCCAATATCGAAGCGGTGTTTACTCTCACCATCACCAATATGAACCATCAGGTTATTGTCGCCAAAGGCCAGTGATTTAAAGCCGCCATCACCCACTTTGATGCCAACGTTCGATGTTCCCCAATTAATCGCAGTAAATTCCCCTTCTCCCACATTGATCTGAATATTGCCGGAATAACGCCATTGATTGCTGTTCGATCTATCACCGGAATGACTATTTGTCCTGGTTCTGCGCTTCTCCGGCCCGGTGAAAATATTCGAATTCTTTACAATCGCCCCTTTGGCTGGCTCATCTGCGTTGGTTATTCCCACCCGGGAGAGGTTGATGTCACTCTCAGTAATACCCCGCACGACCCGCTCTGTACTGGTCGTCAGTTCACCCTGCTCATCCCACCGGAATATGATTTTGTTATCAGATAGGTTGTTAACCCATTGGTTATTTTCATCACGGGTAAATTTACGGCCTGTCGTATCAACCGCCACTTCACTACGGCGAGCCGAAACATCACTGCGAATCCCTTGCTTATCCAACGCTGTAATAAAGCGACGGGCAAAACCGTCCCGTTTGTCATCACTTATCAGCGAACAACCTACGATACTGATGTGGCTGGGTTTATCCGCCTGACCAAAATGCAGGTTGAACTGTTTGAGTTTTACCGCCAGCTCATCGGCACTGTAACCACTCAAACGACTGTTATTCTGTTCTGATTCATCACGACCATGACCGACAATCTGCCAGCGTAATTTGCCCGATAATTTAGCCGGATCACCATAGACAACCCGGTACTGGCCGTCAGAATCAAGCTGAACAACGACGCTGGAATCCGGATGTTTACCTGCCAGATTAGCCGCAGCTTTAGCAACGACCGGATCATTTTCTGTCTGAATAATCACCTGACCATCAAAACGCGTTTCACGACCATCGGTTTGAGGTGTAACAGTGATGCGTTCCCAAGACCCGACATTTTTATTTTCGACAACATCATTTGATGACAAGCTTTCCAGCGCCGGGATCGGAGTTTTAAATGTCAGTTTATTTACCGCCGGATAAGTAAAGATTTTACCGACATTCAACTGCACAAAGTTGACAGCTTGCTTAACGTTGTTACCTTCAACTTCAACCAAGACTTTCCTACCCTGTTTCGTCGTCACTTCCAACGTTATATGATCTTCACAGTAATCAATCACTCGCCCGGTAGCACCAGAACCTAGGGTAAAATTCCGGCCTTGCTCTTTTAATGCGCGCAGTACGTAACCCTGTTCACCATCACGCGCCTTTTTCCAGAGACCGTCGTATTTCGCAATACGACCCTCTTCAAATTTATTGAATTGAACATAGAAACTTTGGTCCTTCTGTTCACTCGCCTGAAATTTATATTTCGTGAGGTATCCTTTATGGAAAGAATCCATAAAACGGCGGAAATCATCATAGTCAGCAAACGATTTTGCCCCATAGTTAGGATCATAAAATGACCAAACTGTTTGAGCGTTGTTTTTATGTACCACCACTGACATGGCGTGATCTTCAGACATAAATGTCATGTAAGTCGATTTATTCACATTACGCAGCTTATCCATGACAGATTCATAACCTTCCGCCTCATAGTCCAACGCATTATTGATGTTTGGCCCGGTCAGTCCATTGGCTTTTAACTTGCCGCCATACGCGGTATTGGCTGCTCTACGTGCAACAACTGTGGAGCTATCCATCGACTGGCTGTGCTGCATTGATAATATATCTTCAATCGCTGGGCCAATATTTTGGCGACGATATTGGTTCAGTAAAGCGGATTCAATAGAGCCGATATCTGTTCTCTTATTAATTGATGTATCGTTGTACGCTTTAATGACATCTTTCAGCCACATCATATAAGCTTTGCCGCCCCCTAAACCATGTACCCGCTCTTCAATCAAGTAACGGGCGGACAGGGCAAAACATAATCCTTGCATGAGTTTTTTAGACTCAGCAGTGTCTCCCTTGGTCAGGCGTACACTGCCAATTTCAGGAATGATTTCCCCGAGTTTTTCCAGCAGGTTGCTACTCTGACTAAAATAAAATGAATGCTCCCTCAGCTCTTTTCCATGTGCTCTGACATCAAAGATTTTGTTATCAATTTTTTGCAGTATGTCCCCTTTGGCAGCATTATGATGTTGAGAAGCAGAATGATCCGTCAACGCTGTACCTGGCGTATTCAGCAAATATTGGCGTCCGGTATTGAGCGATAAACGATTAACCTCTTGTTCAGCATGACCCAGCGCTGGCAGATTTTCGTTGCCTAACCCTTGACTAAACCGTCCATCCGCATTGACAACTGCGGCAGGGTTAACCCGTCTGCCCATTTCTGCATTATCCTTTGGTTTATAACCCTCGCCAGACAAACCACTGCCATATGCCCCCACACGTTCGGGTTTAGCATGATCAGGTTGTTGAGCTCCTTTCGCATCCTCTTTTGCCTGAGCCGCTTTATTTTCCGCTTCTGCAATGTCATGTTTGCCACGACGTTCGGCGCTCTGATAGCGGGTATTAGCGTCATCTTTCGCTCTTTCTGCCCACCATTGTTGTGAAAGCGCTTCTGCCTTTTTTAATTCCGCGTTTATTTGTGCATTGCCGGTATCTTGCATTGAACCGATAAAATGCTGCTCACTTTTCATTGCACCAGCTTCTGATGTTGCAACCGCTTTTTTGACTTCTTGTTGATTAGTGATAATAACTTGCTGGGTATTATCTAATTGTTGTTGAGACGCAGAACTGGCTTGATTTAATTTATTTTGCACGCCGTTTAACAAACCACCAGCGAAACGATTGCGCCACATGTCACCTAATGTACCATCGTAGTTGGCATAACTATCAAGCACATTCAAACCGTCAGTCATGGAAATCAGCTCATCCGTCACCCCCTGAGCTTCTTCTTTCACTGCGTCACTCTGTGCCTGACCATTCGCCCCCAACGCGTTCTGATCGGTTAGCGCCAGTTGGGATTGTAATCTTGCCATGACTGTCAGCTGTTTATCTTTTTCCTGTTCCAACAGCTGACGAGCTGTTTCCGCTTTCTCTTTATCACTTAATGCATTTTGCGCCGCTTTATCCTGTTTCACATATTCGGTAATGGCATTGGCTTGTAGTGAACTCTCAGATTTGGCAACAATATTATCCACAACATAACCCACCCCATCATTTAAGCCAGTACCTTCAAACATGATTCGGTTACTGCCCTTTTGAGCGATCAATTCCAGCGTTTCATGTTGCCACTTAGCGATACCTTTTGTCGTTGAGAATACCTCTTCACCATTCCAAAGAACCCTAATGCCATTGTTCGTGCGATAGGCATTGGGGCGATCGGCAAAATCAAAACTCAGTGAAATAACCTCCCCTTCATACAAATCGTGCAAATCCTGGTAGATCGCGGTGCTAGCGTAAGTATCAAGTTCACTGACCCGTTCCCCATGATCTGAGTCATCAAGACCATAAGCATTTGCAGGATTATATGCCTCAATACCATGAGTTGACTGCCAGCCATAGTCACCTTGTTCAAAATCACCGTTGATAATCAGATTGTTATTCTTATCCGATATGGATTTGATTTTTCGATTCAAAATGCTTTCAATCGAGTCAGTGTCCGGCGTGTCTATATCTGTCACTGAAACACTAAAGTGATGGTTTAAGTCCGAACTGACCGGTTCAACTTGCCCCATTTCAAAGCCATTAATGGCAGAAACTTCCGCTAAATTAATCGCCCCCCGGCCTTTACGGCTGCCGGATGTGTTTGATTCACTACCGTGAACCAAATAGTTAATCGCCTGACTGCCGCCCACACCTAAGGCCGTCTGTTTGATATTGTCAAAAAGGAGTGAGAATTTGTTGTCTGCAAGGTTATTTACGGCAAGGCTGTAGAAATCACCATTACCAATTTTAATCGCCACATTATTGCGTGCGTAAGCAGCATTGAACGTCAAACCATCACCAACCTGAATATTAGCGTTGTTTTCGCCTTTCATGATCGCGACATTGAGACCATTCCCAACGTTGGTATTGATATTGCCGTTGCCCCACGCCATGTTAACCGAAACACCATCTCCGACTTTGGTATTGACGTTAAGGTCACCCTGCGTTGCAGCAATATTTAAACCATTCCCCACGGTGGTCGTGATGTTAGTTTGGCCTTTGGCTACTATCACCTGCCGGCCATCACCCACTTTAGTGATAATATTTTTATCACTCCACAAGGCGTTAACGCTGTCACCCTGACCAATTTGGGTCACAATATTGTCATCACCTTTGGCAAGCACGACATTACGCCCAGCACCGATCTTAGTAATAACATTCATTTCGCCCCAGGCGCCGGTATAATCATCTCCATCACCGACATGGGTGATAGCATTGGCGTCGCCCTGAACCACAGTAACTTCTTGCCCATTACCAACTTTAGTAATGATATTTTCTTTACCTTTAGCGAAGTTGTAACGGTCGCCATCACCTACATGAGTCAGGATATTGGCTTCACCCCAAGCAGCGTTAACACTGGTTCCATCACCTATTTTGGTCATGAAATTGGCCTTACCTTTGGCAAAACCGATGGTAGTTCCATTGCCGATATGGGTCATCACATTACCTGTATCGGAATGGAGCAAGCCGACCATTGTCCCTTCACCTACTTTGGTCAGAATATTGCCCCGACCAAAAAGTACAGCCGCAGTTGCCGCATTGCCTATATGAGTCATCACGTTAGCTTTGCCAACCGCCATTACGCCCATAAAATCATCACCCACTTTGGTAACGATATTCGCTTCACCTTGTGTCAAAACACCGGTTAAACCTTTACCTACATGAGTCATGATATTGGCTTGGCCAGACATTACCGCCAGCGTTGTACCATTCCCGACTTTGGTCATGGCATTCAGTTCACCGGCAAACAAGCCAATACTGGTGCCATTACCCACATGCGAATAGATATTAGCCTTACCCAACATCAAAGCGGTTGTCAGATCATTACCGACTTTTGTCAGCACATTGGCACCACCGATCATAGCGGCAAAAGTATCGCCATCACCCACATGGGTAAAGATATTTGCTTTGCCAACCATCGCTGATAGAACCATGCCATTACCCACTTTGGTGGCGATATTGCCTTTTGCCAGCATAAGGGCAACGCTGGTACCGTCGCCAATATGGGTAAACACATTGCCGGCCGCTGCCATCAGCGCCAGCGCATCACCATCCCCCACTTTGGTGAAAATATTACCCAAACCGCCCATCAACGCCCAAGTGTCACCGTTGCCAACATGAGTGAAGAGATTGCCTGCTCCCATCATGGACGCAATCGCCGTTCCATTTCCGACTTTAGTAAAAATGTTGCCGGCCGCACCCATCACGCCCAGTATCTGACCATCACCGACCTGGGTAAGCACGTTACCTAAACCAAACATGATGCCAAGCACATCACCGTTGCCGACTTTAGTCAGAATATTAGCGCCTCCCAGCATGACGCCCGTCGTGTTGCCGTCACCAATATGAGTCAGTACGTTTGCGCCACCGCCCATCAGCGCTAATGCATTACCTTGACCTTTCTTAGTAAGCACATTGGCACCCCCCAGAGCAATAGCTGTGGTGTCTGACCTGTCACCATCATCACTGATATGCGTGATAATGTTAGCGCCACCAAACATACCCGAAATCAGATCACCGGCACCAAATCTGGTCAGCACATTGGCCCCTCCTGACAGCACAGAAGAGATATTCCCATTACCTTTTTTGGTCATGACGTTAAAACCACCTGTCGCTAACCAGTTAGCATGACCATGACCTATTTGCGTGTGCGTATTGTAACCACCCTGCATCACCACCTGGCTGTCGCCATTACCTTTGTGGATCGAAATATTGCCAACCGCCAAAAGATGCGCCAGGTACAGGCCATCACCGATCCGCACAAGTACGTTAGCAGCGCCTCCTACATTAACATCCATTGCGCCACTCCGGCTTTGGTGAACAATAACATTGGCTAAACCAGCACCATAAAACGTCAAATCGCCCTGTTCGCCACTTTGTATAATGATGTTAGCCGCACCTCCGCCCTCAAAATTAACATTGCCGCGAGTAACACTGGATTCAATAATGTTTCCACCCCCTGCACCGATGAAATTAATATCACCCGAACTCTCATTGATATCCGGTCTATCAAATTCTTCAGTATGTTCTAATTGCTCAGAAATGCGGTATACCGTATCAAACTGATATTGCAGCTTGCTCAAGGTACACCCACCCGCTTCTATAGGGCTGTATCCATTTGCAGGAGAAAAATCTTCATTAGCCAAATCACCGGTATGATCACCCGCTTTGTACCACGCTTTAGCAAGATATTGCAGTGAACCTGTTTCAGGATCATCCGCCAATTCAACCAGCACGACTTTGGTATATGATTCTATACATGTGGCATACACATAGGTATTAGGTTGACGGTTCCATTTAACCGCAGATACATCCACTTTCTGGCTGTCGTAAAAGACGGCATGTCCACCCATTTTCGCGTCAGAAAGCGTGATATCTTCCACATTGACTGATGTGCCGACAATATAAGTTACCCACTCATTTTCCATAACGTTTTCTTCAACGCCATGAACGGTCATCGGCTTATGATGTTCAACCGTTAAATTGAAAAGACGATAAGCATCATTAACATCTATATCGACAAATCCATTGAGTGAACAAATATTTTGCGATGCGAGATTTTCAAGATGATTACCTATTTTATACCAGGAACTGGTGTAATAATTGAGCTTATCGGTGACAGGATCATTTTGCAGTTGAATTTTGCTGATATAAGTGTACTGATTATCGGTAAATGCAAACAGATAAGTATTCGGCTCTGTCGTTGATTTAACACCTGTCACTTGCTGAGGCTCCCGGAGAAAATTACCGTCCATCATCGCCGTCGTCAATACGATCTCCTCAGCCCAAGCATATTCTAATGTTCCACCTATTCCCTCATTACGATAAATTCTATTTGCGGTTGTATCTGATCTGGTGATTTCATTATAAGCACCGACACCGGAAAAATTGATATTGCCCCGTGAAACATCAGAGTAAATTTTATTGTAACCACCAATCCCTTCAAACGTAATATCACCCTGAGTTTGTTGGTATTTGTCTTCACTTTGATGCAGACGTTCAATGCGGTTTGATGCGCCAGCACCACGTAAGATAATATTCCCTTCTTTACCCTTACGTACAATGTGATTATCAACACCGGCACCATTAAAAGCGATATCACCACGCTCCACCCGCGAGCTGATGTAATTTGCTGCGCCTGCACCATTAAAATCTATATCACCCGTTAAACCTTTACGTTCCAAACTGTTATAAGCGGCAACACCCGCAAAATCCAGATTACCATGGTCACCTGAATGCTCCATGAAAACAGCGCCAGCAGCACCCGAAAATGTAATATCACCATCCCCACTCTTATCAATATTTACGTAACCCGCGCCACCTTTTACTGACAGATCACCATTGGAATCCGCTATTTCTAAATATGCAGCCCCACCGGCCACTGTGTCATGCCCGGTACCGGTATACACCTTTGCTGCAATCGAACCGAGGGTAATATGATCATCCCCGCCACGAGCATAAATATAGCCACCAAACCCAATAGCATTAATATCATTATTATCATCATCAGCAAAATAGTTTCCGGTGAAAAAATACTGTGTACTACTATTTAATGATTTACCCATAAGCAATCCTTTAGCTTATTTCTTTTTCAGATCAGCAAAATAAATAGAGAGAAAACATCTTGGTTATCATTGATATCTAAGATAATTTATATAGATATTTCAAACATGCTCTTACCTAATCGGAGTTAATTAATGCAAGCAAAACACAATAAACAAAAAATTAAACCAAGAGGAATCCTAAGTTTATGTGTCTATAAGTTATTTTAAGTAATTTTTTGATTAATTAGGCAGGGCGAGAACACGAACGTTTTTTGAACTTAAATTGCACGTAACACAATCTAAATATAAACAAAAAACACTCAATTCAACGCTATTCAAGCATTGGGTAGTGCTTTATTTGAGCGATTTGTTCAAAATGCAGCCTTTCATGCTCTCGCCCTGATTAATTAGGTGAATAAATAGAACGAAATAATATAGAGGATAAATTTAAAATCAATATTAATAAATAAAAAGTCATTTTACTCCCCTGTATATTACCTAATAACCAACATTATCGCTATTAATATGAACAAGTTAATAAAATAGAAATAAAATCAACCATGCAAATAAATATTTAATTAGTTAAATTATTAATATTATCGATGTGGAAATATAACAAGATTTAATTTATCTTTTTGAAACAAAAAGATGTAACAAAAAAATAGCCCACACTCTGTGAGCCATTTTTATGCCAATAAAGTATCAGCAGTAAGTTTATCGGACATTTGTTCAAGCTCACTGTTCTGCCAGTCGCCGTAACATCCTCTTTTAACACGAATCGCTAAATGCTGATTAAGCACTCTCAGCACGAGTTAGTGGCGTATTTGCTCAAGCTCGTTCTCGCTCAGATCGGTGGTTTTCATCACCGTTTCACGATCAACTCCACTGTTCAGCAATGCATGAGCAATTTTTAACGTTGCCTCTTGGTGCCCTTCCTGACGCCCTTCCTGACGTGCTTTATGTTCCAATCTTTGTGCTATTGTCATCAGTACCTCCTCATACCTCGGGGACTGTTCTGCCAGTCGCCGGATAAAACCCTCGGGATCAGCGGTATC
>NZ_PUJU01000052.1 GCF_011189505.1 Photorhabdus tasmaniensis
TTGCTCGGTGTTGGCTGAAAACATATCGGTTAGCTTATCTGTGGTTTTTGGTTGAGATCGATGACCAAAGCAAGAGTTCAACAGGAATGCAGGAAAATATCAAAATATTTGTGTAGAAGAGACAGGTGATTCTGGCGGTTTACTTCACCCAATTTCAGCAAGATGCCGAATCACGTCGTGATGTGCTAACTTCGGCTACGCGGTTGGTGATGGAGCATTTGGCTTAACCAAGATGAAGCAAGTATATAAGGGGAGTCTCTTTCTACATAGCAAACATTACGCGCAAGAATTAAAGCTTTGTACACTTGGCAGAATTACTACTGTATTGATGTCAAATCACGTTTTTTGCAGAGTGAGCTACTTCAAACTCATGAAGTACATCCTTTGGGTGATTTTATGCAGAAACTATTAGCCAGTGAGCTTAACATCAAGGTTGCACTTATTTCCCACTGACCAAAAACTAAAAGATGCCCATTTTTTTAACTGGGCATTATAGTTTAGCATCTTAGAGTCAACCTATTTGCGCTATAATTTTGTTTGAGATCTCTTCCACCTCATACAATTTATGGATCGCGATATCCCGGATTAATGTTGGCTTAAGTGGGATGATAATGTCGTGAATTGGGTTGTGCAACCATAGAGCCACGAAATGGCACCAAGGTAAATTAAGTTGCCGTACTTCATAGCTTTGCTGTTGAACCCTACTATCCATTTCCGCTACAAGGAGTGCCTCAACTGTCGAGATGGGTATCGGGCCATCAAGGGTCATCGAAGAGACGATGAGATTTGCATCGTGCATATTCAAATGGAGGTCGGACACGGCAGAGCTGCCTGACAACAATAGATACCTCCAACCTGTAGCGTGGGCAGCTTTGGTCAAAGATTTCGTTTTTTCAAATTCATTGCGATCGACATAGTACATTTTAATCGGGTTCGACGATGAGACGTCGTTGATATCTATTTTATTGTTTTTATCAGCTTCGCTAAGCGAGCCTCCATCTATAATACCTTGCAAAAAAGAAACGATAACACTGTCCGCTCCGCTTGGATCTTTCACAAAGGAAATAGTCATTTACGTGCCTCATGTATTGTTGTTGGTTGTTTTGTTGGTCGTTTAGTAAAGCAGGTTTGCCTCCAGTCAGCTTCTGAATCTCCATAGTAATATAACGGGAATATATGGGCATTCTCGAGCGTTTTCGTATTGTCCCACGGATTGCAAACCTCCCAAACTGGATATGGATGTGTCGGTGATTGTGGCACCAGATCGAATCCGCCGGATATCACTACTGCGTGACCCCCAGTATCACCCAAGGCAGGAATTTTCTTTGAGAAAATAACGGCAACAACAAATGGACTATTATTAGCCAGTTCTTGTACGCAACGGTTAAAATCAGCTCTTCCTTTTATTTCTTCCTTAAGCGCCCCTATTACCTCCAAGGACTTGTCTGGCATTCCCTCCTTATTGCAATTATCACCACCTGGAAAATAGTTGTAGGGAGCTACACAAGATCCAGGGTTAAGCTGTCGGGCACCAGAATAAATCGGCTCTTGGAGGTAACGATACGGTTTCCGCTCATAATAACTGCCTACACTTGCAGCCACAGCGATCCAGCACCAAAACGTTTGCTCCTGCCTCTGCGCATACCCTTTACGCCAGAAATCCGTGACATAGGGTTGTTTGTCGGCTTCTATGCTACGTTTGGAGGTAGAAAGCGACACTTTCTTTAAAGAGAGGCATCTCGGTAGAATGCCATTTTGAATATCAATCATGTTGTCCTCACTTGTTGAAAATGCGACTCCAGTTTTAGAATTTTAGATTACGAATCATATTGGATTTTATGTTCGTAAATTATAAAAATCACATATAAAAAAAGACGCTATATTAACATATTGTGGTAGCATAGTTAATTTGGCTCTCGGATTAATAGTTATTTGTTTTGTATAAATATGGGGTTGTGAAGAGGCATATTTAAATGTAAATTGCTTTGTATTAACTTTAAATGCATACACTATGTACAAACTTTAATGGGAATCATTTGGATGATTTACTCCACACTTTATTTATGTTCTCCGAACATAAGCTCTAATGAAATAATTAGTAATTTGTTGACATGGCTCTGATGAAGTTTATATTTTGTATAAAAATAAAATAAAATAAAATAAAATAAAATAAATCTTATATTGTGTATGACAAGTAAAAAATTCTATGATTTCTTGATTTTTCTTAAACACACTATATATAACGATATGTGAATTTTATCTTATAAATATCTAAAAAGGAGTATGTTATGTATTACAGGTTAATTAACGAAGAAACAGGTTTATATCTCGGAAATCCGTGGGCAAATTTTTAGGTTGGCAAACGGTTATGAAAAGATAGAAGTAGATGGCCGTATTTATGATGCCTTGACTGTGGATAGTCCTGATGGTAATACCCTGAGATTTACAGTTAGCCAACATGATAATGGCCTTTACACTATACAGCCAGCGAATGACCGTAATGCCTATTTGAGTATACCACCAAAACAAGTGGCCTACCATCCAAGCGTAATTTGCGGGCATAAACTCTCTTATTGGAAGCTAGAACTAAACACCTAATTAACTGTTCTGAATAGTAGATCACGCCCCAAAAAAATGAACTCAGTCCAAATTTAGTGATCTGATCGATGGCTAAATATCACAAATCACTAACAGGACTGAGTCATGTCTATCATAGCCCCGATACCCCGCGACGAAAGACGCAGAGTGCAAAAAGAAATCCAACGCACATCAGATAAAGGTTACGCACGGAGACTTATTGCTATCTTACTGCTTCATAAAGGAAAAATGATTGTAGAAACCCGTGATATTACCGGGGCGGAGCGTTCTTCTATTGGGCGATGGGTGAATTGGTTTACCGAAGGCGATATCGATCTCAAGCCGAAAATTGGCGCAGATTGGACACTTAAAGGGCAGCAGAAAAAAGTGGTCACGCCCGGAAACAACTGTAAGCATTATCTGGCGGGTGCGCTTCATGCCGGAATAGATAAAGTACTTTATGTTTCAGGCAGTAAGAAGAACACTGAGTTGTTTATTGCGATGCTGGAAAAGCTGAAACAGCATTACCGAAGAGCCAAAAGTATCACGTTGATACGGGATAACTACATCATCCATAAAAGCCGTAAGACAGAGGTTTGGTTGAAAAATAACCCGAAGTTCAGATTGTTATTCCAACCCATTTATTCGCCATGGGTGAATCTGATTGAGAAACCTTGGTACGCCCTGCATGAAACGATAACACGTAACCACCGATTCCAATATATGTGGGAACGCTTCAGGAAAGTTAAGCATTTTATGCACAACGTATCCCCCTTTCCTGGAGGTAGTCATGGTATGGCAAATATGTAGCACAATTAGGATCAGTTATTTAGCCTATTTCATAATTTCTATCCTTTCAAAGGATTCTAATAAGTAGATAGAAAAGATCCCAATGAAAGGAGATTTTATATACTGATACTTACTAATAATAATGAAGTTTGTACGTAGTGTATGTATTTTAAGTTAATACAAAGAAATTTACATTTAAATATGTCTCTTCACAACCCCATGTTTATACAGAAAATAGCTACTAATCCAATATTAAAATTAACTATGACGGCATAATATGTTAATTGTGGCTGTTTTTTTATATATGTTTTTTCTAATTTACGAGCTTAAAATCCAATGTGATTCGTAATCTAAAATTCTAAAACTGGAGTCGCATTTTCAACAAGTGAGGACAACATGATTGATATTCAAAATGGCAATTTACCGAGATGCCTCTCTTTAAAGAGAGTGGCGCTTTTTGCCTCCAAACGTAGCATAGAAGCTAGCCGCTCATATGTTGATCGGACAGGCTACTTCACGGATTTCTGGCGTAAAGGGTATGCACAGAGGCAGGAGCAAACGTTTTGGTGCTGGATCGCTGTGGCTGCAAGTGTAGGCAGTTATTATGCGCAGAGACCGTATCGTTACCTCCAAGAGCCGATTTATTCTGGTGCCCGACAGCTTAACCCTGGATCTTGTGTAGCTCCCTACAACCATTTTCCAGGTGGTGATAATTGCAATAAGGAGGGAATGCCAGACAAGTCCTTGGAGGTAATAGGAGCGCTTGAGAAAGCAATAGAAGGAAAAGCTGATGCGAGTCTTTGTGCCGGAGAACTGTTTAATAGTCGGCCATTTGTCGTTGCTGTTTTTTTCTCAAAGGAAATTCCCGCCTTGGGTAATACTGAGGGTCACGCAGTGGTGATATCGGCCGGATTCAATATGAAGGAGTCACAACCACAGTCACATCCAGTTTGGGAAGTGTGTAACCCGTGGGACAATACGAGATCTTTGGAGAATTACGAGACATTCCCGTTATATTACTATGGAGATCCAAAAGCTCGCTGGGCGCAAACCTGCTTTACTAAACAACCAACAAAACAACCAACAATACATGGGGCACGTAAATGACTATTTCCTTTGTGAGCGCTCTAGCGGAAGAGTGTATTATCTATGGTCCCCCGTTTTTGCAACACTGATTTTGATTAATGGTAGGCTCACTTAAATCTATACGGCGCCTGCCCATTCGCCACAATGGCCGCCCCCGACGGCGGGCGGTACTCCCTTGCCCGGCCGTGGCAATTTCCGGCATCACCATCGGCATATGTCGGGTTCGGTTAAAGAAAGATAATACGATATAACAGCGTGTTCATGACTTACGTTTCCCTACAGGCTACACACTGGCAATGGGTGATTTGAATGCGTGCTGCCTTCAGGAAAAAAGAGGATCTTCATTTCTACATGAACAAGTAAAACCATTTACCCATGTCTGGTGGTGTTAACTCTGCATCGCGGCGATCGCGTTAGCTTTATTTACGGAAGAGGCCAGAAAATAATTGGGAAAATATTTATCTTGGCCATTACCTTATATTATTTTCCTGTTTTATTTTTCGCTATTTTTTCACATATAAATATTTGTGATTTCTTATTATCAGTGGGTTATAGTAAATCCAAGAAATTTTTTCATAAAAATAAAAGTGTAAAATCGGAGTTTTTAATAATTATCAAATATTGACCTGATTGTTTTTCACCTATTATATAAAAACAATTAACCCTGTAAGTTATAAAAACAATCCATTATTGTTTTTATAAACTAGACTATGACTGACCCCAATTGGGAGAAGTTACTTGTACAATAATTTAATATGTTGATTATAGCAAATCATTATCTAACTTAAGAGGGGTATATGAGTCAAAAAAATGATTTTAAGGCATTCTCTACTGGTGATAATGCTAATGTAGTGAGTCAAGGTAGATATGAAGCAAGTCTGGACTTACAGACGGGGTTTCCACCCAATGATATTCCAACTCATTTGTTAAATAAGGTATTACGTCAATCATCAACAATAGCCTCTGTGGTGGCCAATTTTATTGCGACACAATCGGGTGATGATGTTTTGGATGACGGTGATATAGCCAAACTCACTGCTCAGTTAAGTCGGGCATTAAAACAAAAAATCCCGGCAGAAATTCCTGATGCTTCATTAACGCAAAAAGGTGTTGTTCAGCTTACCAATGTCGTTGGTAATAGTGACACATTGGCAGTGACACAAAAACTGGCCCAGGAAATCGTCAATTCATTACGTGAAAATATTGATGGCAAAGTACCTAATAGCCGGAAAATAAATGGTAAAGCGTTGACCGAGGATATTAATCTGAATGCGAGTGATGTGGGGGCATATACTCAAGCGGAAGTAGATGAATTGGTTAAGACAACTAGGGAGATTCCCGTTGGCTCTCCTATTCCCTGGCCGTTGCCTCATCCACCTTTTGGCTATTTCGCTTGTAATGGTTCTTTTTTTAATAAATTACAGTATCCGAAGTTAGCAGAAGCTTATCCTGATAGCAGGTTACCTGATTTAAGAGGTGAGTTTATTCGTGGCTGGGATAATGGCCGTGGAGTAGATAGTGGTAGAGTACTTCTGACAAACCAGAGTGATGCAATTAGGAACATTACTGGAAATTTCATAATCCGAAGATTGGCTGATAGGGACAGCATACCTGATACAAATGGTTGTTTTTCTAAGGGCAAAAAATCGGGTTATTTTTTAGAAACAAGTAGGGCATCGGGTACTGATGAAGCAGCACATGATATAAATTTTGACGCATCGCGTGTTGTCCCAACCGAAAATGAAAATCGCCCTCGCAATATCGCATTTAACTACATCGTAAAGGCAGAATAATAATGACACACGAAAATATCTTAGATACTGAAACCGCTATATTAGGTGAAGACGGTTTAGCGACTAAAGCCGGTTGGATAAAGGTTTATCATGTTAATCCTTATTCGAGAGAATTTGCTGGCACTAATGTTGAATATGTAGCGGAAGGGGTAGGTGTATCCGCACATTCTTATCCTGATGCGCCAAATCTTCCTGATGCCGATAATCTGGCTGTGCGTCGCAGTGCGGACGAAAGCCATTGGGAAATTGTCCCTGATCATCGAGGGAAAATAGCTTACAGCACACAAACCGGTGAACAACAGGAAGTTTCTGAACTGGGTGAATTAGCAGAAACATTGATATTTGAGCCACCGGCGACTGATTTTGATCAATGGGATGGTGAAAAATGGGTAACGGATATTGAAGCGCAACAAGCCAGTCAGATTAAACAGGCAGAACAACAACGTGATATTTTTCATCAACAAGCCTGTGACGCTATAACCGTGTTGCAATATGCGGTTGAAACTGAAATGGCATCGGAAGCTGAGAAGGCGTTATTACTCGATTGGAAAAAGTATCTAGTATTGTTAAGTCGGATTGATATTTCACTGGCACCAGATATTAACTGGCCTGAAAAACCACAATAATAATAGCATTAATGTTTTTACTGTCTTTTTAAATATTGATTAAGTATTTTTAAATCTGCGCTTTAATTTAATAAAAGCTCGTGTAAAAACGAGCTTATCGCTGTGTTATGAATAATTAGTATAGATTATGGGAAGTTTTTAATAATTTAATGTAGTGATTATAATAAAAAATTATTTAATTTAGGAGAGTATATGAGCCAAAAAAATGATTTTAAGGCATTCTCTACTGGTGATAATGCTAATGTAGAGAGTCAAGATAGATATGAAGCAAGTCTGGACTTACAGACGGGGTTTCCACCCAATGATATTCCAACTCATTTGTTAAATAAGGTATTACGTCAATCATCAACAATAGCCTCTGTGGTGGCTAATTTTATTGCGACACAATTGGGTGATGATGTTTTGGATGACGGTGATATAGCCAAACTCACTGCTCAGTTAAGTCGGGCATTAATACAAAAAAAACCGGCAGAAATTCCTGATGCTTCATTAACGCAAAAAGGTGTTGTCCAGCTTACCAATGTCGTTGGCAATAGTGACACATTGGCAGTGACACAAAAACTGGCCCAGGAAATCGTCAATTCATTGCGTGAAAATATTGATGGCAAAGTACCTAATAGCCGGAAAATAAATGGTAAAGCGTTGACTACGGATATTAATTTGAATGCGGGGGATGTAGGCGCAATATCAATTAATGAAGCAATGTATTCAATGGGCTATAGTCGCCTGGATGGATGGAATAATCTATACAATGGTTGTGGAGGGTTTATTCCCGTAGCGCCGTTTCTTGCCAAATATGGGTTGCCTAATGGTTATGGAGTCCAGTTAAGATTGAGTAATGTCATGGGCACATCAAGCGAAGACTTTGGTGAGGTATGGAGCCACAGATTGGTTTTCATACATGGGGGAGATACATATCGTACAGATAGCATAAACGCCACTAAAAGCAGACAGTCTACACGCAAGTTTTGGGATGATGCTAATGCTAAGCCGGATACTAATGGATACCTTAAACGGGCCTCTCCGTTAGTAGAAATTTACCCCGATGGCACATTCTCAACTAATGAAGAATCAGAGGGGGCAGAAGTTAAGAAAGAGGGGACCGGCATATATCACCTATCAAATACTTTAGGGTATAACGCGGATGGTGGTTGGGGAATACATGGGGGTATTTCTGTTCCTCACGATAACAATAATCTCGAGCTGATTTTTGTTAAGGATCAAGTTCAGACTGATGGTTCCATTATTGTTAAAACTTTCCACCGTCAACATTCACATTTACCTGAAATGTTTCAGAACTGGCGAGTCAAATCTATTGATGACGAGGGTAACAAGATATTCTACCAAGATGGGGAACCCTGTGATATTCCAGACTATTGCCGTTTAGATATTCGTATCCAAATGCCGGAAGATTCCCCGTGGAATTTGAGACAAAACAAGTTGCGTGAAGAATATAGATAACATATACCTTTGATCACAATTTGTAGTAATACGGGGCCTAATATGGCCCTGTATCTTATTTTTTACGCAATTATCCGGCTATTTGTAATATACCCTATGGATTTCAAGATGCATCGCGGCGGCAAGGGAGCGAATCCCCGGGAGCATAGATAACTATGTGACCGGGGTGAGTGAGTGCAGCCAACAAAGAAGCAACTTGAAAGATGACGGGTATAAGTATTTATCTATTAATCTAGATACAATTTCCAGTAAGAATTCATCAGGTCGTGACATCTTAATTAATCATATTTAGGTAGTTAATCGATTTGTCTTTATTAAAAACCTTGAATATGACTCAGGTGTTTTATTTCAATGTTAGTAACGCCGTAATTAAATAAAGCTCTAATTCCATCTATATTTTTATTTTTCTGACAAGTCAGATTTTTATTATTAAAGATAGTAAGGTGAGAAATAAGACAAGTCCAAAAATACATTTTAATTATAATATATAACTTTTAGTTTTACCATTAAATACAATCAATTAGATAATTTGGCGGAATTCATTGCATGATATTTAACTTTGATAAGCTTGCATTAAGTCAATATACGTGAGAATTTATTTACCAGCCGACACACGGTGGATTTTAAATATCATTAAATGTGGCGCAGCATATTAAGTTGTTATAAATAGATGTTAATTGATATCTTCGTTTATCTCATCTTGTTCGGTTATTTAATCAGGTTTGGTGCGGTTTAACGTAAGTAAGTTTGCACTTCCTGTCATATATAAAGGTAAAAAGGTGCCATGAATACTCAACGTAAGCTTGATAAAGTAAGGCCGCCCCGTGTTCAGATTACTTATGATGTCGAATTAGGTGGTGCGGTCGAGAAAAAAGAATTGCCTTTAGTTATTGGTGTGATTGGGCAATTTGCTGAGCAATCAATTCCGATGCGTGAACGTCGTTTTATGCATGTTGATAAAGATAATTTTAATGCTGTGATGGAAGGTTTATCACCTTCGTTGGAATTACAGGTTGAAAGTGCTCTGCCGGGTCAGAGTGGATTTATTAATGTTGATTTGCGATTTAAATCAATGGCTGATTTTACCCCAGAGAATCTGGCGAAGCAGATTGAGCCACTGCGTAATTTACTGGAAGTTCGCAACAAATTGAGTGATTTGAAAGGTCGTGCATTGAGTAATGAAAAATTGCGTGACCGTCTGGCGGAAATTCTTGCTGAACATGCGGATAAATTACCGCAGGTAAATGAGGGAGCGGAAACCGCCGTCACAGAAAATACCACGGATGACGCTACCCCAGAAAATAACAATATTCCGGAAGATAACAATGCACAGTGAGGACAGTATGGAACAGAGCGTTGTTGAACAGCAAGAATTGAAAGCAACAGAAACCTGCGGCGATTTTCTTGATCAGATTATTGATAACACTCAGGCCATTCATCGGGAAACGGATCGTGATCGGGTGAAAAGCCAACTCGACCAGTTTTTAGCAGAAGTGACTGCTGGTTCATTAGTGGTTTCTGGTGATTTGGTAAACAGCATTGAGGAGCGTATCGCCGCGATTGACGCGCTGATGTCCGCCCAACTGAGTTTGGTATTGCATCATCCAGAATTCCAGTGTCTGGAATCATCCTGGACGGGGCTTAAAGGGTTACTCGATCAGAGTGAAACTGAGAATACCCAGATTCGCATGTTGAACGCGACAAAGACCGATTTGATTAAAGACTTTAAATCGGCTTCTGATTTTGATCAGTCAATGCTGTTTAAAAATATTTATGAACATGAGTACGGTACCTTTGGTGGTGAACCTTATTCGGCATTTGTTGGTGATTTTGATTTTGATAACAGCCCAGAAGATCTTTACTTACTGGAGCAGATTTCTCATGTGGCGGCTGCCGCCCATGCACCGTTTATCAGTTCGGCTAATGCAGGCATGTTGGGGCTGAATGATTTTGGAGAACTACCGCGTCCGCGTGATTTGTCCAAGCTGTTTGACACATCCAACTATTTGCGTTGGAAACGCTTCCGGGAATCTGATGACTCCCGCTATGTCGGCCTAACTTTACCAAGAGTGATTGGACGTTTGCCTTACGGAGCAAAAACCATCCCGGTTGAACAGTTCTGTTTTGAAGAGCAGATGAGAGAAGGGGATAGCAGCAGTTATCTGTGGATTAACGCCGCTTATGCATTGGCTGGCCGTATGGTGGCTGCGTTTGAACAATATGGCTGGTGTGCCGCGATTCGCGGTGTGGAAGGTGGGGGATTGGTAGAGGCATTGCCGACTCATCATTACTCCTCTGTGTCCGGCGAAAAAATGCTGCAATGTCCGACTGAAGTGGCTATTTCAGATCGCCGCGAGAAAGAATTGGCAGAATTAGGCTTTATTCCGCTGGTTTATTATAAAGGTACTGACTACGCTGCATTTTTCTCAGTGCAGTCGCCAAATAAACCCAGGAAATATAATTCTGACTTGGCAAATGCTAATGCGAAATTATCAACACAATTGCAATATATTATGACGACCTCTCGTTTTGCACATTATTTGAAAATGATTGTGCGTGACAAAGTGGGTAGTTTTATGTCCCGTGGAGAATGCCAGACTTATCTGCAAAGTTGGATCAGCCAGTATATTGTTGGCTCTGATACTGTCGGCGCAAAAATTAAAGCCAGCCATCCATTGCGGGAGGCAAGAGTTGATGTTGTTGAAGTTCCCGGTTCGCCTGGAACATATCGCGCAGTAGCTTATTTAAGGCCACATTTCCAATTAGAGGGATTAAGTATGTCTTTACGGTTGGTTGCAGATTTACCACCGTCTTCGGCTGCCTAATTATTCTATTTATTAATATTTATCCTATTCTATTACAAATAACAGGAGTAGTTAATTATGAGTTCTTCTATTTTTTTACAAATTGATAGTATTCCAGGTGAAAGTACCGACAGCCAACATAAAGGTTGGATTGAACTGGAGCATGTCAATTTTGGGGTGTTCAACCACGCACGTATTGCAGACAGTGGTAAACGTAAGATTACTGTTGGTGCAGCGGATTTCCGTACCATCGATTGTGTGAAGGTGATGGATACCAGTTCTATCAAACTGTTGTCTGCGGCAGCGCAGGGGACTGCGATTAAGAATGTGAAATTGGCAATCTGTACGATTTTCAAAGGAGAAATGCACCCTTACGCGGAAGTTGAAATGGACGAATGTATTATCTCCGATGTCCATGAAACTTGTTCACGTGGCGGCGAATTCCCGCAAGAGCAATTTTCCATCACTTATTCCAAAATTAAATGGACATTCACACCACTCAGCCCAGACGGCACCAAAGGCAGCAAAGCAGGTCCAGAAGGTTGGGATCTCATCGAGAACAAGAAACAGTAATTTTTACTGTTTACTGCCGGCCTCTGGCCGGCAGTTTTAACCAGAAAGAAAGGATATTATGATTCAACCTTCATTTCTCCATCGTCTGAAAGATGATCATCCACAAAATGAAGAACGTGGTGTAACGTCCACTTGGTCACATCAGGAAGTTGTGAAAAGCCTCATGTTCGATCTGAATATGTTATTTTCATCAAGACCGATTTCCGCAGTTTTACCTTTATTTGGTGAGTTACCGAAATCAGTTTTAAATTATGGCGCTTCTGATGTTATTAGTGTTGATATTTCGGATGATGAGCGTATTGATGCACTGAGTAATAATATTTACCAGGCTATTTCCTGGTTTGAACCACGCCTGAAAAATGTTGTTATCACATTACAAAAAAATACACCGGAGAATATTACCTTTTGGGTGAGTGGAATTTTTTTCGACGAGTAGATTGTGTTTTCTATCTCATGGAGCAGTACCGCTTATACCTATTCAATTTCATGGGACAGATCATAATATGATATTATTACCACAGAAAATACTGACTTATTATAATCGGGAGCTGAGTTACTTAAGGCAATATGGTGCCGCTTTTTCTCAGCATTTTCCTAAAATTGCTAAACGTCTTGGATTTGCGGAGGGCGTTTCAGAAGATCCCCATGTAGAACGGTTAGTAGAATCTTTTGCTTTTTTGACGGCCAAGATTCATCAACGTATTGATGAAGATATGCCGGAATTGAACAACGCAATGCTGGAAGTACTGGTGCCACAATTCTTACGTCAGATCCCGTCGGTGTCGTTGGTACAGTTTCAGCAAGACCCGTTGGCATCGGGTGTGACTGGCGTGATGACAGTAGCACGGCATACGCCGTTAATTTCTCAGCCAGTCGGTGATGTGGCTTGCAGTTTCCGCACGGTATATCCGCTGGAAATGTTGCCATTGGATTTAACCCACGCAGAACTGATGCCAGATCCTTATGATCGGGATTTTATCTTAACGCTGAATGTCACGCTGTGGCCGGGGGCCAGCTTTCAGGCGCGCCATATTCGGTTGTACTTACATGGAACGCCGATACTGGCCCATAGCTTATATGAACTGTTATCGGCCCAGGTTAAGCAATTGGAATGCCGGCTGGGTGAGCGTGTATTTAGCATGGATAGCCGAAATATTCAGGTCGTGGGTTTCGATCCGCAAGATAACTTGTGTGTTGATGATCTGATGATAAATCCGACTCATCATCTGTTCCGCGATTATTTTAGTTTTCCAGAACGGTTCTTATTTCTGGATATTCCGTTGCCTGATGCGGGGTTAATCACTAAATCAGCCGGAGAACTGCATTATCGTTTCCGGCTTAAGGATTGTGCTGCATTGCGTCGTATTGAGCGTATGAGCGATAAAGTTGATAGTGAAACTTTTCGGCTAAACTGTGTACCCGTAGTAAATCTTTTTTCTCATCAGGCGGAACCGATTATCCCGTTGGAAACTGAGCACGAATATCTGGTTCAGCCGGATGCGCGTCGTCCACAAAGCATGGAAGTCTATACCATTGATCGGGTTGAGATTGTCAGCCGTCAGCAAGAGCAATTGAGTTCTAGATCGATACCGTCATTATTCGGTATTGAACATGCACAAGATGGCGAACAGCCTCTGTTGTTCTGGCAAGCGTCACCTCGCCGTTCACTCAGGCACAACGAAACGGGAATGAATATGTTTATCGGTTTTTCCGATAGCAGTGGTGAGCAATTAAAGCCAGAAACCGATGTGGTGGTATTGAATTTAACCTGTACCAATCGTGATATGCCACGGCTGTTGAGCAATGGTCATCCTGATGGGGATTTTGAATCAGAAGTTGCTTTGCCGGGCGTAAAAATTCTGGGATTGATCCGCCCCCGATTTCCGGTGCGCCCACAACCGAACTGCGCATTGAACTGGCGTTTGGTATCACAGCTCAATCTGAACCAAATGTTGCTGAGTGGCTCGCAAGGCGTTCAGTGCCTGAAAGAGACGCTGGAGCTGTACAACTTACATAGTGATCCCGCTATATCGCAGTTAATTGCACAGTTACAACAGATTGCTGTTGTGCCGGTGAGTGCACGCCTGAATCCGGCTGATCCCTATTCTCTGGCGCGTGGATTGGAAGTGACGTTGACATTCCAGACACCGGCGGGTGAGTTTGTCGATTTTTATCTTTTTTGCAGTCTACTGGAACGTTTTATCGCTATGTATGCGCCAATTAACAGTTTCACGCAGACAGTGACTCAATTGGAGTCGGTCAATAATAGTATGCGTCGTTGGCCTCGTCGTAGCGGGAGGCTGACATGGCTTTAGAAAATAGGATACGTCTGGCCGGTGGCCGCTTTTATCAGAATGTTCGTCGTCTGCTTAAACGCTGTCACTATCGTCAGAGTCACGAAACCGCAATTATCCCTGATGATGTGGTGCAATTTAGCTCGGTCCTTACGCTGGATGCACCGGAAAGTGAAGTGGACTCTTTGTTGCCACCGCAACAGGAGGGTGAGCAGTATCACATGGCGGTGTATCACTTTGGGTTGCTGGGAACTTTTGGTGCATTACCGTTGCGCTATACCGAATGGTTGATTGATCGGCGTTATCGCTATGGTGATGAATCAGCTCAAGCGTTTATCGATATTTTTACCCATCGTCTGCTCAGTCTGCGTTTTCAGGCGTGGCAGAAATATCGGTTATTTGTTAATGCCGAATTGCGAAGCCGTCGGGCGTTACCCGCGATCATTCCAGCAGTTGCCGGGCAATTAACAGCAAGTGAAACTCAGCATGTTTATCCTGCCTGCGTTGGCTTGTTGGCAACATCTGTCCGCTCAATGGTGAATTTGCAACATCTGTTACAGCGGGAATTTAACATGGCGATCAGTATTCAGCCGTTTCGGGGACGTTGGCAATATGTAGAGCAAATGCACTGTTGTTGCCTGGGCCGCAGTTTGTTGGGTGATAACCCGATGTTGGGGCGTGCTTACTGGGATATTCAGTCAGGATTTCATATTCAGCTGGGTCCGTTTGCAGCCCAGCAGCGCGCCGATTTTATGCCGGGAAATGAACGATATCGCAGATTGACGCGGTGGGTGTGGCAATTTGCTGGTCCGTTGCTCTCTTTCTCGCTGGAATTGTTGGTACAGCACGATGGGCGAGGCAATAGATTAAATGGCAGCCGTCGATTGGGATGGGACGGTTGTTTGGGGGATACCGGCGATACCCATATTCAGCATGTGTATCTGGGAGAATGTGTGAGTCCTTATACGGTTTGAACAAAAAATTCAGGTGAAAAAATATGCTGTTAGGGCAAAAGAATCGTTTTTTACAGGTTATCGGCAGTCTGTCAGATATTGTGGCGCTGAGTAAAATCAGAGGAGAAGAGCGCTTGTCTCGTCCTTATTCCTTTTCTGCTGAGCTTTATTCCAGCGCGGACTGGGACAAACTGGAGTCTTATATTGGTAAACCATTGGCATTTCGTATTGGTGAAGCACCAAATCACCGTATTGTGCATGGCATATTGACGGAATTGCAGCAACAAGGTTTTACCGACGGTCAGTTTTGTTATCAGGCGCGAGTTGAACCGTGGCTGAAAATGTTGACGTTAACCAGTAACCTGCGTGTTTATCAACGCATCAGTGTACCGGATATGGTGTGTGATATTTTCCGTAAACGTGGGTTTAACGATGTTGAATTAGCGTTAAAAAGCAGTTATCCGAAACTTGAATATTGCATGCAATACAAGGAGTCAGATTTTGATTTTGTGACACGCCAACTGGAACAGGCAGGTATTTTCTATTTTTTCCGCCATGAAGAAGGACGCCATGTATTGGTGCTAGCCGATCACCCTTCGACGTTTATTAACGCCCCTCTGGCTGTATTGCCGTATCAGTCGAAGCTCGGTAGTCAGCAAGGATACGGGCTGCGCGCCTGGCAGATTTATCGCACGATGATCCCAGGTATGGCGGAAATGAGTGGCTATAACGTTAAAAATGCATCGGTAGTTAGCGCCAGTGCTAAAGCGAATAGTGGTTATTCCGTCAATCCGAAACTTTCTATCTATGACGATCGGCGGCAGGAGGATCGTAATCAGCTGGAGGCGCAGGCGGCGCTGTGCATGAAACAATGGGAATCACAGTCGCATTATGCAAATGCGGTTAATAGTTATCCCGGTTTGCAAGTTGGACATCAATTGACGTTGAAAGGGCATATCAGCGCTGATGGGCGTTATGCGGTGGGCAGTCAGCAATTAAAAGCGGAAAGTAATCTGGAGGAAGGCGGGTTGTTGTTTTCGTCGCAGGTGACGCTGTTTCCGGCAAATAAAACATTCCGCCCATGTCCTTCAGTTACGCGGCCCTATATTGCGGGTGTGTTGTCTGCGTTGGTTGTGGGCGCGGCATCGGAGGAGATCCATACCGATGCACAGGGGCGTATCAAAATCCAATTTCACTGGGATAAAGAGCACAAAAAAAATGATGACAGCTCTTGTTGGGTACGTGTGAGCCAGTTTTGGAATGGTACAAAGTTTGGTGCTCAATTTGTGCCACGTGTGGGAAGTGAAGTGCTGGTGAGTTTTGTCGACGGCGATCCCGATAGTCCGCTAGTGACTGGAACGGTTTATAACGGAGTGAAGATGCCTCCGTTTGCGTTGCCGGGACAAAAAACGCAAAGCGGCATTGCTACTCGCAGCAGTGCAAAAGGTACGGTGGAGCAAGGGCATCAATTTTGTTTCGAAGATAAGAAGGGTGAAGAATTTATTTTGCTTCACTCACAAAAAGATCTGCGTCTAAAAGTGAAAAATGATTTTTCGGCGAATATTGGTCGTAATGCCTCATGGGAAATTGAAGAGAAGCGCGATACAACAATTAAAAAAGGCCACGATACGTTAATTCTGAATGAAGGTCATGCTGTCACCGAGGTGAAAAAAGGCGATAAGAAGCAAACACTGGATCGCGGCAATTTCACCACGACTGTCAGCGCAGGCAGCTATTCTCTGGAGGTATCCAGAGGCAGCGCCAAAATTAACGCTGGACAACACTGCACGATTACGGCCAATCAGGGAATTGAGCTGAAAGTGGGAGCCAGTAAATTGTCGATTACCCCTGCGGGGATCACCATCAAAGCGCCATCTGTCACGGTAGAAGGGTCAGGGAAACTGGCATTGAAGAGCAGTGGTGTGGCAGAACTCACGGGAACCACAGTTAAAGTACAGGGCAGTGCAATGGCACAGTTAAAAGGCGGCATTGTTCAGGTGGATGCGACCGGTATTGCGATGGTGAAAGGGATCTTGACCAAGATTGGTTAATAGTGGAATCAACGGATAATGAGAGTTTGGAGCAATGGCTAAATTACGACACTGTCAGCTTTCGTCACAGGCGGAGTTGGTATTACAGCAACACGTAGCACATGAGCAGAATCTATCGGCACTTAGCCAGGAAATGTTGTGGCAGGATGCTGTGTTCTACACCATTTTCATGTTGCCTTACACCCAGGCTTTGGAACTGGCACTGACATTTATCTCCTGTGTTTATGAACGGGATCTGGGGCAGGAACAGCGGTTGCTGTTGCAGCAGGTGCGACACTGGCGCGCTAATGGGGGTGACCTGTTACGTCATGAATTGTTCGAGCAGGCACAGACTATTGGGTTTGATAACCCTATCTCGTGTCTGGCGCTGTCGGTTTTCTGGAGCGAGGGCAGCATGACAACGCCGGATCTTGAAGATGTTTATCCGCAGCCGTGGCAGTCACTGGCGGCACTGGCAGATGCGCTGTGTCTGATCCTGCACTTTTATGGTGAACAGCCGGAACAGCAAACGCCGTATGTCGAACAGTTTTTCCAACTGGCGCATGGGCACTTAAGGCAATTGACACCATCACAGGATCAAGGCCGCAAAAACTATCTATACCATGAAGCTATGTTATCAGGAGAAAAATGATGCCAATGCCAGCAGCTCGGGTAGGTGATATGCATATTTGTCCAATGATGTCTCCTGCTGTACCCCCCATACCGCATGTGGGCGGCCCGATTATGCCGCCAGGCGTACCAACCGTTCTGATTGGTGGCTTACCCGCTGCGACGATGGGGTCATTATTGGTGTGTGTGGGGCCACCGGATACGGTGGTGATGGGAAGTCCAACGGTGTTGATTGGCGGACGGCCAGCGGCCAGACTTGGCGATTTGTGCGCGCATGGCGGCACGATCACGACAGGCTATCCGTTGGTGATTATTGCCTGAAAGGGAAGCAAGCGTGAATTTAGCACAGACAGACATCACACGTTTTTTACATCCTATCTCTGCTGATACACCAGCGGGATGTGATATCGAATATGAACCTCTTTTTGAACAGATAAGCGCTGCGCGTGAAGTTGATGAGGATCTCCCACAGGATGATGAGTGGGGATATGAAACACGTCAGGCTGACTGGCCTCAGGTTTCAGGGTTGTGCCAGGAAGTATTGGAAAAGCACAGTAAAGACTTACAGATAGCTTGTTGGCTAACTCAGGCACAAGGGAAACTGTATGGTTTGGCAGGTATTGCTGGCGGTATTACATTACTTGCCAGCCTACTGGAGACTTTTTGGCCGGTACTGTATCCGCCGTTGGATGATGAAAAAGGAAACCGTGCTGATGCCCGTCTTGGTCGGTTGAGTTGGCTGGATAAACAACTGGTCAAACAGCTGGATAACCTGACACTGACTAGTGATGGTAAATTGAGTCTGAGCGTTTGGCAGCGAGTACAGTATTTTGAACAACGTGTCGCGGCTAATAGTGAATTACGCGCTCCCCTGATCAGTGATGGCTATTTCGGGATCGCTGAATGTGATGACAGTATTCGCGCTACGCCAGCTGAACAATTTGACCAGCTATTGGCACAGGCAGAACAAGTCAAGCAAGCATTGGAAAAACTACACCAAATTATGGCGGGTCTGGTACCAGATACTGGCAACAGTATGAGTGCTAGCGCCCAGCGATTACAGGAGATGGTGGCATTAATCACGCGTTTTCATGAAATTGTTGCGCCGGAAGCCACGCAGCAATATCACGGTGGGGAAGTGTTATCGGGAGGAACAGCGGCAAATGGTATCAATGCAATGTTGGCAGAAAATACAATGTTGGCAGAAGATCGGTCGCATCATGAAATACGCGCTGTTGCCATTGGGCAGATGATCAATATCGCCAATTATTTTCGTAAGAATGAACCCACCAGCCCGGTGCCATATTTAATGGAACGGGCAGCTCGTTGGGCAAATATGGGAATGGCCGAATGGCTGGAGGAAATGATGGAAGATAATACCTCAGCGCGACAGGAAATTATACGCGTGATAAAAGGACCAGAGAAAAATAGAGAGTAAAATAATGAAGAATAAGATGAATTTTTATAATGTTATTAAACGTAGCTTCTCAGTATTACTAATGATTTTTTTAATCAGTGGTTGTAGTGATTCAATGTCTAATAATGAAAAACGATTACAAGCGATTGAACAAGCTAAACCTATTTACACTAGCAATGCGATTCGTTTAAAAATGATAGCTGATCCACAGCTGAATGTTTTTAATAATATGCCAAATAGTTGCACGATATTAATTGCTCAGGCGGAGAAACGTGAACAATTGGATAAATTACTGGCTAATCCCTCGCTATTACGCAATTTATTTGCGGGTACGGGTGCAACAGAAAATATATTACAGCTTGATAATTATGTGATGATGCCGGGGCAATCTGTATTTTTACATATTGACAGAGCGGAACAGGCACGCTATGTCGCGCTGATTGCTGGTTATTATCCTGCTCCAGAAAGCGCACATGTGCGGGTATTATCGCTACCGTTGCGTCTTGAGCAAAGTGGTTGGTGGAATAAATCCTGGAGTGCTGAGTTTGTTCCTATGAATATTGATTTAATGCTGGGGCGCTATGCGATTACCCGGAGTCATGTCTTTGCGGGCAATGCGGGAGATGAGGTGATTTTCCCCGGGCAGGCAGCAGTATCTGATAATAATGGGAATCTGTTGAGGAAGTAAACGCCATGTTTGAACATAAACCGATGTATTGGTATTCAGGATTGTATTTACAACCGCAACATTTTCAGGCGCATGAATTGCAACATGAATATTGGCAAGGACGTTATCAGCTATTGACTCAACCTTATGCTTTCGGTGTCGTGAGGCTGGTGTTTAATCTGGCCGCGCTGAGTGATGAAGTACTCAGTGTTCATAAAGCGGCATTCGTTTTTCCTGATGGTTGTTATGTGGATTGTGATGTGAATGGTGTGCTCAGTGCCCGCTCACTGTGCGATTGCTGGCCGGAACGTGAAAAACCACAGCGCATTTATATTGGCTTGCGGACGTTTAATCATAACCAGAGTAATGTTACCGGTGTCGCGGATGCGACTAGTGTAGGCGATATTACTAGCCGTTGGGTGACATGGCCACAAGAGCAGCGGATGCGGGATGCTTTTGGGGAAGGGCCAGAGGCAGAAGTGCAGCAACTCACTTATAACTTACGTTTTTTTCTGCATGATGAGATTGCACAGGCAACGGGCTATACGCTGTTACCTGTGGGCCAACTGCGCTGTACGGGTGATGGTATTGAATTGGATAACCGCTACTTGCCGCCATGTTTGACGTTATACGCCGTGCCACAATTGGGACAGCGTATTGATCAACTTTGCCAGGAATTGATAGGACGAGTCCATCAACTGGAAGAGCTAAAGCGTCCGCAAACATTGGAAGCGGAAGTTTATACTCAGGAGAAGAGCACATTATTGCTGACACTGCGTACTCTGGTGCGTTATGTCGTGCAGTTGCATCACTACCAGGAGACGCGTGATGTTCATCCTTTACAGATTTTTGGGCTATTGCGTCAACTGATCAGTGAACTTTCCTGTTTTACTGACCGTTGCTCTTTTTTGGGGGAATGGAATGGCCGGGAGGGGACACGGGAGAAATATCAGCATTTGGATCTGGCTTTAACACTCAATAGTTGTGAGCGAACAATTATCGATCTGCTCAATGCGCTGGTGCTAGAACCGAACACGGTCATCCCACTGCAACAGGAATACAGCGGTTATTATCATGCGGCGTTCAACGTAACAGGTGCGAGTGAACAGCAACGGATCTATTTGGTGCTGCGCTCTGACAGCTTAACTCACAGCGAGCGTGAAATTCCTGATGATCGTTTGATTAAGTTGGCGGCTGCGGAACAGATTGACGGCATTATTAATCGTGCTTTGCCTGGAGTGCGTTTGTATTACCAGGAGATTGCTCCACACGGTTTACCTAACCGAATGAATACCCGTTATTTCCGGGTAGAGAATCGTGGCGCGTTGTGGCGGCAGGTAGAAGATAGCGAACGCGTGGCGGTGCACTAGGCTGATGCGCCGGACGATTTACAGATAGAAATCGTTATAGTGAGAGTGTCGTGATGCGCTTGTTGGATTGTTACATTCCGGTATTTACCTGTGTGTTGCGTATGATCCAGCAGCAGGTGAATCAAGCCGAAGAGCTGCGGCAGACATTGTTAGCCGCGCTGACGCAGGCGCAGGCGCAGAATGAAGCGCAGCGGCATGGTTATGGATTGCAAGATATCGAAGAGGCGAATTTCGCGGTGGTGGTTTGGGCTGATGAAGCTATTTTGTGCACAGGTCAGAAAGAATTGAATGTTTGGCGACAGTCATCGTTGCAGGCGCAGCTTTATGATGCTGAACTTGGCGGAAATACCTTTTTTGATCGTCTGGCGGCATTAGCTGCGGATAATTATCAAGTTCGGTTGGTCTATGTTTTTTGCCTGCTTTCTGGATTTTATGGGCGTTATGGCAGACGTGACAATTTGGAATTGCACAATATTATCCAACAGGAATTAGATAATTTCCCTGATACTTTGCGTCGTTATATTGCTACAAAAAATCACAGGTTGATGAACACGTGCGATAATATTCTGGAAAATAAGCGGCCCAATAATAAATGGCGTAGGAAATTAATGTTATTAATATTGTCTCTTGCCTCAATTTATATTTTTATCACAGTTTATTTATTGAATATTAGCCGATAAATTCGGAAATTAAACATGAAAAAGTTATTTTATGCCATTGGCTGGCTCAGCGTGATGGTCGTCCTTCTGTTACTCAGTTTAATCATTGCTGTGGCATTTTCATGGCCAACAATCGGTGGTCTGATATTATTTCTTTGCTTATTGCTGTCGTTATTACTGCTACGTGGGACGATGGCATTAATACCGCAAATAACAAATAGGCTGAGTCGGATAAATAGGTTCTGTCGGCAGGGAAATAATCGTCTGGAATATTTACTGTATCAGCATTGGTGGTGGGGAGGACGTTTACAAAGCTGGCGTCGATTCCATTCTCGGTTACACCGTAACGGTCCTGTTCCTCCGTGGTTTCTGGTGGTGGGAGAACGTGGTAGGAGAGCATAAAAAAGTGTGGGGCACTCTGTTCAGTCGGCAATAGAATGAGCAATTAAGCCTATTTTTCTCAGGTAGCTCGCCATGAAAACTTATATCGTGAAAGTCGCCCTTCGGGGTATCAGTCCTATGGTCTGGCACCGATTCAGACTATCAGGCGAGACTTCTTTAGCCGCTTTTCACTATATCATTCAGATCGCGCAGGGATGGCCGGATGATCACCTGCATCAATTCCGTATTTATGGCAAAAATTACGGCATTTCCTACTCCGGTGGGATCGGGTTTCCTGACAACCCCTACAAAATTACGCTTGACGACTTTGAATTTGATGCCGATGACCGTTTTACCTACGAGTACAACTTTTTCGAGCACTGGCTTCACGATATCCGTATTGAAACAGTTCTCGAAAATTCTAACCTGAAGTCTCCTTTTTGTTTGGCCGGAAACAGAATGCCCGAGGCGACGTTAGCCGATGAAACCGCTAAAACACTGGCACTACTCAACCCGATTATTCATGCTGATGAAACAACAACAGTCAGAGAAATTCGCCCATTGATAGATGATCTTGATACTGTCAGATTCAACCGGCTAAAGGTTAACCGCCAATTGCATAAACTTAACCTTGATTCGCCTGAACTGGAGCCGGTTGTGATATGGCTGTAGCGGATAGGGTGATCGGTATCCACAAAGGTATAAAATTAAAGCTGGCCTGCGATAACGTGGGATTAGGTGTTTCTACGTATTATAAATTGCGTCACCGGCTAAAAAACGGGGATATAAAATAGTCATTCCCCGGAGGACAGTATCATGCAATTCACGATCCAAATAGCGGTGGCCGATAAATCAGGTCACAGTCATACTGAGACACTATTCACGATAGAAAAACAAAATGATTCCCCAAATGACATTGGGCTTTCCTTGTCTGAATCCAAATTGCTTTTGAACGCTATCCAGCAATCGGTGATCCAGAAACAGGCGGTTGAATACCTGAATGAACGTCGTGCTTGTCCTCATTGTCAACGAAATCGACGGATAAAAGGCAAACAGACAATTCAGTATCGAACCTTGTTTGGCATTATCCCCGTGGAGGGATTTCGGGTTTACCGGTGCGCTTGTGAGAAACATTCAACCCAAACCGTTAGCTTGCTCAATCACTGGTGCAATGCGCATACTCACCCGGAACTCAAGTATATAGAAACCCGGTGGGCTTCACTGATGTCTTATGGATTGACCGCCAGTCTGCTCAAAGATATTCTGCCGGTGGGAGAATGCTGTAATGCCGCCACAGTCAGAAATCATCTCTGCCAGACGGCCAAGAGACAAGAGGCCGAATTAGAGGGGTTGCCTGATTTTCTCCCCGGTGATCCCAGAGAATGGGAAAAATTACCCAAACCGGGAAAACCGATGACGGTTGGCATTGATGGTGGCTACGTCAGAAATCGGGACGATAGAAAACATCATTTCGAAGTCATCGCCGGAAAATCATTCGCTACTCATGTCCCAACCAAACGCTTTGGTTTTGTGCAATGTCTGGAAAATCATGCCCGAAGAAAACTTATGGCTCAGTTATCTTCACAGGGAATGCAGGCTAATCAACAAATTACTTTCTTATCAGATGGCGCTGATAATCTCAGGGAGCTGCAATTTAATTTGTACCCTGAATCCCAGCACGTGCTCGACTGGTTTCATATCACGATGCGCCTGACCGTACTAAAACAATATGCCAAAGGGGTATCTAAAAACGCGCCGGAACTCGGTGCAGAATTATTGGACTCTTTAACCAGTACAAAATGGTCTATCTGGCATGGAAATGTGATTAAGGCATTAGAACACCTGGATGATTGTGCTGCGATGTGTGATGAGGACATATCGCATTATGGTAACAATAAATCATTGTTAAAACATCTCGATGAAATGTATACCTATATTGAAAATAACAGCATGATGATCCCGAATTACGGTGAAATGTACCGATATGGCGAACCAATTTCTTCATCATTTGTTGAATCGACGATCAATGAAGTTATCGCTAAACGGATGGTGAAAAAGCAGCAAATGCAATGGAGTCAACAAGGAGCGCATGACTTACTTCAGACACGCACAGCGGTACTTAATGATGATTTGAAAACCCAATTTGAGCATTGGTATCCGGACATAAAATTAGGTGACGAAACGGAGCATTATTGGACAGAAACGGTTGCTGCATAAATGCCCCACACTTTTTTATGCTCTCTACTTATGGCGTGCGGGGGTTGATTTGAGCAATACATGCGTTATAATCCTTCTCAGGTTTCTAACCTAGCCCTGGTTATCATGTCCGCTCGCCAAAGTAGAGCATGATTTTCGGGGCTTTGTTTTTTGGGTCTATCTTAACCCTTCCCATCGTCACATCACGGCGTGACCAACCAAAATGCTTCTGTACAAATATAATAAATCTCAACAACTTTAGCACTTACTTATAACAGGATCAATTTTAAGATCCGTTGATTCCACTTCACCTTAAGGTTCTTCTGTGCCGTCGATCTCCAGTGCGGCTTTATCAAAAGTATAAAGCGGCGAAACCGGCTCTTTGTTTTTCACCCCATACCGCTGAGACTTATTCACTATCAATGCGTCCGCAAAGTCGGCCTGCTTAATCTTACCGCCGCATTTAATCGGCTTCGCATTGATATAGTCATCCAATGCACACCAGAGCGCATAGCCATCTTCAAAAACAACATTAGGCTCTTCAATCAGGCTATGCAACACATCTACCAGCGACTCTTTAGGCAGCAAGTAACGCTTACCTCTCAATGTCCAAATTGTCTCGACTAAGACCACATCGGCGATCAATATTTTCTGCTTACCTTCAAAGAGTGCATTGGCCTTTTGAGACTGGTTCGCGTCATCTTGCAGCAGATATCTGAGTACGACGTTTGTATCTACTGCAATCATCAGTGTATGGCACTCTCAATTGACTCTTCTTCACTCACCTGGTGATCGACTGAGATACCCTTCAATATCCCCTTTGCGGCACATTTGCGCTTTGTGACAACTGAAATGATCCCTTTCCGGCTGACGAAACTCTCATACTCGTCACCTGGCTGAATACCAGCTACCGAACATTGCTCAATCGGTAACGTCACCTGCCTTTTCTGGCTAACTATTGGCATAACACCCCCTTTACTAAATATGATAAGTAAAGATACACACGTCTTTACATTTTGTCAATAGTAAATTGGAAGTTAAGATAACAGGGGGTCCAGTATGTTGTACTACGTGTATAAAATATCTAATGAATCTTAAAGAATTATATTATGTATAATATATTTAAATTAATAGAAAAAATAACCACCAGATTGTAATGGTTTATTAAAAATATAATCAATAATTAAAACTTTATATAATATAAAATATTAACATATTGAAGATATTTGCAGGAAGTTCCGTATCAAATGAAGTGCCTCATTTGAAATTTATAAACATAATTACCTATTACGTTGTAAAAGTGATAACCTTACATAGAATTTATTCTAGTTTTACAGCTTAATCATGATGGGTGAAATTATGAATGATAAAAGTATGAGTTTCTCTGTAAACAAAGATTTGGATGTTCGTTCAAAAAGCTTTGACGCCTTCATTTCATACATGGAAAATAGCAACGATTTTTGGCTTATAAAAGACAACGAATCTCGATTTGTCTATATTAATGATGTTACGCATTATTACAGTGGGCTTCCTACAGGCTTTAATATAGAAGGTAGGCTTGATAATGAATGTCCAGCTCCGTGGGCTGAATTTTCAGATATTATACAAGCCAACGATAAAAACGTAATGACTAGCCAAAAAACTATTCCAGTATTAAACACCTTTACTTATGGCGGTAAAGAAAAAATGATCCAGCCGTTTCTAGTTGACATTACACCGCTAATGAAGGATGGGAAATGCATTGGGGTTGTTGGTCACGGCAAAAAACTCGAAATTTATTCCATGTATCATTTTGAAAATAATAGACATCCCGATTCATTAACTTTTGGCACACCAGATTTATTTACTGACAGAGAGTTCGATATAGTATTTTTTGCTTTGCAGTCACTAAGTGCTAAAGATATAGCTAAAAAATTAGGTATTACTTATAGAACGGTACAAAGTAGACTACAGATAATTTATCAAAAAATAGGGATAAATTCATTAAGACAGTTAAAAGAATATTGTAGAGGTAAGGGGTATGATAACTATGCTCCTACCAGATTTATTAATCCTAATCCTTATATACCTCTAGTATAGATGCACAACAATATGCCATAAGGGTTCTGCTAAGCAGAACCCTTAAAAAGTTGAAGTTTATTTTAATTCATACCTATATCTGCTAGGCCATATTTCGCAAGGCTCACAATTCAAGGCAGTAGCAATAAGTTATTCACCCTTAGGCCACGAGCGATGCAATGCATTGCTTAACGTGGATGATGCAAGCCCCGCTTCTCTTGAAACCGCTGATAACGATGTACCTCGTTTTCTAAGTCCAGCAATGATATCAGCAGGGTGCCAATCGTTTTTTACAATCATTTGTTATCCTTATCTCAGTTTGGTTATTCAAGGTGCTTTTCTTTCAGATTAATATCTTTATATTGTATTGTTACAGCTTTTTCCCTGAGTCCGCCCCGGCGGAATACTAAAAAATAATTATCATTAATAACTTTAATTGATTAGAATTTTTAAAAAATTTAGTTGTTTTTTGTAATGCAGGAAGTGCATTAAATACATTAGCGAAAGTCTTTACAGAAACTTTCCAATTACTAGGGGCTGTAGCTGTTCAGTAATTCCTCTTAAAATATCAACAGCCCCTAGGAATGACGCCAGAAAATCATGTTGTTTATTCCGTATAATTATGAAATAAAAGATTTAGACTTCCCTGATACTATTGTTTTGGCGTACACTTTTTCAGTTCTAAAATGTACCAGCCTTAAGAATTGATTTATTAGCGGGTATAAATCGTCACCTTTAGAGATTAGAGATGCTAAAATATAACATGCACGCCCGATGTCTCTTGCTTCAATAATGAGGTCTAGAAGATCTGTTTTAATTGTGTTATCATACTTAATCGTCATATAAACATCCATCCACGTTACGGATTTATGTGGTAGATAGGGGCATATGGTCAGATATATGCCCCTATCGCATATTTACAACCTACTTAATCGGTGGGATGCCTTATTATGAATCATTAAGTTGATTAGCATAAATTTTTGCTAAAACTGCGGATAGTCTAAGCCCATCGATTAGCTTATTATTATTTGAATTATTTTCATATATTCTTATTTCTTTAAATATATTTAATGCAAAATTATTAACGGCGTCAGATTGTATTTTATTATATAGGGGTTTGGGGAGCAACGGAACAGTAAACGCTGTTAAGTGGTCAATTTAAATAGCCAAAAATAAACCAGCCAATTTACATTGTGCATTGCCATTTTTAGCCGCCGCATTTACGATAGCCAAATTAACTTAACCTCAGCTTCGTTTAAAAATAGCGATATCACAATCCCGTAAATTCAAGCTCGGTTTTTTAGGTTGGAATGTATAAGCAATTAAGCCAGCGACGATTTCCAATAAAAAACCGAGCTGACTGCGGTGTCTTGAATGCTCTATCTGAGAAATATTTTTGAGCTGATCTACGACCGTTTCTATCAAAAATCGCTTTTTTAACATCAACTTATCCCAGAGAGATAACGCTTTTTCCTTCATGTTATTACGGACATGAGTGATTAACGTTATTCCTTCCGCTTCCAGTTCATCGTACAGGGCTTGTGACAAATATCCTTTATCGCCATACAAACACCCTGTTAACCCTTGTACCAGCGCTTTGACGGGATGACGATCATCTTTGTTTCCTGAGGTCAACTTAACTGCCAAAAGTTCACCACAATCATTGATAACCAGATGAAGTTTAAAGCCATAAAACCAGCCGGTACTGGTTTTCCCTCGCTGTGCGATGCCCTGAAATACGCGATGACGGGGAATACGGAGGTTGTGACAAACGGCAATTTTAGTTGAATCAATAAAAGCGATCCCCTGGGTTTCAGCTTTGCGTGACGAAAGAAAAGCACAGAGAGGAATGAGCGCCCTTTGCTTCAAGGTTAACATACGGGTGTAGCTGACCAACCGGGGAAAATCGGCCTTAAGATAGTGTTTAACATGCTGAATATAAAACGTTTTAAAATCACGATAATGGCTCATGTGGAATAAAATGAGGATCGTCATCACTTCACTGAGAGAGAGGGAAGCTTCGCGGCGACGTTTGAGCAAGCCATTTTCAATTAACTGTTGATGCCAGAGAGGAATAAATTTTTGGCAAAAGTCATCGACGCAGCAGTAAAGTTCTTCTAAATTAGACATGCCTGAGGATCTCCACGATTTTGTTTTATCTAGCAAAAACTTTGATCGTGCCTCAGGCACTTAGTTCCCTTCTTAAGCAAACCTCAGGTTAGTTACATCTAAACTTTAACGCATTTTACGTCCGGATCTTCCTCATCTACCTTCAGCATTGGCAGACCACCCGCCACTACTGCCTATCGTGCCTGTCTTACAAACGTCAACCTTTCGTAGCTATCATATTGATATATAACGGGTAAATTAGATTATTTGGCTGATAGAGATGTCTCGGAAACGTCAAACTTTCGCGATGGCAGTGCTGCACGGTACGAACAGATTTCCGTTTCTGTCTTACAAACGTCAACCTTTCAATAACTATATTATTGAAATTAAAAAACAAAATTAGAGTACCAAGGTTTTAATGTTTTAAGATCAGTCAAGAAAAAAAAGGTTTAAATATATTTAAACATTTCAGCATGTGAATAACTTAAACAGAAATTGAATTTTAAAAACTATTTATTTCTCGTTGTAAGACACTTGCCTTTGCTGATGCAGGGAGTAAAAAAAAAGAGCATAAAAAACCTTGGGGCACTTACACGGCAAAGCAGCTAAAGAAGTCTCACTTAACAACCAGAAAAACCACCAAACCAGAGGACTGATATGGCAGAGAGCCACTTAACGGTGTAAGGGGTCTGACACTCAGTGGAACAAAAATTCGCTTTGGCTTCTGCGATCTTTGCCATTTTCTCATCGTATTCGGGATCAGGTTGTTTTACCATGGGTGCCGCTCTGCTCCAAACAATCCCCGCCTGAGCAAAGTAACGATAGAGGACACTTTGTATCAGAGAAAGGTTGAGTAATTCTAAGGGTATGAGTCATGAGTTCAAGGCTCCAGCGAGAGCGGAGATAGCCTAATTCTTGGGGAGATTGCTGTAATAAGACAAGCAATAGGTTATAGAGAGGGGAGAGATCCCAGACAGCAGGTCGGCCAGCCGGTAAACTTTTGAGTCCTTCGAGCCCATATAATGTAAACCACTCAACCCAACGATTGACGGAAGAGCGCGCGGCATGAAGGGTTTTAGCGACATAAGTCACCATCAATCCCTCATTAAGCATCAATAACGCCGTCAATCGACGGGAATAGTTCTTATCGCGGGTTTTATGGATAAGTTTTCTCATTTTCTGGCATTCATCTTGAGGTATGGGTGCTACGATAGGCATCACTCAGTCCGTGTTGGGGTTTGGGATTTTTCGCAATTGATCAGATCGCAAAAATCGGACTGAGTTCCCTTCCAGTGATCTACTATTATTTTGAAAATTTATTTAGACCTCATTATTGAAGCAAGAGGCATCGGGCGTGCATGTTATATTTTAGCATCTCTAATCTCTAAAGATGACGATTTATACCCGCTAATAAATCAATTCTTAAGGCTGGTACATTTTAGAACTGAAAAATTGCACTTATTAGTCGAATCCGCCTTTTATTTCATAATTATACGGAATAAACAACATGATTTTCTGGCGTCATTCCTAGGGGCTGTTGATATTTTAAGAGGAATGACTGAACAGCTACAGCCCCTAGTAATTGGAAAGTTTCTGTAAAGACTTTCGCTAATGTATTTAATGCACTTCCTGCATTACCAAAAACAACTAAACTTTTTAAAAATTCTAATCAATTAAAGTTATTAATGATAATTATTTTTTAGTATTCCGCCGGGGCGGACTCAGGGAAAAAGCTGTAACAATACAATATAAAGATATTAATCTGAAAGAAAAGCACCTTGAATAACCAAACTGAAATAAGGAGAACAGATGATTGTAAAAAATGATTGGCACCCTGCTGATATTATTGCGGGACTTAGAAAACGAGGTACATCGTTATCAGCGGTTTCAAGAGAAGCGGGGCTTGCATCATCCACGTTAAGCAATGCATTGCATCGCTCGTGGCCTAAGGGTGAATAACTTATTGCTACTGCCTTGAATTGTGAGCCTTGCGAAATATGGCCTAGCAGATATAGGTATGAATTAAAATAAACTTCAACTTTTTAAGGGTTCTGCTTAGCAGAACCCTTATGGCATATTGTTGTGCATCTATACTAGAGGTATATAAGGATTAGGATTAATAAATCTGGTAGAAGCATAGTTATCATACCCCTTACCTCTACAATATTCTTTTAACTGTCTTAATGAATTTATCCCTATTTTTTGATAAATTATCTGTAGTCTACTTTGTACCGTTCTATAGGTAATACCTAATTTTTTAGCAATGTCTTTAGCGCTTAGTGATTGCAATGCAAAAAATATTATATCGAACTCTCTATCAGTAAAAATCTCAGTTGGGTTGCCAAATGATAATGATTCAGGAGGTTTATTAATTTCCATATGATACATTGAAAAAATTTCTAGCTTTCTAGCTCTGCCTACTACGCCAATCGACTCTCCATCTTTTATCAAAGGAGTGACATCCGCCATAAATGGTTGAATAATTTTATCCCTACCACCATACATAAATGTAATCAAAGTAGGAATGACTTTTTTTTCCTCCATCACTCTACGGTCATTAGATTGAATGATATCAGCAACCTCAGACCAATAAACCGGGCACTCACTATCCAGTTTACCTTCAACATTAAACCCTTTGGGTAGTCCGCTATGATGAAGTCCATAATCATTCATATAAATAAATTTCGACTCTTTATCTTTTATATACCAAAATTCACCACAGTTCTCCATGTACGATATAAAGGCATCAAAACTTTTTGAATGAACATCCAAATCTTTGTTTACAGAGAAACTCATACTTTTATCATTCATAATTTCACCCATCATAATGAAGCTGTAAAACTAGAATAAATTCTATGTAAGGTTATCACTTTTACAACGTAATAGGTAATTATGTTTATAAATTTCAAATGAGGCACTTCATTTGATACGGAACTTACTGAAAATATCTTCAATATGTTAATATTGTATAAAGTTTTAATTATTGATTATATTTTTAATAAACCATTACAATCTGGTAGTTATTTTTTCTATTAATTTAAATATACTATACATAATATAATTCTTTAAGATTAATTAGATATTTTATACACGTAGTACCACATACTGGACCAGGGCGAGAACACGAACGTTTTTTGAACTTAAATTGCACGTAACACAATCTAAATATAAACAAAAAACACTCAATTCAACGCTATTCAAGCATTGGGTAGTGCTTTATTTGAGCGATTTGTTCAAAATGCAGCCTTTCATGCTCTCGCCCTGCATACTGGACCCCCTGTTATCTTAACTTCCAATTTACTATTGACAAAATGTAAATGAGCCTGGGCAGGATGGGCGAGATTTCTGACATAAGTCATTAGGTGCTACAAATGACATATCAAAACTTCTTCCGACTGGAAACGTTAAAGGAGTCCAATAATATTGTCGCTAATGCGACCGCCAAATTATCTATTTTCCGACACTACGATATTGAGTCGGATGTGATCCACTCCAGCAGTGATAGGCAACGGTTTGAGAGCCAAAGAAATACAGCCAACGCAAGATATGCATCAAAATACTTCGGTCTTAAAAAAGGAATTTCAGCATTAACACTGGTCGGTAATCATGTGCCAATCAATGCAAAAGTAATAGGCACCCACGAGCACGAGAGTTATTTTGTGTTCGACCTCCTTTACAATAATACGACAGAGATAGATCCCGATCGCCACTCTGTAGATACCCCAGGGCGAGAGCATGAATGCGAGTAAAGTGAGCTAAGTGATTGAAAGTGACTTTTTGATGCAGACAGATATATTTATTTTTATATAAAATAAAGACATTTTTGCTAAAAAATATTATTTTTTCAGAGTAAAAAACGTTCATGCTCTCGCCTTGGTAGATACCCACGGCTCTAATCAGGTTAACTTTTGGATTTTATACGCGTTTGGCTATCAGTTTGCCCCACGTTATAAAAATTTTCCAACAAAAACAGAGGGTATCATTGGGTTTGAGCCGCCAGGGAAATACAGTGAAGAGTT
>NZ_PUJU01000053.1 GCF_011189505.1 Photorhabdus tasmaniensis
AATTAATAATTAGCTTCCCTGCCAGTAATTCCCTATTTTCCCCTGCGTGGCGAAATATTCATTATCTTGCTGTAATATTGCTACTTTTCTTATTCTTGACTGAATAGAGAAACGTATTTGATAAGCAACGGTTATTAAATGATTCCACTGCCTTATTTTGAGTAATGACAGACAATGAAACAGCCTTTAATGTTTTTGTTGAGCACCCAGTTAAAGTGGTAACAATTTTTCTTTCAAGATCGCGGTTATCTTTAAGAGCTTTTTGCTCTTCCATGCGCCGGTTCTTCCTGCGTGACTTGCAACGTTGTTTTGCGCTCATGGGAACCTCCGTTAGTTAGCTTTATTGTGGTGTGACGCTGTGGCCCGGTTACATCACAACAAAGCTAACTTCGCTTTGGTGTACACCTCGCGGCATACTTATCATATTGTTAAAGAGCGAAACTTCCTTTTAGTTACTGCTTCCTGTCTTGTTACTGGTACTGCGTTGTTTCTTAGCACTTGCGAATCATCTACCTCTTCATGTGCCGGTAGCGGCTACTTCGTGGGCTTTCCTTGCCTGTTCGCTGTTGTGCTTTTGATGCACTTATTAAAAACCATAGTTGTTTTTATGTCAACAACTATGATTTTTATTTTGTGGTCATGGGGTTGTTTTTTTATTTTACTTGGTTGTTTTTAAAATAAATTTATTTTAAAAAATTTTATTGACGCGGGATTTGGACTAGTTTGGTGAGAGAAGGGTACAAAAAAGCCCCAATCCGGGGCTGGAGGAAGTTGTTTTTTAGAGCGCTTTTGTCTCTTTTTCTAAGTGCTTCTTTGAGTATTAACTGTGATATTTGTATTTTATTGATTGACTAATTAAGACCTTGCCCTGAATAAGCAACCCTTGAGCTGCATTTTCATCAAGATACCATGTCTCATATTTTGGGTTGTCAGAAAGCACAGCTAAACGCTTGTGCTGCATTTGTAACCTTTTGATATACAGTTGATTATTTAAAATAAAAATGTAAATGCCATCCCCATCGAAATAGGTTTTTGCTATATCAACGAAAATTTGATCTCGCGGTTCGAATGTGCCGGACATTGAGTCACCATTAACCGTGATCATTTTTACAGCATCTGCCGATCTGCCACAAAACAGCACCCTGGCTTCATCCGTTGTGTATTCGATTGACCTTATTGTTTCGATGAACTCTGAATTTACCATCACCCCAGGCCCCGCACTGGCTTGAATATCCAACAATTCTACCTTATAGGCTATCTGGGTTTTTTCACTATCGTATTGTTCTAATGAATCACTGTTTTGTGATATTTGGCTCATATCACCATGTCCAGAAGACAGCCAGCTTGGGCTAACATTTAGTTTTCTGGCTATTTCTATGAGTTTTGTGGATGCCTGAGCTGATCCGGACTCGATCTTTTGAATAGCGGCTTGGCTAATACCAACGGCGCTACCAAGCTCTTTTTGTGAGATTTTAGCTTGTTTTCTAGCTTGTTTTAGTCGTTGTGCAAGTGTCGTCGTTTTCATAGTGTAAACATACAACCATGGTTGTCATTTTTCAAATTAATATAGTTGTTGATTAAAGACAACTATGGTTTTATTATTGTCGGAAATCAACAATGGAGGTTGTTATGAATGATGCAATTAAAACCGCAATCACAGTGGCCGGGACTCAAGAAAAACTTGGCTTGGCATGTGGAGTAACTCAACAAGCGGTTTATAAGTGGCTACACAACAAAGCAAAGGTTTCTCCCGAGCTCGTTTTGCGGGTTGTACATGCAACTGGCGGAAAAGTTAAGGCCCACGAAATACGGCCTGATCTTCCTCATCTGTTCCCGCTTTCAGAGAAATAATTATAGCGAGCAAATGCTCGCAATGCTCTTTAACAATTCGCCCCTATGCCGCGAGGTGTAGATTCCCTGCAAACGGGGAGCGTAACCCAACAACTGGGTTATTAACTTTATTTTATTTGGGAAGTATGACGTATGGAATACGCAAAAGATATCAAAATCACATGTAAACCCGAAGCACTGGAAAGCTTCTGGCTGCACTGCATTTTGGAGACAGGAAATAATGAATTTGCTCAATTAATGGGTATTCATCCCTCAACATCAAGCAGAGATAAAAGCCGTATAGCTAAATTAGCCAGTCAATTAATAGCTAAATATGGCTTACCCGCGTGGGCGTATCAGATACCGGATCACAAGCCTGTCGTTGTCATTGAAGGCGAACATGCCGAAATGCTGATCAAAGCACTGGAAAGAAAAGGGAAGATAAAGAGAAAAGCCCCATCTGCTGTCACAGCTGGGGTTGATGAAGCTAGGCAAATAGAAATGTATTCGAGGTAATTATACATGAAACAAAGTCTTAATTACAGCGCTGTGCATAAAAACATCATGCGTGATCGGGCTGTTCGCTCGGTCACGGAGCATCGCGAAGAACTGTTAAAAGGGAAAAAGCCATGATGAGTAACGTTGCATACGCTGATTTCGGTGCTAACAATAGGCGCATGGAGCATAGAGTGGCAGATACAGACGATGGCTATACACGTCTGGCAAACGAACTTTATGAAGAGTTGATCGGGGTAAATCTTACACGGAATCAAGCAAAAGTCGCTCATGCAGTTTGCCGGAAAACTTACGGCTTCAACAAGAAGATGGATCGGATTGCTGACAGCCAAATAGCCGAGTTAACTCGATTGCCACGGCAGAAAGTAAACAAGGCTAAAAATGAACTTATCGCTATGAAAGTATTGATAAAAGAAGGACAGTTAATTGGGCCGAATAAGAATCTTTCTGAGTGGGAGATTCCAGATTGTCACCAAAACAGTGTCATTGTCACCAAAGCAGTGACAAAAAGTGTCACTAAAACCGTGACAGGGCTGTCACCAAAGCAGGGACACACAAAAGACACTATTACAAAAGACAATAAAGACATACCCCCTAACCCCCATTCGGGGCTTAGCGAAATTAGGCCGGTTAAATCTAAAAACCTAAAAATTCCGTACATGGAAATTATGGAGGCATATAACGAGGCCGTCGGAGATAAGTTACCCAATGCTGAGAGCCTGAACGAAAAACGAAAACGAGCAATCAAAAAATTGTGGGGTGAGTTAAGTCACCCGACAGTTGAGGCGGCGACAAAGTACTTTGAGGCTTTTGTTGCTACTGCTAAGCCATTTTACTTCGGTGAAAACGACTCAGGCTGGAGAGCCAGTTTTGATTACCTGCTGAGGTCGGACACGCTGACAAAAACGCGAGAGGGGGCGTTATGACTGATTTAGATCTACCTGTTATGCCACACAATATTGAAGCTGAACAGAGTGTTCTGGGCTCTTTGTTGATTGACTCACAGAGTGATAATTCTCAGCGAGTATTTTCAACACTTAAATCTGAATCATTCTACAGCAGACCACACCAAACGATTTTTGAACATATGCTTGATATGAATCGACGTAAGCAGACTGTAGATTTAATTACTGTTTCTGACAGTTTGGAGTCTCACTCTGCACTGAGTCGCGTTGGTGGATTTGCTTATCTGGCCGAATTAAGCAGAAATACGCCAAGTGTGGCTAATATCGTTGGATATGCCAAAGTTGTTCATGAAAGAGCAATTGAGCGGTTTGCTATTCGCAAAGCTAACCAGATCTCCGAATTATTCTATTCCCGTAATGGAATGACAGCAGTAGAGAAACTGGAGGCAGCGCAAGCATTAATCACGGAAGCGGCAGATCATGCGAAAACTGGCGTTAAGCGCGGACTGGTCAGAATCGATGATGTCATTTGCGATTGGTTTACTGGTGTTGAAGCGCGTTTCAATAATCCTGAATTACATGCTGGACTGAAAACCGGCATTCGTGATCTGGATGAAATGTTAGCTCCCAAATACTTGGTTAACGGTGCATTGTTTGTTATTGGTGCTCGTCCGAAGATGGGAAAAACAACGGTACTCTCTGAGATTGCTAAGAACGTTGCAGTGGAATTACCTGTTGCCTTATTCAGTATGGAAATGACCAACGAGCAGATTATTGAACGCATGATCAGCCAAAAATCCAATGTCAATACAGACACGCTTTACGGTGGTACGGATAGCGATACTGACTGGAATTTGATTGGTATAGCCATGCTAGAACTGAAACAAAACCCAAATATCTGGGTAGACGATACACCAGCAATGTCTCTGGCTCATATTCAGTCTGAATGCCGAAAACTTAAGCGAAAAGCTGGTCGCATTGGTTTCATCGGAGTGGATTATTTGACTCTGATGAAAGCCGAAAAAGCTGATCGTAATGATCTCGCATACGGAAATATTACGAAAGGGCTTAAGAACCTGGCTAAAGAGTTGAATACCGTTGTTGTGTTACTGACACAGCTTAATCGTAATCTAGAAGACCGGGCTAACAAGCGCCCGATGCCAAGCGACAGCCGAGACACCGGCCAGATTGAACAAGATTGTGATTACTGGATGGGGATCTATCGTGATTCGGTTTATAACGAACAAGCAGACAAGACGCTGACAGAATTAATTCTCAGGTCAAATCGCCACGGCAAAGCCGGAACTGTCTATGTTGAGCAAAAGGGGCTTTGTCTCTTCCCTATCGATCAAATTGAATGCGAGCGACGGGCGAATCGCAACGAAGAAAAATCCCGCAAACCATACAGGAGGGACTTTTAATATGAACTGGATTAAATGCAGCGACAGATTGCCTGAACCCATAAAAACCGTTTTGATTGTAATATCAGGTCGAGTTTATTGCGGGTATTTATCAATGGACGAAGAAAATGGATTTTATATACCATCGGGATATATATATATGGATTTAAATGCAGTCGGTCACTGGATGGAATTACCACAACCACCAGAGGATTTTGATATGACAAATAAATTCAAGAGAATAAATAATGGGGGCTAAATGGAAGCTGATTTTTGTTTTCATGAATCAAATAAATCTCAAGCGTGGGAAATATTAAAAGAGACACTTCAAACGAAACAGCCGCACCGCATTATTATTAAGCCGTGGAAAGATGTTCGCTCAATTCCACAAAATAGCACGTTTCATATGTGGTGCGGTGAAATAAGTCGTTATTTAAATAAGAATAACGCTAAATTAACGCCGGAGGATGTTAAAGAAGCGTTGAAACATACATTCTTGGGTTATGAAGCAATAGATATTATTGACTTAAATACGCAGTCGCCGGAGCGCGTGAGGATGCTTAGAAAGACCTCAAAGCTAGATACGGGAGAGATGTTTCATTTTATGACCCAAGTTGAAAAGTGGGCGCTTGATATTGGGTGTTTAGTGACTATCCCGAATAATTCTCAGTATATGAAATTAAAACAGGAGCAAGATAAATGATAGCAGACAACAAACATTGGTGTGATTTCTGCGGTAAATCGCAAGATGAAGCAAATGTAATGGTCTCAGGAATGAATAACAGTGATATTTGCGATAGTTGCGTTCTTCGCTGTGTTGGGACGTTAATATTGAAAGATGGAAATAAATTAAATGAGTCAGAAAACATCACAGACTCAGCGAGTCATCAATAATCTAATCTATAAAGTCCCATCTAATAAAAAATCAAAGCCAGTTCCTACAGAGTCAGAAGTTGAAACGTTTGACTATGTTTATCAGCTATTGAAATCAAAGTGGGATAGACGGAGAAATAGAAATGAGAAATAAATACAGTGAATTGTCAGATTTCGAAATTAATAAATTAGTACTGATTCAGCAATACAAAGAAAGCTTTGCAGAAATTATTAATATTCGACAGCGTAATCATGTGTTTCGTGTATTTCATCGTCAAGTGATGGCGGATATTAAATTTCAAGATGAATCTGATTTTTCGGAAATCGGACCGTTCGATTATTGCAATGATTGCGCTGATGCAATGCCAATTGCTATTAAGAATAAAATAAGTTTAGTCTATGTAAATGATTTTTGGTCAGCGCGTCAGTATCATAATGCTTGCATTGAAGTTAACGATAAGAATCCGCTGAGAGCAGCAATGATTGTATTTTTGATGATGTGTGAATAATTATGAAAAAACCAGCGAGACGGAAATGTAAAATATGCTGCGAGTGGTTTATGCCGAAATATCAAAATGCATGGTGGTGTAGTCCAAATTGTGGCACTGAATTAGCAATCAGAAAAAGAAATAGGGACAGAGAGAAAGCAGAGCGGGAACTTAAAAAGAAACAGCAACAAGAATTAGCAGAGAAGAAAGATAAACTTAAAGCCCGTCGATTAGCAGTCAAGCCACTTTCATATTTCAAAAGTCAGGCACAACAAGCGTTTAATGCATTTATCAGAGAAAGAGATAGAGACCTTCCATGTATTAGTTGCGAGAGATTTCATGAGGGGCAATATCAGGCAGGGCATTATCTAACAATTAAGGCTCATCCGGAGCTGAGATTTGATGAAGATAATGTTCATAAACAATGTGCTCCGTGCAATAACTATTTGTCAGGAAATATCATTAACTATAAACCACAGTTGATTGAGAAAATAGGGCAAGAGCGATTCGACAGATTGATGTCTCATCATGCTTTGCAGAAATTGAAACGTGATGATTACGAGCAGATCCGCGATTACTACAAAGAGAAGCTCAGGAGCTTAAGCAATGACAATCTTCACTGATATTGAGTCAGCAATAGAAGAAGCCCGGTTTTTGCGACATGACACAAAACATCATCATGTTGTCACTCAGAAACGGAATGGAACTCTCACAGTTCGGCAGGAAGTCGGAATAAATAAAGAGAGTCGTCTACGTAAAGTATATAGCACTCGTTACGATTGTCGCATAGCAACAGTATTGCCGAATTGCAAAAAATAGCCGGAGTAAACATATGCGTGATATTCAACTGGTGTTGGAGCGTTGGGGCGGATGGGCAGCAAGTGAAAATAGCGGGATAGATTATTCCCCGATTGCGGCAGGTTTTAAAGGATTATTGCCTGCATCATCTAAAGCACGGCTTTCCTGCTGCGATAATGACGGGATGATTGTTGATACTGCGGTAGGGAAGCTTAAAAAAATCGGTCGGGATGATGAATATGATCTGATAGAGAAACATTATAAAGATGGCATGTCAAAGTCAGCGATAGCCAGAAAAGAAAAATGCTCAGAAGGGAAAATACGTCAAAAGCTAATGATTGCGGAAACATTTATAGATGCTTGCTTGATCATGACGGGAGCAAAATTAGAAATGGATGAATGGGCTCATAAAATAATTAATTAAAATTTCACTGAAAGACTTTTCGTTACGAATTTTATAGGTTAGTGTGATAAGAGTGATAGCTATGTCACACAGCTTATCGAATTAACCAGCCTCGTTTTCTGCGGGGTTTTTTCATATATAGGGCTACGCATTGCGTGGCCTTTTTTGTATCTGGAGATTTATCATGAGCGATAACCAACCGTACTTCTACAATCCGAATATGTCTTCTGAATATTTGGAGGATTGGTTAGATAAGCAAAGATTGCATGTCACTTACTTCAACAAACTGAAACAAGAAAGAGCCGCATTAGAACAACGGCTCTCAGAGATTGATGTGATTTTAGACAACTTTAAACATGAGTTTGAAGGTAAATTGAGTTTTCCTTGGGAACCCAGTCCTCATCTAAAATATCATCAGAACGAAGTAGGTTAATTACATCAATCACGCGCCGGGCGTGAAATACCCGGCAACACTTCAAGGGCTGCGATCTGACGCGGCCTTTTTCTTTTCACACCCGTTCAGCGGGGTTAATCCCCAGCGGGGGTGGAATATGAAGCTCATGGACAAGCAGCCTGACATTTGGATGCAGCTATGGTTATGGTTGCTATCAGTCAAAGAACAAGGTGTAGGTGCGGGACTGGCCGGCTTAATGGCTTATCTCCGGGGTAGATATAACGGGGGTAAGTTCTGGAAGACAATTATTGACGCAATGATGTGTGCACTTATCGCATGGTTTATTCGTGACTTACTGGTCTTTTTAAATTTGAGCACGGATCTGGCTTACATCGGCAGTGTCATTATTGGTTACCTTGGAACTGACTTTTTCGGTCAGTTAATGCGCGGGACTTTACGTAATAAAGCGGGGGTATCAGATGCAAATCAGTGATAAAGGCTTAAAAGCGCTCAAGAGATATGAGGGTTGTAGTCTAACTGCGTACCGTTGCCCCGCTGGAGTTTTGACTATCGGCTATGGTCACACAAGGGGAGTAAAACCCGGTAATGTCATCAAAGAGCAACAGGCAACTCGGTTCTTACTTGAAGACTTAGCCCCGGTTTATCTCAAGATTGAATCAAACGTCAAAGTGTCGCTGACTCAAGGTCAGTTCGATGCGCTGTGTTCATTCATCTTCAATTGTGGCACGGGTGCTTTCGTTCGCTCAACATTGCTTAAGAAACTCAACGCTGGTGACTATAAAGGCGCGGCGGATCAATTCATGAGATGGAATCAAGCTGGTGGACGAATATTACCCGGTCTTGATGCTCGACGAGCATCTGAAAAATTGATGTTTTTATCATGAGTCTGGGGGTAGAAAAATGACGACATATGAAGAAAAAGTTATTGCGTTTGATATGTTCGAAGGCGATTTTGGCGATGGCTCAGAACGTTGCTTGAAAGATAAAGTTGGTATTACTCGCAAGCAGTCTGTCTGTCATATTTGTAATTCAATTATCACATCAAATAGTAAAGCAAGATTATCTACATGGGTGTTTGACGGTGAAATTATTAACTATCGTTGTTGTGAAATATGCTGTGATGCTATGTCGTCGTATTTCGATGGAGATGATGAGACTATAGAACAGCGTTATGAAATCGGTGAAGAGTCGCGGGTCATAGAATGAAATTCAGCGCTCACTATTACACGATACTCGCATTGATCGTTATTTCACTGACAGCGTATTACTATCACGCTGAGCTACAGAGAGAGCAACGTGTCACAAAGCAGCAGCAAGAAGACATTCAGCAACTCACAGACGCTATCAACTATCAGAACTCACATATCACGATGTTGAACGAATTGGATGTTAAACATACCAAGGAACTTGCCAATGCCAAATCTGAAATTGATGCTCTGCGTGGTGATGTTGCCGCTGGCCGCCTCCGGTTGCGTATCGCGGCAACCTGTAATCAAAGCGAAACCGGTTCCTCTGGCAGCATGGGCCATGCAGGAACCCCACGATTTAACCCGGCAGTTGAACAAGATTATTTCGATCTCCGAAGGATGATTGTTGAGAACGAAAAGCAAACTAAATACTTGCAGGACTACATCAAAACTCAGTGTCAGTAACAGCCTCGTTTAATTCGGGGCTTTTTTATATCCGTATTTCACCGCGCACCTCATGCGCATTCAAACCCAAAGAACCTGTTTAGGAAATAGAGCCTGAGAAATTCAGTATTGTGCTGATTCTTTGGTCTGATTTTCTATGAGGCAGGCTCTATCTCTAAAAAGGTAAAGCACAATGAATTACCCAACTATCGTAATTGAAAACATTCAAGTCCGTAGTAATGAGCATGGCACCTATAACCTTAATGACTTACATAAAGCCGCAATAGCGGGAGGTTTAGCGCAAAAGTGGCAGGTGCCTAGTCAATTTCTCTCTTCTGATGGAATTCAGGCATTTATCGATGAAGTTTCCAAAGTGCTAAAAAACACTTTGGAACAAAATCAAATACTTGATGTTATTCGTGGTGGTGCTTATCGCGGTACATGGGCGCATGAGCTCATTGCTCTTCGTTATGCTGCTTGGCTCTCCCCGGCTTTCGAAGTGAAAGTTTATCAAACATTCCGTGCTTTTATTCTCAGTCATCTGGGTAAGTTTGCGCAGGCAAACCGGCTTGAGCTTGAATATCAAAGTAAGAAACGGAAAGTGAGTACAGCAGCGAGAATAATGAACAAGTGGGGCGTGGGTGGAGAGAAACATAAAATCGAATCAGAAAGGGATCTACTGGCTAAAGAAATGCAGGTTTCTATTCCTGGTTTGGTGGAGATGAAATAATGGATATGCCAACCCATGAATTTTTTTGCTGGCGTGTTGCGGAAGCATATTGCTATCACCTGATGAAAGTTAATCAATGTCTGGTATACCGTCATTTATTTGGTGATATACAAATAAACCAGCATTTCATTGCTGGTTTGCTTGATGGCAGGCTAAGGGAAAAACTCAACCACGATAGTCAGGCGCGGTTTTACTACAAGCTGCTTGAACCTTTTGAAAGAAAGCCCGATGAGCGTGTTGTCTTTATCGGTGGTGTTGCACCGGCACTAAGCAGACGTGGCAAACGATACATGAACGCTTTCCTGCATGAATTCGGGATGATGCTGATGGATATCGGCGTCAGAGAAGAGAGTGGGCGCTATCAGCTGCCAACCGATGAAGACAATATTGTTTTCCCATGGCATGAGTAAATGCAGCTCAGTTAAGCCGCTCCTAAAGTGAGGACCTCGGAGAAATCAATAACTTAAATCAACAATAGACATATCTCTACGGTTGCCAACTAATGAAGACTAGCAACTCATTCAGAGCATTATGCTAATAGAGTGCTCAACAGTAGTGATTCAATCCGACACGGTATTTAAAATGCCGGGGATTTATCAAATTGAAAAGTAGAAAGTTCTGATTACAACTGGAAAGGGTTCAACATGGTCGCTCACGCGGCCTTTTTATTTAAGGGAAAGAGACAAGTAGAGAGGTAAATATGCCTGAGCACCAAATTTCTCCCCATCTTCGGCCATCTTCTGTCATCACTCCGCCATCACTCCGGCGTCATATCGTGGAATTGGCAGAAAAAAAAGCCAAGATGTTGGTTAGTATTATCAAATTAAAGCGATATCACGGACTCAGTAATGAAGAACTGGAGCATGTTATGAAAATGGCATGTGAACTATCGAAGTAAGGAAATGAAATGGCTCAAAAGAAAATCAAGCTCACAGATGAGCAGAAGGTTCTCTTTGATGCCTTGACGAAATTACAGCAAAAATTCGCATTGGGTATCTTAAGGGGACTGAATCAGACAGATGCTTACAAACAGGCTGGCTACAAGGCAAAGACTGATGAATCAGCTTATTCAAGTGCAAGTGAAATCTTGAGGAATCTTAAGGTCAAAGCCTTTCTCGACGCTGCTAACAAAGAAGCCGTTTCAGATGCTGTTATGAGCCGTCAGGAGGCCCTAGAACGTCTTTCTACAATGGGCCGAGTATCTATCTATGACATTGCTGAGTTTCGTAACAGTCGGATTGGCGAAGACGAAGACGGCAAGCCAGTCTTTCAGGCTTCATTGCAATTCAAAGATTCAGCACTACAAGACCCGCTGTATCTGAGCGCCATCTCAGAACTGACTACAGGCAAAGACGGCATCAAGTTAAAGCTTCATGACCCCAAGGCTGCAATCAAGCAGCTGTCAGAGTTAATGGGCTGGGAAGCACCGAAGAAGACAGAGCTTACGGGTAAAGATGGCGGGCCGATTAAAACAGAGAACATCAACATGACGCCAGAAGAAGCCGCGGAGCGGTATAGAAAAATGATGGGGTAACCATGCCTATTCCGTTCCCTTTTGACTTTAAAAAACCAGACTACATGCAAGTGTTTGAATGGCGAATGGAGCGGTTACAACGCATTCGTAAGAACCCGGATTCATTACCCGCACTGAAAGCTTTTTATAAAGATAATCCAGCCCAGTTCATCATTGACTGGGGGATGACTACGGACCCGCGCAATATTGATTATGGCTTACCTGTCACTATCCCATTCCTGTTATTTCCGAAACAGGAAGAATGGGTTCATTGGATTATGGAACGGCGGCGTAATCAAGAAAATGGCATTACTGAAAAAAGCCGTGAAATGGGGTTGAGCTGGACGGCGGTCGGCATGGCCTGTTCACTTTGTCTGTTTAATAAAGAAATGGTGATCGGCTTTGGCTCACGCAAAGAGGAATACGTAGATAGCACCGGTGACCCAAAAGCTTTGTTCTGGAAAGCCCGTAAGTTCGTTGAAACATTACCCGTTGAATTTCGGGGTAGCTGGAACGAGAAGAAACACGCACCGTACATGCGTGTTGAATTCCCTGATTCTGGGGCTGTGATCAAGGGTGAAGCTGGCGATAACATCGGCCGTGGCGACAGGACAACGCTTTATCTAGTTGATGAGTCCGCATTTCTTAAACGCCCGTTATTGATTGATGCGGCGTTATCACAAACAACACGGTGCCGTATTGATCTTTCATCAATTAACGGTATGGCAAATCCGTTCGCACAAAAGCGTCACGGTGGAAAAATCCCGGTATTCACATTCCATTGGCGCAGCGACCCACGTAAAGATGATGCGTGGTACAAAAAAGAATGCGAAAAAATTGACAACCCAGTCGTCATAGCACAAGAACTGGATTTGAACTATAGCGCCTCTGCTGAGGGGGTTCTCATTCCTTCTGATTGGGTTCAGGCGGCTATTGACGCACACATTAAGCTGGGTATTCAGCCAACAGGGCAACATTTAGGAGCGATGGACGTTGCTGATGAGGGCAGGGACAAAAACGCATTCTCCGCTCGCTACGGCTTCCTTCTTAAAGAAGTGAAAGAGTGGTCGGGTGTTGGGAGTGACATTTACGCATCAGTGGTAAAAGTGTTTAGCTTTTGTGATGAATACGGCCTTGATGAATTCCGGTTCGACGAGGACGGCTTAGGGGCTGGCGTGCGAGGTGATGCGAGAGCTATTAACGAACTGCGCAAAGCTGAACGTCTGAGACAGATAACCGCTACACCGTTTCGCGGAAGCGGCGGCGTATTCGATCCTGATGAGGAAGCGGTACCGGGCGACAATGGAAAACCGGCGCGCATCAATAAGGACTTTTTCGCCAACGCCAAAGCACAAAGCTGGTGGCATTTACGTAAATTATTTCGCAATACGTTTCGTGCTATTCAAGGCATGGATTACAACCCGGACGAGATTATTTCTATTTCCGGCAATCTCGATAATAAAGACAAGTTGATCATTGAACTGTCCCAACCGACCTACTCAATAAATGGTGTGGGGAAAATCGTTGTGGATAAACAACCAGACGGTACGAAATCGCCGAACCTCGCAGACACTGTGATGATCAACTATGCGCCGATGGATGCCGATCTGGATATTTGGCGGTTATTAGGAAGGAAGGGTTAATGGCTCGTAAACGCAACAACGGTGCGAAAAAGTCAGTTAGGACCGCTGACGGGTATAACAACTTTGCCGCAAAACTGGGTGGATATACATCGAATATTCAGACGGGTGGCACTTACATTCCCGGCTACATATCACGCAACAGAGTGCAGATTGAGTTTGGCTATCGTAGCTCATTCTTAATTGGTGCGGGTGTCGATGCGATGGCTGACGATATGACGCGAAAAGGCATATCGATCAGTTCAAGAATGAAGCCAGACGCAAAAGGTCAGCTCGAAACGCTCTGGGAAGATATCGGACTGTGGGATGAGTTAAACAATACGCTGAAATGGGCGCGGTTATATGGTGGTGCATTACTAGTGGCACTGATCGACGGTCAAGACATGTCTACGCCGCTCAATCCCGAAACCATCAGTGAAGGACAATTCAAAGGCGTAATGTGTCTTGATCGGTGGATGGTCAAACCGACAGACAGTGACTTAGTAAAAGAGTACGGCCCGCACTTTGGGAAACCCCAGTTCTATAACGTGGTGATCAATCAACAGGGCATTCCGCCTTGGAAAATTCATTATTCACGCGTCATTCGAATGGAAGGCGATACGCTGCCATTTCAGCAAGCACAAACAGAAAATGGCTGGGGGATGTCAGTGGTAGAGCGTATCTTCGAGAGGGTTCAGGCGTTCGATACAGCCACTGTAGGGACGACTCAACTCATCCACAAAGCGCACTTGCGGACGTACAGCATCGATGGCCTAAGAAAAATATTGGCTACGGGCGGTGCATTGAAAGATGTCTTAATGCAACACATGGATATGATCCGTGAATATCAAACTATCGAAGGCATGACGATAATGGATGCTAAAGACATATTCCAGACTCACAGCTATTCGTTCTCAGGGATTGCCGATGTCATCCTGCGCTTTGCTGAACAAGTCTCTGGCGCGACGGGTATCCCGCTTGTCCGTTTGTTTGGTCAGTCTCCAGCGGGTTTCAGTACTGGCGATGGGGACTTAGAGAACTATTACAGCCGGGTTAACACGCTTCAGGAAAGACGTCTCCGCCGTCCGCTGCGCTGGCTGCTGGATATCTCGCATCGGTCACTATTCGGCGAGCCGCTTCCTGACGATTTTACGTTTGAGTTCAATAAATTATGGGAAATGTCGGACACAGACAGGGCAACGATGGCTAACAATATCGCTACGGCTGTTAGTACGCTGGTGGATCGGCAAATCATGCCCGTTCACGCCGCAATGACAGACTTACGTAACATGGCTGACATTATCGGCATCGGAGGTTCAATCACAGATGAAGACATTGAAAGCGCAAAAACGCAGTGGGAGGAGTCTGAATCTGAGGCCGAGCCTCCGCCGACGCTCAATAGTACAGTACGAGAAAAGCCTACAGGCGATAGTCAGCCAAATAAATCAGATCATCACTGGCTCTTACGATGGTTCTCAAGCTAGCGCGGATACTATCGCGGGTCATCTTATCGACTACTCACAGGTTCTTGACGATTGGATTAATTCCGTTGCGCATAAAATGTTCATGCAAGTAGAGGGTGAAGAATGGCACCAGTGGCGGTCAGTATCGCAAGAGATTTCAGTGGGACTGCGGGATGTGGTTGGCAATACACCGGTTGGACAAGTAGCACAAGACATTGTTTATCGGCAAATCCAACTGATGAAGTCATTACCGCTTGAAGCCGCTGAACGCGTCAAAGAGATTCAGGATAGGGCAATACAGGCAGTTATCAACGGCGAACGGCCGGGTGAGCTTTATAAGATGATCATGATGTCAGGCAATGTAGCCGCAGGTCGGGCAAGGATGATAGCGCGTACCGAAATTGGCAGGGCGACAACGGCACTTACGCAAGCTCGTGCGTTGTCCGTTGGTTCTGAGGGGTATTGGTGGCGTATCGAAGGTGCCGGTACCCGACCTTCACACAGAAAGATGAAAGATAAATTTGTGCGCTGGGAAGATCCCCCGACGCTTGACAGCATGACAGGTCATGCCGGCTGCCTTCCGAACTGTAAATGCTGGCCGGAAGTTCATATACCCCCGCCGAGAAAGTAACCCATGAAATATTTTTTTACGACGAAGCTTGGGGAAACACGCTATCTGCAAGCCGATGGCTCTTTGCTGTGTAAAGATGTGCCGATAGCGCGTACTGGCACCCAAACTTATCTTCCCGAAGAAGTCGACTTACAGCCCGATGCCAGTGGCTTGGTAACTGTTTATCGCACCGAAGATGAAGTGTTTTCGCCGGAGACGATGGCGTCATTCGAGGGGGTGGCCGTCACTCTGGATCACCCGGAAGACGATGAAGGGGATATCGTTTTTGTCAACCCCTCAAACTTTTCTGAACTGGCTCACGGACATATTCAAAACGTCCGCCGTGGTACCGGTGATAAATCAGATTTGCTGGTGGCTGACGTGCTGGTTAAGCGACAAGAAGCTATTGACGCAGTGAATGCAGGAATGACAGACGTCAGTTGCGGCTATGACACGAAATACAAGCAACTGGCTCCGGGCAAGGGCAAGCAATATCAAATCAGAGGAAACCATCTCGCCATTGTTGAAAATGGCCGGGCGGGTTCGCGCTGTGCAATCGGGGATTCAGCCCCAACATTCAAGAAGGAGAAGCCTGTTATGTCATGGCTTAAAAAATTAGCGACAGCTGTTAAAACACGAGACGATGACACGTTAGCGAAACTCATCGATGAAGCGCCGGAACTTCCATCTGACGGAATGACTTCTATTCCGGGCGCAACCATCAACATCAATGTACCCTCTCAGGCAACGGCATTACCGCCCGCTGAACGCACAACTATTGATGATAATCCCGACGACCCCAAAAACAAAACCGGGGATAACGATGTACCGGAATGGGCCCAGAAATTTATGGACTCCATATCGAGTCGTCTGGATACGTTGGAAGGGAAGACGGCGGACAGTAACCCTGATGACGAAGAGGAAGACGCGAAAGTCACGGGTGATGCTGCATATCGTCGTAATATCATTGCTGACGCAGAGATCATTTGCCCGGGATTTAAGCCCACAGGGGATAAAGGACTTAAGCGTCAAGTGCTGGATCACGCTATGCGCACGGGTGACAGCCTGAAATCATTTGGTATTAGTGATTTTTCAAAAACACCAAAAGCAACCGTTGACGCGGTGTTTAACGCAGCGGCAGAAATTAACCGGCAAAAGAACCGGTTCAGCCCTGCGTCTCAAACTGTTGATACTGCGGGTTCGGCAGTGGGATCAAAGCACGCTACACCGGCACAACTGAATGAGTTGTACGCCAACCTCTGGAAACGTAACAAATAAGGTAAATACAATGGGTGGAATTTCTTATCTTGACAGGATGCCGCTGGGCATTCCGGGTGCGGTAACGCGTCCTCGTGACCTGACTATTCAGCCAGAAACCTTCGATCCCGAGAAGTTGTTCAGTGCATACGGGCTGGTGGGAAAATATTCGAACGGAAAATTTGTACCGCTTGAGGAAGGCGATACGGTGGACAAGGTGAAAGGCATTCTCGTTCGTCCTTATCCTATCCAGTCACAAACCGATCTGGCTTATCTCGGTATTAAAGTCGGGTCCGCCGCTGACAATCTGAAACGGGGTTATATCTGCGTGTCAGCGGGTTCATCCGCGGCTAGTGCAGGTAAAGGCAATCCGGTTTATGTGCGTGTTGCCGGGGCTACAGCCGAGAGTCCGCTGGGGTCAATGATGTTGACGCCCGATGCGACGGCAGAAAATACACCGGTCCTTCCGGGCGCAGAAGTGATGGGGCCGGGAGACGCTAACGGCAACATTGAAATTGCTTACAACATTTAAGGAACGCTATGTTTACTATCGATAAAGCTACCAGAGATTCCACCGGTGTGTTTCTTATCGGTGAACTGGAACGCAAAGACCAGACACTGAACATGCCGCTGGTGTCAACCAAGTGGTCACGTGATATGCCACTTCGTACCGATGTTTCTATTGCGGATGAAGTGTCCTCCTACACCAATACCTCACTTGCGGCGGCGGGGGGCTCAAACCCCGCGGGTAAAAACTGGGTCAGCAAAACATCAACCGCCAATTCCGGACCCATCCTGAATATTGAACGTACGGCTCAAGCGCTTGAGTTGTGGGGGATGGAAGTGGGCTATACCGTCACCGAACTGGCTTCGGCTATGCAAGTGGGACGCCCCATTGACAGCCAGAAATACGACGCGATGAAGCTAAAATACAACATGGACGTTGACGAGCAGGTATACATCGGTGATGTGGAAAAAGGCATGTGCGGATTACTGAACATCCCGCAAGTTATCCCGCGCGCAGCCCCTGCTCCGTGGACGGCCCAGACAGATCCGGATGTTATTGTTCAGGATTTCAATATCCTGCTTACAGACGCTTGGGTGTCGTCTGGCTATGCGATTTGTCCGGGTAAAGTGGGTCTGGCACCTGAATTGTTCGGGTTGCTATCGAGCAAAAAAGTCTCTTCTGCCGGGAATATCTCTGTGCTGGAATACGTGAAAATCAACACGATCGCTTTTCAAGAGAACGGCGAACCACTTGAAATTGTTTCAATGAAATGGGCGTCAAAACGTGGTGCTCGCGGGGCACACAGAATGGTCGCTTATACACAGGAAGAGCGATATATTCGCTTCCCGCTGGTACCACTATTAAACACACCGTTGGAGTATCGCGGCTTGTGGCAACTGACAACCTATTACGGTCGTTTGGGGCAGGTTGAAACGCCGTATGCGAATACCATTGCCTATCTTGATGTGCCGGTGCAGTGATAAAAAGGACGGTGGGAGATCCCCGCCCCTTATTCAGAGGTGAAAAATGAAATATCTCGTTTCAGGTAAAGCTATCTTATGTTTTGAAGATGGCCGCGCCGTTACGCTTGAACCCGGTATTCACGAATATACGGATGATGTCGCGGGACACTGGGCCTTCCCTTTTTATGCTCAGACATTAGACAATCCTGTTGAGGAGCAGGGCGACAAAAAGGGGAGGGCTGGCAATGGCAAAAAACAGTCTTCTTCCGACAGCTGATCAGTTCCGTACCGACTTTCCCGAATTTTCTGACAAAACTCACTATCCCGACACTGCAATCCATTTCTATCTCAGCCAGGCGGATAAGCTACTCGACCAAAACGTACACGGTGACCAGTTCGTCTACCTAGCTGAACTGTTTGCCGCCCATTACGTTGAGCTGAAAGGGAAAGCTATTATGGGTACTTCTATCAGCGGCAGCGTAAATACCGCCGCTGGTGGGGTGGCAACGTCAAAATCGGTCGATAAAATCAGTGTCAGCTATGACGTGTCCGGCATCATTAATCCTGATGCCGGATTCTGGAATAACACGGCATACGGACGTGAGTTTTTTTGGTGGTGGTCCATGTTCGGTGCCGGGGGGAGACAACTGTTATGAAAAGCGGTCTGACTGTCAGGGCGGACAATGCGGCGGCGATACTGGCATCCCTCAAAAAGCTATCAGGTATGGATGTACTGGTGGGTATTCCCGCTGAAAACGCAACACGCGAAGACGGGGAGGCGCTAAACAACGCGGAAATCGGCTATCTGCAATCAACCGGGGGCGAGGTCAAGCTGGGTGGACGAACGGTTACGCTTCCGCCGCGCCCATTTCTTGAGCTGGGTATTGAGGATACCAAGGACCGCACAACCCTGCATTTAAAAGCGTCGGCGGAGCTTGCTCTTGAAGGTAAGCAGGATGCGGCTATTCGTGAGCTGGAAAAAGCGGGACAGATCGCACGGGAGGGGGCAAAGAAAGTGATCAGTGACGGCGACCGGCTTTTTCCTCTGTCAGAAAAGACCCTTCGGAATAGGCGTGCTCAGGGCATCCCCGGCGACAAGCCACTTTACGCCCACGGCTATCTGTTGCGCGCTATCAACTATGTAGTGAGGAATAAAAATGCCACTTCTTGATGTCACTGATGTTTTATTTGACCCCGACTTTTGCGATACGTCGCTGAAATATACCCGGCGAACGGTCATTGTCGATGATGATGGGTTTGCCACTTCGGAAAAAACCACAAAAAGGTTTGCCGGCGTAGTGACGGTTGACAGGGCTATTGAGGCCCAGATAAGAATGTCCGGGCAGGTCGTCAGCGGTAATATTCTGATCATTACCACAACACGGTTGATAGCAGGCGAAACCGATAAAGCGGGGGATGTAGTCACGTATCAAAACCGGGATTATTTAGTCAAATCGGTTGATCCGTATACCGCTTACGGCGCGGGATTTGTTCAGGCGCATTGTGAGCTGTTGCCCTTTGATGGAGGGATACCCATTGAGCAATAGCACACAACAACCGGGCTGGCTTACGCCGATGTCAGCCCCGGATTATGATCGTGAGGTAGAAAGGAAGTTATCCCACTGGATAAGCGCAGTCAGCGGATTACCGGGGAAGATGATGTTTCCGAAGTGGCAGCCAAACGACGAAACCCGGATTTTTCCGAGTAATGATGCTAACTGGTGTGCGTTTGGGATTTCATCGATAGTTTCCGATGATACGCCCGCTTTCGTTAATCAGACCGATGACAGTACCGAATTATGGCGTCATGAAGAAATCGAATGCTTAGTTTCATTTTATGGTCCAGCCGGTCAGCACTACGGCACACAATTCCGGGATGGGGTAACCCTCAGTCCGAACAACGCAGAGTTAAATCAGGCCGGTCTTTCGCTCAGCAACTACAGTCGTATTTTTTCTGCGCCTGAACTCATCAATAACCAGTGGGTGCGTCGTTATGACATGACGGTCACCTTGCGGCGAAAGGTCGAGCGTGAATACGGTGTTAAATCGCTGGTGGAAGCGCCGGTTAAATTCTTTGGAGATTAAATTATGCAGGGATTACCTGTTTCAAATATCGTTAATGTCACGATAAATATGGCCCCGCGTGCCGCGCAATCCCGGAACTTTGGCTCACTACTGATTGTGGGTGCCAGCAATGTGATTGATACCCACGAGCGGTTGCGCTTGTATTCCGATATTGATGGTGTCGGGGCGGATTTTGGTCTGGATACCCCAGAATATCAGGCCGCCGCACTGTATTACTCTCAGTCACCCCGTCCGGTTGATTTGTATATGGGGCGATGGGTAAAAGATCAGGCATTGGCTGTCTTACGAGGGGCGATACTGACCAAACAACAGCAAGCCATCAGTAAGTTTACAACTATCACGGATGGTTCTTTCAGGTTAACGATTAACGGTAAAGAAACGATATGCAGCGGCGTCGATCTGAGTAAAGAGACCAATCTTAATGGTGTGGCCCAACGGATAACGGAAAAGCTGAAAGAGTGCACAGTGACGTGGGATACCTCCCGTTTCGTCATTTCATTGCAAGCATCGGGTACGATGGGTTATGCCTCATCCGCTAGCGCGGGGACTTATATCGGCGACCTGTTAAAACTGGACGAAGGATCGGATGCCACCGCTATCGAACCCGCCAAAGCAGAAACGATTGCTGAGGCGGTGGCAGCACTGGGGGCGGTATCCAATGGCTGGTATGGGCTGGTGGTGGCTGATAACTCTCTGACGGATGAAGATGTTTTGTCTGTTGCTAACTACATTGAATCCGCGTCGGTTTCTCGTATCTATGGACATACAGCACAGAAAACAGATGCATTGGATACTGATGTTGACACTGATATCGGATCACAACTGACAGGCGGCAACTATCAGCGCACGCTCTGGCAATATTCATCCGGTAAACCGTATACCGCTGCATCTCTGATGGGGCGGATGTTTACGGTGAATTTCAACGGCAATAACACCACCATTACCTTGAAATTCAAGCAGGAGCCCGCTGTAACCGCTGAAAGTCTGACTGCCACTCAGGCTAACGCCTTGAAGAAGAAAAACGGCAACGTCTTTGTTAAGTACAACAACGATACCGCCATCATTCAGGAAGGCGTCATGGCAAACGGCGATTTCATTGATGAGCGCCACGGTCTGGACTGGTTACAGAACTACGTTCAGAACAATCTTTATAACCTGCTTTACACCAGCACTGGCAAGATCCCCCAGACTGATGCAGGAGTTACCCGTTTAATTACCAATGTTGAACAGTCACTTGATCAGGCGGTAACAAACGGGTTAGTGGCACCGGGTATCTGGAACGGCGGACCGATTGGACAAATCCAACCGGGTGATACCTTAACTAAAGGGTATTACGTTTACGCGCCACCCATCGCGACACAGGCGCAGGCTGACCGGGAAGCCCGCAAAGCACCGGTTATCCAGTGCGCTATCAAGTTGGCGGGCGCTGTCCACTACGCTGATGTGTTGATCAATGTCGTTCGATAAGAGGTAAACATGGCTACTTACTCATTTATGGATGTCACGGCATCATTGACCGGCCCGACCGGGGTTATTGACATGGGGTATGGTTCAGCGACGTCAGACGAAGGGATCACGGTCACCATGACCGAAGCCAAAAACACCATGACCATCGGTGCCGATGGTGAGGGGATGCACTCGTTACATGCGGGTAAATCCGGTTCTATCACTGTCAATTTGCTGAAAACCTCACCGACAAATAAAAAATTGTCACTCGCTTACAACGCACAATCACTGTCATCAGGTACATGGGGGAATAACGTGATTGTGATCCGTAACACGGTTTCCGGTGAAATCACAACAGCGCGGGGCTGTGCTTTTCAGAAGCAACCCGATTACACGAACGCCAAAGATGGCGGCACGGTTGCATGGGTGTTTGACTGTATCAAAATCGATCAGGTGCTAGGGGAGTTCTAAACGATGGAATTTGAAATTAACAGTATTCAGTATCGCACTGCAAAGTTAAGCGTGTTCGATCAACTCAAAGTGTCGCGTAAATTACTGCCCGTCCTTGCCGGACTGGTATCAGATATTCGTGCTGTGCAGACGATGGCACAAGATAGAAACATGGAGGGCGCTTTAGAGAAGGCGCTGCCTAAAATCGCTCAAGCGGTTAGTGACTTAAGCGACGAAGATTGCAATGCGATCCTCTATCCGTGCTTATCAGTGGTGTCGCGTCAGCATGGTAAAGGGTGGACGGCAGTGTTTTCGCAGGGGGTATTGCATTTTGACGATATCGATTTACCCACGTTGTTGCAGCTAGTCGCGAGAGTGATCGGGGATTCACTGGGAAATTTTTTGCACGCACTCCCCGCACAAGAGACGCCACTCCCGCCAGCGGCTTAGTACTCGATTGCATGCCTGACGGGGAAGATTATCTGATGCGCCCCGTCGACGCCGGCTATATCCACTACCCCGATCTCTTAAGCGGTGCCGTTGACTTAGCGGATATTGCCCGTATGAATGACTGGCTGGATTTAAAAGCCGACAATGAAGCCCGTATAGCCCGCTGGAGGGACGCAAATGAGCGATAACGTTAACATCATTAAAGATTTCCTGATCAGCCTGGGGTTTGATGTAGACGAGAAAGGCCGGGGTAAATTTGATGCCGTGTTAAAAGGCGTCACTGCCAACGTGCTAAAAGTCGGTGCCGCAGTTGAAGGGGCCGCGCTCACTATTGTCGGGTTTACCACCAAAATTGCCGCAGGTCTGGATAAGCTTTACTGGCAGGCACAAAGAACCGGGGCCACCGTCGCCGGCATCAAAGCGTTGGGTTATGCCGTCGCACAAATGGGCGGCAGTGCAGAAGCCGCGCAGGGTGCGTTAGAAAACATGGCGCGTTTTATGCGCAACAATCCCGGTGCGGAGGGTTGGCTTAATCGGCTTGGGGTGCAGACTCGTGACTCATCCGGTCAGATGCGGGATGCAGCGAGCATACTGGCGGGTGTCGGCCAGAAACTAAGTAGTATGCCTTACTACCGGGCCAATCAATATGCGCAGATGCTCGGTATTGATGAAAATACGCTAATGGCTATGCGGCGCGGCTTAGCGGGTTTTACTGCTGATTATCAGAGGATGTTGCAGAAAACCGGGTTCAATGCGGATAAAGCCGCGCAGCAAGCCAATAAATTCACCACTGCACTACGTGGCTTTAACGCGCTACTGGGTATTCTTCGGGATAAAATTGGCGCAAATTTGGCTAACGGTTTAGCCGGCTCTTTCGACTCGTTACGTCAGAAAATACTGGATAACTTCCCCAGAATTGAAGCCACACTCACCAAGATCATCAAAGGCATTCTCTGGTTTGCTGAGGTCTTTAGTCGCATGGTTTACCGGGTGGTTCAAGGTATTGGAGATGTCATAGATTGGTGGAAGCGACTGGATGAAAGCAGCAAAATGCTGATTGCCATGTTCGGGGCTATCGTTGTTGCCTGGCGTCTTCTGAACAGCGCGTTCCTGATGTCACCCATCGGCGCGATCACCGTATTAATCGGTGCGCTTCTTCTTCTCTATGACGACTATAAAACATGGAAAGAAGGCGGTAAAAGCCTGATCGACTGGAGCAAGTGGGAAAAAGATATCGACCGCGCCGTTGAGGCGTTTAAAACCCTCGGAAAGTGGATTAAAAAAGGCGTTGATGGCGTTGGCGGCTGGAAAAATGCATTCTTAATTCTTGGCGGAGTTGTTGCGACGACATGGGCAGTAAAAATGCTCGCGGGATTTGCGAGGGTTTCCGCTGCATTAACCCCTTTGCTTGCGCGTCTCGCACCTTTATTAGGGCTGGTTGCCTATGGTGGATACTTGTACAGTGACTGGGACAACATCAAACAAAGTGCAGCATCATCATGGGATTATAACACCCGGCAAATAAAACGCGGGATCGGGGACGTGGGCGCATGGCTGGGTATAGACAATGACTGGGCTAACAAGCATCAGGGCGGTTTACCCAATCCGATCACGTCAGATATCCCCGGTATGCCCGGCGCACCGACACCACCGCCTTCCCCTGAATACTCAGAAAGAGGCTTGCGTAACAACAACCCCGGTAACTTGAATTTTGTGGGACAACGCGGCGCTGCATTAGAAAACCCCGGTGGACGTTTTGCCCGGTTTGAAACGGCGTTTGATGGCTTGCGGGCGCTATCACGACAGTTAACGTTGTATGCCTCGCGTGGGCTGACAACGATACGCGACATTATCACGAAATATGCGCCACCGGAGGAAAATGATACAGAAGACTATATTGCATTCCTTACAAAGTGGCTTAGCGTTGATCCCGATGCGCAGTTAAATTTACAGGACCCCAACACTCTGACAGCGATGATGAGTGGCATCATTCAGCGCGAGAACGGTCGTAATCCATACAACAGTGAACTCATCAATAAAGCCGCGATAGCAGGCAGTGGCAGCGTTCAGCAAACCACGAACATTACGGTGCACGGGGCAATGGATGCGAAGGCGACGGCGAATGAGATCGCCAATAAGCAAAACGGCGTAAATGCCCGTCTGATACAACAGGTGAGCTAATGGATATCTTATCAGCGATTTTTCAGCAACAAACCCGGTCGTTTGGCACTGAAAGCATGTTGCTTGTGCCCAGTGTTGTGATATCCGAAAAGCATACAGACGCGTTGGAAATTACTGAACATCCGGTAGAAATCGGCGCTGCGGTCAGTGACCACGCCTACAAAAAGCCATCAGAAATCACGATGGAACTGGGCTTCGCTGGTGGCGGCTCGCTTCTCGATTTTGTTGATACGTCAAAGATCGGCTTGAGTATGGGCTTAAGCCCGAAAGAGACTTATCAAAAAATCCTTGATCTCCAAGAATTACGAGAGCCGTTTAAGGTCATTACGGGTAAGCGCACTTATGAAAATATGCTGATCAAAGCGATTGAAGTCACTACGGACAGGCTTAGCGAGAATGTGTTGTTATGCACGCTGACATTACGTGAAGTAATTATAACATCGACTCAAAAAGTACAAGTTGCTGAAAAAGAGGTCATGAAAACCGGGGTGAATACATCGGCGGTTGAGAACTCAGGCACAAAAACATTAAAGCCGGTCAATGAGTCTGCTTTATCAGAAATAAAAGAAGGTGCCGTTAATGCCTTTAGAAGTTATATAAAAGGAGGCGGCTGATGCAAGTCTCAGAAATTCCGCTTACAGCGAGCAATCAAATGTTTGCAATAAAGTTGGGTAATCAGAATGTGAAAATGCGTCTGATTTATCGTGATGCTGCTGGCTGGGTTATGGATATTCAAAATAATGCAGGTGTTGATTTGCTGGTGGGTGCGCCGCTAATACCCGGTATTAACTTATTAGAACAATATCCGTATTTAGGGATCAACGGCGTGTTAGTTATTGCCAGTGATGCAGACAGCGCTGAATACCCAACCGACACAAATCTTGGGTTATCCAGCCATTTATATTTTGTACAACAATAAGGTAAAAATATGAGTCAGAATTGGTTACGTCATTTCGAGTTAATGTTATTAGATGACCACGGCAAAGGAATCGTTTTATCTGATTTTAGAGTTATATTTAATATTGAGTGGTTCAATATTAGTAATCCGCGCGTGGCGACGTTAAAGATTTACAATCTGTCAAAAGATACCAGTAATAGGATACTGGGTAGCGAGTTTTCGAAGATAAAAATTATTGTTGGCTATGATGGAGTAACCCCAACCGTTCCTGAGAGTGAGGTCGGCAAAGCCCGGCCGGTTGAGCCGGGAACAACGGGACATCGGGACGGCAAAAACTATGGTGAAATCTTTAGCGGAGATATCCGGTTTACGCTGACCGGGCGTGATAACCCCACAGATACTTACACCCAAATTCAGGCATGTGACGGTAACGAGGCGTTTATTAATGCCTTCATCAATCAAACATTAGCGGCGGGTTATACCCTGAATGATGTCTATAACCTCGCTTTACGCAGTCTGGAACCTTACGGTATTACAGCCGGGGCCAAACCCAAAATGCCGGATACGGTTTTCCCTCGTGGAAAAATGTTTTTTGGGAAAACGCGATACATATTAGACAATATCGCGCAGCAATGTAACGCCAAATGGCAATTTGTAGACGGTAAAGTGGAGATGATTTCCCCGGAAATGGCCGTGCACAATGTCGTGGTGTTAAACAGTCGGACCGGATTAATCGGTATGCCGCAACAGACGATCGGGGCTGGCGTTAATGTCAGGTGCTTAATTAATCCAAATATCCGGGTAAATGGGTTAATTCAATTAGATGAAGGCTCGGTATATAGAACGTCCTTACCTAATGATGTTGTAAATAAATCGGGTGATGAGCAGCAAGATCACAAGCAGAGACAGGAAAGTAAACTCGTAGAAAAAAACGATAACGGGAACCTTTACGTGAGCGGGGTGTCTAATCCTCCAGCGAGTATAGCGACGGACGGCGTGTATATTGTCCGGGGTATTATGTATACTGGTGACACTCGCGGCAATGCGTGGTACCAAGAAATGATGTGTGAAGCGCGTGGGGCTGCGGATTTATATTCTGCTTCCGCACAACAAAGGGTTTATTCATGAAGAGTTATTTTGTAAAGATAAGCCAGTTAGCAGTTATGCTTGGGTTTTTGATAAGCGGTTCAGCTTTGGCTGACTTGCAATGCGGCGGGTATACGCTCCATGCGAGTAGTGATGGCTGGACGAGAGTGAATGGTGAAAAAGTTACGTCTCAGAAAATTACATTTCTGAAAGAAAAAAATGACTGGGATCAGATAAAAACAGACATGGGCCTCATGCCCGCCCGCGACGGCAACATGTACGGCTTCCAGTTTATCAAGCGTAACGGCAAAGCATGGCTGAACGTTCAGTTACTGCAAAACGCTATGGATGCACCGAAGATCATCGGCTCTTTTCCTTGTAAGAAAGTGGCGGATTAATCCGATGCATCAGCTGTGAAACATCAGCAAGAACACACAAGAGGTCTGAATGAGTTCAGAGAAAATAGCTTTCATTTTTCCCGCTACAAAAGATGCCAGAGATAGGGAAGAACCGATCCTTAATTTTCGATGTCCAGCATTGCCCGTTGAAACGAAAATCATTATTGCTGTCGCTTTTGTTGGGCTTCACCAATCTAAAGACTATCTAATTTCTATCGATATTACTGACAGCAACGGCACAACAATTCTACATGGACGGACGGAAGATATACCCGCAAAGGTATCAGTAACCGCTGATGATCTTGAAGCAGAACCAACAGACGTGCCGGGTTTTTTGAGCGCTTCGGTTTCGATTAGGGTGATAAATGCTGGGATTTATGTAATAAAATGTTCTATAGCTCGCGCTGATACGCCTGACGAGACTATTCATAAATCAGAAGCCTACTTTAGAATGGTTTCATCGGAGGCGCACAATGGGTAGTGAAAATTCTGTCATTGATGGCATGCGATTTTCTGATGGCCGGTGGTCATATACCGATACGCCACCAAGTAGACATTCACTTGATAATGGTTCATCATTCAAACAGGGTAGCGGAGATGGTGGAGGTGGAGATATGTTGGAAGCTCGTGTTGCGAGACTTGAGTCAGATGTTGAGCATATCAAAAAATCTATAGACGAAGTAAAAACTGACGTACGAGAAATGAGAAAAGACGCACGTTCAGATTTCCGCTTGTTATTTGGTGCGATAATTGCCGTGGCGCTTGGATTAGCTGGTTTAATGGCTAAAGGATTTCACTGGATTTAATTTAATAACCATATTATTTACTAAGCCGCTTAACTGCGGTTTTTTTTATGGAGTTTCCCCATGCCTGTATCAACCGAATCAAGAACCGGCGATTTATCCGAAACGCTGAAAGCCATAAATCATGCTCTCTCTTCTCAGCTTAGAGTAGCGATACCCGGCATTATTCAATCATTCAATGCGGATGCGGTAACGTGTGTTGTTCAGCCTGCGATTAAAAGCAGCATTGCTGATTCTGAGGGGAAAACCACCTCCGTATCTTTACCCCTGCTTGTAGACGTACCCGTTATCTTCCCGAGGGGCGGTGGCGTGACATTAACCTTCCCGATAAGAGCCGGTGATGAATGTCTGGTTGTTTTTGCCGATCGCTGCATTGATTTTTGGTGGCAGTCTGGCGGCGTACAGGAACCGGCAGATGACCGACAGCATGATTTATCTGATGCCTTTGCTATCGTTGGTCCACAATCACAGTCAAAGAAAATAGCGGGCATCAGCACGAGCACCGCACAACTGAGAAGTGATGATGGCGCAGCGTATATCGAACTCGATCCCGGCAGTCATAACGTCACAGTTATTACCCCGGCAAAACTTACCGCGACTGCAAACGGCGGTACTGAAATCACCTCACCTGAAATCACCCTGAACGGCAACGTCACCATTAATGGCAACTTATCGCAAGGGATGGGATCGGGTGGAGGAACGGCAACGATGCAAGGCCCGGTCACCGTGAATAACGATGTGACAGCGGCGGGTATTAGCCTGAAAAATCACGTGCATAGCGGTGTGCAGTCGGGTGGTAGTAACACAGGAGGTCCCCAGTGAGATATCGACGTGAAGATCCTGATAGTGATTACAGTTTCGGGCAAGGGGATAATACGTTTCTGATTAACTCCCCCGAAGCTGTAGCGCTGGCAGTAAAAACCCGGCTGGCGTTGTGGCGTGGGGATTGGTTCTTAGACATGAAAGAAGGCACTCCTTACGTACAGTCAGTGCTTGGAAAACAGCGATCGGATGTGTATATCCTTGCTGTTCGTGACCGCATCTTAAAAACCAAAGGTGTTAAGTCGATTCTTTCTTTTGATACCCGAAGTGACGGTACCACACGCCGCCTGACTTTCACCGCCACTATTGACACGCTTTACGGCCAAATCACGGTAACAAGCGAGGCATAATGTTAAATCTCGATACTTTAGGGCTTGCAGCTACAGTCACAAGCTCCGGCATCCGTGCACCCGATTACCAGACGATTCTCAGTAAAATCACTGAATTTGCCCGTCAGATATACGGTACCGATGCTTATCTGGAGCCCGACAGTAAAGACGGTCAGATGCTGGCTATCTTTTCACTAGCGATACACGATGCGAATAATGCCGTGATCGCGGCTTACAACTCGTTTAGCCCTGCGTCAGCGACCGGTGCCGCGCTATCTAATAACGTGAAAATTAACGGCATTGCCCGACATGCATCCACTTATTCTACCGTCGATGTCAAGTTGATCGGTACCGTTGGCACCGTTGTAAAAAACGGCATCGTACGAGATATCAACGGCTATAGCTGGAGCATTCCCTCAAGCGTAGCCATCGGCATACACGGCTTTGTTATCGCAACAGCTACGTGTCAGACAAAAGGCAATGTTACGGCATTAGTCGGGGATGTTTCGATTATCGGCACGCCAACGCAGGGCTGGCAAAATGTCACGAACCTGTCAGCGGCTACGCCCGGACAGCCGATTGAAGCCGATACAGCATTGAGAGAACGGCAACGGAAATCTGTTGCACTGCCATCCAGAACCGTACTTGATGGAATTCAAGGTGCCATCAGTTTAATCCCGGGTGTCGTTCGGCGGCGTGGGTTTGAGAATGACACTAATGTGACGGACAACAACGGCATTCCTCCCCACTCAATTGCAATGATAGTTGATGGTGGTGACGCGAAATTAATCGCTCAAACAATTGAAACGAAAAAAGGACCGGGTGCAGGAACTTTTGGTGACACGGAAATTAAAGTCGCAGATAGCTATGGTCTCATGCATCCGATTCACTTTTCACGCCCGAAAGACGTTCCGGTATTTGTTGAGATAACTCTGACGGCATTTGAAGGGTATACAACGCTGGTGGGTGACAGAATTCGGTCAGCAATTGCAAGTTATATCGACGCTCAGTTAATCGGTGATAACGTTTATTTAAGTCGTTTATATTCTCCCGCTAATTTACGTGATGAAGAGGGCTTAACTTATGATATTTTCGAAATCCAAATCGGCAGGTCAGAAGATAATGTATCGCCGAGCAATTTAATTGTGACATTTGACGAAGCTGTTACGTGTAAACCGGAACATGTTAAACTAATTGCGAGGTGAAAATGAGAGATTATTTATCGCTTATTACCTCTCAGCATAGAACCGCAAATAAATTTGTCGCTCATATTGATTTCATTACCCGGCCTCTCTCTGATATTTCAAATGCCGTTCAACTCCTGAATAGTCAATTTTCTATTGATGAAGCGGTAGGTGTTCAATTAGACGCCGTGGGCGAGTGGATAGGACTTTCACGTTATGTCAAAACACCCATCGTTGGTGTGTATTTCGCACTTGATACAGAAGGCGTTGGATTAGACGAAGGCAGCTGGAAACGGCAATATGACTCTGATTCCGGCTTTACAGAGCTTGATGATGAAACTTACCGAACAATATTGCGCTCTAAAATTCGAGCCAATCATTGGGACGGTACAAATGAAATGCTGGCGGAGATTTATCAGGGCGTTATTCCCGACGAGTCGGTATTAATATTCTTCGTCGATAATCAAGACATGAGTATGGACGTTTATGTCACCGGGGGAGTCGTGCCCGAAGTCGTTAAAGCGGTCATTCAGCAAGGGTATCTAAATATTAAACCCGGAGCGGTCAGAGTGAATAATTATACCAATTCGGAAAATAGAGGAGTTATTTTCGGTTTTGATTCAGACAGTAAATATATCGCCGGATTCGATACAGGCGGGTGGCCCATTCTATTAAATTAAGAGTAAGATAAATGGCTAAGAATGAATTTCTAACCTTCGGCATGGCTGAGGGTGCTAATGTATTATCAAATGAAGAATACGCAGCCCTAGCGGCAAGGGTTAACGGATTTACAGCCGGTGTTGCAAAGTCCCGAGAATTAAATAAAGCATGGCGTCAGTCATCCATTATTACGCATATTCTTGCGCAATATATTGCTGACGAATCCGGCAATGATGTTTTAGATAACGGGGATATTGACGCGCTGAAAAAAAGTTTAGCAGCAGCGATTAAAAATGCATTGCCGGAAGTACGCGATGCTACACTCACAGAAAAAGGCATAATACAATTAAGTAATGCTACTGATAGCACAAGTGAAAAGCTGGCTGCTACTCCACGAGCGGTAAAATACGCTTATGACTTAGCGAATTCAGCCAACAACAACGCCAACACCAAACTCTCGAAATCACAAAACGGCGCTGACATTCCCGATAAGAATGCCTTTGTGAAAAACCTCGGTTTAGTGGAAACGGTGAATTTGGCTCAGGGGGCATATCCAGGATTGAAATCTGTTGATGTGATTCCGACGCTTGGATATAACGGCGCGTTCCAAGGTAGAGCGCATACTAACTATGCAAAAGGGATCAGCGTC
>NZ_PUJU01000054.1 GCF_011189505.1 Photorhabdus tasmaniensis
TGGGAGCAATATTAGTTTCTTTGCCGATAATATTTAAGTCGGTTTTAGCGTTGATATTGCCTAATTCAATTTTGCCATTAGCGTTTAAGGTGATATCACGCCGGTCGCTGGTTAACTCTTTCAAATTAACCCCAACGCCATCTTCAGTAGCCACCAGCCGGATTTTATTGGCATACATGCCGCCCAGCGCTTTGGTATCAATGGCTAATTGCGGTTTAGCGCCTTCTCCGGCGAGAGAGTTGACTGTGCCGTCTTTTAAGCTGATGCGGTTGGCCCCTTGCGTCAGTGACAAGGTGTTGGCCTGAATCTTGCCATTTAATTCCGTCGCCCGGCTGATGATATCGACATAATCCGTCGCTTTGCCATCCAGCCCTTTGCCGCCAATGGTGATCTGGCCTTGTTTAACTTCTAGCGCTTCCAGCGCACCCTGTTTGTCAAACTGGGGTTTACCGGTGGTCAGGGTGGCACTGGCAGTATTGATAAAACCACAGCCGTCACAGGTAATGCCGTTGGGGTTAGCAATCATCACATTGGCTTTATTGCCGACAATTTCCAGCTGACCTTGCAGCTCAGAGCGCCCGTTGCCGGTGACTTCATTGATAATCAGTTCCGCCGCTTTGCCCTTTAGGTTCGGGTTGGCGTTAAGTTGCCCGGCCAGTTGTGATTGGGCTGCCTGAGTGGCGTTATTGAGTACGGCACCTTGAGTGGCAACGTTAAACTATTGATAGGTGTTATGGGATATCCCGGCGTCATTTGGTGTGGCGATATTGACAACCGGGATATTACCCTGATTTTGTACCTGTGTTTGGCTGTTATCCGGCGTTATCCCAGCCGCAATAGCCGGATGAAGGGGATAAACGGCGGTCAGATAAATTAGAAGATAACTCGTGGCCCTGACCATCGAGTTGTTGCGTTGCTCCATCGTACTCTCTCTTTGCTTAAGTTAATCTGGCTTTGGTGATAAAACGGGAATCTTTCCATAGAAAATATTGATAATTTGATAGTGTCATAATTAAAATATTCTAATGCGTTATTATTTATCTGTCTGAATGGATAGTACGAAATGTGATCAATATCGAGTTATTTAATTCTGATAATGGGGAATGCGATGTATTAAATGCTAAAAAAAGGCGATAAGGCTGGAGATGTTATATTCTTTTAGCCGTGATAGTCGAAACGCTGAACGTCAACAATCTGAAAGCCCTATCGGGCTTTCAGAAAATGTTTTGGTTAAACAATTGTGACTGCTCCCCGCCGTAAAAAACGGCGAGGCTTCCCACTTCTCAGGCCGCAACCGTCTTTATGACGGATTTACACTGGCCTCCGTGGGCAGAAACGACGAGTCCTGCCGCCTGTAATGCTGTTATGCCCTTGCGCTGGATGTTGAGCGCCGCATTGATATCGCGATCATGTTCGACTCGACAGAAAGGGCATTGCCAGAGCCGCTTATGCAGCGGCATTTCCGGCATTTTGTGACCGCAGCAATGACAGGTTTTCGAACTGGCGAACCACTGATCCAGTTTGACCAGATGGACGCCCGCTGCTGCGGCTTTGTATTCCAGTTTCTTGATGAAACCATGCCAGCCCGCATCCCCGATAGCGCGGGCAATGCGGTGATCCTTCATCATGTTGGCCGATTTTAGTGTCTCAACAATGAGCGCTTGGTTTTCGTCAACCATTGTTCGAGAGAGTTTGTGTTGAAAATCGGCGCGGGCATTAGCTACCCGCTCATGGACTGCCGCCAGACGTAATCGGGCCTTGCCGCGGTTAGCACTGCCCTTTTGTTTGCGGGACAGCGATTTCTGCTTTCGACGCAGGTTACGGGTGGCGTTGATTAGGTGACGCGGGTTATTGACCTTCTCCCCATTCGACTCGATAAGATAGTGGGACAAACCCATATCGCAACCGGTCACGCGGGTGATTACGCCCGGCTTTTCCCGCGCCTCTTTTCCATCGTCACACAGGATAGCGGCGAAATATTTTCCCGTGGCGGTTCGGGACAGCGTAATGCTCTTCACTTCCCCTTCAATTTCTCGGTGTATGCGCGCCTTTATCGGTGACAATTTCGGGAGCTTCACCGCACCCTCCAGCACTTTCACCCCAACACAGTGATAGCTCGATTGCTTGCCCTGTTTGCGTTTGAACGTGGGAAATTGGGCGCGCAACTTCGGATTGAAGAAATTATCAAACGCAGTATGCAGATTGAGCACTGCCTGCTGTAACGCGATAGCGTCATATGCCTTGAGCCAGGCGTACTTGCGGGATTTCTTCGCGACCGCCAGGAGCGGTTTGAGGTCTTTGCGCGGATTTAAACTCACGCCGTGACGTTTGTAAGCCAGCTTTTTAAGGTGCAGCGCCTTGTTGTACGCAAAACGGACCGCGCCGAACTGGCCATTAAGATACTCGGCCTGTTCGGGTGTGGGGTAGAGGCGGACTTTGGTCGCTCTTAACATATTCAGAGCTCATTGATAAAGTGCATTCATTTTAGCCTGTTTTACCGGCAGATATCCATTCAGTCAGGATACGTCGCAGTAGCCCGCCTTAAAGCCCTTTGGGCTTTTCGCCTTATATCCCTGCCCGCACTGGGCAAGGGTTTACGGCGGTTTTTGCTAAGATCATTCCTGCTTCGCAATTAACTTAATTTGCAGTCGATACGTAATCAACGATGCAAGTTCCGACAGCGGTTTATCGCTTAATAGCAATTCCAGCGGAATATCCAAACGTAATTGCTTATTGATCTTTTGTACCACCATCAAACCATTCAAAGAATCAATACCATTGTCGGCCAGCGGTAGATCGGGATGGAAAACTTCGGCTTGCACCCCGATAACCTCACCACAGAAAGCCTGTAGCAGACTGACGACATCATCCGGATTATTTACCTCAAACCCTGTGTTTGCGGGTAAAGCCTGAACCAAACTTTCTTGCTGAATATCACGCAATAGCGCCAGATGGCGCATTGGCCCGGAGAGTAAACTTGACCAATCAGTCAAAAACGGTACCAGTTGTGGCTCAATTCGAGCAAACAAACGATCTAGCGTAGCTAATCCCTCTTCTGGACTGAATGGCTGTAATCCGCTGTTTTCCAGTACCAGGAGCGTACGGCTATCCCGTAGAGCAATTCCCGCTTTCCACGGCCCCCAATTAAGGCTTAACGCGGGTAAACCTTGTTGGCACCGCAGATAGGCCAGACTATCCAGCATGGCGTTAGCCGCTGCATAAGATGCCATACCAGGCAAAGCCAATAATGCCCCCAACGAGGAAAACATCACGAAATGCTCCAGAGGGGCATCGGCCAATACCTGGTGCAATGTCCAGGCGGCTGATGCTTTAGCTGCAAACACCCTATCGAACGCTTGGGTACTCAGTTCACGATACCCCTGATCTTCAACATGTGCGGCACAATGAATCACGCCACGCATCGGCTGACTAGCCTGTTGCCGATACTGGCCCAGACAAATTTTAGTCATTTCCACATCACCGAGATCAATCGGCAGGTAATCAGCCTCGACTCCTTGTTGGTGCAGTGTTTCCAGTAACATCCGCTCATCCGTTTCAAGCGTATGACGACGCCCAACCAACAGTAAATGACGGGCACCATGTTGCACCATCCAGGGAATCAACTGACGCCCCATATCACCAAAGGCACCCGTCAGCAGATAGCAACCATCCGGACGAAAACGCACTGGCGGCAACACGGGTATTTCTGGCAATGGCACAAGGCGCAGGACATAACGCTGATCATGACGCAGAGCCAGTTGATCTTCGCCATCATCGGTTAATAGCACATCCCACCACCGGATTGGTACTGTGGTACTGTCAATATCCAGTAACCCACCCCACAATGCCGTCGCTTCTTGCTGACCAATAACCCGCATCATTCCCCATAATGCCGCCGCAAACGGATCAGGCAGATCTTGTTCTGTTATCTGATGAGCACATTGAGTCATAATCCACAAACGTGGTTTCACTGATCGTTCTGCCAGTGCCGTACACAAATGGATCAAAGAATGATAAGCCATTTGTGGCGCCTGTAATGGCCAAAGGATCAATATCTTTTCAGTCTCAGTGGGAAGTGTATTAACCAGCGCCTGCATTTTCTGATAACTGTCAGGCAGGCCAGAATGGAGTGAGGCATACCCACCGCGTCGTTGCAATTCACCCGCCAATTCTTCCGCCAGCGCAGTTTCACCACCTAGAATAGCCCATTGCGCTAAAGGCTCGGTTGATGGCTGAGGGGGTACTTTGCGCCACAGCGGTTGACCGACCACCAAATTGTGAAGCCCGGGCTGTAAGCTGCTTTTTTTGTTACTGACAAGCTGAACACAAAATCCACTAATTTGGCAAATCAGTCTGCCGCTGTCAGTATACACATCGATATCACCCAGCCACTGTTGTCTCGTCTGCTTAGTAGTACGAGCATGCGCACGAACCCGGCCTGACAATTTGCCATTAATACGCAGATGCTGAATACTCACTGGGATACGGAAATCGCTGGCAGAGATCGGAGCCTTAACATCAGCAGACTGAATTACTAGCAGCGACTGGAAAATGCCATCTAAAGCCGCCGGATGGAAACCCATTCCCTCTGGTGCAGGTGGCAACTCAATCTCACAGATGGTTTCTTCTTCACCGATAAGCGCATGGCACAGAGGACGGAACACCCCGCTGTAGCTGAAATGCAGATGTTGGAATGCCTGATATAATACCGCCTGATCCCGCATGACAGGATAACGGTCATTTGCAACCCATTGAGGAGGCGTACAGGCGGTGGCACCCGGTACAACGATATTCACCTGTGCACTGGCGGCAAGTTGGTACTGTGCATCTTCGTCCAGATTACGGGTAATATAGACCTGTACTTCCATCCGTTGACGATCCAACTGTGTTTTTAGCCTGAATTCCATGCCTGATTCCAGCAGTAAAGCCGACTGCAATCCAACATTATCAAAAGCCAACCCAACACCAGGAAAACAGATACGCGCCGCCGCCAGCATAACTTCGATATAACCGGCAGCCGGAAACATTGCATTCCCCATGACGACATGATCGAGTAACCAAGGCACTTGTTCCACAGCCAGTTCAGCCAGCCAACTCTCGTTACCCGGCTGGGCTTCACCCAATAGCACACCACTCAATGTACGCAGCCGACGACGACGGCTGATCTCTGGTTCATGCCAATAAGATTGCTGATGCCAAGGGTAGGTTGGCAGATCGATTGGACGAGCTGCCGGCATAAGAGCTCGCCAGTCAGGCTCAACACCGGCTTCAAATAATTGGCCCAATAGCTGAGGCCAGTTCTGCCCCGAGCGACAGGCAAACACTTGTCCGCGATAAGGTTTACTCCAATCTTGCAATCCACCACTTAGCAGGGATTGAGGTGAAATTTCAAGAAAATGGTGGAAACCCGCTTTGAGCATATTTTCTACTGCATCGTCAAAACGGAATGGACTGACCACATTGTCAGCCCAATGCTCAGGGCTCAACTTATCATTAATTAACTCACCTGTGACTGATGAAAATACCGGCAACAAGGGTTTTGCCGCAGGAACCGTTGCTGCATCCGCAGCCAACCCTGCCCTGATTGACTCCAAATAGGGGGAATGAGAAGCAATTCTATAATTAAGCCGACTACTGGCGATCCTCTGATGTTTTAAGCGTTCAGAAATGGCGGCCAATTCGCTTACAGGTCCAGACAACAAGCAACGATCGGGGCTATTCCGTCCAGCTATCATCACAGCAGGTTTAGTATCCGGGGCAGATAAATGAGGGAGTATCTGCTCCACCGTAGCGGCTACGATCAACAATCCCCCACCTTTATTCAGCACACGTTGCAGATAATGGTAACGCTGGTGTAAAAGTGTCAGCGCCTGCGTCAGGTCATAAATTCCCGCCAGATAACAAGCCGCCATTTCACCAGAACTATGACCCAGTAATGCCGCTGGTCTGAACCCCCACTTCTGCAACTGCGCAGCCATTGATACCTGAACGGCAAACTGCATTGGCGGCTCTATCAACTCATCGGCAGAGATCAATGCAGCATATAAGGAAGGGGCAGAAAACCCCGTCCAAATTGCTTCACAACGCTTGAACTGCTCAGTAAACTCAGGAAATTGCTGGAACCAAACAACAGAATCTTTCCAAACTTCACTGCCAATGCCAGCAAATATCCAGGCCAAACGATCCACTTTTTTACCATTACGCTGCGACGGTACATTCAGATTAGTTAGCTGTTGTTGCAATTGTTTTCGGTTACTGAATGCGACCCCCTTACGCAACGGAAAGCAGTGGCGAGTAGTCGCCAAGCTATAGCACAGATCATCAAGGGCAATATCTGGCTTTTGTTGCAGTAAATCGGCAATGTTTTGTGCCTGCTGCTTCAAGGAAAATTCAGACTGTGCAGACAACGGCAACATGAAAGCCTGCTCTTGCCTTGCCTGAAATTGTTCGGAAGGCGCAGTATTATTGCTCAACACCACATGGACATTCGTCCCGCCAAAACCAAAGGCATTCACTCCTGCAATGACCCTGCCTTCAGACAACGGCGTTAACTGCCGGGGGATTTGCAAGCCTAATTCCGTAAAATGGATATAGGGATTAGGCGGATCTGCATGTAGATTGCCCGGCACTTGTCCTCGCTGTAAACACAATACTGCTTTAATCAATCCAGCAATACCTGCGGCAGCTTCCGTATGACCAATCACGGATTTACAGGCACCGATCAGTAATGGGCGATCTGTCGGTCTTGGACGGCATACCCGCCCCAGAGCTTCTGCTTCTATCGGATCACCTACCGCCGTTCCAGTACCATGAGCTTCAATATAATCAATCTCTTCTGGAGAAATCCCCGCCTGAATACAAGCTGTACAGATCACCTGTTGCTGTGCGGTACTGCTTGGTTGAGTGATGGTAGAAGTTCGGCCATCCTGATTTGCAGCTGAACCGTGGATCACGGCTAATATAGGATCACCATCCTGCAAAGCTGCGCTCAAGGGTTTTAGTAAAACAGCGCCAATTCCTTCACTACGCACATAACCATCAGCATTAGCTGAAAAACTGTGGCAACGGTTGGTAAGCGATAAAAATCCGGTACGGCTTTCTACTACCGAAAAATCAGGCATCAGCATCAACTGGCTTCCACCCGCCAACGCCAGTTGTGATTCTCCACGACGCAAACTGTCGCAAGCCAGATGTACTGCCAATAAGGACGATGAACAGGCGCTATCGATGGTTAAGGACGGACCCTGAAAATCAAACGCATGGGAGATACGGTTTGACAGCATGGTCCCCATTGCCCCCGTTGAAGTATAACCCGTTGCCCGGCGTAAATCGGTAAATTGCAAGTGCATATAATCATGAGTGAAAGCACCGATATACACACCAACCGCCTGACCTGCCAACGATTTTGGCGGTATCTTTGCGCGTTCCAGTGTTTCCCATGTCACCTGCAACATCAAACGATGTTGTGGATCGATAAAAGGCGCTTCTGTATTACTGATATCAAACACTGCCGCATCAAAGCCGGCCACATCAGCGATAAATCCTCCCTCACGCGCCACCATTCGTCCCGGCAGATTACGATCCCGGGAACTATAAGCCTGCGTTGACCAACGCTCAGGTGGCACTGGGGTAATAACATCACTTGAACCGCACAACAGATGCCAAAATTCCTCTGGGGAGCTAACTCCCCCCGGAAAACGGCAGCCCATGCTGATAATGGCAATCGGCATATTGTTACTTTTCATCATATTGATATCCATAGTGATATTTTTTACTCCGATGAATTGTTTACCAGATTATTGTGTTTACCCCGAAGATCTGAACCCATCGCCCTCATTGATAGTCGTTCAGATCTGTCTGATTGCGGCACCACTAGGAATTAGATTTCCGCTCATGACCGTTGATATATATCTTGCCGCATTCACCGTCATCGCCAAATTCTCCTTTCGAACCATCTGTACCAGTCTTTCCTTGTACACCACCTCTACCGTTGGGCCCTTGTTTATTTGCACAGGCTCCTGAAGAGTTTCCTCTATGGGGATCTCCAGGATACCCGCCAGTTCTGCCAAACCCGCTTTTCCCACCTTCCCCGCCAAGACCACCAAATGACGCAACATCAAGTATTGGATTACCGTCAGAGAAATTAATATATATGTTACCGCTGTCCCCACCTTTCCCCCCATTACCCCCATTACCTCCATCTCCTCCTGGCCCCCCATTTCCTCCACACCCAGGAACACACCACTGGTAATCCCAGGATGTTGTCACCGTACCCCCATTACCCCCACGCCCCCCATGGCCCCCCATACCGCCATGTCCACCATTACCTCCGTTACCACCTTTCGATAGCATCCGTATTAACCCAGTAAGAGATTGAACATTCATAGTCAGGTCATTGACATTTTCACCTGGTGCGCCATTCCCCCCGATTGCTCCGACAGCACCGCAGGTTCCATCAGTACCTGGTGTGCCGTCAAAGTAACAGCCGTTTTTATGACCCACTCCCTCACTACCATTGCTGCCATCAGCCCCAACATTTCCTGGTTCACCCTCAAGACCTTCGGCACCATCATGGCCTCTATTGACAATGTTCTCTTTTGCAGAGCCTTCATTCCCTATGACCTTGTTTGCGTTGATGCTACCGCTAGTGTGGTAAATAATTTGACCTCCCGGTTCAAAGATTATCTGGTCATACACCAAGGCAACCGGCTCACCATAGCCATCTTTATCTTCAACAATCACTGGATTATCTGCGGTAACAGTAATACTTTCGCCACTGTATAGCGCAATCTTCATCGGGAAGCGTTTAGCATTAAGCATTTCTTCATAATCTTTGACCAAAGCAGAATCACTATAGATATAGGCCCGAAAAGCTTTGCACAAATCAATATGATTACCCGTAACATTTGCCAGCCGTTCAGCAGAAAACGGTTCGGGCAACGGATGGTGGGGTTCCATTTTGCCAGGGCCATATTCACTGTCAGGTATACCGCCGAGCTCTTTCAGCTCTTGTATGGTTTGTACCGTAAAAAATGCCGGGGGCACAGTCGCTGTCTTCGGATCGTTAGAAAAGATTACCTTGCCGTCAAAATCTGAGGTTTTCAGTTGCTTTGGCTGCCGTTCTATGCCAACCAGATGATGATACTGATGTAATATTGCTAAAGTTTCGGCAACAGTTCTTATTTTATCCACGGGAATTCTCCTGAGTCTAAGTTTATACGTTTAAGATAACTTCATAGATCAGTTGTCCATTTGGTCAAGTTCAAAAGTATCTACTGCTACCACTAACAGCATCCCATACCGATAATGGTAATTGGCCGATTGTCGCTTTTCATCATATTGATATCCATAGTGATATTCTTTACTCCAGTTAGCCGTTTACCAGATTATTGTGCTTACTCATTAACACCATTCGGTTGGGCTGGGAATGCATTTCGGCGGATGAGGTGGCAATCCTGGTGTCATCAATGACTGATAGCTGATACCACTATTCAGTAACTGATAACGCAAACCACTTGGACAAGTGGTGGCATCATTCATCGCCTGAGTGATATCGATCGTTACCCCAAAAGCGATGTTGACCGGCTGTAATGTATTATCAGCCGCAGTACGGATAACACGTAATGGCGATCCACCGCAGATTTGCAGATGGTTATTACCGATTTCACTTACCCGAATCACAGTAAAGTTACAGTACCCCCGATAACTCAAATCGGTATCCGGCGGCTGATTGGATATGACCCAATACTGATCATTTTGTTTATCAATGATTTTGGCACCAGACAGCAGACTATAGCCATTATCGGTAAATACCTGACGCAATTCCTTTGAGATCACGCCATTATCTAATGAACTCATCAGCTCAAGCGCCGTACTGAATAAAGGCACACCTGTCAGCTTTTTGCCTGCTTCCTCAAACGGTAAAGCCACTGCGCCATTAGTCAGATTAGCCCCGGTCAATTTAGCTTCAGTGAAAATAGTGCCTTGAATTGAAGCAAAGGCCAGAGATGCCGGTTTAAGACCTTGGGTGGGTTCCAGCATCGCCTTGCTAAAGTTAGTTCCTACCAGATTGGCATAGGATAAATTCGCCCCATATAACCGCGCCTGAGTGAAATTCATGGTAGCTAAGTTAGCATTCGACAAGTTGACTTGTTCCAGATTGGCGTTGTCGGCTCTGGCATTACTGCCGTACCAATGAGCGCCAGACATATCAACCGCATAGAGATTAGCGCCAGTCAGAATGGCATTAGGCATAAATGTATTGGCAAGAATTGCTGCATTACCGCCATTATCTTGTGCAACGTTTAATTGCCCATCCTGATAGTGAATAAATAACGGTTTACCATCATGCTCAACCAGCCAGTTCTGGCCCGGATGACGAACCAACACCTCTGCCTGACCGTTAATCAGCACTTTTCCCTGATACAGTATTTGACGTAATTGTTCAGGCAATTGCTGATTATCCAATGACTGAGCCTCTGTTTCATCCAGATATGCCACGGTGGACAAAGCGCCAAATTGAGCGCCAGTTAAATTAACATTCTCCAGACTCGCATTAGACAGATTCGCTCCAACTAAAGAGACATTACCCTGAACAGTGGCACCGGCCAGATTAGCACCGACCAGAACTGCGCCATTAAGTGACGTAGAATCCAGATTGACCTTCTTCATCGACGCCATCAGGAATATGACGTTATCTAACGTCTGCTCCTTCAGATTGACTCCATCCATTTGTGCCTGAGTAAAATCAGTTTTGGCGGTAATCTTGGCGTCAACCAAATCCATTCCTGTCAGTACCGTCGCTAATAAGGTACTGTCGCTGAGGTTAAGTTGACTATAACCGGTAGTTAACGATAATCGGGCGTTGGTCAGATTAGCACCACTGAAATTAACATGATTGATATCCGCACCGGTAAAATCAGTACCGACTAACGTGGCTTGGCTAAAATCAGTCGCCTGCAAGGTGGTATTTTGCAAATTTACCAACGTCATGATCGCCTCGGTAAAATTGCAAGAAGTCAAACTCGCGCTGTTTAGATCAACATTAACCAAATTCGCTTGAGATAAATCAGCATCATTCATTATCACCGAGGATAATAAAGCACCAGAGAAATCCGCCCCCGGTGCTTTTAGAGCACTCAAAATTGGCTGCCCGCCGTTATTCACACAGCCACGGAAAACAGCACCAGGTACTTCAGCGCTGGGCATATTAGTGTTATCACCGAAGATACACCTTTCAAAAAGCGTATTTTTACCATGAATTTTTGTCAGATCGGTATTGCTTAGATCACAACCACTAAAGTTACAATACTCAACATTGACATCATATAGTTGAGCGTCGCTCAGTGTCGCATCATGCAAGTCAGCATTAGATAAATCGGCACCCTTTATCAACATATCATCCAGATTTTCTTCAGCAAGATAAACAAAACGCAAATCTGAATCCAACGCGGCTCCCCTATCCTGCAAGGTAGCTAAATCTTCCGTCACTATGGTACGGATAAATTCAGCAGTCTGGGGCGGATTACCGCTCACCGGCAACCAAACCAGTTCAGATTGTTGCGCCGCCAGATAGCTGTCTCCGCTGTTACTGATGCGGCGTAAGAGAAACTTAGCTCCCATAGTTTCCAATTTGATCTCTGCAATAACCGCGCTATCGCGCGGTTGATTAGCCTGAGGAGTATTACCATTTGCTGACAGATATTGACCATTACCCGCCTGTAACCAAAGGCCGGTAATACCCTCCTTATCACCATAGGCATTAAGCATCTGATTGATTGCTCCAGATTGCCCAGTTGATAAGTTCAACGTACCATTCGGCTGAACAGTAATCAGTTGGCCGGAAGTCGCTGCAAATTGCCATTTACCAGCAAAAGATCTGGATTGGCTCATGTCATTATCCTCTCGGCTGCCTTATAGAAACTTTCCCACCCTTCCCTGCCCGACCACCGGTAGCGCTACTACCTCCAATACCATTCTGTCCGTCAGATGCATATAAACCGTCACCCCCTATACCTCCGCGCCCACCTAATCCACCAATACCACCTGACTGTCCATTCCCGCCATTCCCTCCACTAGAGGTAGCTTTTACCGGTTGTGTTGAGGTTAAGTTAGACTGGTAATAGCTGACCCATACATTGCCGCCATTGCCGCCATTACCGCCGAAACCACCATTACTACCATTGCCGCCATCACCGCCATTACCCCCTGGCGCCCCTGACGATAACGAACGACCACGCCCACCATTGCCGCCATCACCGCCATTGCCGCCATCTCCAGCCGTGCCGCCATCTCCACCATTACCGCCCTTGTTACTAATATTAACTACACTCTGCACATTAAAACGATTACAACGCAAAGCAAACCACCAACCTGAACCATTTTGACCATTTTGCCCATCTTGGCCATCTTGCCCATTGCCACCGCGGCTACCGGCAGTAGGTTGTTTGCGACGTGAGCCATCCTGACCGTTAGCACCTGGCTGACCATGAGTTCCGTTAGCACCATCAACCCCTTTGACTCCGTCAGTACCCAGAATTTGAATATCTATGACCATAACTGCTCCTTACTGTTATTGTTTTTTGCCATTGATAAATATTTCGCCAACAGAGCCTGCCAGGCCCGCTGATCCGGTACCACCCGATTTGCCATTTTGACCTGTATTACCACTAGGGGAGCCACTACCACTACTACCGCCAGTTCCACCAGAACCCGCGTAACCACTATTACCACCGTTTCCACCGAGTGCCTTGGCATTAATGGTGGGGTTACCATTCTTGTAAGTCACATAAATTTTACCGCCGTCACCACCTTTCCCACCATTACCCGCTTTACCGCCATCTCCACCATTACCGCCATTCCCTCCTTTACCCGCTCCGCAGTGGCTGGTAGATCCGCCGCCATTCCCTCCGTTACCGCCATTTCCCCCTTTTCCACCATTGCCGCCGTTCCCCCCCTTGCCTCCTTGTGTCAGCATATTGATTACACCATTGAGAGAAGTCGCGTTAATAGTAATGTCATTTGCCGTGTGACCGCCCGCACCATCGCCGCCATCGGCGCCACTGGTGCCATTTACACCACTCGTCCCTGCCGTAGCTGGCCTTGCACAAGAACTTTTATTATCTTCACCAGCCGAACCATTACTGCCGTTACCTCCACTTCTTCCATCGCTCCCATCACCGCCATTTCCCCCGTCGCCTCCCTGATTGACGATATCCTGTGACTGGTCATCACGAGGGGTAGTTGGGGCGTTAACGATGATTTCGTCTGCATTAAGCGTTCCATTGGTGAGATAAATAATCTGCCCACCAGGTTCAATTATTACCTTACCGTAATTCACCGTAACAGCTTCTCCGTGGCTATTGGGATCTCCGACATATAATGGGTGATCAGCAGTAACAACGATATCTTCACCACTGTATAACGCGACTTTCATCGGAAAACGTTTAGCGTTCAGAATATCCTCATAATCTTTGACTAAAGGAGAATAACCATAGATATAAGCACGGAAAGCTTTACAGATATCAGCATGGTTACCGGTGACGTTCGCCAACCGTTCAGCAGAATAGGGTTCAGGTAGCGGATGATTCGGCTCCATGCCGCCAGGCCCATACTCGCTGTCAGGTACTCCCCCTAGTTCCTTCATCTCTTGTATAGTTTGTACAGTAAAAAACGCGGGTGGCACGGTAGCTGTTTTCGGATCATTGGAAAATATCACCGGCCCATCAAAGTCCGAAGTGTTCAATTGCTTTGGCTGCCGCTCAGTACCGGTCAAATGATAATGTTCACGTAATTCAGCCAAAGTTTCGTCAACAGTTTTCATTTTATTCATGGGTATTCTCCTGAGTTTGGGTATAAGTTTGTACATTTAGAATTACATTAGCGTCACATATCAGTTGCCCACCCTGTTCAATCATCAGAGTATCCACCGCTACCACGATAGGCTGTGAATTTGGGCTGTTAATTTCCAAAGTCTCACCATTAGCAATCACCAGTTCTCCAATCGCAAAAACATCAATGGTTGCCGGAAAAGATATTGGAGCCTCAACAGGGGGAATGCCAGAAAGGGTCAACAGCTCCGATGCTGACGACACTTCTGCCGTATAAGAAGGAGCCAGAGATTGTGGGTCGTCAGGCCGTAAAGAGCCTTGCAACGAAGATGGAATAACGACTTTCTCCGTTACATCGCTCTCCGAGAGACCTAATAATTGCAAGACCGCTTTAAATCCCGAACTATAACTTTTTAATAACATATTTTTCTCCGAGAAACTGTAGACAGAAATAATCTGCAAATTATCGCTATTTACTGTGCATATGACCGGGTAACGGGTATTAACATCTGTAATGATGAAATAACCATTGTTATTGATAGTTTCGATAGTTGCCTGATGACTAAGAGGGTGTTTGTTCTCAGCAAAAACTTCACGGATTTTGTCCATATCGTGTTGCTGGAATATCGGTAATTGATCGATACCCAAATCAAATATCGGTGTGGTTGGCGTCCATTGGCTGATTTGTGGCTGGGTACGTTGATTTTCCCCCAGGAACTTGCCGTAATTCATCGCTACTAGGGTACGGAATGAATCTATCGCCAAATGCGCAGCAACAATATGCTGACGTTTAGTCGGATCAGGAATTAATGTCGGATCAGGGACAGTCACCAGGAATTTACCGTTAGGCTCATAAATATCGAGGATATAATCTGTTGGATCACGCCCTTCATTACGGTATGACAGAATATAAATATATCCCTTAGATTCAACCGCAACATCCAGATAAGTTATTCCCTCTGGCTTATTCAGTGGCATATAGGCCAAATAATCAGCCACTGTAATTTCAGCAGGATCCGTTGCATTAAGGGTTAACAGCCAGGAACGGGCACCAGCAAGATCATCAATCTGCCATTTGACACCTTGACCGATAGCAATGACTTGTACATTACTCAAATCGTTATATACGGATACTGTTTGTCCCTGAGCGGTCAACGTGTAAGTCGCGGGTTTCTGCGGGTCATATACCAACCAGCTCTGTCCTTGCTGTATCACGTCAACCGTTGTGCTGCCAACTGGGTCAATATTACCGTCTACGGTCTGGTTATAACTTAGATAGATCCCATCTTGCGCAAAGGTGGCAATAATCTGCTCATCCAGTACGCCAGTATTGAGTGAATGTATAAAGCTCGGATCACTGTTACTAAACAGGAATGTCAGCCCTTGTTCACGGAATGCTTGTTGTAATGCTGGAGAGAACACCTGAGCATCCAGTGTTGTCTGATACTCAGCAGTAGCCAGTTTAAACAGTGTTGCCCCTGGAAAACTTGGAAATGGGTTGCCTTTAGTATCGAACGCCTGAACACGGGTATTGATTGTTTCCAGTAATAAGATGCGACCATCTGGCGTGACAGTCAGTGCAATTGGTCCATGCATGAGCCCTTGTCGAATTCCTTCACCAGAAACAATCTGGGCCGCAGGTGCCTGAGCATCCGGGTAACCCTGATCACCCAGCGGCAGAATCTGCATCTTGCTGTATTGCCAACTGACCGCAATGACATAACCACTCGGATGAACCACCATTGCATCCAGATGAGGAATAGTGAAAGTTCCCCAAGACAGCAGGTTATCTGTCAAACTAAAATCATGTCTGCCGTCACGCAGATCCACTCGACGTAAGTGATATTCACCGAATCGAGAATCAATAATAAAGTTATAAGGCGTGATAGTTTTATCGTCCGGCCCTTTGCCAAAACTGTTATAACTGATCAGGGGTTGTACTTTGAAACCCACCTCGGATAATTTCAGACGCTCATTCAGCGTGTCGTTGCTCAGAATGGAAATGTTTTGCAGCACATACATTTGACCGCTATTGGATGGACTAGATGGATCTTCCAATGGAATATTCTGACCAGAAGCCTGATAGCAATAACCAACCTGATAATCTGAATCCAGAATTGTCATATTGACCAGCTTGCAGATGTTATTACCTACATTGCTACAATTGGCAGAAGACTGGGTTTCCAACGGTACGCTGCCTTCAATCCACTGATATTCTTTTTTATCGCTATCGTAAGACAACTGTTCCCAATATTCGTATTGAGTCACCTGAGTCAGAGGCACTAACATCTCTTTTATATTGCCACTGACGCGCATAATGCCTTCATTGGGGTCGTCTGGTTGCGCATTTAGCAGCTCACTGGTGTAGCTCCCCGCTAACCAGCCAGTAGCTGAATAGACATTAGCCTTGATTTTGAGTGTTCCACCCCAGCCAACCGAATTGAAATTAAAAGATAGCGGTGTACTGGAACCCGTCGCGGGTAATGGAATAGTCTGGGTATAGTAGGTGCCGTTGGTATATTCAACCGTTACCTGGCACTGTACGGCCACTGGCGGCCAGATGGCGGTTTCTGGACGGCCCACTTCACCATGAGCAGGATCAGGATGCAGAGTAAAAGTCAGCGTCATCTGACGCTTGATATCCACTTCCAATGTGGCGGGCGAGGAAAGTAATTCACCCGTGGTTACAGCGATCTGTGCCACATCCAGCGCAATCGCAGCTAACCGGAACGCCCAACCAACCACCGGAACCGCCTGCGCGGCCGCACTGGCTGCCACCTGGGCTGTAACATAAGTCGCTAACGCTTCCATCCCTTTTTTCGCCAAAATACCAATGGCAATACTGGCTAAACTGGTAAGCACTTTTTTAGTATTGAATAACGCTGAACCGACAGCGGCACCACCACCAATCAATGGGAAAGCAATACCTGCCAGTATGGCAACGTTATCCTTATTAGAAATAAAATCTTTATACCACTGGCTGTTAGTGACCATGGCCCCTGCTAACATCATCAGGGCCGGAATACCGTATTGGAACATACCGGTCAAAATCACACCCGGCCAGACAATCGGGTTCTCCCAGCGGGAAGTTCCCAAACCACCAAACAAGAATTTAGCTGCCTGGGCTTCAGCCGGCCAGGGCAAGCCAAATTTAGTGGGATCCGTGGGCATCGGGATCCCCATGATCGTATTGACATTAGCCAACACACCAAGGGCTTTTTGTGATGACGTTTCGAATAATTCCGCCAACTCTTTAGGGAAATAAAACGGCCAATCACCATCAACCGTTGGATTATCGATCGGCTGTTCCATCTTAGTATCTTTAAAGAACTGAATATAAACACCAAGTTGACGTAAATATTTGTTCTTAAAGTCAATGGAAAAATAATTTTGCCCGGGATCGTAACGGATGCTGTCGGCATAGACATCCATTCCGTGATTGGGAGTACGGTTAGTGGCGGTCCAAATTTGGCTGGTATCTCGCTTAACAGCTAATGCTGAAGTTTGATCTTTGAACTCGGTAATATCGATAGACGCACTCTGGCTGACACTCCAGTTATGATTTTGCAGTCGATCATCATTATGCGAAGTTTTCAGTGCATTAGATGCCGGCGAGCCTGAATAATTCTCCGTTTCATCCGATAGGTTATATTGCATCACCGGATCACCTTCGGCGAAAATCACCTGTCCATCTTGACCGACCCAGTCAAACTCGTAGAACATTTCGCTGCCATCAGGGGCAACTAATTGACCATAAGTGGCAAAGCCATCGGTTTCCGTTGCTGGCCCTTGACTTGATATCGATATAGCCAGTTCATAAACCCGGTTATATTGCAACGGATCTATTGCTTCCGGTGGGGCAATATGTCCATTCATGACAATTGATGCCGAATAGGCCTGACTGTTAGCCAATTCCGGATGGGAAAACACAATAGAGCAGGCAACATCCCATGGCGTTTTCATTTCATTAGCTGCAACCAACAGATCACTGCAATGAATAGAATTTCGCGCTAAATGTTGACTATTAACCCCAAAAGCACTGAGTTTGCCGGGTAAAGCCATACCCACATTATTTACTGCGAGTTTTTCTATATGACGTTTAGCATAACGACGTAAATGAGCATTAGGGACATGGTAAGAAATATGGTAGAGAACCGGCAATGAGGAACGATAAGGTCCGGATTTATCACCAACCACTTTAATCAGAGTAACGTGATGAGGTAAAAAATAGTGCTCAGGTACCTCAGCAAAATGGCTAATATTGTGCGAGCCATAACGTAAAACCATATCCAGAGCTGAATTCCCGGCAGCTGACTTAGCTAAACTTGATTCATCATGTTCTTGTAACGGTATATTATGTTCGCCAACCCAAAGGCTTAACTGGTTGGATTGGCTACGCAAATGGCCTTGAGCTAAATCAAAATGTAGAATATGTGTTTTCATTTGAATTTTATCTCTCTAAATGATTATTTTTGTTATAACAATAAACACTCAATAACCGTATAAATAATTCGGTGGGAAACGCTGAATAAATAATTTCCATGGGAATTAATATATCCCCCTACAAACTTAATTTTTAACCAAAAACACCTAGAATTGAGTAGAAAAATATTTATCTACTTTACGGAAAACAATTGAATATGGCATTTAAATCCCGCAATTAATAATATTAATGTGATTTTCAGTTTTTTTCATTAACTAAAGAAGGTATTTGTGTGACACATAACTGATTTTTAATGATAGCCAATTAGAATTTTTAATTTCAGAACTCTATTATTAGCAAATAAAAACAAAGGGGCAGTAATAAGATATAATGACATTTTGCAATAATTGCAATAAGATGAAAAATACAGGCGTTGTTTAATCATGAAATTATAAAAACCAACTTTCAATAATAAAATCCAATTCTTAAATAAATTAATCTCATAAATGAATTTTTAAATGGCATATCAGAATATCATTCTATTACTAATCATAAATCACTCTATTTACAATATTTTCTAAATACTTTTAAAATATCGTCAATAATACTGTGAAATGAAATATTATCTTAGCGGCATTTAATACATAAAAAAACGGGTCAGACGCAATACCAGCGCAATAATCATCATAACAAAGTACAACTATTGTTCACTTGAGTGCCGATTATAAGCTGTGAGACATTGATCATTACCCGCCTGCAATCACAGGCGAGCAATATCCCTAATTCTGCTATAAAAGTATCTCGTATTATTACTGCTTTTTACCGTTAATATAGACAGAACCCACGGCACCAATTGCTCCGACCATTCCATTTTTACCCGATACCCCATTTGGGCCAGTGCTACCACTGGGAGAACCACTACCACCATAACCGCCAATGCCTCTAGAACCAGCATAACCTTTAGCGCCACCATAACCGCTTACGGACTTAGCGCTAATGGTTGGAGTGCCACTAGTATAGTTAAAATAGATATTACCCCCATTTCCTCCTTTACCGCCATTTCCCCCATCGCCTCCATTTCCTCCACGCCCCCCATTTCCCCCCCTTCCAGCACTACAATAATTAGTAGAGTGTCCCCCATTACCGCCATTTCCTCCTATTCCGCCATCACCTCCATCACCCCCATTACCCCCTATCGTTGCTAAGTTCACTGAGCCGGTAATGTGATTAACGTTAAGATTAATATCGTATGCATTGCTACCATTTCCACCATTGCTTCCGACACCACCATCTATACCGTTAGAGCCGTTAGTACCTGCTGTTGCTCCCGTTGCACAGGAATTTTTATTATCCTGTCCCGCGTTACCATTACTGCCACTCTTCCCATCATATCCATTATTCCCATTACCGCCATTACTCCCATTACCTCCCTGATTAATGATATTGTATGGCTTGTCATCTGAATCTGAAATACCAACCTTTATTATTATATTCGTTTGAACAGTACCATTAGTGCGATAAATAATTTGTCCACCAGGCTCAATAGTTATCTGCTCATAAACCAATACAACAGGTTCACCGTGACCATCTTGACTTTGAACGATCAATGGATTATTTGCAGCAACAGTAATACTATCACCACTGTATAGCGCCACTTTCATCGGAAAACGTTTAGCATTAATAATGTCTTCATAATCTTTGACCAAAGCAGAATTACCATAAATATAGGCACGAAAAGCTTTGCACAAATCAATATGATTACTCGGGACATTTGCCAGCCGTTCGGCAGAAAACGGTTCAGGTAATGGATGATGTGGTTCCATTTTTCCACGACCATAATTGCTGTCAGGTACCCCGCCTAACTTTTTCAGTTCTTGTATAGTCTGTACGGTAAAAAACGCAGGTGGAACAGTGGCTATTTTCGGATCGTCGGAAAATATGACCGATCCGTCAAAATCCGCAGTCTTCAATTGTTTTGGTTGCCGCTCTATACCCACCAGACAATAATGTTCACGCAATTCAGCCAAAGTTTCAGCAACAATCATTACTTTATTCATAATAAATTTCCTAAATATAAATTTGTCGTTTTATAATCATCCTTCCGTTATATAACTCCACGCGATATTTTACTCTCATAAAACCCCTTTAAATCCAGAGTATTAATCATTCAATGATATATTTATCTCCGTTTAGAGAAAAGGCCTGTAGGCAAAGATAATTTATTTCCTATCGTTGTTCATAATGTGTATTTTCACTCTGATTTTATCTTCTTGCGTCATTGTTTTATTAATTATTTTAATTTTATTAAATTAAATATTCCCAGCACATAAAAATAAGACAATCAATTATTTATATTTATATTTATATTTATATTTATATTTTTAATTAAATTAAAACCAAATATCATCAGCATAACGCGGTGCAGCCATTACCAACGGCTGCACATAAGATTATCAATACTCAAGCACTTGTTGTTTCTGTGGCGCTTTCAGTAAACGCCAGGCGATCAATACCACGACGCCGGTCAATACCGCTGTCATCCAGCTCATCATATGAATAGCGCTGGTGAAGGATCCTGCTGCCGCAGTCATCAATTGTTGCCCTTCCGCCTCGGCTAATGAGTTCGCTACAACGTAAGCACCAGCCAGAGTTTCTAATGCCAACCCAGTCTGTTCGTGAGAGATCCCATCCGGCAATTGCAAAGTGACACGATAGAAAGCGGTCACCAATCCACCGATAATTGTCGTGCCAAGTACAACACCCACTTCATAAGCGGTTTCGCTTATTGACGATGCCGCCCCAGCTTTAGATGACGGCACTGACGAAAGCACCAGATCGTTAGACACCGACGCAATTGCACCTACACCAACATTTAATAATGCGAACGCAACCACCAGCGTGGTCAAATCGCTGCCGAAACTGGCTACCAAAAGAAATGCAATACCTGCAAAAGCAAGCAGCATTGGTACAAGGTAATAAGCCGGTATCCGTTGAGCAACAGGCACTATCGCCATGCCAATGATAATCGCCATTATTTGTCCGGGAACCAGCGCTAAACTGGCCGAAATCGGCTTCATACCCAATACGATTTGCAAGACCTGAGTGGCAAAAAAGACAAAGCCAACCAGCAAGGCTAGACTCAATAAGTTGACCATAATCGAACCAGTGAACATACCATTACGGAACAGTGAGAGATCCATTAACGGCACAGGCAGACGCCGCTGCCGACGAACAAACAACACACCAGCAACCAAACCAATAGACAATTCCACTATTACACTTATTTCAAACCCATCACTGGCAAGGTGTTTAATCGCGTAAACAATCCCAACCATGGCGATGATCGATAATACAACGCTATACACATCGATAATGCCATCCTGTTTTTTATCGGACTCTGGCAATAACATCGGTCCGAAGATCAACAATGGCACTAATACCGGTACTGCCAATAGAAAAATGGAATTCCAGTCAAAGAATTGCAGCAGAACACCACCAATGACAGGCCCCAACGCCGAACCGACAGTTAATGTTGTCGCCCAGATAGCAACAGCTAACCGACGCTGTTCACGATCCTCAAAAAGAGTGCTGATAAGAGCCAAAGTTGAAGGCATCAACATCGCACCGAAAAACCCAAGTACGGCTCGCCCTCCAATTAATTGTCCGGGTGACGTTGACAGTGCGGTTAACACCGAAATAACCGTGAATCCCAAAGATCCAAATAACAGTAATGAACGATGACCGACACGATCACCAATACTCCCCATTGATACCAGCAAACCCGCCAACACCAGTGAATAAGCATCAATTACCCATAATTGCTGACTTGCACTGGGGCCCAGAGCTTCAGCAATTTTGGGTAAAGCAAAGCTTAAGATCGTATTGTCCACCGTCACCAACAATACCGGCAACATCAATATCAGTAATCCCAGCCAATTTCTGAGTCCTGCCCGCCCATTAGCCTCAGCAACTCTATTTAATGACATCCCCTCAACTCCTTTCCTATTATCATTCAAGCGTTGAAAAAATATGCTGGCAATCAGCAGCACTAATATTGAGCTGTTCCCCCAGTTGTTGTGCAATGTGTCTGAGGTTATTGCCAAATTCAGTTTGATTGCCAGCCTGCACTATTGAATCTAACTGTTGTATGGCATACAGCAGCTCCTGACGCGGTTCAGCCGCCATCGGGTTTTCATATTGAACGTCCCAGTACACTTCCATTGGATTGCGTAAAATCCTTGATAATAACGCCAGCATGGTGCGCATTGGCGGCGGTGCAACAGTTGCCAGAGTGTGAATATCCAACGGGCTTTTCGCCAGCACCAAGCCAAAAATCAATATCGCGGCATGGGGTAAAGCCTGACAAAACGCCATCATCCGATCATGTTCCTCTGGCGTCATTCTACTGATGCGCATACCGGCCTGCGTCAATACCAACTCAATCCAATGCGGGTTAACATGACAGTTATCAAGAATGACTGCAACTGGCCTTTTTTGCTCCGACAAGGATGGCGAGAACATCGGGTTAACACCCATGAAAGGCTGCCTAGGGGTGGCAGCTCTTAAAGCAGAATGGAAAGGTGCCTGAACCGAACAGGTTGACACTATCTGTACATCATCACCAACCGCTGATAGCACCCAAGGCAGAGCCTGTATTGCAACCGCTTCCGGTAAGGCAAAGACAACCGCCTTCGCCTCAGTAAAAATCGCCTCGGAACCCGCTGCGGGATTTAAGATATCCAGCTGGCAGCAGAGAGAATGCTCTCCCTGCGCCCGTTGGTCAACACGGTATACTGTGCAACCACTTTGCGTAAAAAGGCGCGCCAATAAAGAACCAATAGCACCTTGCCCACCAAGAATGACGATTTTACGGTTACTCACACTTCCTCCGCTATATGACTAAAACTGAAATAGGGCACACTGGCCTTCACCAATGTTTCTTCAAATTCATCATAAGGATCGGAGTGAGCGACAATGGCACCACCAATGCCGAACTCGGCACATTCTTGATGTAACACCGCCGTTCGGATAACAATGCTCAACTCTGCTTCACCACTGAAAGACAACCATCCAAGCGCCCCAGAATAGACACCGCGTGCCGATGATTCCAAAGAGTCAATGATCTCCATTGTGCGTTTCTTTGGCGCGCCAGTCATTGATCCTCCCGGGAAACATGCCCGGATGGCTTCCATTGATGAAGTGCTTTCACGTAATTCACCGCGTATTGTCGAAACCAATTGATGCACAGAAGAGAAACTCTCAACTTTAAACAATTCAGGGACATGAACACTGCCAGGACGACACACCTGATTAAGATCGTGGCGCACTAAGTCCACTATCATCAGGTTCTCAGCTCTATCTTTGGCTGACTGACTCAATTCCGCCTGAAAATGCTGATCATCAGCTGCCGTTATTCCCCGTGGCCGGGTTCCCTTAATCGGTCTGGATTCAATACCTCTGGCCTCATCAATGCGTAAAAACGTTTCCGGCGATGCACTCAGTACGGAAAAATCCCCACATGCCAGATAAGCGCCATAAGGCACGGGGCTGGCATGACGCATTCGTCGGTAAGCATCCAATGGCCGTCCTGAATAAGCCATCTTTGCTCTATTCGTCAGACAGATTTCATAAGATTCGCCATCAGTGATGTATTGAAGTGATTTATGGATCCCATCCATATACTTCTGCGCCCCATATTCCAAACGAATTTTGTTCTGATCGACAGCGCCAGGAATAAAGTCAGGTATCACTCCACCGGTATTTTTTGCAATGGTTACTACAGGTTCCGACGGCCAATTTTGTGGCTGGCCTACAGGCGTGATAAGACATTCATAAAGTTTATCCTGCTGGTGATCGAAGACAAAAAAATGTGGAGTAAAGATTAAACTGGCATCAGGATGTTCTGAATGATATTTGCTGCTACCAATTGTCAACGCCTTTAATTCATATCCTAAATAACCAACAAAGCCACCTTTGAAGACAAATGGCATCTGTTTTGGTGCGGAAATTTTCACCCGTTCAAGCAGTTCAGACATCAATGAGAAAAAATCACCCTGAACAATCCTTTCACCATCAGGGCCGGTCAAACGCAAACTCTCCGTCTGTACACGATATTCAAGCCTGACTGCACCCTGTTCATTGCCACTTCCCATGATTGAAAAGCGGGCATTGGGCCTGTCCGAATTTTCACTATCCAGCCAGAAAGAGTGAGTATCATTGCCATAATATTGAATGAACAGAGATTCAGGATCGATAATGCCCTGACATTCACGGTAATTCAGATTGAGATGCTGCTTTCCGCCCACCGCCAGATAAGCTTCATAGGCAGAAATACACTTATTCACAACGATAATATCCTGCTCGTTATGCTCGTTATGCTCTTTAGACGTCTTTGCTATGCGAACAAAATTACTCAGTAATTCACGCCCATATTCAGAATCAATCGACTCAGGATGAAATTGAACACCCCAAATCGGTTTTTGGGTGTGCTCAATGGCCATAATTAAGCCATCATCAGTCCAGGCGGTACATTTAAGAGTGTCAGGCAACCGGGTACAGACTAGCGAGTGATATCTGACCACTTCAAATTGCTCAGGCAAACCGAGAAATAATCCTTCTCCGGTATTCCTGATGCGACTGCGATAACCATGTACCGGATTAGGCGCATGTTCTACAAAACCACCAAATGCCAGGCTAATGCCCTGATGACCAAGGCAAATACCCAATAGTGGAATTTCGGCGCGGGCAATGACCTCAGCACAGACACCAAAATCGCTATTTTCAGCTGGATGCCCTGGCCCTGGAGAAAGCACGACAGCATCATAATTGTCTATCGCCAACTCTTCATAAGTCAGAGAATTGGTGACGACAGATGGCACACTGCCGGTCACTTCATACAGATATTGAGCAATGTTTTGTGTAAAAGAATCATAATTATCAATCAGCAGTATTTTCATTATTCTTTTTTTTCTCGCGTAACAACCGATCAATCAATTCTTCTTCTTGACGACAGGTTTCTTCGATAACTAACTGGAATATTGACGCAGTATATTCAGGTCGTAGCCCAAAATCCGTTGATTTATCCTTCAACATATCCAATAACGAAGTAATCCGTTGTGGCTGCATCATCGGAATATCCCATTCCGCTTTTATCTCAGCGATTTTCATACAGATCTGCATACGCTCAGAAAGCAGCGATAAAATCTGCATATTAATAACATCCAGAGACTCCCTATAAGGTTGTAATATGTCCTGCTTATTTATTATTGATTGAGTCATAGAGTTGCGCTTCATCACGAATTCATTGAGTCACTTGTACCTGTGGAGCAATGGCCTGTGGTTTAGCCCAATTCAGCCCTTTTTCCCGTATTTTGAATAAAGTATTCACTAATTGCCTGATTTCACTTTCCTTATGCTCACTGGAGAACGCAAAACGCAACATGGCGTTACCATCTGGAACCAGCGGATAAAATACCGGGAACAATAAGATGCCGTTGTCACGCAGCAGGCGTGCAGCTTCAAGCCCTTCAACTTCATTTTCGAATAACGCCCCACGAACAGGAGATTGCACACCGGCATTCATCAGGCTATTACCCGTCAGGGAATCAAACAGATTGACATTCTTCCAGAGTTGTTCCTGCCGTATTTCTATTTCAAGGCTAAGATGAAGTTTTGCTGCTGCAACGTTAGCGGCCAACATCGGCACCATAATTGAATGACCAAAAACCAGAGGATTAGCCAGGGTACTAATCACTTCAATATCATCGGCACCTGCAACAACCACAAAACCACCCGCACCACCAAATGCTTTGGATAGTGAACCTGCCAGTATGAGGTTGGATGGTAAAACATGGTCAAGTGCGGCAAAGGCATAACCCGCGCCATTGCGCCCTACAATGGAAATGCCATGAGCATCATCGACATAGACATAGCCTCCGGCAGCCGCCAATTTTCGGGTTAATTCTGCAACCGGAATCAAACCATTCATTGAGCCAATACCATCAATTAGCAGGACAGGGGTACGCTGATTCTCGCCACAGTTCTGCAAAGCTTGCTGCACCGACGGTTCATCAGCACTATCGACCCGCGATACTGGCCCGAACTGTTCGAGAATACCGCGTAATACCTGCATAGATGCATGAGCCGTTTTATCCATCAACCAATGTACTGGCCGGGTAAGTGGATAGTTAGGTAAAGAACCACTGCCCAATAACGGCAATACACCCAGGTGAACGTTACTGGTGGAAGTGAAAACAGCAACGGAGCCACCTTGATAAATTTCTTCCAGCAGTTCCTCCAGTTGCCTCAAATATTGTGGGCGCATTGCACCACGGGACGATGACAAATGTATCCCTGTCCGAGCCATTGCCTGATTTGCTGCCTCAATTAACGCGGGATGATGTTCTAATCCCAAATAAGAGCAGGAAACAAACTCCGTAAAAACCTTGCCTTCTTCTGTTGTAATTTGCTTACCGTGACGTTCTACAACCGTGAAACTGGTCAGTCCTTCATCAATAGCTTGCGCTAAAGCGCCGGTTGTCCGTGACCTGCGGATCGTCATCCAATCCTGCTTCTGTTTTACATCCATTATCTAGACTCCTGCTGTCTGAGTTCAAATGAGCTGACAACCGACAGTGATTACCGAACTGCCTGTTGTGTCAGAAATATCTTTATCAATAATTGTCCGGACTAAAGAAAAACCGGCGTCTGAAAATAGTGTTCTGACGCTCTGCTCCTGACTTTCACCATGTTCGATAACCAACCAGCCATTTGATTGCAGTAGCTGTCTGGCTTGTTTGATAATCAACCGCGTTAAGTCGAGCCCATCATCCCCCGAATACACCGAAACATAAGGATGATGTTCCTCCCACTCCGGTAATATTGTCTGCTGTTCTGGAACGTAAGGTGGATTAGCGACAATTAACGCTACCGAGCCGTTAAATTGAGAAAATGCCTGCCAATCCCGTAAATCGGCTTTTAATGCCTCCGCTTTAACTGCCCAGCCAGCCAACCGGGAGATATTGCGTGTCAGGTATTGAAAAGCGATGTCATCATATTCAACACAAGTGACCTTTAAATCCGGGCGACGTTTAGCAATGGCTAAACCGATAGCCCCACTCCCCGAACATAAATCCAGAACCCCTGATCCCTGAGGTACTTCATGTTCATTCTCCAGCCATTTATGGATAATCTGACTATGAGGACGCGGAATAAAGACCCCCGTACCGACCACCAAAGGCAGTTCATCAAAATCCGCAATGCCGACAATATGCCCAAGAGGGATCCGGTTACAGCGCTCATGAACCGCAAGCATAAATTCATCACGGGCGCGATCCTTACAGCGCCTTTCCAGATAACGATCAGCCAGACAGGCAAGATCGGTTTCCACATCCCAAACACCTGCCTCTATCAGTAATTCCCTGGCCTTATCAATAGCCGCCTGATCTTTCAACAAAGAGTTCATGACCATGCCTCATAGTAGCTACGTAACCGTTCACGCATGGATTCATAAATATAAGAGAAAGCAACCAATTCTGGCGGTGGCGTGAACTGAGGATGAAGCGATTCGATCACATCCTGATAATTGCGTGTCATGCCTTCATTCAGTAGCGGCAACCAATAAGGTTTGATATCCCAGCGATACTCGTAACCTGTGGCAAGCATTTGCTGGACGGTTTCTTTAGCCATCACTTCACGGGAGAAACCGACTAACGGAGGGCGAACCGGATTGAAGGAATCCAGGTTAATTTGCGTATTTTCTATTCCGGTCAACGCATTAGCAACATAATCTGCCAGTAACGGTGACTGATGTAAGCCATCACGGTAAGTCCCGGTAGCCAGCCAAAGGCCATTCACACCACATTCACCAATTAACGGAAACCCATCCGCCGGGATTGGTCTGTTACCGACCTGAATTGAAAGAATATCAGCATCATGCAAGTTAATATCCAACTGATCTAACGCACAATCCAGCAGAAACTGCACATCTGAAATCAATGCCTGACTGCGTGGTTTTTCAGCCAGAATATTTGTCGCACCGAGATATAGAACACCATCACCCCGTGGTACACAATGCAACCCACAAGCAAATGCCCGGTTAGGAGTACGAATTACCGACGTCGGTAATTCTCTGCCTTTTGGCATCTTGACCAGAATGGATACCCCGTAACCGGCAAATATCGGCGGGATTTGCCGGACAACAGAAGGGATATTTGATAACAGATCCAACGAGTGCGCACCGGCAGCAACCACCACCTTATCCGCCATTAAACGCTCGCCACTTAGCAATTCGACACCAATGGCTAAACCGTCTTCAATCAGCACACTCTTAACATTCTCATCTTTGAGGACGCCACCTTCCGCAACCAATGCAGCATCCAGTTTTTCCAGCAGTAAATGCGAATCCAGGGCATGTTCGTCAGGAATATATAAAGCACGAAGCGGACGCACCAGATCATTAGGCTTTAACCACTCAATTTCACGTGGATCAACGGTTTCATAAGGAGCCGCATATTCGTTCAGGGTTTGTTCGATAGCGTCATAATTGACACTGTCAATCTCTTCCATCCCGGCGGTATTCAGTATCACATGAGTCCCTTTAGCGGTGAACAGCGATCGCGTATCACCAGAAGAGTCAGCTAACCGCTGCGCCCAGGCAGGCCAAAGCGCTTTAGAAATACAATCCATATTCAATTTCAACTTACCGTGCTCACTCGCTAATAAGCCACTGGTAATTTCGCCAAAACAGCCATTCATCGCCCCTGCGGCTTTGGAAGCGGCATTAGTTCGATCAGTACTTCCAACCCGACAAACCGAAAGATTTCTGCTTGCCAGCTCATAGGCGATTGAACCTGCAATTGCCCCTGAACCCACGACAATAAAGTCGTATTTCATTTATTACTCCTGTATGGCCTATGGCCAATTTATTTTAAATATTTTGTCAACAACGACGGATAAATAATTATTATCCTCTTGCAGTGAGGATATTTTTACTGTTTTACATCAATTGTAAAAAAATAGCCTTGTGTTCATCAGTAATTAAAGTGATGAATCACACTCAGATTTATGCTGAATTTAAAATAGAACATGCGATAACAAATTATCACCATTAGAAATGGTTTCAATTTACTATCAAATAAATATAATCATCCATGAAATTAATAAAATAAAATAAAAAACAAAACAAAACAAAACAAAACAAAACAAAACAAAACAAAAACAGTGAGTTAAATAATGATAAAAGATGCTATTTATATTTAAAATTAATAATAACAAAAGATATTATTAGATTGGCAATAACATTTGCTAATCAGGAGAGAACAATAGTCATCAAATACAAAACTGTCAAATAAATTTACTCTTATATTATAAATAAAAAAACTATATAAATATTTTCAATACAAAATAAAAACAGTTTATATTTGAATTGTTACGGGGAACAATATTATAAATACCTTTTATTCTTCAAAAAAAGAACAAAAAATCTCAAGAAAAGTGATTTTTAAATTTATATTCGACATCAATTTTCACCAAAATATATAAGATAGAGACAAACGTTATTATACCGAAATTGACTATTATGGGTAGTAACTGGATAGTTGAGATAATCGCTAATTTTTCAGATTATCCTGTGACTGGTTTCTCTTTTATTTTTTCACATTGAAGATATCGTTTTCTAGCCTCAAAAACGGAGGTTTTTTGTACTATTGCCGGTGCGATTTTCATTTATAATTAACTTGGGTTTGCTGCACTGTCAGTTGTAGTTAATTTGGGGATAAATGTAGTTCGATCCGGTTTTAAACGCAGATTGTTACACCTAGTGGCGGGGACAGTGACCGGATAGCTTTGATAACCGCCAATCAAATCATAGGAGTATTCATGAGTAAAAGAAGTGATATAGAGAGAGGAAGGTTGGTTTATACCGAAAAGTCGGGATGGATAGATGTCGGTCATGCTAAGGGAGATGATGCCAGAAAGCTCATGGCTGCTATAAACTCAGGGGATGATACTAAGGGGTCTTATTTTACTATTAGATATACACAATATATGGGGTTAGGGTTGAAATATGGAACGTCTAAAATGACAAGGTGGAGAGTAAGGTGAGGGTTGTCTTTACATGATAAGCGGAGAGTTGCACTGACTATTATGATGTATACAAGCCATTTATTTGAAGCTCATCAGGACTCCTTTCCTTTTAACTGGTACACAGATAGTGGATATAGTGGTGAAGATTTGGTTTCTAACTTACTTGGTTTTTATCAGGCTATAAATCAAATAGACTATTTACCTCGGCTTAACCCTGTAAGTAAAAGTGACGCATTAAAGCGGTGGGACTACTATGGCCCTATAGGTAAATATAAAAATAAAATGTTCAAGCCTTTGTTGTTCCCTGATCCTGAAAAATACCCTAATAACGCCAGGCCTTATTATTCGTCTTTGCCAGAATTTCTGAACACTATATCCCCTATAACCCAAGAAACTTCAAGATGCAGTTTTTAGCACCTGAAAATGGTCGTTAATTCTAGACATCAGCGAGTCCGCTATATCAGGTAGCGTTGTGGTGAAAAATTTGAATACTTTGTCTCGAAATTCATGTTTATCAGCGAAATAACGGTTATTTCGAACATGTTCATTCATGACCTTCCATAATCGCTCTATCGGGTTTAAATTGGGGCTATAGGGAGGAAGGTAATGTCACTCAATATTGCTAACATAAGCCCAGTCCTTCACAAGATGCGCTTTGTTGTAACCCGCTCCATCCACAATAAGATGAATTTTTTGATGATACTCAGGATAAGACTTTCTTATTTCATTGAAAAAACAGCAAATGTTGTAGTCATTGAGGGTTTGATATTCCTGGAACACCGTATGACCAATGGCATTCAGGTTGAGTGCACCCAATATATTCAGGCGAGTTCGGCTTCCTGTTGTTTTGACTGTTTTTTTCTCGCCTTTTCGCATCCAGCCATAACCGAGTTTGGTGCCTTGAGTCGGGTGAACCGCGTCAAGAAAGAGGATGGGTTCGTCT
>NZ_PUJU01000055.1 GCF_011189505.1 Photorhabdus tasmaniensis
CAAAGAAACTGACTGTTATTTCGTCATGAATTAACTGTTGTTCACTCTTCAAGACTTTAGTGTATTTTTTTGTGATACGGTCTTGTGAGTGCCCACACAGATTGTCTGATTAATTGTTAAAGAGCAGACTGAAACAAAAATTAATATTCTCGTTCAGCCGGGCTGCGTATACTACGCTTTTCGCCCGCAGAGTCAAGCGCTTAATTCACTTTACTCTGCCTGGCCTTACACGCTTTGTCAGCGTTGTGTCGGTCAGTGGTGGCGCATTATAGGGAGTTCTCCGGCGCTGGCAATCATTATTTTAAAGAAAATTGATCGTTTGATTAATCCCACAGCAAAACCCCACTTTATACTCATTTACCAACAGACTTATCCACAAATGGATAGTTAGGTTAAAATTTATCGAGCATCACGCAAACGTTTTCGTTACAATTCGGTGGCTAAAATCATTGCGTGATTTTAGCTGACTGTTCTGAAATGTTATTGCAGTGCCCATTTTTCATGTCCTGATACCTGATAATAGTGGGATCTTCCCAATAACATGTTATTGCCTTATAAAATCCAAGGGATCAAACCAATGCAACAGCTTCGTCCAATCCGTCGTGCCCTGCTTAGTGTTTCCGATAAATCAGGGATTGTTGAATTTGCAAAAGCCTTATCTCAACGCGGTGTTGAATTACTTTCTACTGGCGGAACAGCCCATTTACTGGCTGACTCTGGTCTGAAAGTTACTGAAGTTTCAGATTACACCGGCTTTCCTGAAATGATGGATGGACGCGTTAAGACCTTGCATCCTAAAGTACATGGTGGGATCCTTGGTCGCCGTGGGCAAGATGATGAGATCATGGAACAACACCAAATCTCACCAATTGATATGGTAGTTGTGAATCTATATCCATTCGCGCAAACCGTTGATAAACCAGATTGCACTTTGGAAGATGCAGTTGAAAACATTGATATCGGCGGACCAACGATGGTTCGCTCTGCTGCCAAAAACCATAAAGATGTCGCGATCGTAGTTAATAGTAATGATTATGAAAAAATCATTGAAGAGATGGATAACAGTCAAGGTTCACTGACACAATCGACCCGTTTCGATTTAGCAATTAAGGCATTTGAACACACCGCAGCTTATGACAGCATGATTGCTAACTATTTTGGCAAACTGGTTCCGTCTTATTACGGTGACATCACTCAACCATCAGGACGCTTCCCTCGTACCCTGAATCTGAATTTCACTAAAAAGCAGGATATGCGTTATGGCGAGAACAGTCATCAGGACGCCGCTTTCTATATAGAAGAGAATATCTCTGAAGCGTCCATCGCAACAGCAACTCAACTACAGGGCAAAGAGCTTTCTTATAATAACATTGCTGATACAGACGCCGCTCTGGAATGTGTTAAGGAATTCTCAGAGCCTGCATGCGTTATTGTTAAGCACGCTAACCCATGCGGCGTAGCAATAGGTAAAAATATTCACGAAGCCTATGATCACGCATTCAGAACAGACCCTACTTCAGCTTTCGGCGGTATTATCGCGTTCAACCGCGAACTTGATACTAAAACTGCACAAGCTATTATCGATCGCCAATTCGTTGAGGTAATTATCGCCCCTTCAATAAATGAAGATGCATTACCCGTACTGGCTACCAAGCAAAATGTCCGTGTTCTGGTCAGTGGCGAATGGGAAACCCGCGTTGCTGGCCTTGATTTCAAACGTGTTAATGGCGGCCTGTTGGTCCAAGATCGCGATCTTGGTATGGTAACTACAGATAACTTACGTGTCGTTTCCAAACGTCAACCCACGGAACAAGAAATGAAAGATGCCCTGTTCTGTTGGAAAGTCGCTAAGTTTGTCAAATCAAATGCAATTGTTTATGCAAAAAATGATATGACCATCGGTATCGGTGCAGGTCAAATGAGCCGCGTCTATTCTGCAAAAATTGCTGGCATTAAAGCCGCCGACGAAGGTTTGGAGGTTCAGGGGTGTGCAATGGCTTCTGACGCATTTTTCCCATTCCGTGACGGCATTGATGCGGCAGCGGCTGTCGGTGTGAGCTGTGTTATCCAACCAGGCGGTTCTATCCGTGATGACGAAGTCATTGCAGCAGCTGATGAACATGGTCTCGCCATGATTTTTACTGGCATACGCCATTTCCGCCACTAATCAATAGCAGGAGTGAACTGAATGAATATTTTAATTATTGGTAGCGGTGGGCGCGAGCACGCTCTGGCATGGAAAGCAGCTCAGTCTCCTTTGGCTAATAAAATCTATGTTGCTCCAGGAAATGCAGGAACCGCTCTGGAAAGCAATCTGGAAAATATTGATATCTCAGCGACAGATATCAATAGCCTGTTAGCATTTGCACAAAACCATAATATCGGGCTGACTATCGTTGGCCCTGAAGCGCCATTGGTCATTGGTATTGTCGATGCATTCCAAAAAGCGGGGTTGACTATCTTTGGTCCAACTCAGGCGGCCGCTCAATTAGAAGGTTCAAAAGCATTCACCAAAGATTTTCTGGCACGCCATCAAATCCCAACGGCGGCTTATCAGAATTTTACAGAAACCGAACCGGCTCTCGCCTATCTGGATAAAGTCGGCGCACCTATTGTCATAAAAGCGGACGGGTTGGCTGCGGGTAAAGGTGTGATTGTTGCAATGACACAGGAAGAAGCCCAGTCCGCCATAAAAGATATGCTGGCCGGAAATGCATTTGGTAATGCAGGCCATCGGATTGTTATTGAAGAGTTTTTAACTGGCGAAGAAGCTAGTTTTATCGTTATGGTCGATGGCAAGCATGTTGTTCCTATGGCAACCAGCCAGGATCATAAGCGCGTAGGTGACGGTGACACGGGTCCGAACACTGGGGGAATGGGGGCCTATTCACCCGCTCCGGTCGTCACCGATGCCATCCACCAGCGTATTATGGAAGAAATTATTTATCCTACGGTTAATGGTATGGCTGCTGAAGGTCATATTTATACCGGTTTTCTTTATGCCGGGTTGATGATCAACCAAAATGGCGAACCGAAAGTGATTGAATTTAACTGTCGCTTTGGTGATCCGGAAACCCAACCCATCATGATGCGAATGCGTTCCGATTTAGTTGAACTTTGTCTGGCCGGTGCAAAAGGCGAGCTTGCGGGTAAAACTTCTGATTGGGACGAACGCCCTGCTCTGGGTGTAGTGCTGGCTGCCGGCGGATATCCTGCTGATTATCGCAAAGGGGATATTATTCATGGCTTGCCCCAACAAGAAAATGAAAGCAGCAAGGTTTTTCATGCAGGTACAGCACTGAAAGACGGTGATGTTATTACCGCAGGCGGCCGTGTTCTGTGTGTTACCGCCTTGGGAGAATCCATTGCCGATACACAGCAAAATGCTTACCTGCAAGCAGAAAAGATTGAATGGAGTGGCTGTTTTTACCGCAAGGATATTGGATACCGGGCAATTAACCGGCTGAAGTAATCACAAAACTGACGGAGGTCAGAGGCTGTCCTTCGTCGGTTCCCAACGGCAGAAGTCGTTATTGGCTACCAGCAGTAATTCGCGGCCAACCGAAGCTTCCAACCAGGCAATTGTTAATTGACCGTAGCTTCTTTTTTCGCGTTGTTCAAGCCATGACCTCGCGTAAGGTTCAAACTCGACGGAAATCGTGTCACCCGCACAAGTAGTGACTTTGCCGTTATGCCAGTGCCCTTGCATCAAACGCACATTTCCCACGATCAACGCATCACTTAATTCAAGAACCCGTTTAGCGTCAAACTGTATGCGAACAATATCATCACTGGAAAGTGGTTCACTCCGCGTTTTTGACTGCTTTTGCATAAAAATCACATCACCAGATTTATCTAAACGAAGTTGTTCAGCCAATGGATTTTCATCATTCAGAATTTCACGACGAATTTGGCGTAAATCGCCCTGTTTATATTCATAAAAAGTCACAATGGTATTGCCATTACGGTAAGGGCTGTAAACACTCATTAGAACCAGAGGCTGACTATTTTGATCGTTGAGACGCCACAAGCGGACAACGCCGTCATCTGCGATGAATCCACTTGCACTAAAAGAAGGTTCTTTTGGTTGATTGGTACAGGCGCTGAGCGCGAAGACGAATCCTAGTGTCATCAGCCCCTGACGAACCAACAAAAGGGGATGAATACCCCTTCCATCTTTTCTTTTTTGCAATGAAATTATTTAACTGCGTCTTTCAGTGCCTTGCCAGCAGAGAAAGCAGGTACGTTCGCAGCAGCGATTGTAATTTCTTTACCGGTTTGAGGGTTACGGCCAGTACGCTCTGCGCGATGGTTAACTTTGAAAGTACCAAAACCAACCAGCTGTACTGAATCACCTTCTTTCAGGGATTCAGTAATTGCATTCAAAGTTGATTCCAGAGCAGCTTTTGCCTGAGCTTTGGTCAGGTCTGCACTTTCTGCGATTGCATCAACTAATTCAGTCTTATTCATAGATTATCCTTACAGTGTGTTTATCGTTTGCAAAGCATCGAGTGCGACGGATATGCCGAATGACAGCACCCCTGCATACACGCACCGATAGCCACTTCTTTTCACCCCCCAAATGTAGAACAGAGTGGGGGCAAAAGTGAAGCCTTTGAACATGGCATTTAAAGCATTAAATCACGTTTTTTCACTTTACTGCGTTAAATTTATACCAATGTTGCTAATTCCTGATTCCCGGAGGTCAGATTTCAATCCTTTAATCAACTCAATATCCCGCTCTTCACAGCCGGCCAATAAGCGATAAATTTCCCATTGAATATCCCACTCTTGTTCAATGGCAGGTAATACTTTTAATTCTTCATCGGTCATTTCTTTCCCGGCATGGGTCATTTCAAGCATAGCAACGGTGCGAATTGAAATTTCACTCACAGCAATTGTATGCTCCAATGTCTCACCACTCAGACGGGCATGGAGTATTTCCCCTAATGCAATACACGCATCAATTGCCGGGTACACACCATAAATATCGTAATCATCTGCTGACGGAATGATTTGTTCCAACTTTTCCAGCTGATTATCAAAATTAACCTTGGCATCTTTTACAACTAATATTTCCCACACCAAATCCAGAATACGGCGGTAAAGCGCAGGTTCTGCGAACGCAGTCTGACAACAGAACATCTGGTAGTTTGGATACATCCGTTCGCATAAACTTGCCATGAAGGTCAGATGCTGCCAGCTTTCAAGTTTTTCCAGCCGTAAATGTATCGGGTTTCGTAACATTAGTTCTTACTCATTATGCATAATTTGCTCCGCAGTTTACCTGAAATTCAAGAAGATCCACACGCTTACACCGAATTTAAGGATTTTTCTGCATCATTTGTTCAAAAAACGCTCTATTTGAAGCTATGCCATCCGCCCAACGGGTGGTTTCAGGTAGACGATAGCCTCGCACACAACGCTCTACCCATAGCAATGCACTATCAAGACTGATTCTATGTCCTGTAGAAATATACAATGGATTACAACGTTTTTTACTTCGCCATACCCAGCCGATCTGCTCCTCTTTATCAATCAAAGGCTGGCAACTGCCGGGTTGCTCATCCAATGGTTCACTTTCACCACATAAACGACGTTTTGCCACGCCAATCGTCGGTACATTCGCCAATAAGCCAAAATGGCTAGCAACCCCTAAACGACGAGGATGAGCAATACCATGGCCGTCCACCATGACCAGATCAGGTGTGTGTTTCAGCAATTGCCAGGCAGCCATCAATGCAGGGTATTCACGAAAAGAGAGTAAGCCGGGGATATAAGGAAGCGTAGTATCAATTCGAGCTATCTGATACTCCACCAGTTCAAAGGCAGGATAGGAAAGAACAGCGATAGCTGCACGGGTAACTGTTCCCTGCTGTTCAAAGCCCACATCAGCACCAGCAATCAATTTTGGTGAGGAAAAATCATCATAATGGATGACTTGCTGAGCCTTTTCTATTTGTTCCTGACGTAATGCTTTCGTGTTAATCATATTTCTACTGATGATATTTAGCTGAAAGTTTATGTACCGTTTCAACAAATACACCAGCATGTTCCGGCTGTACATCTTGATGGATACCATGACCAAGGTTAAAAACATGACCAGGACCCATACCAAAACCTTGCAAAATTGTCGAAACTTCCTGCTCAATCCGCGCTGGAGAGGCATATAACACAGATGGATCCATGTTGCCCTGCAAAGCCACTTTATTCCCTACACGACGGCGTGCATCGGCAATATCTGTCGTCCAGTCCAAACCAAGGGCATCACAACCCGTTTCAGCCATTGCTTCCAGCCATTGCCCGCCACCTTTGGTAAACAATGTTACCGGCACACGGCGGCCTTCATTTTCACGGATCAGGCCATCAACAATTTTGTGCATATAACTCAGGGAAAACTCACGATAATCCCGCTCCGTCAGCACGCCTCCCCAAGTATCGAAAATCATCACAGACTGAGCACCCGCTTTAATCTGGGCATTAAGATAAAGAGTAACGCTGTCTGCCAGTTTATCCAGCAATAAGTGCATGACGGCGGGTTCGGCATACATCATTTTTTTGATTTTAGTGAATGCCTTACTACTACCGCCTTCCACCATATAAGTCGCCAGTGTCCACGGACTACCGGAAAAGCCAATCAAAGGAACTTGCCCCACCAGTGCCTTACGGATTGTACGCACTGCATCCATCACATAACCCAGTTCCATTTCAGGATCAGGAACCGGCAGTTTTTCCACATCAGCACGACTCAAAATAGGGGATTTAAAACGCGGGCCTTCGCCTGCCTCAAAATAGAGTCCCAACCCCATTGCATCAGGAATAGTGAGAATATCAGAGAAGAGAATCGCCGCATCCAACGGATAACGCCGTAAAGGCTGTAAAGTGACTTCGCAGGCAAGTTCAGTGTTCTTACACAGAGAGATAAAATCACCTGCTTCGGTACGGCTAGCCTTATATTCCGGCAAATAACGACCCGCCTGACGCATCATCCATACAGGTGTAACATCAACGGGTTGGCGCAGTAAGGCTCGCAAATAGCGGTCGTTTTTCAACTCATTCATAACAGACTCCATTTATTTATTGGCCGCAATATTATCTGGCTGCAATGATTTGCGGCCATTGTAACATGACAGGCAAATCTCTCCCGTTGAATCGCACCAAACAGTACATTACGCATTTCGGCATAGAGCAACCGTATCTTCAATCAACCGGCGGGCAATCGTATTAGCTGGCGGGATCAATGGCAGTTGATCATAGCGATACCAGTCTGCGCTAATCAGCTCTTGCGGATCATGACGGATTTCACCGCTGTCATAATCAGCCAGAAATGCCATCATCAATGAATGAGGAAAAGGCCATGGCTGAGAAGCCACATAACGTAAATTGCGGACTTTAATATTACTCTCCTCCATGACTTCACGAGATACTGCTTCTTCGAGTGTTTCACCGACTTCGACAAATCCCGCCAGTACTGTGTACATCCCCCCACGATGGTGCTGATGCTGCGCCAGTAGAATCCTATCATTCCGACGAATACCCACAATAATACAAGGTGCAATCTGCGGATAATAACGTTCTCCACAGTGATGACACAAACAGACCCACTCACTGGAACCATGGCGCATTTCACTACCGCAATAACCACAATACCGATGAGAACGATAAAACTCCGCCAACTGCACCCCACGGCCAGCTAACTGAAACAACCCGCTATCACTTGAAATAATTTGCCGCAGCGAAACCATATCTGAAACCATTTTCTGACAAATAAGCCAAACTTTTTCGCCCTGCCATTCACCAATAGGCCACGCTATTTTTCCTTGCAATGACCATTGAACAGCAATTCCAAAAGGTAATTCCCCTTCAGGAAGCCAAATATGATTTTCATCGCTGATAATCCACCAGCCACATTCTGTACCTGTAATTTGTTGTTGCATCATCACTATGACATCTTAAATTATTTTAATATGTGTATAAATCATACGCTTTTTCATCAGAAAAAGAGTGTCTTATTGTTATATGTTGTATTGCCTGATCTGACAGTGACAGGCATGATCCTCAGCTATCAATGTGCTTTGACCTGAGGAACACAACATCATGCCACAACTGCTTGCAGTGTTTGATCTGGATGACACCTTAATCTCCGGTGATTCCAGCGCTATATGGACAGAATTCTTATGGGAAAAAGGCATAATTACCGATCCCCGTTTTATCGAAGCAGATGCAAAAATGATGGCTGATTACAATGCAGGTATGTTGAATATGAATGACTATCTGGCATTTAGCCTGCAAACATTGCATCAGGTTCCGCAAGAACAAGTTGATACCTGGCTAACTGAATTTGTCGCAGAAAGAATCAGACCTCGGTTTTATCCACAAGCTAAAGCGCTGCTTGAAGAATATCAACAACAGCAGGTTCCGGTCATTATTATCTCAGCCACGGTCTCTTTTATTGTGAAAAAGATTGCTGCCGAATTTGGTATTCACACCGCGTTGGGCATTGATATGGTAATAGAAAACGGCTGTTATACCGGCAAAATAGACGGCATTGCCACTTTTCGTGAAGGTAAAGTAAAACGATTGAAACAATGGCTGGAGCAACAAAATAGTCATCCTGAAACTATCCGTTTTTACAGTGATTCGATTAATGATCTGCCAATGTGTCAGTTTGCCAATGAGGTGATTACCGTCAATGCTGATGCTCGTTTGCAAGCTGAGGCACAACAACATGGCTGGGAACAATTAACTTGGTCATTGTAAATACTTTCATTCAGTAAGGGTTGTAGTTTTCATAATCCCTTCTATACTACTGATGACTTTCTTGTCGGAGTGCCTAGCGTAGACTGTTTTATCACAGCATACACAGGCTGAGACCGTTAATTCGGGATCCGCGGAACCTGATCGGGTTAAGACCCGCGAAGGGAACAAGAGTAATCAACCGCTGTCGGCTCACCCAGTTTTCTTACCAAGAGTCCATCCAGCTATCAATTATTACTCCCTGCGAGCTCCAGACAAGCAACTTTCCCAATAACACGGTTAGGAATTTGCTATGTCTAATAATATTGTTATCCCTGCAACTGATATTTCACCAAAATCCGGCCCGTCACGTCCACGTAAAGTTCAACGTGATGCCGCTCAAGAATTTATTAATTCTATTCAGGGAGTCGCGTTCCCTAACTCACGACGAATTTATCTCCAAGGTCCACGTGACGATATCCAAGTCCCAATGCGGGAAATTCAGTTATCACCGACTCTGATCGGCGGAACCAAAGAAGAACCTCAATATGAGGAAAACGAAGCTATCCCTGTTTATGATACTTCCGGCGCTTATGGCGATCCTGATTCCATGCTGGATGTGCATGTTGGGTTAACTAAACTGCGCCAGCAATGGATCGACGAACGTCAAGATACTGAACCTGTTACCACCCTCAGTTCTGATTTTACTCAGCAACGTCTGGCGGATGCTGGCCTCGCTCATTTACGTTTCAATAACCGCCCTCATCCACTAAAAGCCGGTAAAGGCAAACGCGTGACTCAATTGCACTATGCCCGTAAAGACATCATCACACCGGAAATGGAATTTATTGCACTACGGGAAAATATGGGGCGTGAACGTATCCGCGGTGATGTGCTACGCCAACAACATGCAGGACAAGGCTTCGGCGCTCAGTTGCCAGAAAATATCACACCAGAATTTGTCCGTCAGGAAGTCGCGGCAGGTCGGGCAATTATTCCTGCCAATATCAATCATCCTGAATCAGAACCCATGATTATTGGTCGTAATTTTCTGGTGAAGGTTAACGCCAATATCGGTAACTCTTCAGTGACCTCTTCTATTGAAGAGGAAGTGGAAAAGCTGATCTGGTCTACCCGTTGGGGTGCGGATACGGTAATGGATCTCTCCACTGGCCGTTATATCCACGAAACCCGCGAATGGATCTTACGTAACAGCCCGGTTCCTATCGGTACAGTCCCCATTTATCAAGCTCTGGAAAAAGTTAATGGTGTAGCGGAAAACCTCACCTGGAAAATGTTCCGTGATACCTTGCTAGAACAAGCTGAACAAGGAGTGGATTACTTCACTATTCACGCAGGCGTTCTGCTGCGCTATGTACCGATGACAGCCAAACGCCTGACCGGGATCGTCTCCCGCGGTGGTTCAATTATGGCGAAATGGTGTCTATCTCATCATCAGGAAAACTTCCTCTACCAACATTTCCGCGAGATTTGTGAAATCTGTGCTGCTTATGATGTTTCTCTATCCTTAGGAGATGGCTTGCGCCCCGGCTCTATTCAAGATGCCAATGATGAAGCCCAGTTTGCCGAGTTACATACATTAGGCGAACTGACCAAAATTGCCTGGGAATATGATGTTCAGGTGATGATCGAAGGCCCCGGACATGTACCAATGCAGATGATTCGTCGCAATATGACCGAAGAGTTGGAGCACTGTCATGAAGCCCCTTTCTACACCCTTGGACCACTGACGACAGATATTGCGCCAGGTTATGACCATTTTACTTCGGGTATTGGTGCAGCAATGATTGGTTGGTTTGGTTGCGCTATGCTTTGTTACGTAACACCGAAAGAACATCTTGGTCTGCCAAACAAAGACGATGTTAAGCAAGGGCTGATTACTTACAAAATTGCGGCTCATGCCGCCGATCTGGCCAAAGGCCATCCAGGTGCACAAATCCGTGATAACGCTATGTCAAAAGCACGCTTTGAATTCCGTTGGGAAGATCAATTTAATCTGGCGCTCGATCCCGATACCGCACGTACCTATCACGATGAAACGCTGCCACAAGCCTCCGGCAAAATTGCTCATTTCTGTTCTATGTGCGGGCCTAAATTCTGCTCGATGAAGATTTCTCAGGAAGTACGCGATTATGCTGCCGGTATGGAACAGATGTCTGAAGAATTCCGCGCCCGCGGTAGCGAGTTGTATCACAGTGCTAAGGGGGTATCTCATGAGTAATCTGCCTAATGCCCCATTTGCCCCAACTGAACACAGGTTGGGACTGTATCCGGTCGTGGACTCGCTGGAGTGGATTTCCCGCCTGTTAAAGGCAGGAATTACCACCATCCAGTTACGAATCAAAGACCTACCAGAAGATCAGGTAGAGGGAGAGATTAAGCAAGCCATCACGCTCGGCCACCAATATAACGCCCGTTTGTTTATTAACGATTACTGGCGACTGGCTATCAAACATGGCGCTTACGGTGTTCATCTGGGTCAGGAAGATTTAGATAACGCAGATCTGAATGCAATCCAGGAAGCCGGATTGCGGTTAGGCATTTCCACTCACAATGAACAAGAATTGGCACGGGCAAAATCTTTACGTCCATCTTATATCGCCCTCGGCCATATTTTCCCGACGACGACCAAAACAATGCCCTCTTCTCCACAAGGGCTGGAAACATTAAAACAACAGGTAGAAAACACTCCGGATTATCCTACTGTCGCTATCGGAGGCATCTCTCTTGAACGTGTGCCGGATGTCGTTGCAACGGGAGTTGGTGGTGTAGCGCTGGTCAGCGCAATTACCAAAGCAAAAGATTGGCGTCAGGCAACGTCACAATTGTTTCATCTGATTGAAGGCATTTAGTTGAAGGTATTGAGAGGTTCTTATGCTGAATGATCAAGAATTTATGCGTTACAGCCGACAACTGTTGCTGGAAGATATCGGCCCGGAAGGGCAGGAAAAACTGAAAACCAGCCGCGTATTGATTGTCGGTCTGGGGGGGCTGGGTGCCCCTGCGTCTCTCTATCTCGCTGCGGCGGGTGTGGGAGCAATTTATCTCGCTGATGATGACCAACTACACGTCTCCAATTTACAACGACAAATCCTTTACCGCACAGAGGATATCCCTTCGGCAAAAGCTGAACTTGCAGCTAATCAGCTCAATGCACTGAATCCACTGGTAAAAATAACTATTCTTAATAAACGTCAAGATGTGGAATCGCTGAAAAAAAGCGTAAAACAGGTCGATCTGGTTCTTGATTGCTGTGACAACATGGCAACCCGCCATGCTATCAATGCGGCTTGTGTAGCAACACGAAAACCCTTAATCAGCGGCAGTGCCGTTGGGTTCAGCGGTCAGCTTATGGTGCTTGAACCCCCTTATCCTCACGGCTGCTATACCTGCCTCTACCCTGATCAGGAAGAACCACAACGTAATTGCCGAACTGCGGGTGTATTAGGTCCGGTAGTCGGCGTCATCGGCACATTGCAGGCTTTGGAAGCCATCAAAATGTTAAGCGGACTTCCCTCTCCGTTGAGCGGCAAACTTCGACTGTTTGATGGTAAGCAGCAAAGCTGGAGCACGCTACAGCTCAGTCAATCGCGGCAATGCCCAATCTGCGGAGATATGGCATGAAAATTACTATAAATGACCAGTTGATGGAGCTTACCGCGCCTCTGGCTCTACAGCAATTACTGGAACAACTTGAACGAACGCAACCGGGAACTGCATTGGCCATTAATCAAACCATTATTCCGCGCTCGAACTGGAATACACACCAAGTTAATGACGGGGACAATATCCTTTTATTTCAGGTTATTGCCGGAGGTTGATATGTTAAAGATCGCTGATACTACTTTTGATTCCCGTTTGTTTACTGGTACAGGCAAATTCGCTAATTCAGATTTAATGATTCAGGCTATAGCCGCCTCTGGCAGTCAGCTTGTCACGATGGCGATGAAACGCATTGATTTACAGGGAGATAATGACGCTATTCTAGCACCATTACAAAAACTTGGCGTCAAATTGCTGCCAAATACTTCTGGAGCCAAAACCGCAGAAGAAGCGCTGTTCGCAGCCCGTCTGGCCCGTGAAGCATTGGCAACAAATTGGATCAAACTGGAGATCCATCCTGATGTGAAATACTTACTACCTGATCCGGTCGAAACGCTTAAAGGCGCTGAAATGCTGGTCAAAGACGGGTTTATCGTTCTGCCTTATTGCAGTGCTGATCCTGTTTTGTGTAAACGCCTGGAAGAAGCGGGTTGTGCAGCGGTTATGCCTTTAGGAGCCCCGATCGGCTCTAATCAGGGGCTGCTAACCCGGGATTTCCTGCAAATTATTATTGAACAAGCACAGGTGCCGGTGGTTGTCGATGCAGGCATCGGCGCACCAAGCCATGCACTGGAAGCAATCGAACTAGGGGCTGATGCCGTATTGGTCAATACCGCTATTGCCGTCGCGCGTAGCCCAGTAAAAATGGCACAGGCATTCAAAATGGCAATTGGAGCAGGCGAATTATCCCATCAGGCTGGTCTGGCAAGTCCAAAACAACATGCTGTTGCATCCAGCCCATTGACTGATTTTCTGGGAACGTTCTAATGGCTAATCATCTTTTGAACAACAGTTTTGGTTATCACTGGCAGCAGCTGAGTTGGGATGACATTACCCTTCGCATTAACAGCAAAACTTCGCAGGATGTCGAACGGGCATTAAGCAGCAACAAATTAAATCTGGATGATTTTATGGCACTGCTCTCACCAGCGGCGAAACCCTATATAGAACCGCTGGCACAACGGGCACAGAAATTGACTCGTCAACGCTTCGGTAATACCGTTGGTTTTTATGTACCGCTTTATCTCTCGAATTTGTGCGCCAATGATTGCACCTACTGTGGATTCTCAATGAGTAACCACATCAAACGCAAGACACTAAATAAAGATGAAATTATTGCAGAATGTCAGGCGATTAAAGCTCTAGGCTTTGACAATCTGCTATTAGTCACGGGAGAACATCAAAGTAAAGTAGGTATGGATTATTTCCGCCGTTATCTGCCACTTATCCGTGAACATTTCAGTTCCATAATGATGGAAGTCCAGCCAATGACTCAGGAAGAATATTCAGAACTCAAAACGTTGGGGCTGGATGGTGTGATGGTTTATCAAGAAACCTATCATGAGCCAACTTATCGGCTGCATCATCTACGAGGTAAGAAACAAGATTTTCACTGGCGACTAGAAACACCGGATCGCCTTGGCCGGGCAAAAATCGATAAAATCGGTTTAGGGGCATTAATTGGCCTATCCAATCACTGGCGGACAGATTGTTACATGGTGGCTGAACATTTATTCTTTTTACAACGCACATATTGGCAAAGCCGTTATTCAATTTCATTCCCACGTTTGCGGCCTTGTGCCGGAGGTATTAAACCTGCATCATTAATGAGTGAAGCAGAACTGGTACAACTGATTTGTGCTTTTCGTCTGTTTGCTCCAGATGTAGAACTTTCTATTTCTACCCGGGAATCTCCCTTCTTTCGCGATCATGTCATACCACTGGCAATCAATAATGTCAGCGCAGGTTCGAAAACCCAACCCGGTGGTTACGCAGATAATAGCCATAAAGAACTAGAACAATTTATTCCACATGATAACCGCTCCGTTTATCAGGTCGCGGATGTATTGATTAAAGCGGGGTTACAACCTGTCTGGAAAGATTGGGATGGTTACTTAGGCCGGTAATTTAATTTTCACCTTTCTCAAATAAATATTTTTGACAAGGATTCTTAAACGACAATAATTTTATAAAATAAGATTTAATATAGACGGATTTCTGACTCTAACACCAGACAGTAATACAACCCAACACAATCAGCAGCCAATCATACTAGCCGGAAGAGCATGTAACTCTTCCGACTTTTAACTAACCTAAAAATCCATTATATATGTTCATTTATCATAAACATTAGTGAAATCAAATTGATATTATAATTTCATTTTAATTATAATCGTATAAATATTTAATATTATAAAAATATCACATAATTATTTTTATTTAAAATACACTCCTTAAATATAAAATATTTTATCTATATAAGTTCAATCAATATCTAAAATCTACTGTAATCATTAACACTCTATTTCAATAGAACCATTTAGTTTATTTCCTGACCATACGTGTCTATTTTCCACAGAAAAAAGAACATAAAACGCCAATTTATACCTATATTGAGTAAATATAAAAGACTATGTGTACTGTATATATTGGAACTTACCCTCATCTATTTTATTTTTGTATTAACTGATACAAATTACAATCCTCCATCAATAAAAAATGCCATTGAATATTCTCCTATCATTGATAAAGTGCCTCCCGAAAAATAACGTGATTAAGAAAAATCAAATTTATTGCCACTCATTTAAAAAGGACTAATATATGAACGTAAAAGAAATTTTGGATAACGAAGATTATTCTGGTAAGAAAAACTCTACTAAAGAGTTGGTTAATGGCTCATTCGAGGAAGGATATAAGGGTTGGAGAATCCCAGCACCTGAAACGGTAAAAATCTTATCCGAAAATGGAATTAACTTTCTCAGAATCCAAAGCGTTACTGGTTCTGGCGTCATTGACCAAATTATCGAAGAATTAGAACCTAACACTAAATATAAACTGACGGGTACCGCTCGCTTATCCGTAGAGTCATCACCTGCTTATTTTGGTTTACAAAATCGCACATCTGGCCCGGAATCTTTTGCTGTGAGCAGCACCGAGTTTACAACAGGTTCTATCGAATTCAGTACAGATGAAGAAGGACTTTTACGCGTTTACTTGCTGAAAGACCAAATTGGCCCCAGATCAAGCGGAGCAACTGCTGACTTTACCGGTTTTATTTTAGAGAAAGCCTAAACATCTAACTTTGATATCGTTTGACATTTCAACACCCGAAGCTCATGGCTTCGGGTGTTTTAATTCTACAGCGGTAAATATCATGTAATCACTCATCCTATTCTCTCCCTCAATATAATTGATATTCTGATGTAATATCCTGGACGTTATTTTTCATTAATTGACAAAAATTTAATTTTAAATCAATAAAAACACGATTGCATATTCTCCCACTATTGATAAAGTGTTTACTGAAAACAAAGTTATTAAGAAAAACCAAATTTAATTGCTCTTCATTTAAAAAGGATTCATATATGGATATGAAAAAAGTTCTCAATAACGAAGAATATTCTGATACAAAAAAAGCTAATAAAGAACTGATTAATGGTTCATTTAATGAAGGATATCACAGCTGGAGAATCTCAACCGCTGAAACTGTAGGAATCTTATCCGAGAATGGTGTTAACTTCCTTAGGATCCAAAGTTATTCTGATTCTGGCGTCATTGATCAAATTATAAAAGGATTGGAACCCAACGTTAAATATAGACTGACGGGTACAGCACGCTTATCAACAAAAAAAATACCACAAAGAGCCTTGCCAGCTTATTTTGGTTTACAGAATCGTACATCTGGCCCCGAATCTTTTGTTGTAGATAGCTTCAATTTTACAACCGGTTCCGTTGAATTAAGTACAGATGAAGAGGGATTTTTACGAGTTTATATGATGAAAGACCAATTTGTAGGCCTCCCAGAAGAAGCAACTGCTGACTTTACCGGTTTTATTTTAGAAAAAGCCTAAACATCCAGCTTTGATATAACTAGACATATTAACACCCGAAGCTCATTGCTCCGGGTGTTTTAAAGCCTATCTCAGTAAACGTCATTCTCCGAAAATAGCCTTGTCTAACTTAAATCATGCAATGGTTTCTTTATTGGCGGTGTCAGTCTGAAATCAGAAAATTTCACCTGTAACCCTTGACGTTCTGGAGAACAACACATTGCGCCAACAAAGACACGTTGTTTATCCTCAAGAAAAGGGGATAGCCTTAATAGTGGCCACCGTAAACCATCAATAGAATATTGAAGCCTTAAATACCCTTCTTCACAAGTCAGACGTAACCAGAATTTACTTGGATTACCTGGAAATATTCCCATGGACCAATCAGAATGGTGACGAGTGAATACACTACCAATAGTGGCCTGCCCGTCAGAATATTCAACTCCCCCTTTCAACCAATGTTTCTCATCCACTAATAGCATGATTCCAGCTTGATCGTATAAATGTTCAAAACATCCTTCAATGCAGAGTTGAAAGGTAAAATTATCCTCAACATAACGCCCAAAAACATGACCACTATGACGTTGAAAACCATACCATGTTTGTTGCCAAAAATCGGTTTTATGATCTGTGGTGACATTAAGCCAGTCACTTCCAGCTTGCCAATCAAATGGTTCATTCAGCCAATCATATTGTGACAAACTCATAGGAGCTCCCTCTATCATCTTCTGCTTGGATTAATAAATTTATATCCTGCAAGTAAGGAAACAGAGAGTAAAGCAACACAAGCAAAAGCACCATGTAATGTCACAACATGTGCTAATCCTCCGATAATTGCAGGCCCAAGTAATATCCCGGAATATCCCATTGTAGAAACCGCCGCCACTGCCAGAGAGTCAGGCATAATTTTCTGTTGACCGGAAGCGGTAAAAAGCATGGGTGCTATATTAGAAAGCCCTGCGCCAACCATCAGGAAGGAAAGTCCTAATATTATTGCTGTTGATGCTGAGTAAATAAGGATAAATCCAGAGGTCGCTAATAAGGCACTACTGATAAAAACCCGCCGGTGTCCATAAAGGGCAATGATCTTATCCCCCAAAAAGCGACCAGATGTCATAGCAATAGCAAAAAGGGTATAACCAACTCCAGCCTGATGACTACTGATGTTATGTACACTGGTTAATAATATACCGCTCCAGTCCAACATTGATCCTTCCATGATATAGGCAACAAAACAAAGAAAGCCCAACAAAATAACGATCCCACGGGGCACAGCAAAGAATGGTGTATTACCCGACTCTGCTTCGTTTAATAATCCGCTCCATGCCGGCAGCAGCAACAGGATAATAAGTAGCACCACCATGATCATCGCCTGAAAGGGTGATACTCCCAGAGACAATAATGCACTGACCGAGCCGGCACCGGCTATTCCCCCCAGACTGAATAACGCATGAAAACCAGACATAATTGGCCGTTGAGCCATTTTTTCGACCATAACAGCGTGGATATTTACCACAACATCCATCGCACCGATACCTGCACCAAAAATAAATAAAACGCAAGCCAGTGTCAGCGGTGTAGGTAATACACTAAGCCCTGGCAGCATCACTAGCACCAACAGAGCACATAAGGTGAAAATTTGCCGGCATCCAAAACGTGCAGCCAACATTCCTGCTATAGGCATCATGATGAAAGAACCGATACCGAATGCCAGCATCAGGAGCCCCATAGCGCCATTATCAAGTTGTAGCCGCTCTTTAGCTAAAGGAATGAGGGGAGCCCAACTTGCAAGACTAAAGCCGGCGATAAAAAAAGCGACGCGCGTCGCCATGATGGGTTGTTTTACTAAAGAGACCATATTCAGATCAGACAACTCATACTCCTTCTATATAAATAGAAACGCCCTCCGATATGACTAACAGAGGGCATTAAATTATGCAAAATTAATCCTGGAAAATTGCGGAATATCTGTCAGCGCTCCGATAATACGGGTTGCCTGTTGATACTGCTCTGCAACGGATAACGCATGAGGCCAGGCATACACATAAGGAATACCTGCCTGTACTGCTGCGGTAACCCCCAAATCTGTATCTTCAATTACCAATGTTTGATGAACATCCATAGACTTCAATGCCAACATGGCAAGATAGGGATCGGGATTCGGTTTCGTTCTTATAACATCGTCGCCGGAAATCAAAGCTGGGCTTTCGCTCAACCCCAGTAATCCAATATTAGCCAGACACACTTCACGCGGCGCAGTAGAGACAAAACCAAAAGGGATACTGTGCTGTTGTAAGGCCGCTATCAGCCTGGCAACCCCTGGGCGAAGGTAACTTTGAGACAGTTTATCTTTATAAACAGAGACAATTTTAGCCGTGATCGCTGGCTGCTGCTGAACTGGAATACCAATGAAATGCAGTGTTTCCTCTAAACTCAATCCGATAAGTTGCTGCGGTTGTACATGCTGTGTGTAATCAGGGGCCAAAGCACAAAGAACATCAAAGTGCAGTTGCTCACTATCGACAATGACCCCATCAATATCAAAAATCACATTAAATTTATCCATGTGAAAAAATTCCATTATTTGAGATCAGAAATACGAATAAGTACTTTACAGTTTGGAGTACTGAGCGGTTTTTGGGTTTTGCCCGTAATATCACAACCCACAGTGAGAAAAGCCTGCAAGTAATCATTAAAATCAAAGATCTGACTGACCAGACGACTCGCCGGGATCACACCATCACGGATCATGGTATAAGCACGTTCAAAGCTGTTATTCAAAGAGTCAATGGAACCAATGACTGAAAGACTCTTATCCGCAATTTTAAGAATATCAAGGTTGGCATGTTTATCTTTAAGCGCCACATTCAGCAATTTTCCGCCAGGAGCCAGATGTTCGAAAATGTATTCGGTTAACTGGCCGGTAGTATCTACACATAGATCGATAAGTGCCGATTTATCGCCATATTTCTGCGTTAAAGCCTCATCAAAATCAGTATACAGCTCACATTCCGGCGGCAGATTTTCTCTGGCAAACTGAACACGGCTCTCGTTTTTCTCGACCATAAAAGCCTTGACGCCTCTGGCATGTAAAGCCCAAATGTAGAGCATACCCATTGGACCTGCGCCAGCCACTGCTGCACGAATATTGGTATGAGTGATACCCAGCTTATCGACACCGGTCAATGTACAACTTAGCGGCTCGGTCAGTGATGCCTCTTCCATGCTGACATGATCATCCAGTTTTATCAGTGAACTCTCTTTAGCCAGATACTGTTCAGCAAATGCCCCGTCATAGGAAACCCCAGCTTCGGTTCCCAATTTTTTTTCACAATGATTTGGGCTTCCTGTCTGGCACATCCGACAATGCCCACAGGAATAAGTTGGGTTGATCACCACGCGATCACCCACGTTAAAACGCGTAACACTTTTTCCTATTTGAGTGACAACCCCCGTCGTTTCATGACCGAGAGTCGTCCCCGGAATCGCAACAGGGTAAGAACCCGTGATAATCCCAACATCCGTACCACAGACACCACAAACCGCAATATCAACCACCACATCATCAGACTCAACACAATGTAACGGTTCAACATCCCGGATTTGAACATCCCATACCTGATTAAATTTAAGTGCTTTCATTATGCTACCTCCTTGTTGTCCAGCATATCTAAAGTCAGATCAGCAAAAGTCAGATCCAATTTATGCAAAATCTCGCTTAAATGTTCCTTAGTACAAATTAATGGAGGACGAACTTTGAGTGCACGGCCTTTCCCATAACGAGAACCCCGGATGAGCAAATTATGATTGTTCGCAGTTGCAATCGCTTTTGCCGCAAATTCTGGTGATGGCGTATCAAAACCAAACATGTAACCGACGCCTCTGACACCAGTAATTTCTGGATATTTACGCTGTAATGCTAATAAGCCATTACACAAATAAGCTTCGTTACTCTGCACATTCTCCAGAACATGTTCATCTTCAATAATATCGATAATTTCGTTGAGAGCGGTGAGTGAAAGAGGGTTAGCGCCTGATGTGCTGGAATGTTCGAAAGACTCTAATACATCCAATGAACTACGCATCAATACACCACCGGTAGGAATACCTATGCCACCAGCGCCTTTAGCGAAAACAATAATATCTGGTTCTAATTCTTTAGCGTAACCGGTTGATGCGAAGAATGTTCCTGTGCGTCCAAATCCTGTCTGTACTTCATCTGCAATAATGATAATGTCATGTTTATGACAGATATCTCTAATCTTTCGGTAAAAATCAACAGGGAAAACGATATTTCCACCATTTCCTTGAATAGGCTCAATGATTAGGCAGGCAATATTATCATTTGAACCCAATTGAATAAATTGTTCCAGATCAAAATACTGATTTTGTTCTGTGCCCGGTTCCAATTCAGACATGACGCTGGCAGGAGTCGGCACTTTTAAAGAACCATCAATATTGACATGAAAATCTTTAATTCTAAAAGCATTACCCGAAATTTGTGCTGTAGCTAAAGACTGACCATGATGAGCCAGAAAGAAAGAGATAACCCCTGACCGCCCTGTTGCTTTTTGAGCAATACGAATGGCGCATTCAACCGCCCCGGAGCCGGAAACATCCCGCAACCATATTCTATTAATTCCTTCAGGGGTATGTTTAACTAATTTATTCAGAATATATTGCGACATTTCATGAGTATAAGCTGAACTCAAATGTGTACATCTGTCGATCTGCTGTTTTAATTTTTCTGCTATTCTGCGATTAGTGTACCCCAGTGGAAGGTTAAATGTTCCCGAAGCCGCGTCAATATACTTTTCACCATCTATTTCTAAATAAGGACCATTACCAACAAAGCGAGAAAGCATATCTTCAAATCGTTTTCCATTTTCCATCATTTTATTACCTTAATTAATCATTTCTAACTATAATAAAGCACAACAACATTTAACAGGTAAGAGAATATTTACTAAAAATTAATTTAAATCAACAAAAAACCAATAAAAACCACAAAAACATTTAAAAAATTAAAGTATTTTGTATAAAATACATTATTATTTTGAATGAATTGTTAATTACATACAGAACTGCTAGTAAATATGGCTAGTACAGGTAATTCTGTTTAAAATCCTGTAGAACTGTCCGAAAATCTTGTAACTCTGCCTCAAACGATAACCATGAGAATATTTGTATAGCCTATGACTATTTTCTTTATGATAGGTGACCATCTTGATTATTTCTGATTTGTCAGAAACGACATGCTTTTTTATTGAGAATGAGTTACCAAAGAAATGAAAAAATAAAGTAATTATTTATTAATGAAATAATTTCAATCAGAGCACTTTAGAATAGAGGCTGCTAATAATCTGACATACCTTAAAAAAGTGCTGAAGCAACCTGGCCGGTTTACACAGTTAGGCCGCTCGTATAAAGTTCAGGTTTGAAAAAGCAGTAAAGAGTTCGGTTGAGCACGATATTTAAATAAACCTATCGCTAGTTTGAAATAACCCGCTAATAGGATCTCTGGCATACACAAAATCTTTAATCATGTTGGAAACTCAATGCCACTGTGCCGATTTACTAACAAAACCACCACAATCTGTTGAAATACTAAAAGAATAAACATGCGAAATTACATTTTTCTGTTACTTAGTTTGGTGCTTTTCGGACCACTAGGTATCGATCTGTTTTTACCTACGATCCCCGCCATTGCTGAAGATTTTCAGGTTAATAATGAGGTCATTCAGTCGACTATTTCCTTATTTCTACTAATCATGGGACTGGGGCAATTAATCGCCGGGCCATTGGTAGACAAATTTGGCCGTCGACCGGTTGCCTTGATGGGGATCATTTTGTATATCATTGGTTCTATGATCGCAGCACTTTCAACCAAATCCGAAATTTTTGTCGCAGCGCGGATCATTCAAGGATGTGCTGTTTGCTGTACCAGTGTCGTCTGCATCAGCAGTGTGCGCGATCGCCTGAATGGTGACGAGGCAGCTAAAGCCTACGGCTTTCTTAACAGTACACTAAATATTGTTCCTGCTCTCGCTCCGTTGCTCGGTGGTCTTTTGGCTGAAATGTTTAACTGGCGGGCACCATTCTGGTTTTTGGTCTGCTACTCGGTTATTGTGCTGCTTATCATTGCCATTTGGCTGCCAGAAACGCGCCCCGCAAACACTAAACCCATTCATGGATTGCCACTGAAACAGTATTATCAGATTCTCAGCAATGCCCGGTTTATGCATTTTGCACTGGTTAACGCAGGCATCATGGCAATAATGATTACTTATGTTTCATTCGCACCAACGGTACTAATGACCGAAGGCCATATCTCACCACTCGCATTTTCATTGATTTTTGGTGGCAACGGGTTCTGGACTATGATCGCCTTCCTGATCGCTAATAGACTCCTTCATCGAACGAGTCGCCCTCTCTGCTTGCTGCTAGGGGCAATTCTGATGGCACTGGGCTGCCTATCTCTGTTCTCAGGAATACATCTGCTACCAAACCTAGCCAGCCAACACTGGCTAAGTTATATGTTGCCGGTTGCTTTCGCTTGTGCAGGTCTGGCGTTTGTTATGGGGCCCGCAACCAGTTATGCTCTGGAACCTTATTCTGAAGAAGCAGGCGTCGCTTCCGCATTGATAGGGTTCGTCCAGATGGCTGTTGGCTCTATTATCTCTCTGGGCGCTATGGCGTTACCATTTCCACCCAAACAATCATTGATGCTGGTGATGCTACTGGGTACCGCGCTAACCCTGTCAGCACACTTACTCAGTCGCAGCCTGAAAAGACGGATTGTCTCGCTAAAATCTTAAAATCTGTCACGCAAAGCCATCGTTCAGTATCACTGATCAGAACAATGGCTTCGCGCAGCGGAAGTCACACACCTAACCCCATCATCTGCATCAGTTGTTGTGCCTGCTGAATCGCCTCCTGGCGATTCACAATCCCCAGCTTCTGATACAAATTCCGGATATGGGTCTTAATGGTTGTAGTCGCTACATCCAACTCTGCGGCAATCTGATCGTTGCTGTAGCCTGAATAAATCAGTCCCAGCACCTGCCATTCACGCTGTGTCAGTGGACTATTGCGAATAAGCTCAGGAACATCAGGATGTGTCAGCAACTGTGTGACAAAACTTTCATCAAAATGGGCGAACTTATGACGATGCTGACGGTTGATATCTCGTAAAATGCGTTGTGCCCGGTGTAACTCCAGTTCAGACAAAGTATTGAGCTGGATAAGCTGACGTAGCTGCTGGGCCATCAACTCACCTTCAATCACAAAATGGCTGATAAACCCAGTGCGGTTAGCTAGAGCCAATGCTTCGATAAGCGCATTCTGCGCGTCACTTTTACGTCCAACATGCCAGTAAAGCAAGTTACACAATAGTAGATTACGGTTCAGATCGCTTATTAGCTGCAATTCTCTCGCATGTTGATTCAGCATATCCAAAATAGATTCCGCCTCATCATACAGGCCAAGAAGGATCTGAGCGCGGGCGATACTACGCCACTGGCCCTGATTAAAATGATTATCGACACTATCTGGTCGCTCGGTCTGTGCCAACCATCGAACAGCCGCACTTTTCTCTTCCATATTCTGCCAAATGATGACTCTCAATTTGTCAGTATTGGTTCGCCAGTCTCTGTGATATTGCCCATTATTCAATAAGTTTTCACAACGGGCCAAATAACGGCGGGCATTATCAATATCTCCCCTAGTTAAAGAACATTTAGCCAACTGTGTCAGGCACTGCAACTGCTGCTGAGGTTGAAAGTTCGATAACACCTCCAAGCCACGACGTGCGGCCTCTTCTGCTTCATCAAGACGGGACCAGCACCACAAAAGCTGTGAGCGGATGCGCAAAAGGAATTCATGCATCGGAAGTTGCTCCAGATGCTGTTCACGGATCAATTCAAACGCCTTGTTCTGTGTTTCGTAGGCGGTCTGCAAATACCCTTGGGCCAGTAAAATCTCGCTTTGCTGCAACAATGCCCACAACGCATAGTGATGAACCTGGAAACAGCGCGCAAGCTGCTCGGTTTGTTGCATCCGCGTCAATGCATCAGCCAGCTCGCCTTTACAATGTAAGACTTCACCTTCCACTGACGTTGCGACAATACGACTGTATTCATTCTGCGGCAACAGCGCCGCCAGGGCCTTCTTCGCCAGCTTATCAGCCACCTCCGGCTTGCCGCTGTTGATAGCGACTTGAGCCCGTAAAGCATCAAACTCAGCCAATAAATCCGGCTCAATAGCAATCTGTTTCTTATGCAGTGCTTGTTCCGCCTGGCTCAACAGTGTATTTACCTCCGAATAGCGATGCTGGCTCTGAGCCAACCAAGCCTGAAGCAGCACCAGACGCGGACTCTCCAACAATTGTTCATAAGGCAGCGCATTCATACATTCTTCCAGCAGAGATAGCTCACTGTGGTTAAATAACGACCAGGCATACTGCAACAAAATATCGCGTAACATGGTGGTATCGCCCGCAGCTAAGGCATGATGAATAGCTTCGCCCGGATACCCTTGAACCAACCAGCCTTCTGCGGCGGCACGATGCAATTCAGGCAATTGCAACGCCATTTCCCACTGACAGCGTTGACGTAAAAATGAGGCAAAAAGTGGATGAAAGCGGAACCATTCACCAGAATCGTCCATACGCTGGAGAAACAGCCCCTGGCGCTCGGTTTCTTCAAGACGCTGTTGACCATTCTCTTCGCCGGTAAGACGAACGATCAAACCATCATTCATAGAACGCAAAATAGAGCTGCGCAACAAAAATTCACGGGTTGATTTATCCACCTGATTCAATACTTCATCCACCAAATAGTCGGAAAGATGGCTGGCGTTAATTCCCGATAAGCGTTTAGCCGACAGTTCAGCGGCATCACACGACTGCCGTGCTGAAAGCGCAATCAGCTGAAGCGCCGTTGCCCAGCCAGCCACTTCGTTGCACAGGCGTTTACAATCGTCGGCGTCAAGCGATGGGGTCAAACGCTTGTCAAAAAATTGCTGGGTTTCCTGGTGATCAAAAGCCAGTTGTTGACTATCGATTTCCAGCAATTGCTCACGTACGCGCAGATTGGCAACCCCAAGAGAAGGCAAATTGCGTGATAAGATGGTTAAAGTAAGATGCTCAGGCTGGTGACGCAGGAAAAACCGCATAGCCTCATGAATAATGTTATTCACAATCAGGTGATAATCATCAATCACCAGGAAAATCGGTCGTCGCCATTCATTGAGTTCAATAAACAGTTGAGCGAAGAGCGCGGGTAAATTGGCATATTGGTGTTTTTGGGCCAACACTTCACTTTTGGCGCAATGCCCCTGCGTGGCCTGCTGCAACGCCGCGATAAGATAGCTGGCGAAACGCTCCGGCTGATTGTCGCTTTCATCCAAAGAATACCATCCCAGATTATCTTGCCCAGCCGCCCACTGAGATACCAATGTGGTTTTACCATAACCAGCAGGGCTGGTTATCAGAACAAGACGATAGTTAGACGACTCATTCAGTCTGATCAACAGGCGTTTACGCCAAACCGTATTATTCAGACGAACAGGACGACTCAGTTTTGATGGGATAAGCATTGATTTCCGTGCCCATAAGAAACGATAAATAAAACCTGCGCCGGAACCCTATGTGATGTTATTAGATAATTTATGTCACGGCCCGTAATAATGTCATTAATAAGCCCAACCAAATTTAGTGAAATACACAGCCTTTGCAAACCTGTTTGCGAACCTCATTGTATTAAGTTGCGCACCCTATCACATTCTTGAACAGCAAATTCCATTTTCCATCGATAAATTATGGAAGATGCCCGCAAACCATTCCATCAATCTCCAGGAAAAATGGACTTAATAAATCGAAAATGATGCCAAATAGGATTACCGACTACGCCCTTTTACTCCACCCTGACTAATACCTCTCCAGGATGATGTTTTAGACTCTGAGAGCATTCAGCATAGCGTCTAAATTTTCCTTTTTCAGCTACAGGATGAAGACTCCATGCAACAGACCAGATTAGATAAAGCCCAGTTTCAAGCTGCGCTGACGCGTCAATGGCAGCGCTTTGGCCTCGGATCAGCCCAGGAAATGACTCAGCATCAGTGGTGGCAAGCCGTCAGTGCGGCCCTGTCAGAACTACTGCCCTCAAGCCCTGTGCTCACTGTTCCTTCCGACCAACAACAACGCCATGTGAACTATATCTCTATGGAGTTTCTGATTGGCCGTTTGACTGCAAACAATCTGCTTAACCTTGGCTGGTACGAAGACGTTCAGACTTACCTGGCAGAAGAAAATATTATTCTTAGCGATCTGCTGGAGCAAGAAACGGACCCTGCCTTAGGCAACGGCGGACTCGGTCGGCTTGCAGCCTGTTTTCTCGACTCTATGGCAACCGTTGGTCAATCAGCAACCGGCTATGGCCTGAATTATCAATACGGCCTGTTCCGCCAATCTTTTAATCAAGGACAACAAATTGAAAAGCCGGACAATTGGGGACGAGAATCTTATCCCTGGTTCCGCCACAATGCTCAGTTGGATGTTGAAGTTAATTTTGGTGGTGAAGTCTTAATGGCAGATGATGGGCGCGAAACCTGGGCACCTGAATTTACATTGATTGGGGAAGCCTGGGATCTACCGGTTATTGGTTATCACAACGGTGTTACCCAACCACTGCGCCTGTGGCAAGCAACACATACTGAACCATTTGATCTCGATAAATTCAACGATGGGCAGTTCCTGGCAGCAGAACAGCAAGGTGTTGAAGCAGATAAGCTGACGAAAGTTCTCTATCCGAATGATAATCATCAGGAAGGCAAACGCCTGCGTCTGATGCAACAATATTTCCAGTGTGCCTGTTCTGTGGCAGATATCCTGCGCCGCCATCATCTGGCGGGACGCAAAATAGAAGATCTGCCGAAGTATGAGGTTATCCAGCTTAACGATACCCATCCAACTATTGCCATTCCTGAAATGATGCGCATTCTGCTGGATAAACACCAAATGAGCTGGGAAGCGGCATGGGAGATAACCAGCCATACTTTCGCCTACACTAACCACACGCTGATGCCGGAAGGGTTGGAATGCTGGGATGAACACTTGGTAAGCCGCCTGCTGCCGCGCCATTACAACATCATTCAAGAAATTAACCGCCGTTTCAAAAAGCTGGTGGAGAAAACCTGGCCAGGCGATCAAGCCATATGGGAAAAATTGGCGGTACATTATAACCATCAAGTGCGGATGGCGAATCTTTGCGTCGTCGCCGGCTTTGCCGTGAACGGAGTAGCAGCACTGCACTCAGAACTGATCGTTAAAGATCTTTTCCCAGAATATCACCAACTGTGGCCGAACAAATTCCATAACGTGACGAATGGTGTTACACCACGTCGCTGGATCAAACAGTGTAACCCAGCACTGTCAGGGTTGATCGACCGGACGCTTAACCGTGAATGGATTAACGATCTTGATGCACTTAACGTGCTTGAGCCTTATGCAGATGATGCTACTTTCTGCGAAGAATATCGGGCTGTCAAACAGGGCAACAAGATCCTCCTGTCCAATTATGTGAATAAAGTAATGGGACTTAAGCTGGATCCAAACGCCATTTTCGATGTGCAAATTAAACGCTTGCACGAATATAAACGTCAGCACCTGAACCTGCTGCACATCCTATCGCTTTATAAACAAATTCAGGAAAATCCGGCGCTGGATATTGTTCCACGTGTATTCCTGTTTGGTGCGAAAGCAGCACCAGGCTACTATCTGGCAAAAAACATTATCTCTGCAATCAATCAGGCCGCCGAAAAGATCAATAATGATCCTATCGTTCGCGATCGCATCAAGATCGCTTTTATCCCCGATTACAAAGTTTCTGTCGCAGAGCTCATGATCCCGGCTGCCGATGTTTCAGAACAAATCTCCACTGCCGGCAAGGAAGCTTCCGGTACCGGCAACATGAAACTCGCGCTGAATGGCGCTCTGACGATCGGAACACTAGACGGAGCGAATGTCGAAATTGCCGAGCAAGTAGGAGACGACAACATCTTCATCTTCGGACACACCGTCGAAGAAGTGAAAGCTTTGAAAGCTGCTGGTTATGATCCATTGACGTTACTCAAGGAAGATAAACACCTGGATAACATACTTAAGGCACTAGCTAACGGAGAATTCAGCTACAGTGATAAACGCGCATTTGACATGCTGCTGCATAGCTTGATTGAAGGTGGTGATCCTTATCTAGTACTGGCTGATTTTGCCTCCTATTGTGATGCCCATAAGCGGATCGATACCTTGTACCGTGACACTCAAGGCTGGACACGTAGTGCCATTCTGAATACCGCCAGAATGGGTATGTTCAGCTCTGACCGGACAATCCGGGATTATCAACAACGTATCTGGCAAGCAAAAAGATAAGGAAAAATCATGGAGGATAAACGCCTCGATCATTTAGCGACCGAGGCTGGCATTGTTGCCAGCTATATCAATGCTTATGGAAAACCACAGGCGATTCCAGCAGAAACCAGACACCGCCTGTTAGATGCCATAAATGTAAACAAACCGGCCGGCGAGCCGGTTTCCCCCGTACCGGCGGTAAAAGTTTTTACTCAAGGGCAGCGCTTCACTATCACTCTGGAAGACGATAGGAACTACCAATGGCAGATACGGACAGAACAAGGAGAGGAATTTCAGGGACATGGCAGCCATCAACTGATTTTTCCTGATACCCTTGCTCAGGGATACCATCACCTTACTCTGACGCAAGGCAGCCAATGCTGGTCTATGCAAATGATAGTCGCGCCCAAACGCTGCTATGAGCCAAATGCGCTGTTAAAGGGGGAAAAACTTTGGGGTGCCTGTGTGCAACTCTATACACTGCGTTCAGAAAACAATTGGGGAATCGGAGATTTTGGCGATCTGAAATACATGCTGAAAGAGATAGCGGCGCGAGGAGGTTCCTTTATCGGATTGAACCCATTGCATGCGCTGCATCCAACTATGCCAGAAAGCGCCAGCCCCTATAGCCCCTCGTCACGCAACTGGCTTAATGTGATTTACATCGATGTTAATCAGATTGAGGATTTCAAACACAGCGAAGAAGCACAGAGTTGGTGGCAAACACAGACGACGCAATGCATGTTACAACATACCCGCAGTACAAAATGGGTAGATTACACCACCGTTATGGCGTTGAAAATGGCAGCACTGCGTCTGGCATATCAACAGTTCAATACCCGTTTAGAAACTGACTCTCAACAGGTATCTTTTCGCCAATTTGTCATTCAAGGTAGTGAATGCCTCTACTATCAAGCCGTCTATGACGCTCTGCACTGCTGGCTATACGCTAAAAATAACAGCTGTTGGGGTTGGCCTGTATGGCCGGAAGAATATAGCAATCCACACGGCGAAGCCGTACAAACATTTTGCCAGTCTCACCCGCAGGAAGTGGAATTCTTCCTCTGGCTACAGTGGCTGGCCCATACTCAACTTGCAGACTGCTTTACCCAAAGTCAAACCAGTGAAATGCCGATTGGGCTTTACCGAGATTTAGCCGTTGGCGTAGCCGAAGGAGGATCGGAAACCTGGTGTAACCGGGCTGTTTACTGCACCAAAGCATCAGTGGGAGCGCCACCGGATGCTCTGGGGCCACTGGGTCAAAACTGGGGCCTGCCACCAATGAATCCTCATGTTTTGCAAACCCAAGCTTACCAACCATTCATTGAGCTGCTGCGCACAAATATGACCTATTGCGGTGCCCTACGCATTGACCACGTTATGTCGATGCTCAGGCTCTGGTGGATCCCCTATGGCGAAACCGCCGACAAAGGGGCATATGTACACTACCCAGTTGATGACCTGCTGGCAATTCTGGCACTGGAAAGTCAACGCCATCGCTGCCTGGTCATTGGTGAAGACTTGGGTATCGTTCCGGAAGAGATTGTAGATAAACTGCGCGATAACGGCGTCTATTCTTATAAAGTGCTCTACTTTGAGCGCAATGAACAGGGGGAAGTCCGTGCACCAGATGATTACCCAGTACAAGCAATGGCAACGATAACCACCCATGATTTACCTACTTTGCGCGGATTCTGGCAAAGTGCCGATTTGACGCTTGGGGAATCACTCAGGCTATATCCCGATAAAGATCTTCTTCAAAGGTTATATACCGAACGTCAAGCAAGCAAACAAGAGTTATTAGAGGGATTACATCGCTACGGCTGTATTCCGGAACATATCGGCCACACGGCAAAAGAAGTAACAATGTCGCCTGAGATAAACCAAGGGTTACATCGCTATATTGCCCACAGCACCTGCGCACTGCTGGGACTGCAACCCGAAGACTGGCTGGATATGGATAAACCCGTCAATATTCCAGGTACTACGATGGAATATCCCAACTGGCGACGTAAATTAAATACCACACTGGAAACGATGTTCAGTGATGATCATGTAAACCAATTACTGAATGATTTGAATACATGCCGTAAAAAAGCAGGGGCGGCCGAGGGTTGAATACCGTAACATCGGGTTCTCCTCTCTGAAAGCGCTATCCTTTCCCATTTAATAATTTAATGAAATTATGATTTTCAAGGATGGTTTATAATCTAAACCATCCTTAGATTATTGACAAATTGATGGTTTTTTATCCGGCATTTTACTTTAATTAACCTGAGTTCTGGTTAAGCGGTCGCGGTAGGAATAGCCGTTACCAGCTACCCCCCGCACAGATCCGGACGTGCGCGACTAACGCATCCGGCTCCTACCTCGGGTGTTTGGCGTAAAAGCGCTGCAAAGGATAAGGATGCACAATTC
>NZ_PUJU01000056.1 GCF_011189505.1 Photorhabdus tasmaniensis
GATAGAACAACATCGGAATGACCAGCGGTAATTTTTCATGCCCCTGCTCCAGATGCCGTTGCATGGCTGAAATACTGTAACGCATCAACCGGAATGCCATCATCTTATCCGGGGAACTCTGGTGTTCAATCACGCAATACACATAACCTTCACCCTGCACCGTTTTCAATGAATACAAAATGTCGGAATAATGCGCCCGCAGATTGTCTTCAATAAACGATCCGGATTCCAACCGCAGTGTATCCAGATCACAAACGGCCCGTAATGTCGCGGGCAAATGTATCTCCAGAAAGTCTCTGGCCGTATCAATATGACCTAAAAACTGCTTAAAAACAGCGTCATGTGGCGTTGGTGTATTTTTTCTCTTCATCGGCGAATGGTAGCATATTTTCTTTTATATTGAAGGAATATTAAGCAACAAATCGAGCGGACTGTGATGTTTTGAATTTTCTTTGGCAAAAACGTTGATCGCATCTCAGAGACTTTAATTTCCTTACTTAAGCAAAGTTCAGGTTAACTATGATTAGCAGAACCATTAGACAATGTTGTTATTGTGAGTCGTTCAAAAAAAGGCTGAACCAAATACTTCGGCTCAACCTATCGCTTATCAATCTGGCATATCAGTGAGCCTGATCCCAATTGTCACCAATACCCACATCCACTTTCAGTGGAACATCAAGCGCCATACTTTTTTCCATCAATTCACGAACTTTCTGTTCTGTATATTCAAGTTGTGACTCATGAACCTCGAATACCAGTTCATCGTGAACTTGCATGATCATGCGAACTTTCGGCTCTTCACTGATAATCCAATCATCTACGGCAATCATCGCTTTTTTGATGATATCCGCCGCAGTTCCCTGCATCGGCGCGTTAATGGCTTCACGCTCAGCCGCCTTACGGCGCATACCATTGCGAGATTTGATATCTGGCAGATAAAGACGACGACCATCCAAGGTTTCAACGTAACCCTGCTCTTCTGCTTGCTGACGAGTGCGCTCCATATATGTCAATACGCCCGGATAACGTTCAAAATAGCGATCCATGTAGCGCTGTGCTTCACCGCGTGGAATACCTAACTGGCGGGAAAGACCAAATGCACTCATACCGTAGATCAAACCAAAGTTAATCGCTTTGGCGCTACGACGCTGTTCACTGGTGACTTGTTCCAGTGGCAAACCAAAGACTTCTGCCGCCGTTGCCCGGTGAATATCTTGCTCTTCGGCAAAAGCCTTCAACAGCCCTTGATCCTGAGACAAATGGGCCATAATCCGCAGCTCAATTTGGGAGTAGTCAGCAGCCATAATCCGGTAACCTTCGGGTGCTACAAATGCCTGACGAATACGGCGACCCTCGTCATTACGGACAGGAATATTTTGCAAATTGGGATCACGCGAAGAGAGACGTCCAGTCGCTGTTACCGCCTGATGATAAGAGGTATGAACCCGTTTGGTCAGCGGATGAACCATCTGTGGCAGTTTATCTGTGTAAGTGGATTTCAGTTTTGCCAAGCCACGATGCTCCAAAATCACTTTCGGCAACACATGGTTATCTGCTAACTCTTCCAACACTTCTTCATTGGTGGATGGTGCCCCGCCCGGCGTCTTTTTTATTACTGGCAGCTGCAATTTTTCAAACAATATCGCCTGTAGCTGTTTCGGCGAAGCCAGGTTGAAAGCCTCACCTGCCAGTTCATGTGCTTCTTTTTCCAATTCTCCCAGACGAGCAGTAATCTCTTTTGAATGCTCAACCAGAATATTTGAATCAATCAGTACACCTGTACGCTCCATGCGGGAAAGCACCATGACCAGTGGCATTTCTGTTTTCAGGAATACTTTTTCCAGCGCCGGTACTTTCTCCAGTTGCGGCCACATAACCTGATGCAACAACAAAGTGACATCAGCATCTTCTGCGGCATACATTGCAGCCTGTTCCATCGGGACTTGATTAAAAGTGAGCTGATTTTTACCTTTACCAGCAATCTCTTCAAACGTCGTGGTCTTATGATTCAGATGACGTTCAGCCAGACTATCCATATCGTGCCGCCCCATGCCTGCAACGCTATTGAGCACATAAGATTCCAGCATAGTATCGTAAGCAATGCCTTGCAGCTCAATGTTGTAGCGAGCCAGAACACCACGATCAAACTTAATATTTTGACCGATTTTCAGCAGGTTGCTATCTTCAAGCAGTGGTTTTAATGCCGCCAGTACTGCATCTCGGTCAAGCTGCTCTGGCGCATCCAGACAGTCATGCCCCAGTGGCAGATAAGCCGCATCTCCGGCAGCCACGGCGAATGACATCCCCACCAAATTAGCTGTCAGGGTATCAAGGCTGTCGGTTTCGGTATCAAACGCAAAAACCGGCGCTTTTTTCAGCTTCTCAACCCACTCATCAAGGCTTTTCTGATCAAGAATAGTCTGGTAATTATCAGACGAAAATGTTGCCGAAACAGATTTATCTTTAACCGGAGATGATTCGTCATTACCCGTGGATGTCGGTTTTTTGCCCTTGGCAACCAACCAATCACCATTTGCTACATCATTCAACCAGCGTTTAAATTCATAACGCGAGAACAATTCATGCAGTTTCTCGGTATCAGGCTCTTTGACTGACAAAGCAACACAGGTTTTATTCAACTCAACATCTGTTTTAATCGTTGCCAACTTATAGGAAAGATAAGCCACATCTTTATGCTGCTCCATCTTATCCGCCAGCGTTTTTGCACCACGGAAGCTCAACCCCGCAATTTTATCCAGATTGGCAAAGATATCGTCCATACCGCCAATTCCTTGCAACAATCCCAGTGCCGTTTTCTCCCCGACGCCAGGCACGCCTGGAATATTATCTGAAGAGTCGCCCATCAGTGCCAGAAAGTCGATGATCAGATTTGGCGATACACCATACTTATCAACCACTTCTTCCGGCCCCAAAATGGTATTATTCATTGTGTTGATAAGCGTGATATTTGGCGTTACCAGTTGCGCCATATCTTTATCACCAGTGCTGATAAGCACCGCACGACCCTCTTTCTCCGCCTGTAACGCCAGAGTCCCGATAACATCATCCGCTTCTACTCCCGAAACCACCAGCAGCGGCAACCCCATAGCTTCTACCATCTGATGTAACGGCTCTATTTGTGCACGCAGATCATCCGGCATAGGAGGACGATGAGACTTATATTCAGCAAACAATTCATCACGGAAAGTTTTACCTTTGGCATCGAATACGACCGCCACATGGCTCGGCTTGTACTGCATTACCAGACTACGCAGCATATTCAATACGCCATACATGGCTCCGGTCGGTTCTCCCGCGCTGTTAGTCAGCGGAGGAAAAGCATGATAAGCACGATAAAGGTATGAGGAACCATCAACCAAAATCAGGGGATTGTCTGCTATCTGAGCCATAAGTCTTCTTCATTATCTGTTACGGGTGTAATAAGGAATAGGATGCCACAGCAAGAAGCAGGAAACGAATTTTGTGTGAATTTTCTTTGCTGAAACCAGCTCCAGATATTCACATCTTGCTATAAATTCTGTGGATAACTTTGTGTATAGATATTACGAGCTTCATTCCGGCATAGACAGTTGATAAAAAAAATTTATCAACTGCGGGTAAAAATCAATGACTTATAATCCTAGTCATTAAACTGTCATATTACCTTATAGATCACAGAGTTGTGGATATAACCGGAGTTTGTCTTACAAAAAATTCTTTCTGGCACGCATTGTGCCAAAGCTTCTCACTCCGGCACATGCTCATGTTATTCTATTTCAATCGCCAACTTTACTTTTGCTTTAACAGGAAGTTAACAACGTCTGAATAGGATTTCGCATAGGTATCAGCAGAAGTTGCATCAATGCCATTATTTCTCACCATATATTTGCCATTAACAAACATTGCGGGTACACCACGCAGTTGCAAGTCCTGAGCGGCTTTTTGCTGCTTAACAACTAAAGATTTCACAACAAAACTGTTCATTGCAGCATCATAATCTTCACCGGTTACTCCTGCTTTGATAAAGGTATTACGAATATCGGCCGGAGTATTAATAGTCTGCGTTTTCTGAAGGCCTTCAAACAGCAGCGGAGTCACTTTATCTTCAACACCCATCGCCATCGCCACTGCCCAGGCCATAGTCAAATCTTTACCCAGTGGCCCCAGGAACTCCACATGATAACGAACAAAATTCGTTCCCTCCGGTAAATTTTGTTTCACAGTCTGCGGAACTTTAAAACTCTCTTCAAACTGATAGCAATGAGGACAATAGAATGAGAAGAATTCCAGCACCTGTGGTTGATTTGCCACAGGTGATTTCAGTTCAACATACTGTGTTCCATCGGTAAAACTGGCCGCAGAGGCACCAAATACCATCACCATTCCGACTAAAGCTAACCAAAACTTTTTCATAAATATCTCCATGATAAACATTAATACATTGGGTTAAGTTGCAAAGGGGGCTCTTGTAACAGCTTCATTTGCCCAGCAAAAAGTGACGTCTGTTTTAACCAAAAATCGGCATCTGTCATCCAAGGAAACGCTCTGGGAAAAGCAGGATCCTGCCAACGTCGGGCAACCCATGCCAAATAATAGACCATCCGCATAGCACGCAATGGTTCTATTAATGACAGCTCCCTTGGGTCAAAATCCGTAAACTCCCCATAGGATTCCAACAGAGTATCCAACTGTAATAACTGTTCTTGACGGGAGCCATGAAGCAACATCCATAAATCCTGAACTGCCGGACCATTACGCGCATCATCAAGATCAACAAACCAAGCTCCGTCACGCCACAGGATATTACCTGGGTGGCAGTCACCATGAAGCCTCAATATTTGCCAATCGTCGCGCCAATCTGATTCTACGGCGTTTATCAGATCATCCAATATAGCCAAAAATTGCACTTTTTGTGCTGAAGGAACTAACTTACATGTAGCCAAAAACTGTCGTGGCTGGTGCAGATACTCACTTAACCCGATAGTTGGGCGAGAGGTGAATTTTTGCCGACGACCAATCTGATGAATTCTACCTAACAAGCGCCCTACATCTTCTAACTGAAAGAGATTATCGGATTCATATTGGCGGCCCCCGATACTTGGGAAAACGGCAAAAAAGAAATCCTTAAAAGTCAGTAAGGTTTGCTGATCAAACACCAGAGGCGCGGCCACCGGCAAATCAGCCTGTTGCAGCACCAGGGAAAAATCATGCTCTTCCTGAATTTGTTGCCGATCCCAGCGCTGTGGCCGGTAAAATTTCACGACATAACGTTTACGATTTTCATCCGTAAACTGATAAACACGGTTCTCATAACTGTTTAATTCTGTCAGCCCGGAATCTATGTACAGCCCGGTCTGCACCAATGCATCCATAATCAAATCCGGTGTTAATTCCCGGAAATTAAAAGCAGACTGGTTTGTTAGCACATTCTATTCTCTTGATTAATCTGTAATAATGCCAAGGGCGCACAAGAACGCAGTTTTAAAATCTGCTTCGTGAACCTTTTTCAGCCCCGGAATTTCCCTTGTTACCCCTGCACCACACATTTTCAATGTGATAAACAAAAGTCTATACAAATTAACAGGGATAGCCACTCAGAGAAAGAATTGCTCTGTCAATAAGCGTAAAGATTGTTATTTTATCAGCGAGTTATCCGATAATCTTATCTGAAAAGCGTTTGATGAAGCCCAAATAACCAAACTAAAAAAGGTTATATTAGCGGACAATAACCGTCTTAGTTGATAGATTGAACATTATGCAACCAAAAATAAGCGGTGCGATCCTCGCAGGAGGCCGTGCTACCCGCATGAGTGGTCATGATAAAGGGCTGATTCTCTTACATAAGATACCGCTGTACCAGCGTATTGCGAATAAACTGTTGCCACAGGTAGATGAATTAATCATCAATGCCAACCGTAATCTGGATATTTACCGACAAAGTTGTGATCAAGTTGTTCCTGATTTAACACCAGACTTCTCTGGACCCCTGTCTGGAATGCTGGCAACCTTAAAATCAGCCAGCCACGATTGGGTTGTGTTTGTTCCTTGTGATGTACCGGGCTTTCCCCCTGATTTAGTCACTCGTTTATGGCAGGGCAAGCAGCAGGCATTAGCCGCCTATGCAGATGATGGCAATCGCGCTCACCCTACTCTCGCTCTACTGCACTGTAGTCTGTTCTGTCAATTGGAAAATTATCTGGCTGATGGTGATCGCAAACTGATGCTGTTTATGCACAAGATTGGCGCAATAGCTGTTCAGTTTGACGATAATCCAGCTGCTTTTACCAATCTGAACACACCAGGGGATTGCCGGAATTGGGAATATATGCAGGAGACCAGAAAATGAGTACAAGACCTCTTCCACTACTTGGCATCACGGCATACAGCGGTACAGGAAAAACTACGCTTCTCAAAAAAGTGATCCCATTATTGCGCCAACGGCAAATCCGGGTTGGTCTGATAAAACACACTCATCACGATATGGATGTAGATAAACCGGGCAAAGACAGTTATGAACTGCGCAAAGCTGGCGCAGAACAAACGCTGGTCGCCAGCCAGCAGCGCTGGGCATTAATGACAGAAACGCCAGATTCGCAGGAATTAGATTTGAGCTATCTTGCCAGTCGCTTTGATCCAGATTCACTGGATCTGATTCTGGTCGAGGGCTTTAAGAACGAACCAATCAATAAGATCATGCTATACCGCCGTATTCTTAACCACCCATTAAGCGACCTCATTGATCAATATGTGATTGCTGTTGCCAGTGATGAAAAACTGGAAACTACTTTGCCACACTTGAATATCAATCAGCCTGAACAAGTGGCTGATTTTATTGTGGAATGGTTACAAAATCAGTAACATTCCCATGCTGGATAAATTCATCAAACATCACCTGGATGCTTGTTTCTGCCCGCAGAGGCTTGTGTCAGACTCGTTAGATACGAGCAGAAAACCAAAAACAGCCACTTAATGAGAAAATGACCGATGGTACTCTTTTCTGGATCAGGCTCTGACCACTGCACCAGCCACCAAACGTCCCTGATGGAATGTTGCCTGACGGGCCGGCAGACGTGCCACCGCCTCGGCTGAACAACTGGCTGCTACCAGAACAAAGTCAGCCTTATCACCCACTTGCGGCCAAATGCGCTGGCCTTGGTCATTAAGCGGCAATACACCGCCTGTAGCAATAGCCATAGCGCGGGAAAGATGAAATTCATCTGAACCACGATACAATTGCGCATACAAATTAGCCTTTTCCAACATGTCACCAGTGCCGAATGGCGACCAGTGATCGATCACGCTGTCAGTACCCGTCATGATGAACACCCCTTTGGCTCTGAGTTGCGGTAATGGCATCATCAGGCTACCGATCGGGACTATGGAGGCGATAGTGATTTGCTGCTCCGCTAAACGGGAAGCGGTTTCTGCCAATGAGCCCTCGTTCAACGTGGTCAAGGCGAAAGCGTGGCTGATAGTGACCTTACCTCGCAAGGCGGGTGTTTTCTCCACCGTATCAATCATGTAATTGATAGCAGCAACGCCCTCAGGGCCTACCTCATGTAGATGAATATCCACACCAACGTTATTATCGAGCGCGATCTGGAACATAGTATCCAGTGATTTTTCCATCGCAGCATCTACATTAGTAGGATCCAGCCCACCAACGTATTGCACGCCCATCTGTATCGCCTCGCGCATCAACCCTTCCACTTTGGAATGCAGCAAACCATGCTGCGGGAAGGCAACGATTTCACAAGTGAAATCATCACGGTGATTTTCCAAAGCATACTGTAAATGTTCCAGGCTTTTCAGACCACTAACCGGATCGATATTGCAATGGCTGCGTGCTACCGTACTGCCTTTAGATTGCAACAGGCCAATCAGGCTTTCTGCCCGCTGCTGTGAAGTGGGTAGCAATTTGGGGATCAGAGTCTGCTCCAGGGCAATCATATCCATGATGGTTTTACCCTGGCGAGGCCTCGGTGCCTGCCATGGGCCACTGTAGAAAGTCTTATCCAAATGGATGTGCATATCACGGAAGGCGGGCAACAGCAACTGCTCCCGTGCCTGATAGCATGGTTGATTCGTGTTAAGCGGCGTACCGGAAGCATGGATGGCAACGATCCTGCCATCTTTGATTTCCAACGTATATAATGCAGTACGGGTGCCGATCACCGTATTGGCGTCATATTCAAATCCCTCTTCCAACAGCACATCACTTAGATAGTAATGACGATCAGTAAGAGTAGTCTGAATCTGTGATACCTCGGATCCGACAGTTGACGGCACCGCCTGTGCGATCCCCCCAGTCAGGGAAATCGCCGCGCAAACGGTGGTGAGCTTACCTGTTTGACTAAGAAAAGCCCTACGGCTTTGTTGTTGCAGTTTTTCCATATTCAATCCCTTTTATGATCCACCTCAAAAAAAGCAGCTAAATCTAGCTTTCTGAGGAATATTGACTAGTATTTAGTTCATTGTTTAATGCGTTCATAAATTGAAATATGACATCCATTGAATCAGTGTTTTGGATGGATAGTGCTGTGTCAATGGAACCGGTAATTCGGGCGTGTTCTACCAACTCATCGTCGATGATCTTGTTAAAATTTAAGCAAAAAGTAGCACCTCCCCGCCCCCTTTAAGCAAAAGGCCGGATAGAACCGGCCTTTAACGTATTTTCCAGAATAGAAAAGATGTATAGGTGGATTTTCGACAATATTATTACCGCATCGTTACAAACTCTTCCGCCGCAGTTGGATGAATTGCAACCGTGTTATCAAAATCTTTCTTAGTTGCTCCCATCTTCAATGCAACAGCGAAACCTTGCAGCATTTCATCTATTCCGAAACCAATACCATGAATGCCAACAATCTTCTCTTCCGGCCCGACACACACCAGTTTCATTCGACATGGCTGACGATGTTGAGTGACAGCGGTATACATCGCAGTAAAAGAAGATTGATAAATTTTCACCTGATCTTCACCAAATTGCTCTTTTGCCTGAGGTTCAGTCAGACCGACAGTACCAATCGGCGGATGGCTAAATACGACAGTTGGAATATTAGTGTAATCCAGATATTCTTCCGACTTATTATTAAACAAGCGCTCGGACAAACGACGACCTGCTGCAACCGCAACAGGTGTTAATTCTACCGCACCAGTGTTATCACCTACCGCATAAATACCTTTCATATTGGTATTCTGGTATTTATCAACCTTGATGTAGCCTTTTTCGTTCAGCTCAACACCGGTGACAGACAGATTCAGATTATCCGTTGCCGGTTCACGGCCAATAGCCCAGATCAAAGTATCAACGGTTTGTTCTTTGCCATTTTGCAGTTGCAAAGTCAGGCTGCCATCCACATTTTTAATCACTGCTTTCGGCACAGATTCAGTATGTAAAGTGGGTCCTTCGGTACTGATAATTTCCAATAACGTTTCAACAATCATCGGATCAAAAGAGCGCAACGGTGCATGTTGACGCACAAATAGATGAGTTTCACTGCCAAGCGCATGTAATACACCAGCAATCTCCACCGCAATATAACCCGCACCAACAACTGCAACCCGCTTTGGCATCTCTTTTAGCTCAAAAAAACCATCAGAATCAATACCATATTCCGCACCTGGTACATCAGGATGGACAGGTCGCCCCCCCGTCGCAATCAAAATATGATCTGCGGTTATTCTCTCGCCATTCACTTCAACGGTATGTGCATCAACAAAATGGGCGAAGCCCTGGATAACATCAACTTTATTATTACCCAAACCACGTTCATAAGATTGATGGATACGATCAATATAAGCAGTACGACTGGCAATCAGTGTCTTCCAGTCAAAACGGTTGACGGTAGTATCAAAGCCGTAATCCGGCCCGTACTGATGGATAGATTCAGCAATTTGCGCCGCATACCACATCACCTTTTTCGGCACACATCCCACATTAACGCAAGTTCCCCCTAATGCCTTAGCCTCAATCAGGGCACATTTCTGTCCATACATAGCCGCACGGTTAATTGATGCAATACCACCGCTGCCACCACCAATTGCTATATAGTTGTAATGTTTGCTCATTTGGATCGTTTCCATCTAATCAGTGTAAAGGGTCAATACCCGAAAGCCTAATTATGGCAAAAAGTATCAATCAGTTGTGATGGTTCTGGCTCTCACTGCCATTGCTGAAAGTTATTCTGGTGCAATCCATTTAACCAATGTGTGGCCTGTTCCTTCCGGCACCAGAACCTTGTGTAACCACGGCAACACCGATTTCATCTGCTGTTCCAGCTTCCAGGGGGGGTTAATTACGATCATGCCGGAGGCGGTCATCCCTCGTTGATCACTATCAGGCCGGACAGCCAGCTCAATTTGCAAAATATGACGAATACCAGTTGCTTCTAGCTCTCTAACCAGACGTTTGATCTGCTGGCGTAATACCACCGGATACCACAACGCATAAACACCTGTGGCAAAACGCTTATAACCTTCCTGAATTGCTTGAACAACCGCCTGATAATCAGATTTCAGCTCATAAGGAGGATCAATAAGGATAAATCCACGGCGACTCTGTGGTGGCAATTGTGATTTTAATTGCTGATAGCCATCTTCACGCACAACCCTGGAACGGTTATCACGGGAGAATTCATTACGTAATAAAGGGTAGTCACTCGAATGCAGTTCAGTCAGATTGAACTTATCATCTTGCCGCAATAAATGGCGGGCAATTAAAGGCGATCCTGGATAATAACGTAAATTACTACTCTGATTCAGTGAGGTTACTGCACTCATATAGGCTTTCAATTCTTGTGGTAGATCCTCACGCTGCCAGATGCGGGCAATGCCCTCCAGATATTCTCCAGTACGTTCAGCACGTTCACCACTGAGTTGATAGCGACCAGCACCAGCATGAGTATCCAAATAGAGAAAAGGTTTTTCTTTTTCTTTAAGAGATTCAATGATCAGGCTTTGTACAGTGTGTTTCAGTACATCGGCATGATTACCGGCGTGAAAGCTGTGACGATAACTTAACATTAGGTTTTAGATCCCAGAGCAGAGAATAGATTACTTGCCAGTATGGAATACCTGACAACTAAAAACCCATCCCAGTAGGTGGGACAGATGGTAAGACACCATTATAGCCCCATTAGCAATAAAAATGGCAGGATCCTGAATACCAAACCCAGAAGATCAATCTTGTCATAGTCATTAAAATTTAGGATAAGTAACACATTCTGCTAGGACCAAATATGATATTTAAGAACACGATACTACCTGTCTTTTTACTACCAATCATAAGCAATGCTTACACACGACAAACAAGCAGAAATTGTGAAATTAAAAAAACAATGCATTAAACAATTGTCTGAATATGCAATATTCTATAGTGATATTTATCAAATCAGCCGTTTAAAATAGTCACAGAGAAACGTTAACATCCGCTACAACCAAGAAAACGGCTAAAATAAAAGCAAAAAAATGGCTGAGTGTTATCGGAAGCATTTAGTAATATCGTTAAATAGTACGTGTAAAAAATAGATTAAATAAAAAGAGGAAAAGAGGAAAATAAACTGAAAGAAATTGAAGGTAGTTATTAACAATCCTTAATTTTAATAAAACAACTAAGTTTTTCAGCCAATGAAAAGATATTCCATTGGCTGAATAATTATATTACCTATCAGGCAACAATAGGTGCGCGCCAATCATCTGCGCCAGAAGTACCAGCGGTTGTATGTTCCCAGTTAATCTTACGATAAGACAGAGAAACACGAACCAACTGAGTAAATTCAGATTTTGTTGAATCCTGACAATGAGGCATTTTGCAATCAATGTCGATAATAGTGGCATCTTCCAACTGAGTTGTGAAGAAATGCTCTTGTTTCCCTTCAACAGAAGTGCGGTACCATTTCAATTCCACATTCGTCAGCATTTCACCAGAAGCCAATGCGTTATAAAGCAATGGAACCGATTTATTTAATGCAACTGTGAAACGGAATGGTTTATGAGCACGCTGGCCAGAAGGCTGACCTGATTGAGGATCAGTTGGTACGGTAACTACATGATCAAATGCCTGAACCAGCATTTCATCTTCGTGCCCCTGAACATAAATATTACCCACTGATTCAGCAGTGAATGAGCCAGCGGTAATATTACCTTGGGTTTTTCCAGTGATGGAAATATAACATGGAGTTGGCATAAAAATATCCTTTAAGAAATTGTGTCAACATATTTAAGGTAGCGCTCATATTAATTTCAATAGTAACTATTTCATTTTGAAAAAATCACTTACAAATGTATGGACGCCGAAATGAATGATAAATACCAAACCGCTTATTTCAAAATAAAATCTAAATTGCAAAATTGTTTGCCCATCACTGACAAACATAAATATTACAATTGGCAACTTTACCATGAAATAATATTGTTTTTTAACAATAAACAGAATAATTAACTGATGGCAATAATTCCCCTTAGTGAGGAAATCGCATATGACAATGAAATGTAAAGATTTAAATAAAGTCAAGAAAAATCGTTTCTTGGTCAATTTAAAATTGAAAAATTAGATCAAAAAATAAAAATCACTCACTTAATTAATAACTAAGTGATATTTACAATGAGAAACTAATTCTAAAATGTAAACAGGAATACACTTGGAAACACTTTGTTACACAATGAAACAAAAAATCACCAAAAATTTATAAATACCCAGAAAAATAGCTGCTAATATTACTATATTGGGGGAGATGGCAAAGAAATGGCTTAAGAAAAGATCAAAGCGTAAATTATTGCAAAACATAATAAAATCATCAAAAGTCCGAATAGAGGGGTATATCTTCCTATGTTTTATCTTTACAATAAAAAAACAAAATGCGACACTCTGCTTTGCAGAGCTGTCTATATTGATGCTATTGCTCGATGTGTAAGAATATTCTGAATCCGTATTTATCTATAATACTCATACAAATCGGCTTACTACCCAATTCAATGCAGTGAATCCTCCGTTTCTTTAAACCAGGAAGGGATTTTATGTTATCCGTCACATATAGGTAGGTATCAGGGCAACTCTCTCATCAATATTGTTGTCAATAATTCCTAATTGCCCAATTGTATTACCCGAAGGATTTTAATATGAGTAAAAATAGCCCAGGTAGTGTAGCGCCGAAGGAAAGGATTAATATCAAATACGTTCCTAATACCGGTGATCAGGTAGCTGAAATTGAATTACCACTTAATTTACTTATTGTTGGTGATATCAAAGGGACGAAAGAAGATACGCCAATTGAAGAACGTCAGGCTGTTTCTGTGCACAAAAATAACTTTAATTCGGTGATGAATGAAGCAAACATCAATCTCACATTTAGCGTCCCTAATCGTCTCAATGATGATAGTGGAGATGACCTGCCAATTAACTTGGAAATAAAATCACTAAACGATTTTTCACCCGATAACGTAGCCAAGAAGGTTCCTGAATTAAATAAACTTTTAGAGCTACGTGAAGCACTTGTCGCACTCAAAGGGCCGTTAGGAAATATTCCGGCGTTCCGCACCCGTTTACAAGAATTACTGGGTGATGAAAAAGTCCGCGAACAACTTCTAAAAGAACTTGAAATCGTCAATCAAAAGTAATTGACTGAAAAGGAGTTTTTAACATGTCCTTACATGAAGAGAGCAGTACAGCATTAGCCCCAGGGTCTACCACCTCTTTGCTTGATGAGATTATGTCTCAAGCAAGAATGACGCCGGAAAATGACGGCTACCATATAGCAAAACAAGGTGTTGCGGCTTTCATCAGCAGCATCTTGGGTACAGGTTCTAATGAAGAACCGATCAACAAGCTCGTCGTTGACAGAATGATCGTTGAACTTGATAACACACTGAGCACTCAAGTCGATGAAATCATGCACGCCAAAGAGTTCCAGGAGCTGGAATCATCATGGCGTTCACTGAAATTATTGGTTGATCGCACAGATTTCCGTGAAAACATCAAAATCAACATCATCCATGCCACCAAAGAAGAATTACTGGAAGATTTTGAATTCTCACCAGAAATCATCCAGTCAGGCTTATATAAGCATGTTTACTCAACGGGTTATGGTCAGTTTGGTGGTGAACCGGTTGCCGCAGTCATCGGTAACTATGCATTTAGCAATAGCTCACCCGATATCAAACTGATGCAATACGTCAGCGCGGTTGGTGCGATGGCTCATGCGCCATTCCTCTCCTCTGTCGCACCTGATTTCTTTGGCATCAGCAGTTTTACAGAACTGCCAGCAATTAAAGATCTGAAATCTGTCTTCGAAGGCCCAGCTCACACCAAATGGCGTGCTCTGCGCGAATCTGAGGATTCACGTTATCTTGGCTTGACAACACCACGATTCCTGTTGCGTCTGCCATATTCAACCATTGAAAACCCAATTAAAAACTTTAATTATCAGGAAGATGTCAGCAAAGATCATGAGCATTTCCTGTGGGGTAACACTGCGTATCTGCTGGCATCCTGCTTGACCGACAGCTTCGCCAAATATCGCTGGTGTCCGAACATTATCGGCCCGCAAAGCGGTGGTACTGTCAGCGATCTACCCGTTCACCTGTTCGAAGCAATGGGACAAATCCAGGCCAAGATCCCAACAGAAGTTCTGGTTACAGATCGCCGTGAATTCGAATTAGCTGAAGAAGGTTTTATCACCCTGACAATGCGTAAAGGCAGTGATAACGCTGCATTCTTCTCTGCCAACTCAGTTCAGAAGCCAAAAGTATTCCCGAATACCCGCGAAGGGAAAATGGCTGAAACCAACTACAAACTGGGTACTCAGCTGCCCTATATGTTCATCATCAACCGCCTTGCACACTACATTAAAGTATTGCAACGCGAGCAAATTGGCTCTTGGAAAGAGCGTCAGGATCTGGAGCGCGAACTGAACACTTGGCTGAAACAGTACATCGCCGATCAGGAAAATCCACCAACAGATGTCCGCAGTCGTCGCCCGCTGCGTTCCGCCCAAATTCAGGTTTTGGATGTGGAAGGCGATCCAGGCTGGTATCAGGTGGCAATGCAAGTTCGCCCTCATTTCAAATACATGGGAGCCAGCTTTGAGTTGTCACTAGTAGGGCGTTTGGATAAGGAGTAATTAGTCATGGCTGCGCTGTACAGTTGGAATAGAGAAGGCTCTGCCAGCTTGTTTGAGCGTATTCAGGGGAAGAACTCCGGTTCTTCCCGCCAGTCAAGAATGCGTGAGCTACTCAACTCCATCAGACGGCACCTGAATAATGTTCTCAATACCCATCCGGGGGCTTGTCAGAGTGCGGTAGATCTTGGCGTTATTGATCTCAATGACGCCACAACCACCGCAACTGACTTTAAGCAAAGTATTGAACAGGCAATAGAGCATTGCATTAGAAACTATGAACCAAGAATATCGTCGGTCTCTGTCAGTGCAATCCACGATGATAGTGACCCGCTGCTGTTGAGTTTTCACATCAGTGCCAAAGTATCCCTGGATGATATTCGTGACGTCGTTGAATTTAACATTCAACTGGATAACAACCGGCGTTATTGCCTAGAGCGGACTCAATAAATATGTCACTTGAAAAATACTTCAGAGAGGAATTGGATTACCTGAGACAATTGGGGAAACAAGCCGCAATTGAACATCCTCACCTCGCTTCATTTCTGTCTGAACAAGGCTCTGACCCGGATGTTGAGCGTCTGTTAGAAGGATTTGCATTCCTTGCCGGTAATTTACGGGCAAAAATTGATGATCAGTTCCCCGAACTGACTCATGGGTTACTGCATATGTTATGGCCAAATTATCTGCGGCCAACACCTAGCATGACGATTATCCAGTACACACCCGATGAAAGTGTCGTCACACAAGCCACACAGGTTAAGCGCGGTTCTCAAATCCAGAGTTGTCTGCTGGCAAATAATGATGATGATGACGAAGATGATAACAATATTTACTCAAGCAGTACCGACCCAAATGAAGCAGAAAAAGACAACCGCTGTACTTTCACTTTATGCCGTGATGTCTGGCTGTTCCCAATGTCGATCCGGGACATTTCTGTCAATAACAGCAATGAGCAAGGTGTTATTGGTCTAAACTTTACCTCAAAGAGAGAACTCAGCTTACAAGAGCTGCAACTTGATAAGCTGCGTTTTTATCTGAGCGGCGATGATTACAGCAGTACACAGCTCTATTTTTGGCTCAGTTACTACCTTAAAGACGCAAAACTTATCGTAGGCGATACCACCATTTCATTGCCGGATTTTGATGTCGTTCCGGTTGGTTTTAACCGGGAAGATGCCCTGTTGCCTTACCCAAAAAATTCTTATATGGGTTATCGCATCTTACAGGAATACTTTTGCTTTTCTGAAGGGTTTCTGTTTTTTGATATCACGGGTTTCCCCAAGTTACCGGCGAACCTTAAAGCCAGTGATTTTACGCTGAACCTCTATTTTTCAGAAGCACTTCCACCGGAAGTTAAAATCCGTCAGGATACTTTCCGGCTGCATTGTGTACCGGCAATCAACCTCTTCCCAATGGATAGCGAAGCTATCCTATTGGATGGCAGCAAGGCGGAATATCCATTGAAAGCCAGCTACAGCCATCCTGATTGCTACGACATTTTTTCCGTCGATAAAGTAGAAAGCAATCTGCTTGGCCCCGATGGTAAACCCGACTTCACGCGCGGTAGTGAGCGGAACTATGTACCATTTGAAAGTTTTCATCATCAAATCGAGCACGAAAGTGAACTCAACACCCGCTATTTCCGTATCCAGGTCAAAGAATCCCCGTTCCGTAAAGGGCTTGAACACTATCTCTCTTTCGTACGTGGCGATGCATCGCAGTTACTGGAACTAGAAAGGCATGAAAATGTCTCTATCAAACTGACCTGTACCAACCGCGAACTGCCACTGCAACTACGGGTGGGTGACATTAATTACGCTTCACTGGGCAGCCCATCATTTGCGTCATTTCGTAATATAACCCGCCCATCTGTTCCACTTTATCCATTGATGAGCGGCAAATATCACTGGTCCCTAATTTCAAATATGTCACTGAATTATATGACATTACTGAATAAGGACTCCCTGAAACAGGTACTGAGTACCTACGATCTTCCCAGCATACATAATAGGCAGTCATCACGGTCATCAAAAAAACGGCTGAACGCGATTGAACGGATTGAAACGAAACCAATAGACCGCCTGTTTAAAGGACTTCCTGTACGTGGTTCAGAATCGACATTGTATATCCGACAACAGGCTTTCAGTTCTGAAGGTGAGCTCTATATGTTCGGCACCATACTGTCACGTTTCCTTGCATTATATGCCAGCATTAATTCCTTCCACATGCTGAAGGTGATCAATTTAGATAATCAGGAATGTTATCAATGGCCGGTACAAATAGGTCAACACGCGTTGATGTAACAGGTAAAGACTCGACAGAAAATCGAGTACTGGATGTATCAAAATACAACTTTTATCAATTGGTTGAATTACTCAACCAATTGGCGGTAGCGTGGGAAAAAACAGGGCAAACCGATCGCCCTGACCGGGAAGCAATTAGTTTTAAATCCAGTGCCAGCCTGGCTTTTGCTACCAGAGATATTGTCTCTGTGAAACGTACCGAACAAGGTCGTTTCAAGGTGGAAGTCTCTTTTCTTGGATTACATGGTAGCCAGTCACCTATGCCTGGTTACTACCTTGATTCACTGGCATGGGAGGAAGCTCAAAACGAAAACCGACTGACTGATTTTTTGAATATTTTCAATCATCGTTCAATCGTCATGCTTTATCAGATTTGGCGGAAATATCGCTATTACATCTGCTTTGACAAAAACGGAATGGACGATTTTTCTCAACGTATGTTCTCTCTAGTTGGTCTCGGTAGTGATGTGAATCGTGCTCATTTAAATATCAATCACAGCAAGATGCTGGCCTATGCCGGGATGCTAGCCAGTCCGAGCCGATCGCCGGAAGTGATACGCAGCCTGGTTTCACACTGCTTTGATCTACAAGATGTGACTGTGCATGGTTGGCAATTAAGGAAAGTCACTATTCCCTTATCACAGCAAAACCGCTTGGGTCAACAGCTAACAGCAGATGGTGAGAAAAAGAAGAAAATGTCCATATTGAGCGAAAACTTCACCATCGGTTCATGGGTAAAAGGCTACAACAGCAAATTTATGTTATGTATCAATGAACTCTCCCGTGAACACTTTCTGTCATTTCTCCCGGATGGTAAAAATTTCTTGCCACTAGTGATGTTTATCTGTTTTGTCCTGCGTGATCAATTGGCTTGGGATCTACGTCTTGGACTGGCTGAAAACCAGGCAGGCGGCATGGTACTTGGCACGAAACAAAACAATAACCTGGGGTGGACCAGCTTTCTGGGCGAGCCGGAAAAGAAACCCTTTGTCACAATTTCAGTTAGCGGATAAAGACGATGGAAAAACAACAACCAACCCTTTCATTACGCGTGATCAACAGCGATCAACTGGAAAGCGGCAAATCTGCCAGTTGCTTGTTCTCCGCTCAAGGCGGCACAGTCGGCAGCAGCGAGGGCCATCTTTGGTCTGTTCAGGATCAGAAAGGCAATATCAATCCATCACAATTTACTATCCAATGGCGTGATGGCGCATTCTGCCTGCAAATGATCGCTGGGCCTCTATTTGTGAATCAGTCACCGCTAACCTCGGATACCGGCTTCATCCGATTGCAACAAGGAGATGAAATTACTGTCGGTAAATTGGTGATCAAAAGCCATATCAGTTTTTCCGACGCAGATCGGATTGATCCCATGATGGTATCACCGGAATCGCTTGTCTCCAGCTATAGCAATCCACTGGACGCCATGATGGAAAAAGACCCAGTCCAAGATACCACTTACACCGATCATCGTTCTTTGGCACCAACGATTAACCACGATTTCAGCCATGATCCCCTTAAGGTTCTTGACAGCGAAAATCTGACTACACTGGACCAAACCCCGGTGAGTAACGAAATAAACCAGAGCCTGCAACAAGGCCATTACAACACCCCATTATTCTTCTCTCCCCTCTCAGACAACAGAGGCAATGCTATGGATCGGGATTTTGTTGATTTACCGAGTATCTCTTCACCTTTAAGTGAACAGTATCAGAACATGGAACAGCAGCATGTCGCTATCACACCATTGATGCGGGGGTTGAGCGCACACTTACCTTTGCATAACAGCCAACAGGCTAACGACTTTCTGGAAGAAATGGGTAAAACCATGAAAGCAGCGATTGAAGGCTTACTGGCATTGCAACGTGCACAACATGGTCTGCGTGACAAGCAACTACGCCCTATCGAAGATAACCCACTGCGGCTCAATATGGATTACGACACCACCATGCAGGTGATGTTCGCGGATCAAAAAAGCCCGGTACATCTCTCTGCACCGTCAGCCATCGCTGAAAGCCTGCACAACCTGCAACTGCACTATCAGGCTAACCGGATTGCGATCACTACTGCATTGAACACCATGCTGGATGCTTTCTCACCGGAACACCTGCTTAACCGTTTTGCCCAATACCGTCGCAGTAATGAGACACAGGAAAAAGACGCAGCCTGGGCATGGGAAATGTACACCAGCTATTACCGTGAACTGGCTTCCAGCCGTCAGCAGGGATTCGAAAAACTGTTTAGTGAAGTCTATGAACAGGCTTATGACCGCGCTCTGCGTCAGGGTTTAGAGGATAGCCAGTAATGAAACGCTCCGGCGGTAATACCTCATGGTTCAGTAATCATACCTTATGGTTTGTATTGCTGGCAGCGCTGATATTAAGCGGTTGCAGCAGTGCATGGCAGGCGACGAAGAAAGTCGGACAGGTTGTCTGGGATCCATCGACCCCGGTCGGTCAACCTGCGGAGCTACCTTCCACCGCAGCGATCACTTTGCTGGCAGAGCCTGATATCAATCCCAACAAAAATGGCGAACCCACGCCGGTTGAAATGCATCTGATCTATCTCAGTGAAGATTCCCGCCTGCTTGCCGCTGATTATGATCAGCTTGAGAGCGACAAACTGGATAAAGCGCTGGGGAAAAATTACATCGACCATCAGGATTACACCTTATTGCCGGGGCAGTACAAACCGTTGCCAGTCATCCCGCTGGAAAAAAATAGCCGTTATATCGGCGTTATTGTCCGTTATGCCGATATCAATCAATCCGAATGGAAAAAAGTGATCAAAGTAAAAGACACAGGGCAGCAATACCACATCTTGGTACACATCAGAGCGAACGAAGTTGAACTTAGAAAAGAGGAGCAATAATTATGTCAGGTAAAAATCGGGTGATTTGGCGCGAAGGATTATTTATCAAGCCACAACACTTCCAACAACAGCAAAAACATAATGACTATCTGGCTCATAGCCGCCAGGCAACCTTAACCAGTTACGGTTACGGTTTCAGTTCCCTAACTATTGACAAGGATCTTCTCGCTCTGGGGCGTATCGGTATCACCGAAGCCAGCGGTATCATGCCAGATGGCACCCTGTTCTCTATTCCGCATCAGGATGTCATGCCCCAACCACTTGATGTCGTAAGTCTTCACGATAGCAGCAGCAAAAGTATCTACCTGGCACTGCCAATAGTCAACGACGCCCTCAATGAAATCTCCCATGCGGAATCCGATCAGGCCGGGGCTGTACGCTACCGTGAACATACGGCGGATATTCGTGACCTGCACACTGATGGTGGTGATGTCAGCCAGCTCATGCTGGCACAACTGACACCGGTTTTGAAACAGGGCTCAGAGGATCTCAGCGCGTTCTCTTTGCTACCGTTATGCCAGATAATAGAAAAGTTGCCGACAGGGACTCTCATACTGGATGAAGAATTCGTGCCAACCTGTACATCCATCAATGTTTCCAGCCAGTTAAAAATCTACATGGATGAAGTGAATATGGCACTGATAGAACGAGGCAGATCACTCTCTGATCGGATTGGTTCACCTAGTCAGCAAGGAGTAGCTGATGTTGCTGAATTTATGATGCTCCAGTTAGTTAACCGGGTTCAGCCATGGTTTACCCACTACGCCAGACAATCCATTCTGCACCCACAAGATTTTTTCACTCAGTTGATCCAAACCTGTGGTGAACTAAGAACATTCACGGCTGCATCGCGTCAAGCTGGCATTATACCGGATTACACTCATGACAATCTCACGAAGACATTCAAGGAAACCATGATCCCCATGCGCGAAGCACTGGGTGTTGTCCTGACCCCGCGCGCGATCCCAATTAAACTACAAAATCAATCAAATGGTATCCAGGTGGCAAACATTTATGATCGTGATGTATTGACCAAAGCGGATTTCATTCTGGCAATCCGCGCACAGATGCCACAGGATCAATTACTCCGCCAATTCCCTCAGCAAACTAAAGTCACATCGTTGGAAAAAATCCGCGAAAGGGTCAGCGTCCAGTTGCCTGGCGTAAGACTGGTCGCGCTTCCTGCGGCTCCACGTCAGTTGCCTTATCACGCCGGTTACACCTATTTCCGTTTTGAGCAACAAGGCACGGCGTGGCAAGAGATTCTGAAAGGCACCACCATTGCCTTCCATGTTTCGGGGGACTTCCCTGGATTAGACATGCAATTCTGGGCAGTTAGCAATGGGAGTGACTAATGAAAACCGAAGCCATTAATGACAACCCGGCTCTAACGCCGGAAGTCACTGATGCTGTTTCGCATCGTCAGTATCAGTTACCGCTGCGTGGAGAAAGCCTGAATCCGATGATTGACGCTGCCACACCGCTGCTTGGCATGGTGATGCGAATGAAAGACATGGGTGATCAGCCGCTGCCGGATCAACTTTACCAACAGGTTGTGACTGATATTCAGGCAATCGAACAATTTCTGCAAACCAAAGGTTATGAACCGGGCGCGATTGTCTCTTTCCGCTACATGCTCTGTACCTTCATTGACGAAACCGCACTGGGGCATGGCTGGAACAGTAAAAATGAGTGGTTACAACAATCACTGCTGGTGAGATTTCACAATGAAACCTGGGGGGGTGAAAAAGTCTTTCAGTTACTGGAACGTTTAATGGGTGAACCTAAACGCTATCAGCATCTGCTGGAATTTATTTATCTCTGCTTCTGCCTTGGTTACCGTGGCCGCTACAAAGTGGCTTCGCAGAAAGGTGATGATTTTGAACATTTATTCCGCCGGTTACATCAACAACTGCACACACTGCGGGGCGAAGCGCCAGCAACCATTCTGCACAGTAACGCTAACGAGCGTGATGGCCGCTACCGATTGGGTAAACGTCTGACCATCAAACACCTGTTCTGGAGCGGTACTGCGCTGCTCGCCGTGGTGTATGGCTTCTATGCTGTCCGGCTGCACAGCCAGACCGAAAACATCTTACAACAGCTAAATAATTTACTGCGCTAGGAAAGAACCGATGATCCAGATTGATCTACCCACATTAGTTAACCGCTTAAATCCGATGACCCGGCACGCTCTGGAAACGGCGGCAGCACAGTGTGTCAGTCAGCAGCAACCCGAGATCACTGTTTCTCAGCTACTGCTGCAAATGATCAACACACCTCTCAGTGATATCAGAGCGATCTTCAGTCAAGCCGAGGTGGACAGTGAATTGCTAAAAGAGCAGCTTGATCAAATGATCCCTCACCATCAAACGATGGTTCAAGCCTACCCCAACTTTTCCCCGATGCTGGTGGAGTGGTTACAGGATAGTTGGCTGTTAGCATCAACCGAAATGCAGCATCAGGAATTACGCAGCGGTGTCATGCTGATGACATTGCTGTTCAGCCCATCACGTTACCTGACACCACAATCCGCACGTCTTCTATCGGGAATAAACCGCGAATTACTGCGGCAAAACTTCGCACAATGGACCGCCGGCTCAGCCGAACAACCTGTTGTGGAGAACGATAAAAACGGACAAGGCAAAACCGCCGCCAACAGTGACAGCCTGCTCGCTCGTTTTACTCAGAATATGACAGAACAGGCCCGTCAGGGAAAACTCGATCCGGTGCTGTGCCGTGACACCGAAATCGACCTGATGATCGATATTCTCTGCCGTCGCCGTAAAAATAACCCGATTGTGGTGGGCGAAGCGGGCGTGGGTAAAAGCGCGTTGATTGAAGGATTGGCGTTGCGCATTATCGACAACCAGGTGCCGGAAAAACTGCGCAACAGTGAACTGATGACACTTGATCTGGGCGCGTTACAGGCCGGAGCGGCGGTAAAAGGTGAATTTGAAAAACGTTTCAAAGGCATCATGAATGAAATCAGCCAGTCATCCGTACCAATTATCCTGTTCATTGATGAAGCCCACACACTGATTGGCGCAGGCAATCAACAGGGCGGGCTGGATATCTCCAACCTGCTAAAACCCGCCTTGGCTCGTGGTGAATTGAAAACTATCGCAGCAACCACTTGGGGCGAATACAAAAAATATTTCGAAAAAGACGCAGCCCTCTCCCGCCGTTTCCAATTGGTAAAAGTAGCCGAACCGACAGCGGAAGAAGCCACGATTATTATGCGTGGCCTGCGGGCAATCTATGAACAGGCTCATGGCGTATTAATCGATGACGAAGCGCTGAAAGCCTCTGCGATATTAAGTGACCGTTACCTCTCCGGTCGCCAGCTACCGGACAAAGCGATTGATGTACTGGATACCGCTTGCGCGCGTGTTGCCATCAACCTGACCGCTCCTCCACGTCAGATTTCCGCACTGAAAAACCAGCTCCACCAACAGAAAATGGAATCGGATGTGCTGGCAAGGGAACAACGGATGGGGTTGAACCAACATACTGCCAGACTGGATGAACTACAGCAGCAACAACAAGAAACAACAGAAAAACTGACTGAGCTGGAAGCCAGTTGGCAGCAACAACAGCAACTAGTTCAGCAAATTATTGAACTGCGTCGTCAGCTGTTAACGGATGAAACAATCGAAGAAACAATCGATAAAACAGAAGAGCTGATTACTAAACTGACTGAACTTAATCAACAGCTGGAGTTATTACAGCAACAACAAACACTGGTTTCTCCTCATGTGAATAAAAACCAGATTGCGGCGGTTATCGCTGAATGGACTGGCGTACCACTTAATCGTCTTTCACAAAGTGAACTCTCTGTTGTCACTGAACTGCCAATCCATCTGGGACAAAGCATCAAGGGGCAGGATCTCGCCATCAAATGCCTGCATCAACATCTGCTGACCGCCAGAGCCGACCTACGTCGCCCCGGTCGCCCACTGGGTGCTTTTCTGCTGGTAGGTCCAAGCGGTGTTGGTAAAACGGAAACCGTTTTGCAAATTGCAGAATTAATGTTTGGTGGCCGTCAATACCTGACCACCATCAATATGTCCGAATTTCAGGAAAAACACACTGTTTCCCGCTTGATTGGCTCACCTCCAGGCTATGTGGGATATGGCGAAGGGGGCGTACTCACCGAAGCTATTCGCCAAAAACCTTACTCTGTCGTCCTGCTTGATGAAGTGGAAAAGGCTCATCCTGACGTACTGAACCTGTTCTATCAGGCATTCGACAAAGGCGAACTGGCCGATGGTGAAGGCCGCGTGATTGATTGCAAAAACGTGGTCTTCTTCCTCACCTCCAACCTGGGCTATCAAACCATTGTTGATAACGCTGATAAACCGGAAGAGATGAACGACCTGCTCTACCCTGAACTGGCGGCTTTCTTCAAACCGGCACTACTGGCACGAATGGAAGTGGTGCCTTATCTGCCGTTAGGATATGACACCCTGAAAACCATTATCCAGGGCAAACTGGTCCGCCTCGATAACCTATTAGGTCAACGTTTCAATGCCGAAGTCACCATCAGTGACGACGTTATTGAAGAGATACTGCAACGAGCAACCCGCGCTGAAAACGGTGCACGCATGTTGGAATCGATCATTGATGGCGCTTTGTTGCCGCCACTATCCCTGCTGCTATTGCAAAAAATGGCCTCAGGAAAACAGATCAGTACCATCCAGCTAACCGTTGATGCACATGAATTCAACGCGGTGGTTGAGGAGATACAATGAAACAACGGCTGAAAAGCGCATTAGCGTTATTGGAAAATGACTCTATCGAGCAACTGGTTCACCACTTTCTTCAAGTGAATCACCAACGCCAGCGTTTTGACGCCTTGTTGGTCTCTCTGCTTAACGTGAATGAAAACCGCCTTGAATGCTATCGGCTGCCAGCGCCAAACCAAATAAGCGCTCTGCAACTGGATGTCAATATTGGCGATATCAACCACCCATTGGTACAAATTCTGTACAAAGGCACCCCCACAACCTGGGGATCACTCAATCAAGGAGTGCGGGTAGACAATCAAAACTTTCGCACCTTTGTCGAAGAGCTTCCCCACCGCTGTGGTCTACATGCCATTCCGCTGTTTAACTGTAACGGAAAGGCGTGTGGTGTCATTGCTGTTTTCGCCGAAGATGTCGGTCGTTTTGCTGACGATAACAACATGTTTTACATCTACTGCTATGTCATGCAGCACCGGCTGAAAAGATTGCAGGAATTAGAACAGCTGCGTGAACAACTGCGCCAGATCCGCCAGGTCTTTCAGACTCAGCGCCAAAAAGAAAAACAGCTTGATGAATTATTGGCTTCATTGAGTAGCACAACAGAAAACAAAACATCAGCCAGCATCTCTCACGATTACAGCAAGATTGACAACCTGCCTGAGGCAATCGAAGAGTTCGAATGTGCGGTACTGATACAACGCCAGCATATCTACGGCAACAACACCAAACAAATTGCGGAAAGCTTGGGAATTGCTCCCCGTACACTGACTTACAAACTGGCGAAATACAGGTGTAAATTATGAGCTTCTTGCTACTTGTTAGTTCATTAATCGCATCTCTGACGGGCACACCTGATATTCCACCTACTCAGGAGGCTACAACAGAGCCGCCACTATCGGCCTTACTGCAATGTCGTTCAGAACCTTCACCGCTGATCAGACTCGATTGCTATGATCGCCTATTGGATAAAGTGGATAAGATTGCCGTTATTCCGTTAGAAAAAACCGGTCCGGCCTGGAGACAGGCAATGGAACAGGAAATGAAACGCACTGACCATTCAACCGGTTTTATCACGACCCAATCCACGGGAATACCGACCCGCGTCATACTCACCACGCCCGCGATCGGTGTTTTGCCACCACGGCCGGTACTGATGCTGAGTTGTATCGATAACATCACCCGGATACAGGTCGCGCTGGCTAAACCCCAAGACAGTGGCACGGTGATGATTTCGACTGACATAACCCAATTCAGCGCCGACTGGTTCTTACGCGAAAATGGCTATCTGCTGGAATCCAGCCGTGGGCTACCCGGCATTGAACAACTTAAACGACTGATGACAGGCCACACTTTGACTATCAAAACTGACAACGGCAGTCAGATAACATTCAACATTTCTCAACTGGAACAGGCGGTGAAACCTTTACGCACCGCCTGTCGTTGGTGATCCCATGGATATCAGGAAACAATTTGACTGGCAGGGACTCCTGCTAACCTCCCTATCGGATGAACTAATTGGCAAAGAGCTGGATGAAAACGAACCTGCCTGGGAATATATTGACGGGGAAATGGTTAAGCTGGGATCACTGGCCCATTCCACCCTTGACATTGAAGAGATCCAGCGTCAGGCGTTGCAACTGTTCAGCGAAAAAAGCAAAGATTTCAGGCTGATGGTTCACTTGTTGCGCACATTGCAACACAGCAGCAATCCCGCTGAACTGATACTGGCAATGGAGCTGCTGGCCGATTACATCCAGCATTACTGGCAAACAGCCTGGCCACAAAAACCTCTGCTCAAACGTCGCCTGGCACAACAGGTCATCAAACGTTTTGATTCTGCTCAGACCGGCTTCTGCGAACAGGCTGATGAGACTCAGCGCGAAGAGGCACAAGGCGCACTGGCTCATCTAGCACAATGCTGGCATACCGATGAACCCGCACTGGCTAAAGAGATCGACCAGCTACGCTCCCGCTATGCCCGCAAACCCACGCCAAAACCCGTAGCCGCACCGGTTGAATCAGCAGAAACTGTTGCACAACCCGCAGGCACCTCAGCGCTGACACCCGCACCGGATGTCGCGGTAGACAGTTCTAGTGAAAAAGCCTGGAAACAAACATTACTCACTGTCGCTGATCTCCTGTGCGAACGTCAGCCTGACACCGCCACTGGTTACCGTCTGCGCCGTTATGCCATCTGGCACGCACTGACCACCGCGCCAATGGCCAGCAGTGAAGGCAAAACCCCACTGGCACCGACTTCGTCAGACCGTACTGCGGATTATCTGGCAAAACTGCCCACAGCCGATAAATCCCTGCTGCGACAGATAGAACAAAGCCTGACCCTCGCACCTTACTGGCTTGACGGCCACGCTATCGCGGCTCAGGCCGCCGAAAAACTCGGCTACACCGCCGTCGCTGAGGCCATCCGTGATGAACTGACCGCCTTTCTTAAACGCCTGCCAGTGTTACAGACCCTCTGTTTTTCCGACAGGAGTCCGTTTATCTCACCCTCAACCCTGAACTGGCTGCAACCGCCAGCAACTGCTGCCGTCCACAGCGGCGCAACTCCGGATCACGACGCTATCTGGCACTGTTTCCGGCAACACGGACTGGAAGCCGCCCTCAACGCGGCAGAACAGCACCAGCAACCACTGACCGAACCCCGCGATCAATTCTACGGTCAGCTGCTCACGGCACAGCTGCTTGAACAGGCGGGCATGACCGCCCTGGCACAACAACATTACCGGCATCTGTTACAGGCAGGACAACACCTGTTACTCACCCATTGGGAGCCCGGCCTGCTGGCAGTACTGGCAGAAAAAGCCGCCATGACCGCCGCCTCAACAGATACGATTGCAAACCGGAGCGTTAACCCATGAACTGGCTTTCTCTTCTTCTGAAAAATATCAAAAAACCGGCGATGCCGCGCCTGCCGCCGCTCAAAGCCGCCGCCTCGCTGATACTGGCTCTCCTGCCCTGTATTGCCCTCCTCTGGATATGGTGGTGGGGACCCGGCTGGCAGTTCAGACAAACCCACCCGCTGGAAAATCTCTCCGCCCGCTGGCTGGCGACCGTCCTTATTATTCTGCTGGCCCTGGGCTTTATCGGTACGAAAGTCTGGCGTCGTCTGCGTCAGCTCGAAAAACTCAAACTGGATGTGGAGCTGAGGGAGATCGATCCGGTCCTGGCCGATATGACGCATCAGGACAGCTACCTGAATCACTGGAAAGACCAGTTACAGCGCCATCTCGGTACCTGGAATTACCTCTACCAGCGCCCCTGGTACCTGATGCTGGGCAACACCGCCAGCGGCAAAACCACACTGATCCAGGAAGGCTACAAACTGACTGACATTGCCCTGCCGGACCGCCATCAGGGGGAAGAGGCTCTGCCCCTGCACCTGCGCTGCTGGCTGGGGGAGAAAGCGGTCATCATTGACCCGGACGGCTTGCTTATCGATCAGATATCGCCGGCAGATGCCAGTAAGCCTCAGTTGCCCGCCCGCCTGTGGCAAGCCCTGCTCACCTGGCTGACTGAAAACCGTCAGCGTCAGCCCCTCAACGGGATTATTCTGACGGTGGACACCCACCGTTTACTGACTGACAACAAAGAACAACGCGAGCGGTATATCGCCGCGCTCCATCTGCGCCTGCAAGATCTGCGGTTAACCCTGCACAACCACCTCCCCTTCTATCTGGTGCTGACCAAACTCGATCTGCTGCACGGCTTTAGTGCGGCGTTTCAGTCACTGGACAAACCGCAACGCACCCAGATACTGGGCGTCACTTTCAGCCTGAATGCCGATGATGAGCACCGCTGGCGGACTGAACTGGCGCAGTTCTGGCAGCAATGGATGCAACAACTCAATGCCGCGATGCCGGACATGATGCTCAACAAAGTGGATATCAACCAGCGCAGCCCGCTGTTCAGCTTCACCCGTCAGATACAGGGGCTGCACAGCTACCTGGTGCAATTGCTGGAGGGCATTCTCTATAATGGCGGTCCGGCGCAGCCCGGGCTGCGCGGCGTTTATCTCACCTCCTCCCGACAAATCGGCCAGATGGATGACCTCTTTACCCAGTCTGCCGCCGTACAGTATCACCTGGGGCCACAGGCCTTTCCAACCTGGCCGGTGGCGGACACCGCGCCCTACTTCACCCGTTCGCTGTTTGAAGACGTGTTGCTGGCCGAACCCAATCTGGCGGCGGAAAACCGCCTGTGGTTAAGCCGTAACCGGCGCAAACTCCTGACCTTCTCCACCGTCGGTGCCGCCGCTGGTCTGGCCCTGTGGGCCGGCTGGCACTACAACTATCAGAAGAACTATCGGGCCGGTGAAGAAGTCCTGGCACAGGCTAAAACCTTCCTGTCCATTCCCCCACCCAAAGGGGAAGACCGCAACGGAAACTTACAGTTACCGCTGCTAAACCCTATCCGGGAAGCCACCCTGGCCTACGGGGATTACCATCAGAAAGGGCTGCTGGCAGATATGGGACTGTACCAGGGCGCTGATGTCGGTCCGTATGTCGAAAACACCTACCTGCAACTGCTGTCCCAGCGCTTCCTGCCCGCCCTGATGAATGGCCTGCTGGATGACCTGAATCAGGCGGCCAAAGGCAGTGAGGAGAAACTCGAAGTCCTGCGCATCATGCGGATGCTGGAAGACCGCAGTGGCCGCAATAAGTCACTGGTTGAACAGTATATGCGTGAACGCTGGAGCCGGGTCTTTAACGGCCAGCGTCAAACACAGGAACAGTTGCTGACTCACCTCGACTATGCCCTGGACCACACTGACTGGCAGGCGGCCCGGGAAGCGGATAACCCGACCGCCATCAGCCGTTTTGCGCCTTACCAGCGCCCGATGATAAATGCCCAGCAAGAGCTGAGTCAGCTCTCCATTTACCAGCGGGTCTATCAGAACCTGCGCCTCAAAGCCCAGGACTCGCTGCCGCCGCCGCTCAATCTGCGCGACCAGATTGGCCCCAGCTTTGACAGCATCTTTATCGCCAATAATGACAGGCAGCTGATTATCCCGCAGTTCCTGACGATGAACGGCCTGAACAACTACTTCGTCAAACAGGACGACCAGCTGATTGACCTGACCGTGATGGACAGCTGGGTGCTGAATCTGTCGCACAACGTGCAATACAGCGAGACCGACCGTAAAGAAATTCAGCGCCAAATCACCGAACAGTATCTGGGTGACTACACCGCCACCTGGCGCGGGGCCATGAACAACCTGGATATCCGTCATTTTACCGATATCCCGCAGGCCATCGGGGCCATTGAGCAGGTCATCAGTGGGGAACAGCCCTTCAGCCGCGCATTACAAATCCTCAGCGACAACACCCGCCTGCCGGTGATGAATACGCCCCTGGCGGGCAAAGAACAACAGCCGTTACGCGACACCCCGGATTATCGCCTGTTGGTGCGCATCAACCGGGAGTTCGCCCCGGAAACCGCCGTGCTGGTGGAATACGGGGATAAAAACAGCACGTTGCAGGAGGTTTATCAGAAACTGATTGCACTGCACCGCTACCTGCTGGCCATTCAAAACGCCCCGGTCCCGGGTAAAGCGGCCCTGAAAGCGGTCCAGCTGCGACTTGAACAAAACAACAGCGACCCCATCTTCGAAGTGCAACAGCTGGCGAAAAACCTGCCGGAGCCGTTAAACCGCTGGGTCGGTGAACTGGCTGAACAGGCGTGGCAGGTGGTCATGCGGGCTGCGGTCAGTTCGCTGGAAGTCGAATGGAGTGAAAACGTCGTCAGACAGTACCAGACCTACCTGGCTGGCCGCTATCCGTTCAACCCCGAAGCCACCCAGGATGTGCCGCTCAGTGAGTTCGACCGCTTCTTCCGGCCCGGCG
>NZ_PUJU01000057.1 GCF_011189505.1 Photorhabdus tasmaniensis
CCGAAATACTGAGAAAAAGCGTCGATATTCATGGGGGCACTCCTGAAAAAAGGAGTATGAGATCATAAGTAGCTCCGTGGGTCAAACTGAACGATTTTGATTAAATAACGTTCGCGATCTCACCCTAGAATATCTGGCTGACAACAATATTGAATTTGAAATCAAGGCCGCCAGTGATAAGGCCGAGGATCTAGTCAGATTACGCAAGGAACTAGACGATAAGTTCACCCGTAATACAGAAACTATGCGCACCGCTGTCAGCAAAAATGAAATTCGCGGCATAGCATCTACCCTTATCCGTGAATTAAGCATTCATTTAGGCAACGCCAAGGCCAAAGGAGACAAGGATTATGAAAAGTACTTATCCGGTCGTCTACGTCGCTTGAATGAAATAGAGAAAGAATGTTTAACCCAATTAAAAGAGGCAAACCAATGACCACAACCGCAATTGCATTAGCAGCAGATTATGAAAAATTACAACAGTTGGTAGAAACCGGCGAGTTCTCGCCAGAAGATATCGCCTATACACTTGAAAGTATCGAATGTGCTATCAGTGATAAACTTGACGCTATCATGATCCATGTTCGCAATATAGAAGGCCAAGCCAAGATTCTTGCAGATGAGTCTAAGCGACTCACTGACCGTAAAAAATTATTCGAAAGGCAAGTAAAAAACCTAAAAAAGTATGCACTGGACTGTTTACTGAAAGCGGGCATGGATTCACTACGAACTACCAAAAACACGTTCACAGCCAGAAAAGGTATTATAAATGTCATCATTGATGATGAGTCAAAATTACCTGATGAGTTAGTTGATGTGCAGACAATTACTGCTCCGGACAAAAAAGCCATCAAAGAAGCTATTGAAAACGGTATCAATGTACCGGGAGCTCATATTGAAGTCGGCCAGAGAAGCCTGCAAGTACGTTAATATTCATTACGTCCCACAAATATTGGGGCAATAAATAATATGGAGTGATTTATGGCTGCACGATTAGAAATCATTATCTCATTTGATGAAAGTCTAAATAAATACCAAGTAGAATGGATAACAGGAGAAAGTCAAGATATTACAAATGAAGAAAAGAAAATCATTGCCCAGTTAAAAAAAATAAATTACTGGCCTCAATGGAAAATAAATTAACTGTGAGTAACCAATATTACCTCCATTAGATATTTAACATTACCTTAAATTAACACAGGAAATGAATGTCAGAAAATAAATTCCATAATCATGTGGAATTTACGTTTGTATTTCACGACATGTATCTATTAGATGAAAAACATTCAGCAGAATACAAGATTGAAGGTAAATTAAAAGAGACAAACCAATGTTAAGACATTCACACAGCAAAAATGAAATTGTTAAATTAACGCTACCTGATGGGCGCAATGGGATCATCATTATCGATAGGAGTTGTAATGCACTCTATGATTTTCCGTTTGACGTTAAATAAGATTCCAAAATGGTGCTACATCTCATACCACTCATAATTCTATGTATAACAATGGGTTGAAGAAGGCCATGTGTAGCAGAATTATGAAACGTTATTTAAAATAGTTCCAGTATCCAATTCTCAGGCTACCGAGAAAATAAGAGATCGAAAATGATATACGGCCTGTTTCTACTTGTATGTTCTTCGATAAACTGCCAGTACATTTCTTACGGCCATACTTACCCGGATGAAAAAAACTGCATAGCAGAGATGGAGATACAAAGTCCTGGAATTTTTAAGTGTTTACCCATTGAAGTTATAATTCACACTCAAAACTGATTAAGCTTAATCAGAAATCAGGTAACACAATGAATAGCATGATGGTAAATCAACTGACCGGAGAACCATCATGCAACCCTGGCAACCAGGACAACAGTTATTAACCAACTTCGATATCAAATTGGGAAGATTAGCAGCCAGTGTCAAAAATACATCTTGCAATCAGGGGGATATTACCCGTGTTTGTGCTGCCGTTGATCTGATCATTATATCAATGATGAGGCAAAACCATGTGAGGTAAATAAATGGTGAATATTGAATGTGTTCCCATATCCGCTTATTGCTATGCAACAGGGGAAACGGTTGATGCAATTAATAAACGCATTCAGCGCGGTGTTTGGCTTGATGGCGTACATATACTGAAAGTTGAAGGTGTTAAGGAACGCTGGATTGATTTAAATGAGGTAGCTAAGTGGGCCAGGAAAAACAGTATAGTAAATTGCCCAGAGGAATTACAGTAAGGAACCATCGTTCTGGTGAAACTATAAATATCTCTTTTACATATAAGGGGGTTAAATGCCGAGAACTCCTCTCAAATCTGGAAGTAACGCCAAAAAATATTAAATATGCCGAGCGTAAACTCGGCGAAATATACAATAAAATTGAACGGGATATTTTTATTTATGCTGAATATTTCCCTAATTCATCACGTCTAAAAATATTCGGAAATGTCAATAAAGGAAAAACAATAAAAGATTATTTAGATGAGTATTTAAAAATTTGTGAAACGCGCAATTTATCGCCACCCACAATTAATGGATATAAAAAATGTAAAACTGCTCTATCTGAATTACATAAAATTCCCGTTGTAGAGTTAACACCAGCAATATTAAAAAGTTGGATTCAAAAACGATCAACTACTCTGAAAACAATCAGGAACAATCTGTCATTTTTACGAAGCGCCATAGATGAAGCAGTTACTGATTGCCTGATTAGTATGAATCCTGTGAATTTAGTAACAGCATCACGGTATCAAACTGAGCGAATAGAAAACGATAACGAATATATCGTTGACCCCCTATCTCCTAGCGAGGTCACTGCATTACTTTCAGCAGCAGGCAATAAACAAAAACAATGGGAAAATTTATTCCTTTTTGCGATACATACAGGACTTAGAAGCTCCGAGTTATGCGCACTTCGATGGCAGGATATCGATTTCATTGGCAAAACCGCACATGTCCAGTCAGCAAAAGTTGTGGGAACAATAAAGGGAACAAAGACAAAAGCCGGTACAAGAAAAGTTGAACTGGACACTAACGCTATGTCAGCCCTATTAAATCAGAAGGCATTCACTTTTATGAAAGGCGAAGTGGTCTTTGAGGACCCTAAAAAAGGTGAGACTTGGGCAGGCGCAGATGCAATTCGTAAAAAAGCCTGGGTGCCCACACTGAGAAAGGCCGGAATCCGATATCGCAACCCATATCAGACAAGGCACACATTTGCAACAAAACACATCAGCCAGGGAGTTAATCTTTTCTGGCTTGCCGCTCAAATGGGGCATAAAGGCCCAGAGATGCTTTTCAGACATTATGGATCATATCTGAAAGACTATGACGGCAGCACATACAAACCCAAACAGGTCAGTGGTGGGACATGAAAGGAGCTGCAAAGGATACGCAGCGAAGATATTTCATAAAAATGTCATTTATAACAATAAGATGAAAAAAATTAACGCGGGTTCAACTCCCGCCAGCTCCACCAAAATTCTCCATCGGTGATTACCAGGGTCATCCGATGAAGTCCTAAGAGCCCGCACGGCGCAAGCCCTGCGGGCTTTTTTGTGCCTTCAATTTGTCCCGCGAAGTCTGAAGCCAACTAATTAAATCCGAACCTTTTAGGCCCATTGATAGGCCCAACAAAAAGCTCTAATGTCTTCGTTGGGCCTAAATGCATGGAGACCCCCATGGCAAGACAAACCAAGCCGTTAACCGATACGGAAATCAAAGCCGCCAAACCTAAAGACGCTGACTACCTCCTTTATGATGGAGATGGCCTTACTCTGCTTGTTAAGCACAGCGGCAGCAAACTCTGGCAGTTTCGCTACTACCGCCCTTTTACCAAACAACGTACTAAGCAAAGTTTTGGTGCCTATCCATCTGTCACGCTTTCAGAGGCACGTAGACTAAAAGCCGAATCACGAGCATTAATTAGCCAAACAGATTGATCCTCAGGAATATCAGGAAGAAAAGGCTAGAAACTCTCAGGAGGCTAAGACCAACACTTTCATATTGGTTGCCGAACGATGGTGGAATGTGAAGAAAACCAGCGGAACAGAGGACTATGCGGATGATATCTGGCGTTCGCTTGAAAGGGATGTATTCCCGGCAATTGGTGATATCAGCGTAACCGATATTAAAGCTCATACGCTAGTTCAGGCAGTTCGCCCAGTTCAGGCTAGAGGTGCTTTGGAAACCGTCCGTCGCTTGTGTCAGCGCATTAATGAAGTGATGATTTATGCTCAGAATACGGGCCTGTGCTGAGGTAACGGTATTTTTTCACGAAGGCACTCAGCCCATATTTCATTAATAATATAAGCGTATCCGTGATTATCTTTGCCTGATATGATTTTCATGAGAAATAACACAATCAGTTTTGTATCTATTGATCTTTTTCTTTTTCGCCAGGAATTATCAATTTTTGAGCATGAATCAAAAAAAGTTTTGTTCAGAAAATGATATATATCCATCAGCATACTCTCCGGGGAAACTTAGATTTTTATAGCATAGGTGTTATCTTAACCAAATGCCATTGGATAGCCAAATACCCAATAAATGGCAGGAAGAGTGATAGCAAGTCTTAAGGGTAAATATAAACAGTTCTTCGTATGTAGCCATCAAGCCAGTGTCGGTAACCTAGGTATTCATCTCTTTTATTGGACGCCAGTGCAGGAACAACAGTTATCATGGCCTATAGAGAGTAGCTTACATACAGAATGTCAGCTGCCCAAGCTTTGTGTAATTGTCTGATTCTCTTCGTCGAAACTCACGCCAGCCATTACGACCCAACTTAATTTTTCTCTTGATAAATCAGTAATTTTAGCATTTCATTGGTCAATCAAACTCAATGGATACCCACAGGAGCAACGCGAATGTGGGGTACAAAGACCTTATTAAGTAGCCCTTGGGAGGGCATCGACTCTGCAAAATATTTGTACCGGATTGTCTCTCTATGTATGTGGTTATAATGCCTAGGCCTAGTGGAAGGAAAGATGACCGTGAAACTGTATGAAAATGTGGTGATTGGAAATTTTCTTTATGGTCTGGGCGTATCCATCGGCGGGCGTCTGAAATCCGGCTATATTCCCGGCGCTGTGGGCCTGCTACAGCAGACTCCCGAAGATACAGCGCTGGGTGATGTTTTGATTGCCTTTCCCGGCACACTACGTCTTATCGAGTTTAAAGCGAAAGGAAATTACTCTACTAAAGAGACTGATCGATATCAGAAATTATCGGTTATCCTGCAATCAAAGCCGGAGATGGAAATAGTCTCCCGTCGGGTGCATTGGTATGTGGAAACCGCTCCATCACGATTAAGTGGCGTTGAAACCTTCTTTTCTCCTTATCTTGACGCCTTTGACACGAAAATCCATAAGAGGCAGCCTTTCGCACTAGAAAAATTCATCAACGCCGTGGCGGACGATGCCATTTCACAGCAGGAACATGCGCGGCCACAGGTTGAAAAGGATTATCTAAAGCTGGTGCGCTGGTGTCAGGGCGTGGAGGAAACGGGGGCCGGAGTTCTGATCGTTATTGTTGGTTCTGGTGGCAGCATGGAGTTCGTTGCCCTAGAGGATTTGATGGAGTTGAATATGTCTTATGGGCAATGGATGGCGTATCAGCATGATATGGAGATAAAGCGAGAAAAGGCACTGGAGATGGCGATTGAAGAGAAAACTTTGAAGAAAGTATGGGAGATGGAGCTATGAGCGATAACAGGGAAAAACATCTGACAGACCATGATGTCCAGTTGTTTTTTGAAACGGCTAACACGTTATTGAAGGCGGCGAAAAGCGATGGAGAAAAGTCTCGGGAAGCAACGGCGATTTTGGCTTCTTTTACCAACAAAATTGATACTCGCCTGCGGAAGCTGGAAAATGATGTTACTCGCAGCATAAGTGAGTCGACGGAAATCACCGCGAACCGGGCAGCGGAACTGTTAAGTGTAAAGTTTCGGGAAGCAGACAAGGCGGCAGAAAAAGCGGCAAAGCTATATCTGGACGCCGAGAAAAAACTTAATTCTCGATCTTGGCTCTATTTCGCGGGTGCTCAACTGGCGTTCGTACTGCTCATGTCGGTGCTTATGAAGGTACTGGTGCCATCAATGGATGAGATTCAACAACGCCGGGCAGACTTAGCCAATCTTGAAAGGCAACTGGAGGTCGGAACATTCCACTGGTCCACATGTGGGGAAAAAAAAGAAAAATGTCTGCGCACGGATGAACGTGATGGCAAAGTCTGGAAAGGAGACGATGGCAGCATATGGCGCATCCCTTGGAAAGAATAATATGTTTTAGTTCATATTGGGCTAACACTTTTGTGGCTTTGGGCATTATCTAATCTGATAGACTGATTTATGCCGAAAGTTGATATTACGAAAACTACCGTGTTTTAAATAATAGGATAATTTTATTATACACTATCAACAGACCGCACATAAAACAGGTATCTTAATGCATAAAATTAAAAACATTCTACACCCTAACAGGGATAAATTTGGACAAGATCCCTTCGGATACAGTGCCTTAGCACGTCATAAGTTCGGCTTAGCCAGTACTTTAGCTGGATACCCTATTGATATCACAAAACCAGCTACAGATAGTGAATTAAAAAATCCTGTTATATGGTTAACACAAGCCCATGCTTTATCTCAAGCCGCAACAGCTGTTTTAGAAAAAGACCAAGCATTTGAAATTATGCCCTCTACTGTGCGTGGTGTTTGTGATAGTCAATACTGTGCGGTTGGTCTAATGCTTGTAGGCTACAGCCTAGAAATCTGTCTTAAATCAATCATTATCATAAAAGAAGGAGTTGAGGGCTATAAGGCAGTAGAGAAACGACATAGGCATCATAGACTACATAAACTGGCTCAGTTCATCCCAAATTTAAGCGAAAAAGAGCTAGTGATTTTAGAAGGACTAACACATTTTGTGTACTGGGCCGGAAGATATCCTGATCCTGGCTCAGGAAGAGAAGGCGATGCTGAAAACATCTTTGATATTTCCGAAAAGCACCAAATTTCAGCAAAAGATCTTTTCACGTTGTCGTCTAAAGTGATGCACTACGCTTCTGACATTGTTAATGAGATGTAAATCCACTTGACCTGTATATTAAAAGGTCATATAAAAAATTTACTGTCAGTGATATGCACATAGCTGACTTCCTTCATTGACAGGTTCAGATATGAATATTGATCTTTGTAAGCCACTTGACCTTCCCGATGAATTTGTCACTCGACTGAAGAAAATTGAGAAATTATGTATTTCTCAAAAATTCTCTGAATCATTAGTTGAGCATAGTGACCTTGCTACTCTGGTTAGAGACATTAATCAGTATTGTTTAAAAAATAAAATTATAGGCATTCATTATACAAGAGCTATACCTGAAAGCATCCTTTCACAAGGCTTATTAATACGAAACGGAAACGAAATAAGAGATTTATTCTTAAGTGAACATGGACATCTATTTTCTCAAGACGAAATTCTAATTATTAAAGATAGATGGTACCATTACTTTGACAATAGGCAGAGTTCTGTAAGAAATGGTCGTATTTTCTTCAACTTTACAGAAATTGAATTAGGGTGTAGCGGCACTAAATATTTACTGGGATTATATGGGGGAGAACAAGTAAGCATGTGCTTTGAACTTGATGAGCCACTTGGACTCAAGTTAGGAACAATTGGTCAACCAATAGTTGTACGATGCTCACTTGATCCTAACCAAGTAAAAACGTTTATTGAAAATCCTTGGGGAAAAATATTGGTTTCTTCCTTTCATGCATTGATCAATCCTGATGTATTTCGAATTGATCAGGATGGGTATCAGTTAATACCAGTGAAGCCAGAAGACATCATCGAGCTCAGGGTACTAAAAAAATAGAGCAACGCTAATTTTTGGAGTTTTTACGCTCACTACTCACTCATGTGAAACAACCATAAACAATCTCCTGCATCACAGGAGATTGTCACCTAGAACAAAAGCGCGATAAGCCAACAATGTACAGAGCGACATCCAGTGTTCACTCCACGAACTTACATATTCAGTCCGTAGCCTAAATTATTCTGAGGACAATGTCACAGTGTTATTTCAAAGACAGTCTGTTGAACTCCGGCATTCTCCCACCTTTTCTGCGTGACATTAGGGGCATTCTCATCGCTTAGTATCATGGTTCCATGCAACTTGCTTCCATTCTCCGTTCGACTGCCACCAAGCCCCTTCCGACCGACGCCAACAACTTTGGTCGTTGTCCCCACCAAGCCACATGTTGCGCTCTCCAATCAATAACCAAATTGGAGTCACAGCTTCTTTCGCACAGTACTTTCTTAGTGTTTCTTCACATATCAGGACTGCAGACTTATCTTTAATGGGAGCTAAAACCTTAATCAGTTCGTTGCCATCAGAATCGATCCAAGACCTCGTACTATTTTCTGCAAGCTGGATACCTAAGTCTTCAGCCACCCATCTCTGAGGCATGTATACTCCAAAACCTTCTTCCATTGTTTTATCGAGATGTCCCTCCCAGTTGTACCTTGCTACAGGGTTCGAGAATTTTTCTCCTGATAACCTTCGAAGGTCATCAGAGAATTTTTCCGACTTCCAGGTATCTCTCCAATAGGCTTCCAAAAAGAAAGGTCCATCAGTGTAATCGCGGGGTTGTAAATCTGTGACATCCAATGACTGCTGCTCTTTCAGGCCTGCAATAAATCCCTCTACATCATTTGATTTTACAAACGCACAATAGATGAAGCGAAATTCTTCATATCGAGCGTTATGCAAACCTCGGTGAGGCTCGGGGTAATTTTGTCTTTCACAATTAAATTCATAGAGAACGCGCCACCTCTTTCCATTTTCGTCGATACGCTGCAACTTTTCCTGCAGATCTTTGGTTGGATCTTCTTTGAAAGGCCACGCCTTGAGCTCCTCTTCTAAGACCTCAGGCAACCGAATCATAGGCTCAATCATCCATTCTTCATTGGCTTCCGAGTTTGCTGTAAAACGAGAAAGAGTGGGCAGTATCGTTGGCTCAATATCCCTGTGAAAGTCTTGGTAAGAATGCTTGTACACTAGCGGGACCTCGGGCCATTCGTTCAAGCACCAGAAGTTGTCCGATAACCGCGCTGTAATTTCGTCCAGCGCTATCCACTGATACTTTTTGCCGATCCTTTCAAAGTCATTTTCATACCTGGAGCCATAAGTACCGTGACCGTCTCGCGGGAAGAGCTCCTTGGACCAACCAAGTTCATAAGCCCGCTTGGTGACCTAGAGCCTACACTGCTGAACATCGACGTGCTCATACTGTGAATGATTACCTCCCTCATTAAGATAATCTTTCACAAATCGCAATTTCTCGGCTTCAGACAAGAGTTCTTCAACTTTTGCACGTGAAGCAAATAGCTCTGATGCCGCCTCACTTTCTAATTTCTCTGCTTCATCATCCGATACGTCTTGATCGGTTATGTACCTTAATAACCAGAAATGAGGTTTAGCATGAACCTCCTTGAATGCCTCAAACGCTTCTACTCTTTCTGCACGAATCGAGATGACTTCCTCGACGAACTTCGCTTTAACTTCATCGGCGGAAATTGGTGCCGGCTCTCTCAGTGGTGTAGTGAGAAAGCTTCTAACGCGACCAGGAATAATATATTTACCAAAATCCCCCCACTCACTTGCCGCTGACCTAAAGATCGTCTTTGAGCCTCTTTCCTCCGCAAGCTCTTCGACTCTTTCAGAAGTTAGATCGAAATCAGGAGGTGCAGAGTTGTAAGGCGGTAAACACTGCTTCAAAACAACGTTCGTACTCAAACTGTTCTTGGCTTCTGCAAGCTCGATGATACCTAGCGCATAGTCTCTCGTTAACAGAGCAACTGGTGGCTTGCTATGCGCGAAAATAGTCTCCCATACAGTGCTTGAGTAGGAACTTAATCGCTCCATTGATCGATCGATACAGCAGGCTCCAAATGCAGCAGAATACAATCTCTCAAGGAGGTATGGATCATTGCACCCTGCCAGCTTCTCTAGAACAAATTGGAAGACTGTTGATTGACGCAAGAAAATCGATGCTAAAGCCTTTGAAGCTTGATCTCGGGTCGTCCTGCGGGAGGAAGTTAGCAACCAAGCGATTACTAATCCTGCAAGTTCAAGATGCCTGATGTCGGCATTCGCCGTCCCATTTGCCCAAGAGATGAGACGCGCAACTTGGTTTCCTTCTTCATAACTAGCCCTGTTAACCCAATTCGTCCAACAGCTGTCTCGTTCTGGCATCGTTTGCCCAAACAACCAATTATGCAGGAATGTAGCGTTCCAGGGATGATTAATAGTCATAGAAACTTCGACTAGAAGTGCTAATTTATCGCTCCACCGCTCATCAAGTTTGTTGAACAGTTCAAGGCTTCGATCTGTGAATGCGTCCAAGCGACGCCACTTGCAGCTTGTTTCGTAGGCTTCTTGCAGGATGTGATTGTCTGCCCAAAGATCCACACCTTCAGGTAGTGTATCCGCAAATTCGACGGCGAATCGCTCTGGATAGAGCGTAGAAAGTGCCCCTAAAAGCCCAGCATACTTATATGAGAAACCTATGCTCATATCGTCATCAAAGAACAAGAATGACAATTCTCCACCTGTTTCGAATGCAGCAGGCAATTGGCTTGCATTGAACTGATCAACGATTGCTTGCGCCATCAGGTGGTCTTGAAAACGCTGAAATGCGAACCGAATACGATCCTGCAAAGGATTCAGTGGGTCGCTCTCCTTGCTGGAAGGACATAGGTATCTACACATTTATTGAAATTAATGTTATTACTTTTCAGCATGCATTCAATTTCTCTATCGCCGGGCTTGATGCCCGGCTTAACCGCCGATACCCGATGCTGGTTAGACAACATATGACACCTTCAGACCCACTCGCCTGCGCCATTAAAGATGTCGCCTGCACCCAGAAAACCACGTTCGCGACGACCCAGGCTGTCTGGCGTTTTCTCAATAATGACCGTATTGCTTTCAGCCAGCTTAACGAACCGATCATGGCATTGGCTCGCAAAGAAATGGCCCGTACCCCCCATTAATACGCCCTTGTCGCACACGACTGGTCGCGTTTAAATTTTTATTCCCATCGTCACAAAACAGAGCGACGACAGATGACACATAAAACGGATGTCGGCTATGAATTACAAAGCAGCTTACTGATTGATGCATCCTCAGGCCTGCCGGTCGCCCCGTTGGGACAAACACTGACGGATAACCTGAATTGTCACTCGACCCTCACGGAAACGTTACCTGAACCGCTCACCCATTTGGATGCCCTGACCGCCGACATTACCCGGTTAGAAGCTCTGGGTCTTGAAAAGACGTTGGTTCACATCATCGAGCGGGAAGGGGATCCCATCGGGCATATGAGAACATTGAGTGAACACGGTTTTTACTGGCTTATCCGGGGGAAAGAGGGGCATCGGGTTCAGTATCAGGGAAGCACGAAAAAGCTGGGCGAGGTGGCAGACGGACTGACTTTCCGCATCCGTGGACAGGTTGACTATAAAGGGAAGAAAGCCCATCTTGCGGTCAGCGAAACGGAAGTGATAATCACGCGGGCTGCCAAACCAAAACGGATTGATACACACACGGGGAAAAGAGTGAAAGCCGACCCCGGAAAACCGCTGGATGTCAGATTAGTGGTGGTCAGGCTCAGTGATGATGCCGGAAATGACCTGGCTGGACGTTGCTGACGAACGTAGGGCATGACATTCGTGGTGATGAAGTCGCTCACTGGTATTACTGGCGCTGGAATATAGAGTCATTTTTTAAGCTGATAAAGGGAGCGGGACAGGATATTGAATCATGGCTTCAACGTAGTGCGGAGGCGGTGTTGCGCAGATTACTGATAGCCAGTATGGCCTGCGTGCTGGTTTGGCGATTACAGCGGTCCGAGGGTGAGGAAAATGCCCGAGCCCGGCAATGGGTTTGCAGGCTATCAGGAAGGCAACAAAAACGGGGAAGATTAGAGAGTGCCCCAGCTCTCCTTGCGGGATTATCTGTCCTCCTGAACACGTTGATGTTGCTATCGGAGTATACCCCGGAAGAACTGACCCATTTAGCGGCAAGGGCATTGGGCCAGTTCGAAGATGTGTAGATATCTATGCTGGAAGGGGGAGGGTCACGCCTTAGCACGCTGGAACGGGTCAAAACATTCAACCAAGTCGTATTTGTTGGTTTGGAAAGCTGTGCAAACTCATCGTTTACGATTTTGTCGACAACAGTAAGCTCCACGAAGTCTTCACCGGTTTTGACCATTTTGCCTGCAATAGATTGGACAGTTCTTTTGATAGCGGTAGCGAGGAGATCGTAATCGACGCTGGCCAACCCGGTGCGCATTGACAGAGAGTCTAAATAAAACGACATCAGTTGAGAAATCCCGTGCAGTCCCTTTGGAAACTCCACCTCACCTTTTGCCTGCAGAGCTTCACTGGTGCTCTTAAAAAAAAGTGGATTTCGGAACTCAGGAGATAACCATGGAGTGTTCGGCCTAGCAATGCCTTTCAGGTCCAGATACTTTTCTGCGGCCGCTTCCATTTCTTGAATAGTTTGAAAACCCTCTATCCGAAATACGCTGGCCTCTTCGATAACTGATTTTGGAAAGGCAAAAGACAAATACTCTTCACGGCACGAAAAGACAAATGCCAATTCTGGATAAGCCTTCGCTTGTGTCAACAAACCAGCAATTCGAGCGCGCCAGAAGTCGGCTCCTACCCCCTCGTTGATCGCATCAACCAATACTAGCGCGCGTTTACCCTGGCGCTCCGCAGCTGTACTTAGAAGGCTCAATATCTCATCAGAGGTCCTCTCAGGAATATCAAGTAGCGCACCGACCTGTCCCCAGATATCCGTATCCGAAAAACTCTGCCCGATTAGAAGAACTGTTGGTTCCTTCGTTGACAGCCGGTGATCTGCTACATGCGCCAGCAAGTGCGATTTACCCGCCCCCACAGGACCGGTAACAATCGCATATCGTGCGCGTTCGGCACGCAAGTTCTTACTATCCGTAAACGACTTTAGTTTGTAAATCGCGCTACGAGCATCCGACATCCTTACTTCAATACCATTAAGAGAAAGCACCTCTGAATCTGCTTTGGAATTCTGCCTGACAGCGTTGAGCACAGCTTCCAACGGTCAAAGAGTTTCACTGTATCCCACCAACGCGTCTAGAACCGTCGTAGTGCGCCACTCATCTCTAAAATTGGGGGAAAAGACTTCTTCTGTATTAAGTAGACTAATCAAAGCCTGTTCTACACTATCAATGTCCGACTGGCTGGGCTGCAGAGATAGTTTAGTAAAATCGCTTAATGAAAAGCGCTGTTTCCTTAACTTTGCGTAGCACTCCCTGACTTGTGACATTGTGGTTGGCCCACGAACCATTGCATCAAACATAGCCTCTAATGATGTATGTACGTGTTCAGAAGGACTGTATCTGTCATCCAACAAGCCTTTCGCTATGAGAAAGTGCTTCCTGAACCAAGTCATACCAAGGACTTGCTCCCCGAACCAATGCCGTACGAGACCGATGTTCTCTTCTCGAAAAAGCATGTCGTTGATGTCCGTTGCGGTCCAAGGCTCAAACTTAACACTCAGCCCCTTTTTTTGGGCCCAACCTTTCCACTTTGTTACTCTAGCCTCCCACTTATCCCAAGCAGAACGGGCAAGTCCCAAATATGTTCTCTTATGAGTAAGATTGATTGGTAAAGCCACCACGTAGTTTGTGAGTTCAGGATGCACCTCCAGCGCGCGTTTCACGGACTCGTCAATCTGGGACCATTGGCCAGAACCGAGTTGCAAAAAATACTTGGCTTGATAACCTAACTTCGTTCCATCGTTCAGTATCCAAAGAGCCTCTACTCCGCCGTCGCCACCGCTCCCTTCAATCCTCTGGAAATCCACGGCTTCCTCAGGGCGTTGCCGCTTAGCCAACAGGCAAACAAGTTCTTCAAAGGACTCTCTTTGTCCATGCTCAAAGGCATTTATCTTCGAGAAATTCAACAAGCCACTCCTCCAACTCGTTAATCAAACACTAACTTACAAAAAAACAGAAAGGGAATTTCCCATCACGGCACTACCTAACTGCAGTTTATGGGGCAAAGGTACACATTACGCATTCAGAGCCAAATAAGTAACTGAATAATCAATTGCTGGAAGTACCATGTATTGCATGCTAACAACGAATGTCTGATTTTCATCCTTCATACCCATGACCAACATAATGCTACGTCTAATGCTTAGATCCAGAAAGGGTTACCTTTATGTAAGTACACTCGATATAGTTGAGCTCAGCCTCTACGGCCTTCAGAACGGCGATGATCTGATGTTCGGTAAAACGGGCTTTACGGTTTGCCATATCCTTTAGGACAGGGTCAATGTTGGAAGATCTTTCAAAGTGAATCGCTCCATTATGCGGGATGGTTGTACTACCTTATGGGAACACCATTTCTTGATATGTCACATTGCTACACAAAACTTAACTCGATTTTTTACAAAACACGAATGGTTAATGAATAAGCAAATCAAATACTGTGACTTGCTATAAAAATCTTATGGCTGATACTATAAAGTCAGTGGCATTCAGTCATATGGATGTATAAAAGGATATTAATCACAATACGTTGTGCAACTATGAACTTAACCTTCTATCTCAAACGCATCCTTAGACAAACCCTTTCAGAAGGGCAGCAGGATTTTACCGAAACAGAGCTCCTTGCAGCCTCCAAGTTCATCGTTGTTCTAGCCGAACCTGGAGGCGGTAAAAGTACTCTATTGAAGAGCCTTGCTTGTCAACTTGGGACTGATGTTGTCACCGCTAGCTTGTTTAAAGCTATTGGCGCTGACGAAGAAAATATCCCGCTCGTTATTGATGCTTTTGATGAAATTGCAAAGATTGATAAGACTGGTATTCATAGTCTCTTCAAAAATATTAGGATTGCAAAACCCACGCATATTGTTATCTCAAGCCGTTCAAGTGAATGGGGATATGCGGAAACTGCTACGGTAGAAAAATTTTTAAATATCTCCCCCATGATCGTCAGGCTCGTAGAGTTTTCCTTTACAGAACAGCAGGCAATTTTTGAACACTATATGCCTGGGGAAGAGTATGCTGCATTTCGTTCTGAGATAGAAAGATTTGACCTGGAAGCTTTACTTCCAAACCCACAGTTCTTGCAAATGTTTGCAGATGCTTATATTGAGAGCAGCAGACACTTCACCGACAAGCGTAGAATTTTTGCCTTGGCCGTCGAGTGTCTTGCAAAAGAAGCGAACAGAGATATTCCCCGAAGCTACTCATCGTTATCAAGCACACAAAAAATCGAACTCGCCTCAGAAGTCTTCACTAAGCTCCTGCTTTCGGGAGCAGAAGGTATAACCACCATTGAGGCATCTGAAAGCAGAATGTACCCTCATCTATCCTCAGTGGTGCAATCTGATAAAATTTGCGATGATATTCTGGCAACAAGACTTTTCGTGCCCGGAAGCCATCAAGACCAACATCGGCCCGTACACAAAATTGTTGCCGAATACTGTACTGCTGACTATCTTACCCAGCGGATATCCGACCCGGCTGACTTTCCAACGTTACCAAAATGTTTATCCATCATTGCCCCAAACTCAGTTGTTCGTGACGAGCTCAGAGGCGTGTTGGGCTGGATGGCAGCCTTGGGCAATAAGTCAGTACAAGAAACAACCATCAAGCTCGACCCTTATGCTGTATTTGCCAATGGAGATCCCTCTCAACTCCTCCCATCGTCAAAAAAGTTTCTTATTGAAAATCTAAAAAAAATAGAATCTACAGACCCATATTTTCGTCGTGGCGATCAGTGGAGAACATTTAGTATATCAGGGTTCTTCACCCAAGATATCTTGAATGAAATAAGGGAGTTTTTATCGAATAAAGGTAATGGACACTTACGCGATCTGCTTTTGGAGCTGCTTTCAGGCTCGCCTGCAAGCCAGTCGTTAACCAATGAGCTTACTGTAATCATACTAGATACCAAACAAAGTGAGCATACACGTTATTTGGCAAGTCAGACTCTTCGTTCACTAGACCAGTATGATTATCGAGGAGTATTATCTGTGCTGATTTTTGAAGCTAATAGCACCTCGCTTCATATTGCATCTGAAATCATCACAGCAGTTGGGTTGGAAAATTTTAACATTCGGTATTTAGCAGGTTTTTTACGGGTTTGTGCTAATCAATATCCGTCTTACGACTCCCGAGACGACACCGCGATAGGAAGCCGTTATTATATAAAGCAGTTTATTAATCAACTACCATTATCAGTACTTCAGCCGCTAATGGATGAATTGACTTGCAATTTAACTTGCTGCTGCAGTAAAAACTCGTATGAATGCTTTTGTTTGAATGGCATAAGCAAGATCGTTGGCTCAATGCTAGATCGTTACTTTGAAATAGCATCACCGCCATTTAATCCTGTTCGTGTGTGGGAATGGACAGGAAATCTTAACTTCAATAACCAAAATCATCCAAACCAGTGCCAGTCGATTAAGACAATGCGACAGGATGATAACTTACGTCAGGGAATTATTGCCTATATTTTGGGTACAGTGAAAGACCGTAAAGTTATTTATGACATTAAAGTTCGCAAGTTTCAGGGATATTTTCATTCGCATGCTGGCCTGCATATGCTGGAAAAAGACTATCAGTTCATCTTGGATATGACTTATGAACTAAATAATGTCGATCTATGGGCAAGCTTCATTCCGTGCCATCAATATAACAATATTAAAGAAAAAATTGGGCCAAATGAATTACGGCAACTTGCTCGTCTCCAAGCTAACTCAAAACCTGAATTTATGAAAGAGTGGGCTTGCTTCAACAAGGCCATGGCTAAGCTAGAACTTGAAAACCAAGGCTGGAAACGTCAACTGTCTCGCGGAAAAAAACGTAGAAAAAGAAGACAGGATAAGATTAGAGAAAATAACAAAAAGTATATTACTAATAATAGACAAGATATTGCCAACGGGCGAGATTGGGCAAGCCTTATTCACTTCTCAGAACTAGTGCTTATGGCACCAGCCAGAATTAAGCATGAGTTTGATGATAAGACTATGATCAGAAACGCACTAAGAAACTGTCTGAATTTTATTCGTGATAGCGTACCTGACTTATCCGAATTAGCAAAATTGCAATGTGAGTCTAAGCGAATGAACTCCGAAACAGTGCTTTATGCTGCTTGCCTCGAAATATTTCGAGGCAAGGGAAATCTTGAAAGTGTTGATTTACCTCTTCTTCAGGCATTTAAAACTAACATTCGGGCAGGGTTCAGCGCGGTGTCTAAAGAAGAACGTGAAGCATTAGAAAATGAAATCAATCGTCTTGTTTTTTCTGAGCCAGAAAGTGCAGAAAACTTTCTCCGCCAATATCTGGAACCACAACTGTCGCAGCCCTGCGCCAACCCTGAGTTATGGTTATTATCTCACGATGAACCGTTCCAACATTTACATGCGTCTTTGTCAACTGAATGGCTTAAACGCTTCCCAAGCTTAACAATTGATGCTTTACAAAGACTTTTCAATATTGCATTACAATACGGTCTCAGAGAAGATGTGATAAAAATAATTGCAGAGCGTTGCTCTGACATCATGGATAATAATCCAGAACTAACAAACAACGAAACGTTAGAGAAAAAAAGATTATTTTGGCTTGTAAGGGCATTTTACTTTTTGGATGAAATTCCAGATATTTATTGGCAATGGCTCACATCGAATAAAGATAATCTACTTCGATTCAGCAATGGCAGAATGAGCTATAGAGATAATCAACACTGGCCAGATCTTAACGCATCTAAAATTAGGATGGTTTTAGATGTTTTTGTTGAGAAATGGCCAAAAGTAGATCTACCTAATAACTGGGGAACCGATAGCCCACAGGAAGAGAAAGCGTACCGTTTGCTAACTGATTTAGTTTGGTCTATTGAATCGAGTGAGCCAGATGACGCGCTCCCAGTACTTGAAAAATTATTAAGAGATCCACGACTTACTGATTTTCATAAAGATATGCAAAGCATACATGCTGGATTAGTCAGGAAAAAAGCATTGAGGGACTTTGAACCCCCAACAGTCAAAGAAATCAAAAAGCACTTAGATGAGGATGAAGTTGTAACTGTGGAAGCCCTGCGCCAACGAGTTATGCAAGAGTTAGAGATTCTTCAGGAAGCTATCAATGGAGGAGAGTTTAACACAGTAAATCTATTCTACGATGCAAGTGGCGCGCATCTAAAAGAAGTGAGATCAACTGAAATTATTGCTGAGCGACTCAGTATGAGGCTGGAATCTTATAACATAATAATTACTCCTGAGCATCAATTAAAAGATAAAAACAGGAGCGACTTTACTGCCGCCAAATTAATCAATGGGAAAAGGCGATTACTCGTTGCTGAAGTAAAAGGACAGTGGCATTCAGAGCTCTATACAGCCGCGGCTTGCCAACTACATGAACGCTATTCAATTCATCCAGACGCTGAGCAACAAGGTATTTACCTTGTCTTATGGTTCGGGCGTAATGTAGGCGTTGCCGGGCGTAAACGTCATGATATCACTGATGCGAAGGCGCTTAAATCAAGTATTGTAGAGTGCATGCCAGCAGATCTGCTCGGTTTGATCGATGTCTTTGTTTTAGATTTAACTAAAGAAAGAAATTAGATAAAATAATGTAAAACGACTTTCGGAATGAGTAACGAAGCTGCCATTATAAATGTTTTTATTAAAGTTCATGAAGTTAACTGTCTTCAAGCTGAATCACTATCCAAAATCATTAACACTCACTTATTTACAAGCTTGTTAAATATTTCTTTAAGCTCACTATTAGACCATTTAATGAGCCTGCGGCGGATAGTCTCTTCTCTATCGCCAGTATCATCTTCCCATTTATCTGGGTTAATTTTTTTATCATATTCACAAAGATAAGGTATTATAGTTTCAGAAACTTGACGCTTAGTTCTCCCCCATCATCAGGGGAATTGTCCATAAGAACGATAACAACCTTATCCTTCAGATATTCAAGATCTGCCAGTTTATTTTTCCCACCAATACTTGAATTCATTTTTTTGCAAGCTTTCTCAAAATCCCTTTTGAATCTATGATATTCTGGTAATTCTCAACTATCATTTTGAGAAATGCAGCTATTGATGTAAGAAAAAGCATCGAGTAGGCATTTACAACTCTCTTTTTTATTACCTAACTCATACTGAAATTGTGCCCAATAAAAATCCTCAACAGCCAGAGGAAGATATAAAGACTCATAATGCGTACCATATTGTCTCGCCAGGCCAGTCAGTTGATGCCCAACCATTTTGCTACGAGTTTCACCCCGACTCTCTTCATACGTTTTCTTATAAATAAAGAGTTTCTCAACCATCAACCCATCAATACTTATGTATTCCATTGAATAACGAATATTATCACTACAAGTCATATCTAAAATAGATTGATACTGCTTCTTTGCTAATTCAATGATTTTAAACTCTTCAATAGTATCACGAGCTCTTTGCCTGTAAGTGCGTAGGACGTCCTGGTAGTCCCCCAGGGCAAGATCTCGAACGTTTTTTGACCACGAATAAATAAGTTGATTCGGACAAATAGCTGTGATCTTATACTCCCTTTTGGGAGTCAATACCATGTATCTTGAGAGTTTCACCGACCATTTCTCGGATATTGAAGATCCACGTCAATCCGCCAAAGTGGCTTACCCTTTATTTGACATTCTTTTTGCCTCACTTTGCGCTGTTATCGCGGGTGCTGAGGGCTGGAGTGATATTCAAGAATACACTGAAGGTCACCACGACTGGTTTCTTAAACAAGGGATGTTCAAGGAAGGCGTTCCTGTTGACGACACCATTGCACGGATTATTTCCCGCATCAAACCAGAACAGTTTAACCTCTGCTTTATCAATTAGATGAACTCAGTTCATCAGCTCACCAAAGGCGAATTAGTGGCGATTGACGGTAAAGTCCTGCGCGGCTCTTATTCTTGTGAAGCGCGTTATTCGACTCTCCACATGGTCAGTGCTTACTCAGCCACGAACCAACTCGTCATTGGTCAGGTGAAAACCCAAAATAAGTCAAATGAAATCACGGCCATCCCTGAACTGATTAAGCTATTGGAACTGAAAGGGGCACTCATTTCCATTGATGCGATGGGATGCCAAACCCAGATAGCCCGGGAAATTATTGATGCGGGAGCGGATTATCTACTGAGTGTGAAAGCCAATCAGAAAAATCTCCACCGGGCAGTCAGGGAGGCACTGGCACAACCGCTCTCGTTGCCCTCGACAAGAGAAAAAGGCCAAATAGAGCAGGGACATGGGCGTATCGAAGTCAGGCAAAGCCATGTCATTGATGCCACGTCATTAGCGTCCCATTTCCCAGGGTGGCCTGAATTAAAAACTGTTGGTGTGACCGTAGGATACCGACAAGAAAAAGGCAAATCCCCCAGTCTGGAATACCGTTACTACATCAGTTCAGCAACGTTAACAGAAGAACAGTTTGCTCAAGCCGTACGCAGCCACTGGCAGATCGAGAATACTCTTCATTGGATACTGGATGTCGCCTTCCGGGAAGATGACTGCCAAATCTATCATAAAAACGCCCCGGAAAATATCGCGCTCTTAAGGCGGATAGCGCTAAATATGCTAAAAAAAGAAACCACTCAATTAAGTATCAGAATGAAACGTAAACGAGCCTGGATGAAAATTGATTTTCTGGAACAGGTATTACAAGCGGGTTTTTCTAGTTTGGATGATATTTGAACATTAGTGCGGTTGCCCTGGGTAGTCCCCCTTCTTTTCAGCTTCAAGTTTCCTCCCCAGCTCAAGAAATTTATCCTCAAAGGCAGCACAGAGTTGCAGGTAAAAACCATCAAAAAATCCTCCATTCAAATTTTGCATAAATAAAAAGTAAAGCCCTCAAGTGATTTTATTTAAATATAACTTCGAGTGTATGACGGCTTCGGCTCAGTTGGCAACATGAACCCACCAGAACAAACGCATCCTAAGGAAGCCGATATGTTACTAAACCACCTCTCCTCACATAAAGCTGATTACACAAACACTCCTGATTCACCGAGAATTTTGAGGCTAAAAGATGTCATGAAAAAAATGGGAATATCACGCTCAACCATATACGACTGGCTTAACCCAAAATCACCACGCTACGACGAAACGTTCCCGAAACAACGCCGCTTGGGAAGGCAATCCGTTGGCTGGCTGGAGTTAGAACTGAATGAATGGTTAATGCAACGATAGATGATACTTACCTGCATCACATCAACGAACCGGGGGCGATGCTTCCGGTTTTGCTCCATCAAAACCACATACCCCCTCCCCGTAGTTCTAATGTAAAAAAAATCAGACCTGTAATACCGCAATGAATACATCAGCATTGATGTTGCTGTATTGGTTTTTCTTTTATTCCGGAGGCTGCATGTCTGATTCCACTGAACAGGGCATTAATGTCCTGAAGCAACATTTATCTCTTCTTCCCGGGCATATCTCCAGTGTGGTGCTGGAGCGTATACGCCAGAGTATTCATTACGAACCCGTGATTGGCATCATGGGCAAAACAGGTGCCGGAAAGTCCTCACTATGCAATGCCCTTTTTGAACAACCTCTCAGCCTGGTCAGTCATACGGAAGGCTGCACACGTAGACCTTTGCGCTTTACCTTGAACGCGAGGGGACGCTGCCTGACGCTGGTCGATCTGCCCGGTGCAGGTGAATCGCTGGAGCATGATAAGGCATATCGTCGAATGTATCAGGAACAGTTGCCGAAACTGGACCTCATCCTCTGGGTGATGAAGGCCGATGACCGAGCCTGTGCCACAGATGAAGAGTTCCACTGCTTTCTCCTGGATTGTGGTGTGTCGACAGGCAGTATTGTTTTTGTTATCAACCAAGCTGACAAGGCTGAACCATCACTGGAATGGAATCGCGAAAAAGGGATTCCTTCTTCAGAGCAGCTGCTGACGCTCACAGCCAGAAGTGCTGCTATTTCCCGCCAGTTCTTCACCCCTTACCCGGTTCATGCTGTTTCAGCAACAACCGGCTACAACCTGCCTCGCATGGTAGAAACTATGATTTTTGCCCTGCCACCAGAGGCCAGCAGTGGCGTGTTTCGCCAGATCAGGGAAGAACATCGAACCAAAGAATCGGAGACGAAGGCCCGAAAGGACTTTGCGGATTTGCTGGGAGAGTTATTGAGTAGGATTCTGGAGGCCATTCCTCTACCCAATGCGATACGTAACGGGCTAGGATTGCTTAGAGAAGGGTTGATGAATGCTGCTACAGCAATGTGGCATTGGTTTTTCTGATATATCCACCCATTGAGTTTACAGCCACCTGAGGATTATGAATTTCAGCGACAGGATATGTCGTAACCTATTTTCACTCTACCGCTCTAAAAAATAGTTATTGTTAATCAATCCGTTACGTAATTATTTATTTGAATGTTTTTTCTCTATTCCTCCTGTTTCTACGACATATCCTAACGTCCCCATGATTCATAATAACCTCATGAAATAAATAGCAATTTATCCCTAGATGTTTTTTCTGATGAACAATACAGCGACTCGTTATGACCGGTTTGCCATCAGGCTGACACAGATTATCAGCAGGTTACTGTCAGGAGAATCTCTTGACCTTAAAACCTTGGCAGAGGAATTTGGCGTATCTGAACGAACCCTGCAGCGAGATTTCCACCAACGACTACTCCACCTTAATATTGTCAGTGAGAATGGACGCTGGCGACTTGATGGGAAACGCTTTTCGGACAGTTCGTTAGATCTTCTGGCGTTTATGCGCAACACCGGTATTACTCATCTGTTTCCTTCGCCTGATCGCAGGTTGATACATTACCTCACAGGTGAAACGTCATATTCCCCCTGTCTTATCTGGCCTTCATTGCATACTGATTCGGTTGTGCCATCAGAATGCTTTCACCGGCTGATTCAGGCAGTCTGTCAGCAAAACTGTATTCGTCTGCTTACCGGCGATGATTCCCACGAAGCCCTTGAACCTTACCGTCTTATTCACACGGAAGGTAATTGGTATCTAGTTGCCTGCCAGGCCGGAATAATCAGGGTTATTCCAGTGGCGAGTATCAGCCTGGTGACACTAACAACGGAGAATTTTGTGCGCAGGGATGACATCTGCGATCTCACTGCGGGTGAACGGTTCGTCGCATCCTTACCTCATTTTCCTTATATCCATGATGTAATGAATTCTATTAATTATCGTTCATATAAAAAATGTCTGTCATCAAAAAACCAGTACTAAAAAAGGAGATGGAGCTTCTCGATGCAGAATAATTTTTTCCGACTTAATCAGTAGGTTATATGAGTATTTTCAAATTGAAAGCATCCCTGTATCTGCTCATGTTGGTGGTCAGTTCTTCGCAAGCAGCTCAGGAAAGCTGGGACCTAAAATGCACACTGGATACTGGCGAAATTATGATGCTTAGTCATAGCCAGACTACCGTATAGATAGTCATTCAGAAGGAGGAAACTCAGTCATTAAGCTGGATATAAATTCAGGCGCAGCGCAACAGTCTATTACTGTGAATGATTTTACGGGCACCAGAGCGTTTGTGTTACGAGGAACGGGTACTGATATTGAAGGCGCAATTGCTATCAATTATGAAGAGTACGAAGGCAAGCCTGACGCCAGTTTCAGTGTCATGAGCTATATGGGGAAAGAAATGGAACGCCATTCCTGCCTGACCGATACGATCAAAACTGGCACCGATTTACTTTATAGGGGCATCGATAATGTGCCCCTTATTCATTAGAGCCAGAACACCTCACCTTCTCAGGCTTGCTTTAGGCAGGCCTGATTATTTTTATCTATTTTCAATAAGGAATAACTCATGTCTAAACGACAAGTACTAATACTACAGCCGTAGAAACAAAAAATTTGTATTTTTTCTGATGATTACAACACGAAGAAATCGTAATGATTTAATCTTTATCTATGAATATGCCGTTTGTTGAGAAAGAGAATTACGGCTGTAGTACTAACTAGATTTTTTATTGGTTGCTCAGCCTTTATTGTCGCTGGCTGTGATAGTGTATCTGCTTCTGACAATCAGCAAATTGTAAAGTCACAAATATTATCAAATCTCGACTCAACCAGAACCCTGGGCACGACACTGGAACATCGTAGCCGTTGTCAATCATTTAAATGGGAAGATGAGAGTGATGCTCAGAGACGACAAATTGTAAAATACACCTGTATTATGTCCCCTGAGTCCTCGATGGAAATTTGGAATACAAAACTGGATAAAATAATTGATGACACTGCTAGATAGTGTCGTCATAAAATGCTTAACCAAAGAGCGAGACAGCGGATCTGAACACTAGCAAGAAATGAGCCACTATTTTTGGCATAACGAGTCGCTATACCACGCCAGCGTTTAAGATGCAGGAAAGCATTTTCAACTAAGTGCCTGAGCCGATAGAGTTCACGGTCATATTCTCGTCTCACTTTGCGCTTCCATACCTTGTTTTTCTGCTTGTTCAACAACGGCATTGCTGTCATAGCCCCGATCCGCCAATAAATGTGCCGCATCTATTCCTTCAATCAAGACCTCAGCTTGTGAGCAATCCGCTGTGGAACCGCTTGTAATAAGTACTCTGACCAGCATACCATGCGCATCCACGGCCAAGTGTATCTTGGTATTGAGCCCCCTTTTGTACGCTCCATATCCTGATTGCCACCTTCCGCCCCTGCGGCATGGGGATGAACCTTAATGTGACTGGCGTCAATCATCAGCCATTCGAAATCCGGTTCAGAGATGAGTTCTTCAAACAATCCTTCCCATACGCTTTTGTCACGCCACCGACAAAAACGGCGATGCGTATTTTTCCAATCGCCATAATCGGGGGGTAAATCTCGCCAGGGGGCACTTGTCCGTAAAATCCAGAATACCGCATTAATAAATAGTCGATTATCATAAGCGACACGTCCCCAGGCACCCTGACGTCCTGGTAAGTGAGGCTTAAGTCAATGCCAAACACGATCAGAGATATCGTGACGACGGTGTGCGGGTATGCTCATGGTTAAGTCATCCATTCGTGTAATCATGGCGTTATTATTACATAAATTAATTCATGACGACATTATCTAGTGTAGTAAAAAACATACAAATCGGGATTGAACGTTCTGATGAATTTTGCAAAGGAATAAATTACGAGTCATACGACTGCAAGCGTCCCGAATGCTACGATAGTGCTAAAAAATCAATGTCTGAACACAAAATCAGGCTTGACTCACTAAACAAATATAAAGGCACTAAAATTACGAATGTTAAGCAGATTATTACATGGAGTGTTATGCCGGGTTATGAGCAACCAATTCAAATGCTTAGCGCAATTTATAATTACAAGCTGAATGATGGGAATGAATACAATGCCAACCAGACGTATTCTATTTTGATAGATGTTTATCGCGATACTGATTATGGAAACCCAGTAGGAAGTGTTTTAAGTAGGTATATCAATAAAGCTGAATGCGATGCTGGTAAGCGCTCTCTATGTAGGTAAAACATACTGATGAATATCAGGCGACAAAACCATTAACACGGCGTACCTAACTGGTTAATGGTTTTGTTTTATTTTTTCATATACCACACAGGCCCCGAACACTCTTTGGATTTCTTTCCCTCTTTAGTTGGTTCGTCGAAGTTTTTATATGGGTGATATTCCAGTAGCTCACCCATAGTGCAGTCAAAATACTGGCAAAGGATACCTAGCATTGGCAGTTCAATCCGGGTGGCGGTATCTTTCCAGAGCGCTGTGATAGTACTGCGGGGGAGCCCTGTGTCGCGCACCACATCAGCAACTTTTAACTTGCGCTCTCCTATCAGCCTGCTCAGGTGGCATTTAATCATCAATCGCTCCTGTCATACAGAAATGCAAAATGTCACTCAGGAAGACATTTTATCTTTCAGAAGAACAATATCGCCTTTGACACGCAAAAGCCTTTCAATTCAGCATGGCAAACATAGTCCGGAAAACGTTCACACGTGCATGTTGGTTGTCTGGCTTCAGCTTCCAAAAAAGAAATATCCGAAAGGTTTAAACTGCACTGGCCTGGTTTCTCCGGGCACTGGCAGTGATTTTACTTTCCACGAAAAATAATTTTTCAAACAATATACCTCCTGCGATTTCTGCTCTGCGGAGCAGGAAAAGCAGAGGACTAATTGTACAAATCATTCATTCCCGGTTGATATGCACCATTTGACTGACAGTGCCGTTGGGGTTTTTATTCGGCTGCACTGATACATGCCCGGTATCCTCAAGAGATTTACGCCTTGTTAAAGCGAGCCCCGTCACGAAGTTGGTAGGGTGCATAACGTCTGAGCTGGGATTTTACCACTTGCGTGCATTGGCTGAAATGGCCGGTACGCAACCACTGATAGAGCTTACAGGCATCTTCTTCATCAGTACCCAATCCTGAGGTCAATATATCTACGACCTGTTGATAATAATATTCGATAACAGGAAAAATATGTTCCAGCTTGGTTTTATCAATTTCATCGCCTCTAAATTCATGACCTTCAGATTCATAAAAAAAGTGCATGAGTGCAGCCAGCCTTGCAGCATTCTCCGGAAGTTTCGACAAAATACCCGGCAATGCATCATGCTTCATTTTTTCTGTTTGTATTCTTTGCTCTGTTTGATTCTGATATCGTGCAAACACCTGCTCAGCTTCAGCAGAAAAACGTAGAACGCGGGGCGTGACTCCCCAGTGTTTGTTCAAGCAATTCATCAATCCGTTTGTAAAATTTATCTAGCGCACTGGTATCATCTAGAACATCAGATTGATGGGTTCTGACACCCTGTGTCGATTTAGTAACAGTCCATAGACAGCGGGCAAAAAAGCCATTACCCAGAATACGAGCTCCATGTTTTTTCCTGAACAAAGCCAGCTCATTTTTCTGAGTCATAATAAGTACCATGAACCTGACACCGTCGATAATCTGGCGATAACCTTTTCGCTCCACATCAACACACCCACCATCCCATAGCTGATTAAAACGGGGCGTATTCCCCATCGCACGCCCGTTAAAAATGACGCCGCCCTCATCAGAGATTAACCCGGTTGTGCCTACACTCTCATACAGACCCTGCATAATGGCCTCAGGCGTCGCATCGCTGTACAGAAGTTTTGGTCGCTTAGGCGGCAGGGGCTTATTGATAAAATGCAGCTTCATTTTACCCTGCTCAGATGTACTGTCCTTCCCCGTTTCCTGTTTTTTTCTTATCTGTCTGGCTATTGTTTTTTCTATTAATTTCCACACCCGTAAATCTGCCTCATAAATATTCTTTTTCTCCTCATATCCCTTCAGGTGCTTCTGCTGACATTCCAGAACAGGCTTTAATAGCAGGTTCCCGCTGTTTTTCTTTCCCCCGACTCGGCTATAACGACACTGAAGAGAGAAACAGGGCTTTTGCGCCCTCCCCTGTATTCAACCTCTACCAATGCCTGAGCAGCCAGCGACATCACCGCTAGCTGTATGCCTGCAATCATCTCAGTAGGTGAATGCGTCATGGTCTGTACCGCTCGCGTTACCAGATTAAAACATGACGGAAAATAGATTTCCGGAAAATCTTTTGCACCTTGATTAATATACACATCAGCCTCCTTAAACTCTTCCGGATGAAGAGCATGAGAGCAACCTAAGCTGATGTTTTTATATTGTGAATACACCTCTTTGCAATTAGCTTGATTTGGACTGAATTAGTTGACATCTAAAAAAACGTAATCATGTTCAAAAACATCTTCTTAGAAAGTTACATTCGCCATATTTTCTTCAACCAGCAAATAGCCTTGCTGATTCGCTTTAATTTCAAATTGGTAAAACCCAGCTTGCTTAATAAAACAATCCTTCAAATACGTATAGGAACAACCAAACCAGTTAATTACTCAGCACTGCAACGATTCAGATTAAATCACTTAAGGCTACAGCCAAAATTACGTTCTCCATCCGTAAAGCATTTACTTTTCTCTTTAGCAAAGTAACTCGTGCGATAGATTAACTTTCTGTAAGCCTCACTTTGCTTGCCGTTTTTTGCATTTATGTAATAGCATGGGTTTTCAGGTATCTCTACTAGTTCTTTATTTTTCGGGTAAATCAAACCAATAGCACTCATCCATGCTTCCCGTATAAGACAAAGCAATGTTCCGTTATCACTCTCAAACGAGCCTAGACTGTTAAACGCATCCCGGTTAAGCAGAAGAAGTATATGATAGTGTTTTTTATAACTGCTAGAGCAAAATTCCCTTGACCACATAAAACGGGATGATGTCTTACGTATCCGCTTACCTTCTTTTTTCAGTTTAAGCTGATGGTTTTTTAGTTTCTCTTTAAATGAAGCAGTAAACCAGGATATCGCAGCCGCATCTATTCTGGCAAAATCATCTGCAGTGAGCATATCGCAGAGTATCCTGCGAGCGGGCATATGCAGGTCCACCCTTACCGCTAACACCCTGGGATACTCAACCAGCGCTTTATCTATTGTCTGCTCTATACGTTTGAGCTGATATTTATTCAATGGCCCATAGGATTTGATATATACCCGTAATCATTGAAGATGCTTGATTTTATCCGAAATGGAGATCATTATCCTCGCTATGAAAATATTTATTACATCAGAACAAAAAATCAAACTTGAACGTCTTCACGACACCACTCGTGAT
>NZ_PUJU01000058.1 GCF_011189505.1 Photorhabdus tasmaniensis
TACCTGTAACAATCGCATGGCTGATCGTTTTTCCGGGTAAACCTAACACCTGACCATTATCACCAATCAGCCCGGCCCCTTCTGCATTCATCTGATTGCCGATATTGGCAAGTAATGCGGTGGTGAAGTTATCTTTAAAACTGCCGCCATTAATCGTTGTGCCCAGACTGGCACCGATAATGGACTGGCCTGCAACCCGTTGAGCCACTTTGCTCCAGTCGCCGTTGCTCAGGGAAGGTAATGTTGCCTTTGATGGTTCCAGTTTTGCGCCATTCGCCGCGTTATCCCATCCCATCACCGAGTCAAAGCCCGCCAGTGCGCCACCTATTGCCATGGATGTGAAAGTGGATTTAACGGTGTCGCTGCTGCCCATGGCCTTTAAGGTTTTGGACAGATCACCCTGATTATCCACCAGGGCGACCGCCGCCTGAGAGGCCAGCGCCGCCATGCCGGAAGCTGTCGCACCGTAAGCCATGGAGCCCACAGTAGCCGCGGTGCTGGCTGTTGCCCCCGCTGCCGTCGCCGCTGAACCTGCCGTGCCTGCGGCTGATCCGGCCACAGAAGCTGTTATGCCTGCACCTGCCGTCACGGTAGCCACGGCAATCGCTATCACCGCCGAAACCACCGGATTCAGGTGCTGGCTTTTATAATCCCAGCGGTCATACGCATCGTTGACTAAGCTCCATTGCACATCCTGACGTTCACTCAGTCCTTTCAACCAGGCGGTTTCCGGGGTATTACCAAAGACGGAGAGGGCATTGTGTAATGACTGACCATTTTTAGCTTTAATATCCGCGCTGACCCCGTTAGCAGCCTCGACGGTGAGTTTTCCGCCGAAATGGATCGCCGGAAGCACCCAGGTATTTTCGATGTAGCCTTTATCACTGTGGGTAATAAAAAAGCCGGTGGATTCGGTAATGGTCTGTTCAAACGTGGTGTTTTTCACCGCCTTGAAATTCACCTGACCTGTGCGGCTGGTGATGCCGGCATTTTGCTGCGTGTTAACCCGGACGGCTTCCAGCGTCACATCATCTTTTGCCAGCAGATTAATATTACCGTCGGCGGTAAATTCGGTGACTTTATTCGTGGCGCTCTCTTTTTTCCGGGTTTCCGTTTTAGAACCAAAAACGGTGCAGGACTGAATGCCCAGCACTTTCTTACAGCTTTTCTTTTTTTCTTCCCATCGGTAGGTTTCTTCCATGGCCTGGGCGTACAGAAAACCCCCTTGCGCCGCAATATCTATCGCACCTTTCGCCATCAGTTTTGTCGCCTGAAACAGCATACTCCCACCGGAGAGTATCGTCAGATGACCGCCACTGTTTATCTCGGTGCCTTGCTGGGTGTAACGTTCGGTTCCGCTTCCGCTCGTATGGTGACGTACCGATTCAACGCGCATATTGCCCCCGCTGGTGAGCATGATATGACCAGCTGAGTTCAGCGTGCTCCCTTGCGTGGTCAGGGTGCCATTCGCGACCAGCGTCAGCCCCTTTTCTCCCCGGAGGTCGGTCCCCTGATGGCGTTCATCCTGATGTTCCTCCGACGGGTTGACGAGAGCGGAATACGGCAATGCCTCCAGTGTCATATTCCGGCCGGCCAGAACAGTTGCCTGATTTTTGGCCCGAAGGTTGGCACCTTGCAAGTGGATATCCCGCGCGGCATTTAATGTGAGGTGGTGACCGGCAAGCAGTTGTGTGCGCATTTCTGGACGGCGTTGCGTTTTAAAGGCGTTATCATCGTCTTGATTCAGCGCACGGGGGGATAAATTGATATCTTGTCCACTATTCAGACTGACGGATTGACCGGCATTGAGGGTAAGGCCCTGAATTTGCAGGGTGCGACCCGCCGAGATCACTATATCCCCGGTACTTTCCCACCCTCCGACCTGTTTCAGCCGGGATTCATCATCGGCGGGCGGCTTGCCGAGAGGCGCGTGAGTGAGCCGGCTTTCATTGCGTACCAGTTGAATATCCTGACCGGCATACAGCCCCAGTTGCGTGTTTTTGGCGACCGCCACGTTTTCCAGCTGAATATTGTTGCCCGCCTGTAACGTCATTTTTTCACGGGCATTCAGTTGGGAAACGTGCGGTTTGCCGTCACTGTCGTAATAGCGAATATCAGGTTCACTGAATCGAATATCGCCCTGGCGGGCAATCAGGTTGATGTCTTTGCCGCCCAACCCGGTTTGCGTGGCACTCAGGTTATTCACGGCCAGCAGGGAAAGGGCCTGACCGGCCTGGAGGTCGGCACGTTGAAGATGGAGATTGTTTTCGGCAATGGCGGAAAAATCCTGTTTTGCCTGAAAACCGCTTTCACCCCAGATATTTTTGGCGTGCAGCACGATGTTATTGGCGGAAACTGCGGTGTTGACGCCGTTGTACCCACGTTCCTTAAGCGAGGTATCCCCGAGGGGCGATGGGGTGTCAAATTTGATGTCATCGTTGAAGTCCGCGACAAAATTCCCCCCGGCGGAAACCGTGCCCATGACCGCCCCGGACGGATAAAAAGCGGTACTTTTGCCCTGTTTGATCAGGTTGACATAAACCGGCTCAAGCTCCATGTCGGGAAATTGCTTTTTAGCATCGTCTATCGAGTGACCAATGCCATCTTTCCATCGGAAATGTTCATTTATTTCGGGGAAAGCATATGACGTAAACCCATGCAGACTGCCGAGGGAAACACTGCTGTTGAGATAACGGTTCCCGGTCATGATAAGATTTTTATTCGCCGCGATTTTACTCTGGGCATTGACAATCTCATCGCCGTTTAGATACAGGTGATTACCTGCCAGTATTTGCGCTTCCGGGCTTGTCTCGGTGACAGTGAGTGTTTTTTGACTGTCATTAACCTGAGGATTGTCTTTAATGTTGACATGGCCGAACCATTTTCCCACCGGGGGATTGTTCAGATAGGGCTCGATGATGATCAACAGATTAGGATCGTCTTTCCAACCGTTGCCAAGCACATTGGCAGTGAATGCTTGTGAATCCGGTTTTTTTTCATGCCACTGGGTGGTAAAAACAGCGCGCACGTTATTCAATTTATTCGTGCGGATAACCAAATCCCCCTTGACGGTTTTTATTGTCGCCGATCTGTTCTCGACTAACTGACCTTTATTTCCCTGCGCATCTTTCTGTATCCACAGATTATCGTTGGCTTGCAGCAAGGCTTTATCACCGATATTGCGTACGGTGTCACCAAATACCCGCATATCCCGGCCGGCGGTTACGCGGCCTTTATTTTCCAGCGTGGTGTTTGCCAGAGTCATATCCCGCTCTGCTTGCACGGTAATATTCGGGGCAATATGCGTTTCTTTGCCGATAATATTTAAGTCGGTTTTAGCGTTGGTATTGCCTAATTCGATTTTACCGTTAGCGTTTAAAGTGATATCACGCTGGTCACTGGTTAAATTTTTCAAATTCACCCCAACACCATCTTCAGTGGCCACCAGCCGGATTTTATTGGCATACATGCCGCCTAATGCTTTGGTATCAATGGCTAATTGCGGTTTAGCGCCTTCTCCAGCGAGAGAGTTAACCGTGCCGTCTTTTAAGCTGATGCGGTTGGCTCCCTGCGTCAGTGACAGGGTGTTAGCCTGAATTTTTCCATTTAGTTCCGTTGCCCGGCTGATAATATCGACATAATCCGTTGCCTTGCCGTCCAGCCCTTTGCCGCCAATGGTAATCTGGCCTTGTTTCACCTCCAGCGCTTCCAGCGCACCTTGTTTATCAAATTGAGGCTTCCCGGTGGTCAGGGTGGCGCTGGCAGTATTGATAAAGCCACAGCCATCACAGGTGATGCCGTTAGGGTTGGCAATCATCACGTTGGCTTTATTGCCGACAATTTCCAACTGACCTTGCAGTTCAGAGCGTCCGCTGCCAGTGACTTCGTTAATAATCAGTTCCGCCGCGTTGCCTTTGAGGTTCGGGTTAGCGTTAAGTTGCCCGGCCAGTTGTGATTGGGCCGCCTGAGTGGCGTTATTGAGTACGGCACCTTGAGTGGCAACGTTAAACTCTTGATAGGTGTTATGGGATATCCCGGCGTCATTCGGTGTGGCGATATTCACCACCGGGACATTACCCTGATTTTGTACCTGTGTTTGGCCGTTATCCGGCGTTATCCCAGCCGCAATAGCCGGATGAAGCGGATAGACCGCAGTCAGGTAAATTAAAAGATAACTCGTGGCCCTGACCATCGAGTTGTTGCGTTTATCCATCGTACTTTTCCTTTTTTTACGTTAAGTGTGACAAAGTCAGTGATGCTGACTAAATTGTGACGCAGCGCTGCCCATTGTTGTTGAGCTTGCTGCAACAAGGTTTTTTGTTGTTGCGTGACTGTTTCTTGATCCGCAGAGCTGACAAGGATTGAGGCTTGTGTCAGTGCGGAAATTGCCGGTAGGGTAAGTGCTGCCAGGTTTTGGTGATAAAACGGTAATCTTTCCATAGAGAATATTGATAATTTGATAGTGTCATAATTAAACTATTCTAATGTGGAATTATTTATCTGTCTGAATGGATAGTATGAAATGTGATCAAGATCGGGTTATTTAATCCTGATAATGGGGAATGAGATATATTAAATTTCAAAAAGTGGTGATAAGGATGGGGATACTCTCTCCTTACTCTAACCCCAGCTTTATCGATAGGTCTTTCAGTTTCCGCGTCATAGTATTGGGTGTGTTTAAGTGCGCAGTTAAGTAAAATACTCTCCAATAAGGGTAATGCTTCAGATAGCAGATCCTGCTGACCGTTTTCTAATGCACTTATTGCCCAGTGTGGACTTTGTTATTCGGATTTTTCATGAGCGATTATTTAACTGGTTTATGAGAAAGTTTATTCCTCGGTTGAAAACGTTATTAAAGTCGGTTCCTTTTTTAAAATATGTTTTTTGATTGATATATTTAATATTCTTATTTGCCCTTTCTACGGGTATATAAGCATTAATAAAACCAATTCTTTTTCTCATTTTTAACTGATAGATTTATGATGGTCAGGCTTTAAACTGTTATTAAAAGTCATTTTTTAACTTATGGTTTTAATCGGTATAAAGTTTTAACCGTTGTTTTTACCCCTTTTAACGCCTGCTTTTTATTAAGTTTAATCATCATCGGTTATCATGTTTTACATTTAACGAACGCTAATTATATCCACTTTTTATCTTTACTGACGCGGTTTCACTGGCAATTTAATGGTTTTTTTGTTTTCAGAACCCGATTGAATTTCCCCATTTTTATTAAACTGATAATCAATTTTTATCGTTTTTATGAATTTTATTTTTTAGGTTTAAAACCAGAGAGCAACAGATGTGTTAATGGTATTAAAAATAACGCCAATTTCTTTAATCATTTTTAATGATTTTAAATGTTTTCGTGCTTTTTCGCTGATAATTTGCTTAATAATATTAATCCTGTTAAATATTTTAATATAATTTAATGTTTTCTCTATTGGGTTAATGTTGTCATTTTGCTTTATTAATCAATTTAAAACTTGTTTTTCCTACTGCTTTCTCTTTCTATATCGGCAGAACATCGAATCTTTTACTCGCTTTAAAAAATCCTTAATCACTTTTTTTACTTTTTTAGTGAGGTTAAAAAGCAGATAATACTCACTTAGATAGTAAAATAATTTAATCCCATTTTTTTATAAAAATTTATAAATCAGAATTAAAAGAAACAATTGATTTAGCAATAAGCTTTTCTCCACATTTCTTACAGATATAATGGCTCTCTTCCCGTAATATCTTATTATGACGTCGCAGAGTCAGCTCATGTTGTTGGCAGCGACAGTAATAAGTAAAAGTTTTACTACGCACTGAATCGACTTCAAACTTATGTGTTCGGCTAGCCGTAGAACCTAATACTTCTTCCATCATCCAACGCCATTGTTTTCCATGTGGAGATACTTTGCCAAAATAGCGGTAAACCAATAGGTGAGCCAGTTCGTGGGGAACAACTTCATCAATAAAAGCCTGTTGGTTTTCAATCAATAGCACCGGATTAAGGCGTATTTGCCAATCTTTTATATATGCACTGCCTGCGGAGGTACCACGCTGGCGGTAATTTATTGTAGGTTCTGGAAAATCACAATTGAGATATAAGTTTGCCTGTTGCAGCTTTTGCCGCAAAGTACGCATGACAGCTTGTTGTAAGGCAACAGGAATTCTGGTTGATTGCATGTGTTGAAAATTAAAGAAGGCAAGGATAATCGAATGTTAATAGAAATCCTTAAATAAGCCAGATAAAAATAGCAATTTCAGGATTTCTTCAATAACCCGCGAATGTTAAGAAAAGCCGGGTTCAGTTATCCAAACCGGGCTTTTTGCTTTTATATATTGACCGCTGATTGCTTCAAGCCCGCAGCGTCACGCAGGATTTCTGCTTTATCTGTCGCTTCCCACGGGAATTGTGGGCGACCAAAATGTCCGTATGCAGCAGTATCACGGTAGATTGGATGTAACAGATCCAACATCTGAATCAAGCCATGAGGGCGCAGATCGAAGAATTCACGCACCAGCAGAGTCAGGGTTGCTGTTGAAACTTTTTCCGTACCAAACGTTTCCACCATAATGGAAGTTGGTTCTGCAACGCCGATGGCGTAGGAAACTTGAATTTCACAGCGATCAGCCAAGCCTGCGGCAACAATATTTTTTGCGACATAACGTGCAGCATAAGCCGCTGAACGGTCAACTTTGGAGGGATCTTTACCGGAGAATGCACCGCCACCATGACGAGCCATGCCACCGTAAGTATCTACGATAATTTTACGGCCAGTCAGGCCGCAATCACCCATTGGGCCACCAATGACGAAACGGCCGGTTGGGTTGATGAAATATTTGGTTGTTGGAGTTAACCACTCAGCAGGCAGAACCGGCTTGATGATCTCTTCCATGACGGCTTCTTGCAGATCTTTCTGATTAATCGCTTCAGAATGCTGTGTTGAAAGGACAACTGCGTCAACACCGACAATTTTGTTGTTATTGTATTGGAAAGTTACCTGGCTTTTAGCATCGGGACGCAGCCACGGCAATACACCATTTTTCCGGACCTCAGCCTGACGCTGAACCAGACGGTGTGCATAGGTGATAGGCGCAGGCATCAGTACATCAGTTTCGTTGGTTGCATAACCGAACATTAGCCCTTGGTCACCAGCACCTTGTTGTAGCGGATCTTCGCGGTCAACACCTTGATTAATATCCGGTGACTGTTTGCCAATCGCACTTAATACTGCGCATGAGTTTGCATCAAAACCCATCTCAGAATTAACATAACCAATCTCTCGAACTGTTTGCCGCGTAATTTCTTCAATATCAACCCAGGCGCTGGTAGTAATTTCACCACCAACCATAACCATGCCGGTTTTAACATAGGTTTCGCACGCAACGCGGGCTTTTGGATCTTGTTCCAAAATAGCGTCAAGAACAGCATCAGAAATTTGGTCTGCGATTTTATCAGGATGCCCTTCGGAAACAGATTCAGAAGTGAAAAGGTATGTGGTCATTATATAACGTTACCTTAAAAATATAATTTCAGTTTGGAAACGGATGGATTAACATCTAGACGGCTATTCTAGGGTAATTCTTATCCATATTCCAGATTTTTTTAGTTCAAATGGTAATTTTCATCTGCTGACAAATAATTTCTTTGCTTATATGTGAGTTTTGTTCAATTTCATTTTGCAATTTTGTGTAATTGCGAGTATAAACAGCGGCCGTAGTTGGATTCTTTGTGCTACAGACTCGCAGAGAGCTATATTAATAGCTTCTGTTTCTCAATTGAGAAAATGGCTCCTTGGTATGAGTCATGTGTGGGGGTGAATGGGGTAATGAACCATTATCTGCTGATTGCTAATGGCCAACAGCCACACTTGTCGTCGGATATATCCGCGTCTTTTTCCTTTCTTTTCAATATGTCTTTAATTCGATGTTATCTGTTGCCAACAAATAGGTCGGATATGTCGCACAGGCGTATTGTCACTCGGTAATTTTGTCGTTGTTTAGTCGTAACTAAACGCTTTTTACAACCTTAAGAGCATGCTGTTCCCTGATATTTCTCAACACGTAAAATGATGGTGTTTTGAGTTATTTATTAATTACAGGCGAAGGCGAAACTCTAACTCCATTAAAGGAGACTGCCATGAATGATAATATCGCTCGTAAAATGCAACAGACTTACAATATTGCATATTGGGGAGGGAGTTACTACTATGTCAATGATCTCGGCAATGTCAGTGTTTGTCCAAACCCTGATTTGCCAGAGGCAAGAATTGATCTTGCGGGATTGGTGAAAAAAGTTCAGGAGGAACAGGAACATTTACGCTTGCCGGCGCTATTTTGTTTTCCTCAAATCCTGCAACATCGTCTGCGTTCAATTAACGCGGCATTTAAACGCGCCAGAGAGTTATATGGTTATAAAGGCGACTACTTTTTAGTTTATCCCATTAAAGTTAACCAACAACGCCGTGTCATTGAATCACTGGCCAGTTCCGGTGAGCCTTTAGGGCTTGAAGCAGGTTCCAAAGCGGAACTCATGGCGGTGTTAGCACACGCGGGTATGACGCGTACCGTAATCGTATGTAATGGATATAAAGATCGTGAATATATTCGTCTGGCGCTAATCGGTGAAAAGCTCGGCCACAAGGTTTATCTGGTGATCGAGAAAATGTCTGAAATTGCTCAGGTACTGGAAGAGGCTGAACGGCTGAATGTCATCCCTCGTTTGGGTGTCCGTGCCCGTTTAGCATCTCAGGGTTCGGGTAAATGGCAAGCCAGTGGCGGTGAAAAATCGAAGTTTGGGCTAGCTGCGACTCAGGTACTGCAATTAGTTGAGATCCTGCGTGAAGCAGGCCGGCTTGATAGCTTGCAATTACTGCATTTTCACCTTGGCTCACAGTTGGCGAATATTCGTGATATCGCAACAGGTGTTCGTGAATCAGCTCGTTTTTATGTCGAGTTACATAAACTCGGTGTCAATATTGAGTGCTTTGACGTTGGTGGTGGATTGGGTGTCGATTATGAAGGGACCCGTTCTCAATCTGATTGTTCTGTGAACTATGGGTTGAATGAATACGCCAACAATGTCATTTGGGGTATTGGTGATGCCTGTGATGAGCATGGTTTACCACACCCGACCGTTATCACCGAATCTGGTCGTGCCCTGACGGCTCATCATACGGTGTTGGTATCCAATGTTATCGGGGTTGAACGTAATGAATTTACGCAGACGACGCCACCGGCAGAGGATGCTTCCCGCCCGATCGCCAGCCTGTGGGAGACCTGGCAGGAGATGCATTCCGAAGGGAATAGACGTTCTTTACGTGAATCGTTGCATGACAGTCAGCTTGATCTGCATGATGTTCATACACAATATGCGCATGGAATGCTGGATTTGACGGAACGGGCTTGGGCGGAAGAACTTTATCTGAATATCTGTCGTCATATTCAGCAGGATCTTGATCCCAGCAATCGTGCTCACCGGCCAATTATTGATGAGCTGCAAGAGCGTATGGCAGATAAACTCTATGTGAATTTCTCTCTGTTCCAGTCTATGCCTGATGCATGGGGTATCGACCAGTTGTTTCCTGTTTTACCGATTGAAGGGCTGGATAAGCCGTTGGATCGTCGTGCTGTATTGTTAGATATCACCTGCGATTCCGATGGCATCATTGATCATTATGTGGATGGTGATGGTGTGGCAACGACCATGCCTATGCCTGCTTATGATCCTGATTACCCGCCAATGATTGGTTTCTTTATGGTGGGGGCATATCAGGAAATTCTGGGCAATATGCATAATCTGTTTGGGGATACTGCGGCTATTGATGTTTATGTATTCGATAATGGCGAAGTTACTTATAACCAAAGTGAAGAAGGGGATTCAGTCGCTGATATGTTGCAATATGTGAAACTGGACCCTAATGTATTGATGGCTCGTTTCCGTGATCAGGTAAAAGGCGCAGATCTGGATGCAGGTTTGCAAGAGCAATTTTTACTGGAATTTGAAAGTGGTCTTTATGGCTACACATATCTGGAAGATGAATAATCTTCTGGCGTTAATTAAGCTTCTTATATACAGATAAGGTTATTGATATCAGTTAAATATCAAAGATACATGAATATGGGGTTCTTTCAGCGATACCCCATCTTGTCATGGCTTTGCGTATTTATTCTGTAATGAAATAGCCTTGTTCTGTCGGGAGATTGTTGAGGATATATCATGACAATAAATACCTTGGGCAACCAACAAGATAACTCTTTGGTTTCTAATGCCTTCGGTTTCCTGCGCTTTCCGCTGAACTTCCAGCCGTATTCCAGCGATGCAGAGTGGGTGATTACCGGGGTGCCATTTGATATGGCAACATCAGGCCGTTCAGGCAGTCGTCACGGGCCTGCGGCTATTCGTCAGGTTTCGACCAACCTGGCGTGGGAAAGCAGCCGTTGGCCGTGGGATTTTAAATTACGCAATCGTCTGAACGTTGTGGATTGTGGTGATTTGGTCTTCGACTTTGGTGATGCTCAGAATATGAGTGATAAGTTACAGGCTCATGCTGAAAAACTGTTAGCTTCCGGTAAGCGTATGCTCTCTTTTGGCGGTGACCACTTCATTACTTTGCCTTTATTGCGCGCTCATGCCAAACATTTTGGTAAAATGGCTCTGATTCATTTCGACGCTCATTCTGATACTTATCCAAATGGCAGCAAATTTGATCACGGCACCATGTTCTATCATGCGCCAAACGAAGGGTTGATCGACCCACATCATTCAGTACAGATTGGCATCCGTACTGAACATGGTCAGGATGATGGCTTCACGGTGCTGGATGCCGCTCAGGTTAATGACCGTGATGTGAATGATTTGGTTGTTCAGATAAAAGAGACTGTTGGCGATATGCCGGTTTATCTGACTTTTGATATCGATTGTCTTGATCCTGCTTTTGCACCCGGTACCGGTACACCGGTAATTGGTGGTTTGACAACCGATCGTGCATTGAAATTATTGCGTGGTTTGCAGCCGCTGAATATTGTGGGTATGGATGTGGTGGAAGTTGCGCCAGCTTATGACCAGTCCGAGATTACCGCTCTGGCAGGTGCGACTATCGCGCTGGAGATGCTTTATTTACAAGCGGCTAAGAAGACAGTCTAAAATTCTTCTGCTCTGATAATAGCTTTAGGGGATAGTCAATAAACTTATAGCGAGTTGTAAATTTATTCCCTAAAGCTCAGGTATTATTTGAATCAGCGTAATCTTATATATGCACTTTTCTGAATATTTTCCATCATTTTTCACATACGAGCATCAATTAACCGAATGCCATATTGAGAGAAAATACTATCAGCTGAAATCAGTGTTAGTCCTTCCATAGAAGATTGAACAATTAGCATCCTGTCAAAAGGATCACCATGATGGCGTGGTAAGTTTCCAGCATGTTCCGCATGGGCATGTGATATAGATAGCGGGAAGAAGCTGTTTTTCTCCATAGCAATTTCAAAGTCGGCTCTGAAGTCCAGTTTACCGATAGAGCGTTTAATAGATATCTCCCAAGGTGTAACAGCACTGACATATACAGTGTTTGCCCCTTTGGACAAAATGTTCCGCGTAATCGGTCCTAGTTTCGGGTCATTGGTAAGCCACCAGATGAAAACATGTGTATCGAGCAGCAAACGTTTCATTTGTCACCTTCAAACATGAACTGAATTTCCCGATCTGCATTAAAAAAATCCTCTTCTATCGTAATAAGATCTTCGAATCCTCCAGGAACTCTGTTTTGTTGGGTGATTGGTACAAGCTGGACATAAGGTTTTCCAGCTTTGGCTATAATGACAACTTCACCACCGACAGCCTTATCTGCTAACTGGCTTAGGTTACTTTTAGCTTCATGCATATTTGCTTGGACAGTCATAATGAGATGCCTATACTTGGCTAGATTAGCTAAGTATAACAAAAAACGCCGGAATAACCGGCGATTTTTTGCTACATAGAAAATGATATTTTTAGCGCTATTGCAGAGCCATAACTAATTTTCTTTTTTCTTCTTTTTCCCACGCATCAGATTCAGTGTTTCTACTGCCATTGAGAAGAACATCGCAAAATAGATATAACCTTTAGGTATGTGCATTTGTGCGCCTTCCAGAATAAGGGTAAAGCCCACAAGGATCAGGAATGACAGCGCCAGCATTTTTACTGAGGGGTGACGGTCAACGAATTCGCCGATAGGACGAGCGGCCAACATCATGACAGCGACGGCTATGATAACCGCTGCCATCATAATAAACAGATGATCAGAGAGACCAACGGCGGTGATGACGGAATCCAGGCTGAAAATAATATCCAACAGCATAATTTGGATAATAGCGCCAAAGAAAGAGTGAACAGGACGTTTTAAGCCTTCTTCATTGCCCCCTTCGATGGCTTCGTGAATCTCTTTACTGGCTTTCCAGATCAGGAACAGGCCGCCAAAGAATAAGATTAGGTCCCGGGCAGAAACATCATGTTCAAAAACCGTTAAGATCGGGTAGGTCAGCCGGATAACCCAGGCAATAGATGCCAGCAGCCCCAGACGCATTAGCATCGCGCCCATCAGCCCAATTTTGCGTGCTTTATTTTGTTGATGGGGAGGGAGTTTTGCCACAACAAGCGACAAAAAGATAATGTTATCAATCCCTAAAACGATTTCCAGAATTGTCAGGGTGGCAAGTGCCATCCAAGCATGAGGATCAACAATCCATTCTAACATTGCTTATTAAAACCTTAAGGTAAAGACTTAATTATACGCGCGATTGAATGCAAGGTAAGTATATCAATGAAAAAACCTGTCAGAGATCAATGTTAAATCAGGAAATGGCGGGCCAGTAGCGGGGCAGTAAAGTTTTTCCTCAGATAGAACCCCCGGGGCAGAGTCATAATAGGTTGTCCGTGTGCTCCGATTGCCTCGGTTAATGCCTTGCTGTTGGCTGCTTTAGGGCGTAACTGTAGTACTTCACCATGACGGGCCGTAACGCTCTCTACTTTGCCAAGTACGATAAGATCCATCAATTCCTCCCAGTCATAGCGTAGTAACTCTTCCTCTTCTTTATTGGGACTCCACAGCAAAGGGGAGCCGACCCGGCGTTTAGCTAAAGGAATTTCCCGTTCACCTTCAACGGGTATCCACAGCACACGGGATAGTTTGCGCCGGACATGACAGCGTTCCCAAGTAATACCGCTGTTCCCTGTCAAGGGTGCAACGCAGACAAATGTTGTTTCCAATGGGTAACCTCTTCTGTCTACAGGAATAGTTTTAAGTTCAACACCGATATGTTCGAAATCCTGCTCTGGTTTACTGCCGGCACTGGCACCGAGATAATATTCTAATAACATGCCTACCCAACCTTTATCCCGTTTCAGATTGGGAGGGATAGGTAAATCTGCTTTTGCCGCCAATTCTCCCATTGATAAACCCGCCAGGAGTTGGGCGCATTCAAACAACTGTTGTTCATTATCCGGTGGAAGAGGAGGGGAAAAAAGTGTGCTCATTTGGGATATCCGCTTTTTAGGTCAAAAAACAGCCTTAGTCTCTGTGAATAATAAATCTGGGTTTTACGTAATAACTAATAAAGTGATAATAGCATGATATACAAACATTTTTTATTGCTGTTTCAAGTATTGTAAGATTGAGTGACTCTGTTGTTCACCTATTGCTGGTAATAATGAACAGGATCTTACACCATGTTATCCACAGTTTTATGGGATAAGTAGACAAAAATGAGATCACCGGTTTGATTTACAGATTTGACTAACACTTTTTTCTACAAAAACCCTGTTTTTTGCTTAACTCAAAAGCATAACGTGTGGATAACATTGTTATTGATTATTTTTTGTTCGCCACAACTGGTGTTGTTCATTATGGCGGTGATGGATGTTTGAGATAGCAGGGTAAATAGCTGCTATTTCAATGAAAAATAAATACTATTTCATTTTTTGTCTATAGACTGATAATTCATAACATAAAGCTATACTTGAATTACCCCTGCCTTTTTCACATAGATATCCACAGAAAAAGTGAATAAAAGCGGGTTTGTACACCTGTGTATGTTCATAACTCTGGCTTTTTCTGTGAATTACCCCTTATTAGCCAGCCTCTGGGAATCCTCTTCCTTTAGGAAGAGGGGTAGTCAAATGGGTTAAACCAGGCAGATTTGAAATCAAACCAACCAAAAGTGTTCATTTTGACGCCTCGCATACTTCGCTGTCCTTGTAACTCAAGCCAGTGGTGAAATAATGGATACAGCCAATGTTCATCAACTATTTTTTCGCACCACTCTTCAAGGGATAATTCTTGTCGTCGCCATTGTGATACTTCTTGATTCAAGTTATCACCGAGGCATTTTTTCAATAATGGTATTTCATACAATGTAGCGAACAGTGAAAATTCCAGAGGATTATAAAAATTGGCGGTAGAAAGCCAGAAGTCACTTTCGGCGTCGCCATTGAACCATGTGTCATAATCCACAATATTGATTTTCAATTCGACACCACACTTGGTCAGTATGGTCTGAAGGATCTGGCTGATTGTGTGGTATTCGTGATGTTGATGATAAAGAGTGACGGTCAGATGAGTAATGTCTTCTGGTTTGCTCAACTCGGGTATCAGTTTACTGTGATGCCAGCGTAGTAACAGGCCATATGCGGGTGACCAGTGGCGTTGATAAAAAGGGTCGCAATGCGCTAACAGATTTATTGGTGTTAGCAGGCTGCATAGCCATTGGCGAACATCTTCTCGCCTGCATTGAGCCGAACGGTGATCATGCAGCAGGAAATAACAGCCTTCTTCCATCCTGCTTTCTAACGAGTTATTACCCGCGCTGTCACTTTCCAGATGCAGGGTTGTACAAACCAGTTTCTCGGCTAATTCTGGCAGAATCCAGATATTCACCTCATCAATCAGCGCCCGAAAGCCAAAGTAATTATCAAAGGCACGAATTTGTAGTTTCTGTGAGCTGTTTTTTATTACCTGGTAAGGGCCAGTTCCTATTGGCGTGCGAGAGAAGTTCGGTAGTTGCTGCCACTCTTGAGGCAAAATCATGGCGTGTGGGCTGCCAATCAATAAAGGGAGCCAGTGATCGGGTTCTAAAAGAAAGATATCAATTACGTGTGGTGTCGGGGTAGTGACTTTATCAATATGGGAAAAGAGAGGCAGGTGACGTAACCTTTGTATCGAAGTGATGACATCCTCCATCTGTAATTCTCTGCCATGGTGAAAATGGATGGCAGGTCGCAGATAAAAGCGCCAATGATTTGGAGATAGCTGTTGCCAGTGATGAGCTAAATCAGCTTCTGGTTCCCCATTTTCCTCATTTATACGTGTCAGACTATTAAATATCTGCCTGACCAGGTGAATTTCAGAACGGCGTAAAGGTGATCCAGGTAACAGGTTAGGGAAAGGGCGGTAGTAGAGTATCCGCAGTAAGTTTTTTCCTTGGCGGAAACGGCGTTCAATCTGGGATAGCACCATCTGACGGACGGTATTTTTATCGCCAACCAGCTGAACCAGTTTCTCAATGTTCTGTTGCTCAAGCAGCTCTTCAGCCCGTTGTTGCTGGAGTTTCCTCCCATCTTGTAGGAAATTCAGTTGAGAACGTTTCCCCCGACCGGACTCTGCCTGCCACTGTAACCAGCCAGCTTTCTGCATATTGTTGAGCAGTGAACGGATATGGCGCTTTGAACAGTGCAATACATTTGCCAGCTCTTGTAACGTTGTTTCAACCTCTTTTCCTTGATGGTGCTGCCATAATCGGATGAATTGTTGTTGTAAACGTGGGCTGGGCATAAAAGAGGAACTCCGCAGTATTATTGATCAATTTTTATCTCCTTATATTTAGCCGATAATTATCCATATTGAAAGTAGCTCAATAGGCCAGAACGAAATCTGGCTTCTCCCCCAATTTTCTTGAGTAATGGTGATTTGCCAGCCAGTAAGAAACCTTACTGGCTTTTTTTCTTACTGTACATTGTGTGTACCGTCCTTCTATACCGCCTCTTTTTTACGTATCAGTTCAAAATGAGTCATAATCTGGTATTGATAGAGATTTGTCCAGCTACTGTTGCGATTCATGACTATTAATTTCCTCAATATGCTAGGTTAACCTCTATTTCTGGGGGGTAAGGATTCAGCGACTGGCCTCGGATCAGCTAAAAACTTCTCAAAACTGAAAAAGATGGCGGTCTGAATCCGTGTTAAGTAGGGCAGGGTGACCTTTATTTTCTACTTTAATAAAATTGTGGAATTCTCCCACCTAAATTCTTATTGAGAGCGAAGCGAACTTTTAGGATTAGGGGGAGATGGATAGCCAACAGCCCAAAGGGCTGTCATACCGGAGATAATAGGACAGTGGCCCGATCCCCAGAAGACCTATTCGTTACTGGAGATTGGGCAAGATCTTTTAAATTCATGATTTATCAGGGTAGCGGATGCTCTTTTTTAGCGGGAACCTGTTCGGTGACGTTTCCGGAACCCTGACGCTTTTTCAAGACATCATTTTTAACGGATTCTGCAACTCGGTTCTGAAAAGCCATAAGTGTTTCTCTGCGGGCCAAAGCCGCCGCTGACAACTGTGGCCGATTATAAGATTTCAATGACATATAAGGATTCCTCATCAGCCAGATCTTTTCGGTAGATATATTTTACGCCATCTGAGTATTTTTTCAACAAGCGCTCATAATATTGAGCCAATGTTGGTTTCATTGGGAAGTAAATAATAACCTTAACTTTGTTTTTATGTGAAGCGCAAAAATCTAATATTGCTTTTCCAATGCCACGCACAAAGAAATACTCCAGTTCGGCTCTTGAATAGTTCATATCAGAATATGTGTCAAAGCGATAATCCTGAGCTCCAGAGTAAATAGCCTCAACATCAAAGAAATCCACTGAGAAGATGCCGTTCAAAGTATGCTCATCTTCATAAATAGGCTCAAAAAGTGCCTTGAGAGGCTCATCCAGTAGAGAGAAAGAAACTATGTACGATGCCTTTTTGTTTCCCTTTACCACCGTCACTTCATAATCGTATTTCTCTATATCGCATTAAATCGATGGATATGTATTGACGGTTATATTTAACTTCATCTAACGCGCCTTAAATTATTAAATTTTATGTTGCAGATATTATTTATTAGAACACACGGGAATCTGATAATAAACATTTTATTCACAGCCCTTTTGTCAGGGATATTTCATGTTGCACTTTGCTTATTTTTCACACGTTAGGCCGAAGAAAAAACTTATCCACATATCCATAGGTCAGATCTAAAAAAATCCCGTAGTACAAAACTACGGGATGAATAAATAAAGGGAAAGGTCAACGCAGGAAAACCGGCTGTTCCTGCTCATAGGCGATTATGGCGTCCAGGTGTTGCAATGTCAGGCCGATACTGTCCAGACCATTCATCATACAGTGACGTCGGAAGCCATCGATTTCAAAATCGTAGCTTTTATTGCCGGCGTGTACTTTCTGTTGTTCCAGATCGACGGTAAAATGACAAATTGTGTTTTGCTGAACCAATTCAAATAGTTCATCAACATCTTTATCATCTAATTTCACTGGCAGTAACTGGTTGTTGAAGGAGTTACCATAGAAAATATCGGCAAAACTTGGCGCAATAACCACTTTAAAACCATAATCCGTCAATGCCCAGGGGGCGTGTTCACGGGAGGAACCACAACCAAAGTTTTCACGCGCCAGAAGGATACTGGCACCCTGATAACTGGGCTGGTTTAATATGAAGTCAGGATTGGGTTTTTGTCCCGTATCATCAAGGAAACGCCAGTCATGAAACAGGTGCTGACCAAATCCGGTACGGGTAACTTTCTGCAAAAATTGTTTTGGAATAATGGCATCGGTATCAACGTTTGCAGCATCTAAAGGAGCGACCAACCCAGTATGTTGAATAAACTTTTCCATAATTCCTCCTTTATGACTTCTGTGCTGGATGACGTATGTCGATAAAATGACCATTAATCGCTGCTGCTGCTGCCATCGCCGGGCTGACCAAATGCGTGCGTCCACCACGCCCCTGACGCCCTTCGAAGTTACGGTTACTAGTAGAAGCGCAACGTTCACCGGGTTGCAGACGGTCATTATTCATTGCCAGACACATTGAACACCCCGGTAAGCGCCATTCAAAACCAGCACTTATGAAAATCTTATCTAAACCTTCTGCTTCTGCTTGCGCCTGAACGGGGCCCGATCCTGGAACGACGATCGCCTGAACGCCTGGTGCAACTTTATGGCCTTGTGCGATGGCTGCCGCAGCCCGTAAATCTTCAATGCGGGAGTTGGTACAGGAGCCAATGAAGACTTTATCGATCTTCACATCTGTCAATTTAATACCCGGTTTTAAATCCATATAAGCCAGTGCTTTTTCAGCAGATGCACGTTCAACAGGATCACTGAAAGATTCCGGTGCGGGAATGGTTTGATCAATAGCAATGACTTGCCCTGGGTTTGTTCCCCATGTGACCTGTGGCGAGATCTCTTCCGCGTTAATAGTAATAACGGTGCTATATTGTGCAGCAGGATCGGATTTCAGTGTCTTCCAGTAAGCAACAGCTTGTTCCCACAGTTCTCCTTTTGGTGAGAATTGACGGCCTTTTATATAAGTAAATGTGGTTTCATCTGGCGCGACTAACCCCGCTTTAGCGCCCATTTCAATTGCCATATTACATAAGGTCATACGGCCTTCCATACTCAGCGCTTCAATCGCCTTACCACAGAATTCAACCACATAACCTGTACCACCCGCACTGCCTGTTTTGCCAATGATTGCCAGAACGATATCTTTGGCGGTAATTGCATTACCGACATCACCAACCACTTCGATTTTCATCGTCTTAGCACGGGCTTGTTTCAGGGTTTGGGTGGCCAGTACGTGTTCAACTTCAGAAGTACCAATACCGAAAGCCAGTGAACCGAATGCGCCATGCGTGGCGGTATGGGAATCACCACAAACGATCGTCATTCCTGGCAGGGTCATGCCTTGTTCCGGTCCGATTACATGAACAATTCCCTGATAGGGATGGTTCAGATCATATAATGTGATACCGAATTCGGCACAGTTTTTCATCAACTCCTGCATTTGAATACGCGCCATGTCACCACAGGCGTTAATATCTTTTGTCTGCGTGGATACGTTATGATCCATTGTTGCGAACGTTTTATCCGGCTGGTGCACCGGTCGGCCTTTCGTACGCAAACCATCAAACGCCTGCGGGGAGGTCACTTCATGAACCAAATGGCGATCAATATAGAGCAACGGGGTTTCATTCGGGACTTCCCGGACAATATGAGCGTCATATAATTTCTGATATAAAGTCTTAGCCATGTTAAATACCCTCGGCTACATAACGGGCGATAACGCTGCCCATTTCATCAGTGCTGATTGCTTTGCCATTTCCGGCCAAATCGGTTGTGCGATAGCCCTGTTCCAGCACATGGTTAACCGCCTGTTCAATCGCATTAGCCGCATCATGATGACCTAAGCTGTAACGCAACAGTAAAGCAGCAGATAGGATCTGGGCTATCGGGTTAGCAATGCCTTTTCCGGCAATATCCGGTGCAGAGCCACCCGCCGGTTCATACAGGCCAAAACTTTTTTCGTTCAAGCTGGCGGAAGGAAGCATTCCCATGGAACCGGTAATCATAGCGCATTCATCGGATAAAATATCACCGAAAATATTGGAGCACAGCATCACATCAAACTGAGACGGATCTTTAATCAACTGCATGGTGGCATTATCAATATACATGTGGTTGATTGCTACATCTGGATACTCTTTTGCAATCTCAGTAACCACTTCCCGCCACAATACAGAGCTCTGCAACACGTTTGCTTTATCAATAGACGTCACTTTATTACAGCGTTTGCGGGCAGATTCAAAGGCGATACGGGCGATACGTTCAATTTCAAAGCGGTGATAAATTTCAGTATCAAATGCACGCTCATATTTACCCTGGCCTTCACGTCCTTTGGGTTGACCAAAATAGATACCGCCTGTTAGTTCACGGACACATAAAATATCAAAGCCTTTGGCAGCAATATCACTGCGTAAAGGACAAAATACTTCTAATCCGGCATATAAGCGGGCAGGGCGTAAGTTGCTGAACAGTTTGAAATGTTTGCGTAATGGCAGAAGTGCGCCGCGCTCAGGTTGTTTTGCTGGTGGTAAATGTTCCCATTTAGGGCCACCTACGGAGCCGAACAATATAGCATCAGCTTGTTCACAGCCGGTTACGGTTTCTAACGGCAATGGGCAACCGTGACGATCGATAGCAATCCCACCCACATCATATTCGCTAGTGGTGATACGGATATTGAAACGCTGACGGATGGCATCCAATATCTTATGGGCTTGGGTCATAATTTCAGGACCGATACCATCACCGGGCAAAATTGCAATATGATAACTGTTCGACATGTTCACACTATTTCCTTTATATTTCGCTGTATGCGTTGTTTCTCTTTCTTAACTTGTTCTGCGCGCCAGATACAATTCAGCGCATGAATCATTGCTTTGGCAGAAGATTCAACAATATCTGTTTCCAGTCCCATGCCGTGGAAACAACGTCCAAAGCATTCGACAACGATATTGACCTGACCCAGCGCATTTTTTCCTTGCCCTTTACCTGATAACTGATAAGAAACCAGCTCAATGGGGTATTCAGTCATTCGGCTGATTGCCTGATAGACAGCATCTACTGGACCATTACCGGTGGCAGCTTCTGATTTTATCTCTTTACCACACGCTAAACGTATCGCTGCTGTTGCTATCACGTTGGAGCCAGATTGGATATTAAAGTTATCCAGACGGAAAAATTCTGGCTCTTGATGTTGCAGATTGATGAAAGCTAACGCCTCCAAATCATAGTCAAATACCTGGCCTTTCTTATCTGCCAGACGCAAAAAGGCTTCGTATAAACTATCCAGATCGTAATCTTTGTCCTGATATCCCATCTCTTCCATACGGTGTTTCACGGCTGCGCGACCGGAGCGGGAAGTCAGATTCAATTGAATTTCTTTCAGGCCGATGGATTCCGGCGTCATAATTTCGTAAGTTTCGCGATTTTTCAGTACGCCATCCTGATGAATACCGGATGAGTGGGCAAATGCATTGCTACCAACAACCGCTTTATTCGCTGGGATCGGCATATTACATAACTGGCTAACTAACTGACTGGTACGGTAAATTTCTTGATGATTGATATGAGTATAAACGCCTAACATTTGCTGACGAACTTTAATTGCCATGATCACTTCTTCCAGCGAGCAGTTGCCGGCACGTTCACCCAGACCATTCATCGTTCCCTCTATCTGACGGGCACCCGATTGCACCGCAGTGATAGAGTTGGCGACAGACATCCCCAAATCATCGTGGCAATGTACGGATAATATCGCCTTGTCAATATTAGGAACACGTTCGATCAAGTTAGTGATGATGCCGCCAAATTGATAGGGTGTGGTGTAACCGACAGTATCTGGAATGTTAATCGTCGTTGCCCCTGCTTTGATGGCATTTTCAACAATCCGGCACAGATTATCAATCGGTGTTCGGCCGGCATCTTCACAGGAGAATTCAACATCATCAGTGTAACGACGTGCCCGCTTGATCGATTGAGCGGCCATCTCCATAACATTTTCGAATGTTTTTTTCAGCTTGGATTCAATATGTAAGTTGGAGGTAGCCAGGAAAACGTGAATTCGAAAAGCTTCCGCAACTTTTAATGCTTCAGCGGCAACATCAATGTCTTTTTCTACACAACGAGCTAAGGCGCAAACACGGCTGTCTTTTATCTGCCTGGCGATCGTCTGTACAGATTCAAAGTCACCAGGAGAGGAAACCGGAAAACCAACTTCCATAACATCAACACCCATTCTCTCCAAAGCCAATGCAATCTGGAGCTTTTCTTTCACACTTAAACTGGCTTGTAATGCCTGCTCTCCATCACGTAATGTGGTATCGAAGATAATAACTTGCTGGCTCATATCATGCTCCTCTTGTGGTTATTTTTGGCGCCCAGCAGGTAAAAAAAAACCGCGCAAGGCGCGGGTTCTTGTTTATGTCTGGTTTGGATCAACTCTGTTTTCTGTCCACCAGCATACCGCGCATATTAGATACGATTAGTAGTAGGCTTAGTAGACAAATTGAGTGAATCATACTGATCCAACCTTTCAATAGTATTAATGAGTGTTTGGTATTCGGATGCTTTTATTGATACGTTATCTTAAAAGTGATGTCAAGAATTCATTTAGGCATATGATTCTTGGTTTGGCTTTTCCTATGACTGTAAATTGAAGTGTTGATCTGTTTATATTTAAAAAGATTTTATTTTGTCCTTTTATGTTTGGGTTGGGCTTAAGTGATAAACTCAGATTTATATAAAAAATAGCGCATTATACTGATTAATTAAAATTAAGTATTTTCGTGCCGGGCGCTGGAAGTGGATTTGTATTTTTCTGAAAAACATCGTTTGTCATTGACAAATAGGTATAAATAGGAAGTTATGTTATATCGTTGAAAAAATAATTTCATAATATAATGACTCTGATAAAATTGTTTAATAATAATAAATCAGTAATTTTATTATGAATTGAGTCATTCTTTGATTTATCATCACATACGGAATACTAGGGTGAATGAATTGTTAACACAATGTACTTTTTTGTGAATGAATAATGAGCATCTACATTTCCTACTAACTGAGATTATATATTTTTAACATTAATAAGGGGATGCGCTGGTTAGCTATGCGTATTCAGATTTGTACAAGGACGAGTCTTAATTATTTATCATCAAAATGATTAAGAGAATTGATCTCGTTAATAGTAAAAGTCATCGTAATATCTGAGCAATGAATGAAGGTATTTCCGATGTTTTGTTATTAACCGGGGTCATCTGAATGAGTTTAGTGGAGTTAAACAATGGCTGAATACACCTCAGTAACTGCAACCAAAAAAGATCCAAGTGAAATTCATTTACGTAATGTGGATCTAAATCTGCTGACTGTTTTTGATGCGGTGATGCAAATGCAGAATGTAACACGTGCGGCACAGATATTGGGAATGTCACAACCTGCTGTTAGTAATGCAGTTTCTCGCTTGAAGTTAATGTTCAATGACGAATTATTTGTACGTTATGGGCGTGGAATACAACCGACGGCAAGGGCTCATCAATTATTTGGTCCTGTCCGTCAGGCATTACAACTAGTATATAATGAGTTACCTGGGGTTGGTTTTGAGCCTGAGAATAGCGACAGGGTTTTTAATCTCTCAATTTGTAGCCCTTTAGATATTAGACTGGCAGCAAAAATAGTGGCGCAGGTAAAACAAAATACACCAAATCTGGGTGTTACGATTCGATCATATCTGCATGATAATATTGAACATCAGCTCAGGTATCAGGAAACTGAGTTTGTCATTAGCTATACACAGCTGGAACGTATGGATTTTCATCATTACCCGTTATTCAATGATGAGTTGGTCCTGGCCGTTTCCAATAATCATCCAAGAATTGAAAATAGCATTAGTGAACAGCAATTGTATGAAGAACATCATGCAGTTGTATCATTGGATAATGTAGGTTCATTCAGTGCTCCCTATTATGAAAATGGAGAACGTCTGCGTTCTGTGGTTTATCAGGGAACTGACTTGAATAGCGTGCTGCATATTGTATCTCAAACCTATTTGGTTGCGGTTACGCCAAGATGGTTGGTTGAACACTACAGCGAACAATTAGCAATAAGAGCTGTTTCATTACCATGGGATAAGGTAAGCCGTCCGTGCTATTTGATTTGGCACGAATCTACAACAAAAGATAAAGGGCATCAGTGGATGAAATCGCTGTTGAGCCAACTTAGCAACAGTTAATTAACTTGAAACTCACTACTGGATAAACAGGTAGTGAGTTTTTTGTTTTATCACAAATTTATCAACTTTTGATAAATATTCTTTTCCTGTTGTTCAGGAATAGGTAGACTGCAAGGAAAATAGCTAACACCTGTAAGCTGAAAAGCGAATCAGTGATGCAAAAAAGCATTATCAGAGAATAAAATCACTGTTTTTTCTCTGATAAGAAGAAAATTTTTCGAACAGGAAAAGAGTTGTGATAACTGAAAATTTACATCCTTATCACGTGATAAACCGGTTGCAGCAACAAATCAAACAATACCCAGAGAGAATTGCTTTTCGTCAATGGTCTCCAGATGAACAACTCGAATTAAGCTGGCATGATATTGACAAAAAGACAAAAGCCATTAGCCGGGCACTGCTGGAGATTGGGGTTGATGTACAGGAAAAAATTGGCCTTTTTGCACATAACAGCATGGCGTGGTCTCTGACAGATATCGCAGTATTACAACTCAGGGCAGTCACTGTTCCTTTGTATGCAACCAGCAGCCAGGAACAAGCTGGTTTCATTCTTAATGATGCAGGTGTGCGTATTTTGTTTGCTGGTGGGCAGGCGCAGTATGATGTCGCGGTCACTTTGCCAGAACTGTGTCCTCAGTTAAGTCACATCATCGTATTAGATGAATCAGTTGATTTGCGCGATTGTTCATTAGCACTGCATTTATCTGACTTTATGACTGATAATAAGTCACAACATCAGTCTGAATTGGAAACCCGTATTGCTCACCACAATCTGGACGATCTTTTTACGCTTATATATACATCTGGTACAACCGGTGAACCTAAAGGTGTCATGCTTGATTACCGTAATTTAGCTTATCAGTTGTATTCACATGACCATCGTCTGACGTTAACTGATCAGGATGTTTCCTTAAGTTTCCTGCCGCTATCCCATGTTTTCGAACGCGCATGGAGCTTTTATGTGATGCATACAGGCGCACAGAATGTTTATCTGACTGACACTAACTTTGTTCGTCAAGCTATGGCAGATGTTCGCCCGACAGTGATGTGTGCAGTGCCGAGATTTTACGAAAAAATTTACAGTGCGATTTTTGAAAAGGTTGCTCAGGCACCCTGGCATCGGAGAAAATTATTTAACTGGGCGATTAAATGTGGTGAACGTCAGTTTTTACGTAAATTGCAAGGTAAAAAAAGCTGTCCTTGGTCAACTACGATGTATCAGTTGGCCGATAAATTGGTATTGAGCAAACTGCGTAATATCTTGGGTGGCCGGGTTCGTTTTTTACCCGCAGCCGGCGCACATCTGGATGAAACGATTATCCTGTTTTTCCTTGCTGTTGGGGTAAATATCAAATATGGCTATGGGATGACAGAAACCTGTGCCACGGTTTCCTGTTGGCAAGAGCAAGGTTATGTGCTTGGCTCTATTGGTACACCATTACCTGGGATTGACGTCCGTATCAGTGAAGAAAATGAGATACAGGTGCGTGGCCCAATTGTGATGAAAGGCTATTTCAATAATCAGCAAGAAACCATTCAGACATTTACGCAAGATGGCTGGTTACGTACAGGTGATGCCGGTAAGCTGGATGAAAATGGTAATTTATTTATTACTGAACGTCTGAAAGATTTGATGAAAACATCGAATGGTAAATATATTGCCCCTCAAATGATTGAAAGTAGGCTAGGGCAAGATCGTTTTATTGAGCATATTGCTGTTATTGCTGATACCCGTAAATTTGTATCCGCTCTTATCGTGCCTTGTTATGAAGCATTAGAAGAATATGCAAGATCAATTAATCTCAAATATCATGATCGGGTTGAATTACTGCGTCATAATCAGATTATCGATATGTTTGAGCAACGCTTGAAAGAGATTCAGAAAAACTTTGCTCACTTCGATCAGGTAAAACGCTTTATATTACTGCCACAGCCATTTTCAATGGAAACGGGTGAATTAACACCAACACTGAAATTGCGGAGAAAAATTATTATGCAGCGTTACCATAACGAAATTGAATCCATGTATCGAGATTAATTTCTGGAGCTTTATATAGCGTGACCGGTTATTCAAGGGAAATTTAAGGTGGTATTGCAGTAATATTCTACTTTAAATTTATCTCAGAAGTATCCGGTTTTGAAGATTTCAATATTAGATGAATAAGCTGTAGTTTAATTTTAAAAATTATATTCACCGATATCATTCTATGCCTAGAATAGAGCACTTGTTATTTAATAGGTTAGAGCAAGGTATAATTATCTGACTTTAAACGACATGACGAAAAAGATAGTTATAAAAATTAAATGATAGTATTTTATACTTGTGCGCATAGTAAATAAGACACGTTTTGTATAATGAGGTAAATTGATGAATTTTGATAATGTAGTTATTGTTCATGGCCTTATGGCGACTCCTGATCATCATTGGTTTCCTTGGCTTAAAGGTCAATATGAACGGTTAAATGCCCATGTAATTGTGCCGGATATGCCTGAATCTCACGCTCCTTCACCTCATTTATGGCAAGAAAAGTTGCAGGAGAGTGTACCTAATCCTAATGAAAAAACGCTTTTTATTGGGCATAGCTTGGGTTGTATTGCCACACTCCGTTATATTTCATCTTTACCTAATAATGTAAATATTGGGGGGATTGTATTAATCGCAGGATTTTACGAAAAATTATCGACTTTACCCGAATTAAGTATATTTACTGAGGGGAACTTGGATTTTCACCCGCTTATACACAGAATAAACCAACGAATAGTAATATTATCGCTTAATGATGAGATTGTACCTCCACAGTTTACATTAAATTTAAGTCAGCAGCTCCGGGCTGAATTGTATGGTTTCCCTGATGGTGGGCATTTCTTAGATAGCGACGGTTTTACTGTTTTTCCTAACTTAGAAAAGGTATTAAAAGACAATTCAATGTTATAAATAAATGTCTTGTTGTTTTGTAGATATGCCAAGTTTATTTATATTCATAACTTGGCTATTTAAATCAATATGGCTTATGACTAATAAAAACTCAACAACCACCGACTAAAGTCGGTGATTAATGAGATGATAACCGCATTGAATACATGACCGAAAAAATAATGACAATAAATTCAAATGATTACATCAAATTAACCTATTGAAAAACATACCAAGCTTGATATAATTTTTATCACAAAAATCAACAAATAATGTACAATTTTTTCAACAAGTTACATTTTTAGTTGTGATGGTTCCCACAAATAATTAACTATGGCGGATTCGACTAATAAGTGCAATTTTTCAGAAGGGCGGTCAGTTGCTATAGTAGGCATCTTTCTCGCCAAAGGAAAATGCACTATGGCCTATACACAACTGACCGAAACAGAAAGATATCAGGTTTCCAGCTTAAAAGA
>NZ_PUJU01000059.1 GCF_011189505.1 Photorhabdus tasmaniensis
ACATGAATTTCGAGACAAAGTATTCAAATTTTTCACCACAACGCTACCTGATATAGCGGACTCGCTGATGTCTAGAATTAACGACCATTTTCAGGTGCTAAAAACTGCATCTTGAAGTTTCTTGGGTATATACGGATAAACTTTCACATAATCAACATCGAATGTGGCGGTTGTTTCATTTATCGGACCATAACCTTGGGCTGGATAACTGCGCGGTACTTCCGAGCTTAAAATAATGTATTGATTTGCGATTGAAATAGGAACTTGCTCCAGACCAGATAAATGTTGAAGAACACCATCAACATAAAATGTGTAACCATTTGGTGTCCATGCCACCGCAAATTTATGGAATTTACCATCAGCGAGATTACCCATAGACAATTTCTTTGACCATTGTTTATGAGCGCTGCCATAACCATTCCAGTGAATAGCATGATCATATTGATCTTGTGTAGCTTCAGCTAAATGTTCAAATACATCAATTTCGACGCCTGATTTTTCTGGATCCGTCAGATCTTTACCCATTGTTGGTGACTGTACCCAGAATGCGACCTGATTACCTTCGGCACGATTAAATCTGACAGCGGCTTCCCAATAGCCATATGACTGTAGGAAACTTTTTTGTGTTGAAATCATGCCGCAATAATTTTGTAGCTTGCCAGAAGAACTATCGGAATAGGTTTTTATAGTTAAATATCCATTCCGCACAATAACGGCTGATTGAGTATTAATACAATTATTTCTGACACCCAAACCACGGTAATCCCATTTTTGGGTATTGAGTGTTGTGCCATTGAAATTATCCTCGAATGATGGTGTGGGGCTGAATCCACTTGGGATTTTTGCCGAAGCGTATCCGCAACACAATGAGCTTAATAGCAATATATAGGCTAGCTGAACTTTCATCTGTTTTCCTTGTATTTTTTGATGTAAATAGTCGCCACTTGAACGTTCTTACACGTTTTCGTAGGGATTAGGGATAAGTCACTTTATCGAATATTAGCGACAGGGTGACCGATTTAATTTGTTATCCCCTGCTTTTTGTTTTAGTTGGTAAAAATAAAGGAAATAAAAATCAGTGATGTTGATTAAGGGAAAATAATTAAAATAGAGACAGTAAAAGAAGCAGTTATAGCAGATAAATAGAACCCCGTTCATCAGAACGGGGTGTATGACAACGTTAAACTATTTCGATGCATCCAGGGCTTGGGCAAGATCGGTAATAATATCATCAATATGTTCAATACCGATTGACAGGCGGATCATGTCGTGTGGTACACCTGCTTTAACTAACTCCTCGTCATTTAATTGGCTATGAGTGGTTGAAGCTGGATGGCAGGCGAGTGATTTTGCATCACCAATATTGACCAGGCGCACAATCAGCTTTAACGCGTCAATAAATCGGGCACCAGATTCCTGTCCGCCTTTAATACCAAAGGAAAGAATAGCTGATGGTTTCCCACCCATATACTGTTGTGCCAGTTCATGTTCCGGATGGTCTGGCAATCCTGCATATTTCACCCAACTAACTTGAGGATGATTTTGCAGGTAATGAGCTACTTTCAGGGCATTTTCAGTATGACGCTCCATTCTTAGCGCCAGAGTTTCCAACCCTTGCAAAATAAGGAAAGCATTAAAAGGTGATAGCGCCGCGCCCATGTTACGTAATGGTACAACACGGCAATGACCGATAAATGCAGCTTTACCAAACTGTTCGGTATAAATGACGTTGTGATAAGAGGGATCAGGGTTATTCAGGATAGCAAAGCGTTGCTTATGTTTTTCCCAAGGGAAGTTACCGGAATCAACAATAATGCCGCCAATAGTGGAGCCGTGACCTCCCATGTATTTGGTCAGAGAGTGAATAATAATATCGGCACCATGCTCAAAGGGACGGCAAAGCGCAGGCGTGGCAACGGTATTGTCAACGATTAAAGGAACGCCATGACGGTGAGCCACTTCTGCAAACTTTTTCAGGTCAACAACATTACCAGCCGGGTTACCAATGGATTCACAGAATACCGCTTTGGTCCGGTCATCAATCAGTGATTCCAATGCTGCAATATCATCATGGTCGGCAAAGCGTGTTTCAATACCGAACCGGGGCAATGTGTGAGCCAGCAGGTTATAAGTGCCGCCATATAACTTGGCAACAGATATAATATTATCCCCGGCTCCAGCAATGGATTGAATAGCGTAGGTGACAGCCGCCATACCGGATGCGACCGACAATGCAGCGATCCCACCTTCAAGTAAAGCAACCCGTTTTTCCAGTACGTCATTAGTCGGGTTCATAATGCGGGAATAGATATTTCCCTCGACCTTTAAATCAAACAGATCGGCACCGTGTTGGGTACTATCAAATGCATAGGATGTTGTTTGATAAATAGGGACAGCAACGGCTTTGGTGGTTGGATCGGGTGAATATCCGCCGTGGATCGCAAGAGTTTCTGGTTTCATTTTCGGTCTCTTCTCTATATCGGTAAGATTACATGTATCTTTGATGAATAGATGTAAGCGGCTTTTATCAAAACTACAGCTCCACTTACTGCCGTTCACAAGGAATTTAACTTGTACATTTGTTTGATTGATGAACCGTCTGAATAGATATCTATCAGCTTAAGGGAATTTCCGCTGATAGAAAATGTGATTTTTTTGTCATTTTCTTCAATTCTCCAACGACCAATGTTATCGACATTACTGAAAGCCCATTCGACACGATCGCCATTTAAGCGACATTTAATTTTCCACAGGGAATTATCACTGGGTCGAATGTAGTGCATATACGCCATCTTATCGTTATCCCCAGAAGATATCTTGATGATTTCTGTCTTTTGTAAAGCTCTATCGCCAATATCGCTAAAACAATAAAGATTTTATTATTAGACATTATATTTCCGCTAATTATTTATTAATCAAATAAATAATTTAAAAACGTTACTAATTCAGTGATATATCGGGTGTCGCTATTTTTTAATTATGTGGACATTATCACAAAAAGCAGAAGCTACTTAAGTCGAGTAACATTAACTATTAAAATGGAAAATGAGAACAAAAGACTTAAATAAATATCTAATCTTTTAGAAAGATCACAAAATTTCTTGTGAAGTAGTTCGTTTTCGTTAGGTTGCCTGATTTATTTCCCTCTATTTCCTGAACAAAAATGGAGGGTATGTCCATAATTTTAAATTTTTAAAAATTTTTCTGCATGATTTTGGTTATAATTTATTGTTAGTATGATCGACATTGGAGCTAATCAATAAATTAACGGTATTTTTATGTCTAAATTTTCAAACTGGCAGGAATTAAGGCAACTATTCTTACTTTCTTTTCCCATCATTATTGCGCAGATAGCACGTACCGCAATGGGTGTTGTTGATATAGTGATGTCTGGTCACTATTCTACCGCTGATTTAGCGGCAGTAACATTAGGAAGTAGTATTTGGTTCCCTATATTTGTGTTGGGATACGGGACTATTATCATGCTTGCGGCAGATGTCGCAAAGCACAAAGCGCAAGGTAATGAAGAAGGGGTCAAAGAGAGCCTTAGAAATTATTTGTTTCTATCGATGATACTTTCAATACCAATAATTTTATTGTTAATGTTAATTAGCAAACTATTTTCGTTTATAGGCTTAGATGATGATATTTTAGATATCACACGGGGCTATGTTCTTGCTATGGCATTTAGTGTTCCTGGGGTGATGATATTTAATGTTTTTCGTTCATTTCTGCAAGGCTTAGAAGATACGAAAATCGCGATGTACCTATCTTCTGGTGCCTTATTACTGAATATACCATTAAATTACATGCTTATTTACGGGAAATTTGGTTTGCCAGAAATGGGTGGCGTTGGCGCGGGTATTACAACAGCAATTATTAATAACCTAAGTGCTGTATGTTTAGTTATCTATTTTTTACTGAAAGATGAATACCGGCGATATCGGTTTCGTTTAAAATTCCCAAAATATCAAGATCTACTGAGGACTTTTTATATTAGTATTCCTAGTGGATTGGCTTTTTTTGTTGAAATGGTTTTTCTCGATGTGGTTGCTGTATCCGTTGCGCCTTTAGGCACTCAAACTGTTGCCGCACATAATATTATGCTTAATATCGTGACTATCATTTATACCGTCATCACAGGATTTTCGACCGCGACGACGGTAAGAGTGGGCTCCTATATTGGGCTAAAAGATAGAACATCATTAATGGGTGTTATCAGAGTTTCGATTTATTTGATATTATCTGTCTCTGCAATTTTTGGTTTTATAATATATTTTTTCGCCGCGCCATTGATTGCACTCTACACTAACGATGATTCAGTTATAATAATTGCACTTAGCCTGGCTTTTCTATTCTGTTTTTTCCAATTCTTCGACTCCTTTCAGGCCTCTTTAGCCGGTATTCTGCGTGGTTTTCATGATACCCGCTCGGTATTCTACGCACCTTTATTTGGCTATTGGTTAGTTGGTTTACCATTAGGGTTTGTTTTGGCTTTAACAAACTGGGTAACCGATAGCATGGGGATTGTAGGATTTTGGTATGGTTTGGTTTTAGGTCTTTTTGTCAACTCTATTTTACTGTCTATTATATTAAAGGTGAGGACAAAAACGATAGTTTCTCAGTTAACTTCTTAATTTAGTTACGAAATATCTCGGTAAATAATTTAGGGAAATATTATGAAGTATATTATTTTGGAGAAAGCGGAAATATATTTCCAAAAAATGGCTGATATGGGGGATAAAGAATCTCAGTTTATTGTAGAACATTGGGAAATAATTCTGATACAGCAAGGATATAAAGAACCTGAATAATGTTTATATCCGCCTGAGAGCTATTGCGCTTGCGTAAATTCCCTGCCAAAAGGTAGGGGATTTTATGAAAATTTTTACTGTGAATAAAAATTTACTTTTTAAATCCGTGGTTATTTAACCTACCTCACACTAGGGGATTGTATTTTATTGGGTTTTATATTGTTCTCATAATATATCTACTTTAGTGGTTTTATTAAGTGATTCATTAGGTCAATCATTAAAGACAACACTAATTTAATTTGCATAATAATTTTATTATTTTAAAATCAACAATATAAATTATTTTTTTATTTATTTTTGTTTTCATTGTTAAGTGTTATTTAACTAATATGCGGTGGCGATGAATAACATATTAGCCATATAATAACTTATGTATTAATTTAATAATGCAATAGTAACTTATGTATATATTTATGTGTATTGATTTTTTTACACTTATTATTGGTTTTATCTCTAAGATTATTTCCATTATTATACTAAGGTTATGGTAAATATTGATTTAATAATTAAATAGTTAGGTGTATTTATTGCCATTTTATACAAGTTCACATAATTATTTTATGATAATGATTATCATTTCATTTTTTATTAAAAGTACGTTAATATGCGCGTCAGTCTTTGGACGGTACTAAAACTATGTAATAAGCAATCTCTAACATTTAATTAGTCACATAAGGAAGTATGCTATGAACAAAGTTAAAGTGTTAATTGCAGTATTAGGTACATGTGGATTAGTAACACAAGCAATAGCTGCCCCTGGTTTTGGGCAAACTCAAAATTTTGATCAGAATAAACCTAGTATTAAGGTAAATGTGACTGAAAAAGGGGGAACAGGTCATGCAAGCTCTGGAGGAGAGCCGGGGATTGGAGTGCAGTCTATAGCTGGAGGTAAAATTGTCAGCTTCTCGGGCCTTACCCGTTATGCCGGCGCGGATGCGAATGGCATTCATAAAATTTCTATGCCTGGATCAGGTAGCCATGGTGGTATGGGGGTCTTTAACTTTAGCAAAGTGGCTAATGCTGATGTCTATTTTGGTGAATGGTCACAAACAGGTCAGGTAAACGATAAGACTCATACTGCCTATTATTCCGGTAAAGATATTACAACCAATTTACCGACTGGTGGTATAGCGACCTATACGGTTAAAGGAATTAACCAATATAGTGGTAGTAATGCTCTGCAAGGCACATTCACTGCGGATTTCGGTCAGAAAAGACTTTCTGGTTCAATAGCGAATAGTGTATTGACTGTTGGTATTAATTCCAGAATTAGAGCAGATGGCTCATTTGTTGGGACTGCGACAGCCGGAAATGTTGCAGGTACAAACAATGGCCACTTCTTTGGTGATAATGCGTCGAGTTTAGCTGGTGTAGCTAAATTTAATTCGGATCATAGTAAAGATACCGCCTTTGGTGGGACTAAAAATCCATGATATGAGTTCGTATTGATTGAATAAGGCAAAGTTCATATGGGCTTTGTCTTATTCTGTTTATTTACTGGTCCGATTATTAAGCAGTGATATTCCGATGTTAAATATTTCCATTATCCGTTTTACCATACTGATCAGTTACTTGTTTATTTATCCCTCTTTGGTTCTGGCAGATGAAGATGCTGGTAGAAGATTGTGGCATAACGTACAGCGAAATTTGCAGGAGCAAGAAAAAGAGCTCGTCACTGATGAAACTGCGAATGAGAATAGTGATCATTTATCGATAGTCCTTAATGGTCAGACTTTCAGTGTTGAGAATAATGTGAATGAGGTTGGTCAAGCGCTGTATTTATCTATTAATCATCAACAAGTGAAGGATGTAGAGCGCTTTTTGTTGATGTATCAGAAATTACCTGGGCATGATGCCCAATTGGTGCATTTTGCTCGGGCAAACCTGGCGCGTTCACAGGGTGATTTAGTTGTGGCAGAACAGCATTATCAGGCTATTTTGCACCAGCAACCTGATTTTACCCGTGCTAAATTGGAGTTAGCCAGGGTCTATTATGAGAATCAAAAAAATAGAGAAGCCAGTTTACTGTTTAATGAGATTTCTGCGGCAAACCACGATAATGCAAGTAAGTTACCACCGGCAGTTATTAAGAATATAACCAGTTATCAGGATGCTATTAATCTGCGCAATACCTGGCGTGGATCTTTTGCCGTAGGATATATTTTTAACGACAACACTAATATGTCACCGGATAAGCCTCCTGCTTGCATTAGCTATCATGAGAATGGTGATTGTAAGACTGAACGAAAATTGCCTTTGGCAAAGAAGGCAAATGGTATCAGTTATGATGCTACGTTACGTAAGATATACCAGCTAAGTGGCCACCACGGTATATCTCTGCGCTCAATGACTTATGGTGAAAGTTATCGTAATCATAGTGAGGAAAATGAAAATACCACTTCTGCTTATTTGGGGTATAACTATAAAGCACAGAAAAATGATTTCCTGATAGGTCCAATTATTGAGTTTAATCATGTTGGTAACCATTCCCGTTATCGCACCACCGGAGTGAAAACTGAATGGATGAATATTCTATCAAAAAATTTGGCATTGAATCTTGAAGGTGAATATAAACAGTTTCGTTATCATAAACTTTATAATAATAATGACGGTAACATGACCTCCGTTTATGCCACCTTATCTTATTATTTAACTGATCAGACAATTACCTTTACTGGTGGTGACTGGGTTAATAAAACCAGCGTTGAGAAAGCGGATGATTATCAACAGAAAGGCATACGAGCAGGTATTTCCACCCAGTTATATCCGGGAATTAATGCGGTGGTATTTACCGCATTACGACAGAGGCAGTTTGGTGATTACAGTGTGCCATTAAGTGCACGCCGTAAAGACAATGAACAACTCTATTCGGCAATTCTCAGTATGCCTAAATTTGATGTTTTTGGCTTAACTCCGGTAATCACTTATCGGTACAGAAAAAACAATAGTAATGTTGATTGGCTATACTCATATAACAAAAACGAAGTGTTAATTAAGTTTGAAAAATATTTTTGATATTGATTGAAGTAATAGGTTATTTAAATCCGTACTATGGCAGATAATCACTATGCATAAATTAAGTAATAAATACAGTAAAATAACATTGGTGATGGTATTAACTTACAGCATGATACCTTACCGTGTTGATGCAGATACACCAATACCCCCGGTTCAATCAGCGAAACAGCCTGCTGAAAATAAGGCAGACTTGGGCAAAATTAACGTTTCAGCTACTAGCGAAAAAGATCAGGCAGGCTATGACGCGGTATATGATAAAGATATTACCAATATTTACTTGGGTAAGGATCTGGTAGAACGCTATAAAGGTGCTTCACCTGCGGATGTTTTAAAAAGTGCGGTGGGTGTATTCAGTGGTGATTCCAGAAACAGTGGCGCATTAGATCCTAATATTCGCGGTATTCAGGGGCAAGGGCGGGTTCCTGTCACCATTGATGGTACTGAACAAGCGATTACAACCTGGCGTGGCTATAACGGTGCTAATAACCGTAATTATATTGACCCTAATCTGATCAGCAGTATTGAAATAGAAAAAGGCCCGTCACTAACTCGGGGAGTGAAAGGCTCTATAGGTGGGGCAGTAATGATCACAACCTTGGGCATAGATGATGTGGTACCGGCAGATGAGAGCTTTGGAATTAATCTGAAATTGGAGACCAGTAGCAATGCCGTGAAGGAACGTGTACCAAGCCTGCAATGGGGACAGGATTATCGTGATATTCCTGGTTTTACTAAGGGATTTAACTATGTTGATCCTGCGTTAGAAATTATCCCAAAAACTTCAAAAGATAATAAATTATTTGGCCTGAAAGATAATGCAATACGTCTGGCAATAGGTACACGGCAGGAATACTTCGATCTAATGGCAGCCTATAGCTATCGTAGTAAGGGGAATTACTTTGCCGGCAAAGGGGGCTCTCATCGCTATGACGCAGCGATCAGTGATAAGGATAAAGTTATACTTGATGGTGGTACTCGAGCGTATGATCCTTATTTACCTTTCGCGGCACGTATATATCGCCCCGGCAATGAAGTGCCGAATACTTCCAGTGAAATGGAGTCTTGGTTACTTAAAAATACTTGGCATCTGGCTAATCAACAGACTATTGAGTTTGGTATCCGCGATACCAAGACAACTTATGGTGAAATTATGCCTTCGCGCATTAGCTGGGTTCGGGCTGAGGAGAATATTGTATCGCAATGGCCTTTGGCTAATGTACATCAGCAGGCATTTAATGTGGACTATAAATGGAAACCTGATGGGAACAAGTGGGTTGATTTTGATATGAAGTTCTGGGTTACCCGTACTATTAGCGATACTAATACTGCCGGGGGGTATCCTCGTGAACCGCGGGAAAGGGATGATGTCTGGGATGTGAATGGTAAGGAAAAAGATCCGAATAAAGATGGTAGCTTAGTAGAGACTGCTTCCACTAATGCGCATAATAACCGTTGGGGTGTTGATCTTTCTAATGCTTTCGCGCTAACTGCGAATTTGGATTTAACATTGTCGGCTAATCTGCAACGGGAACGTTTGGGATCGCATGATGATTATGAAGCAAAGAGTTTCTCCAATTTTCGTTCATTACCAAGAAAAGGGCGCCGTCAGGAAAACAATATTGCCTTTAATTTTGACTGGCGTCCTACTTCATGGCTGGCATTAAGCGCTGGTGCTAAACGAGTAAGCTATTGGTCTAAGGATGATTTTTTAAATGAACGTCTAGCAGCACGTGATCATCGTTATAGTAAGGACAAAAAACTGGTTGGTCAGGGGCTGCAATATAAGAGAACACTAACCGAACGTGAAGCTGAATTATTTAAAAAATTTAATGATTGCTCATGGTGTTTGACTGATGATGAATTTGATAAATATTTTGAAAAGAATTTCTCAGAATCAGAAGAGCGAGATTCAATTTTGCGTCCTATGGTACCAATAGATGTGCTTTGGAAATATCGTGACGATGGTAAGTTATATAAACAAGATAATCCCTATTTTAATGGGAATATTGATATGAATGAGCGTGTTATTGATCCTGTGACTAAAAAAGAAGTGTATAAATATGAATACAGTGGAGCCCAATCTAATAGCCGTTATATTGATAGCTCAGGCGAAATTCTGGATGTAGGTGATGGTGGTTTAATTTATAAACAAAAAAGTGAACAAGAGCGTTGGGCTAAACAACCTAAACGTAAAGATTATGCCTGGGCACCAGTATTTTCCGCAACAGCTTATGTGAGTGATAACGCACGTATCTATGCACGTTATGCTGAAGCAGTGCGTATGCCGAGTATTTTTGAAGATACTGTTGGCTTTTCCTCGGGTTTTACTGACAAACCTACCCGCGCTTTTAAACCTGAACGCAGCAAAACGGTTGAAGTGGGTTATGTTCATGATTTAAGTCAGTTGTTAGGAGCCGAGCATAATGCAGATATTAAATTCGCTTATTACAATACAGTCATTGAGAATGTTTTTGATCGTGATAGTAATTTTACATTTACTCAGTTAGATAAACAGAAATTGTCCGGCTTAGAAGTGCAGGGACGTTATGACAACGGGGGATTCTTTACCCAGTTTGGTTTGTCTTATAATCTTAAAAATAAAGTTTGTGATAAAACCTCAGCGGGTAGGTTAGATTTGACCAATCAATTTGGTGTTCCAGAATGTATTGATGGTGGTTTTCCCGGTGGTTTTTTAAGAACAACTATTCCTCCTCGTTACTCTCTTAATCTGAATATTGGTGGGCGGTTATTAGATGAAAACTTAGAAATAGGGAGCCGGGTGTTATATCACAGCAGTGTAGAGAATAAGGATGAAAAATGGTTGATGAAAAAAATGCCGGGCACTTATAAAGGGATAAATAATAACCCAATGCGCTGGAATCCAGTAATGACCGTAGATGCTTATATTAATTATAAGGTTGCGCCAAATGTTGTCGTTGAATTATCCGGCACTAACTTAACCGATCGCTATTATCTGGACCCGTTAACCCGCTCCATGATGCCGGCACCCGGACGGACGTTTAAGCTTAGTGTCACCAGTCAGTTCTGACTCTTGACGGGAGATTAACCTGCCTGTAATAAGGTTAATCTCCGCAGATAACGAGCAGAAAGGTGGCTTGAACTATGATGAAGAATCGTATTTATATTGGCTTGTTTGCTTCTTTGCTGTTACATGCAAGTGTCATTGTGTTTATGGCATCTCATTTATTACGTGATGACAGCGCAAATAATCAATCAGTGAATTCGCCAATAATCAGTATGTCAATAGAAATGGTTGCTTCGGCGACATCTGCTGGGCAGGAGCAGCCTACAAAGCAAGAACCTCTCCCGCCGCCCCCCGAAGTGGTAGTAGCGGAATCGCCGCTTGAGGCGAAAATAGCGCTCAATAAGCCAGTGGACAGGCCACGGAAACGAGAACAGCGGAAACCACCGGAAGAACATGCGGATGCTAAACCGAGGAACAAGCCTCAACCACAAAAAGAGCCAGTAGAAGATCTCCAACCAAAACTGGCGGAGCGTGGGCGTAAACCGGAAACAGAGCAAGCAGCGGACAGTTCTCAGGTGGCAGGAAGCGATGTTGTGGATTCACAAGCGGGTGCACGTCAGGCGACGACCAGCCAACCGATGACGGGTTTGGGTTCTGATGATTTACAAGGTTATCAGTCTGCTTTACGTCGTGAAATTGAAAAACACAAACGCTATCCACGTCGGGCGAAGAAGATGAAACAACAGGGTATTGTTCAGGTAAGCTTTAGTTTACTGGACAGCGGCGATCTGACGAACCCTCAATTAGTGCGGAGTTCTGGCACCGATGAATTGGATCGGGCTGCACTTGCGGCTATCCAGCAAGCCCGGTCTGTCGGGGTAAAACCAGCTGGCCTGCCGAGGGATCATACCTTAGCGATAGAGTTTAATTTGCATTGAGGAGGTGACTCCTCATGCTTGTTTTCTCATATGTAATAACGGAAAAGGATTACCCTGGCCGTCAATTTCTGAGCGACTGAAAACCTTAAACCCCTGATGCTGGTAGAAACCCACGCCCTGAACATTTTGTTCATTAACATCCAGTTCATTGATACCTGATTCAGTAATACCAAAATTCAGGAGTGCCTTGCCGATACCTTTACCACGGGAATCTGGGGAGATAAACAGCATCTCAATCCGATTCTGATCAACCCCCATAAAACCTTTAATTTCGTTTTGGTCATTTGTCGCTTTATAAACAATCAGTGTTGGCAGATAGGTATGCAGAATCAGTGGGCGTAACTCATTAATATTTTCGTCAGATAAAAAATCGTGTGTTGCCCGTACAGAAGCTTTCCATACTTCGGTCAATTTACTGAAATCAGTCTTTGTTGCTTGCTGAATTTTTATATTCATTTTTTTTAATATTCTATTTTAACTATTTTTCTAAACCAATAATGGACTCACTCTATCACGTTTATTGTGATGAATCGCTTCAGATATTACCCAGATCTAGCTAATTATCTTCTCCAGAGTTTTCTTCTGTCTGTTTCGTGATCTATTTCATGAAACGAGAAAGTGCGTTGAGTCTATTTGGTCTAATATTACTTTTTATAGCTAGTTGAATTTTAACCAAATTGGCTAGTTGAACTGTCAAACAGCACGAAACTTTAAAGATGTAAAAAAAATAATACAGAGTATCCTCTCTTACTAACTATAATGAGGTATTGGTTAACCAAGAGTAGGATTGCGTCATATCTCATGAGCGCAGTTTCTATTTGGATTGATCATTTCAGTTGAACAGCTAGTTCAATGATAAATATAAAATTATTTCTTGAGGATAGTTCATGAAAAGGTCATTTATATTTGCACCAGGTATGTTAGCACTTTCAATAAGTGCAATTTCGAACGCACATGCTTATGACAACCTATATGTTTTTGGCGATAGCTTAAGTGATGGCGGAAATAATGGTCGATACACAGTAGATGATATTAATGGTACTGAAAGTAAATTATATAACGATTTTATCGCTCAACAATTAGGGATTGATCTGACCAACTCCAAGAAAGGGGGCACTAATTACGCTGCCGGTGGCGCGACTGCTGTTGCCAGTTTAAATAATCAAGACAACACTCATGATCAGGTAACTCGTTATTTGGCAAGTCACGGCGGATATGCTGATCCTAATGGCATGTATGTTCATTGGATTGGTGGCAATGATGTTGACGCTGCATTACGAAACCCGGCTGATGCGCAAAAGATTATTACTGAGAGTGCGATGGCTGCTTCATCACAAGTACATGCGCTTCTCAAAGCGGGTGCCGGGTTGGTGATCGTGCCTACGGTTCCTGATGTGGGTATGACTCCGAAGATTATGGAGTTTGTTATCTCTAAAGGGGGAGCTACTTCTGAGGATCTGGCTAAAATTCATGTAGCAGTCAACATGTATCCCACAATTGATAAAGACACCCGTCTTCAAGTTATCCATGGTGTTTTCAAAAAGATCGGATCCGATGTTTCAGGAGGTGACGCCAAAAAAGCTGAAGAGACCACTAAACGATTGATTGATGGTTATAAAGAATTAAGTAGTAACGCTTCAAAATTGGTTGACAGCTATAATCAATTAGAAGATATCGCCCTTAGCCAAGAAAATGGCAATATTGTTCGCGTTGATGTTAATGCCCTCTTACATGAAGTCATTGCTAATCCTCTACATTATGGTTTTCTCAATACCATAGGTTATGCCTGTGCTCAGGGTGTTAATGCGAGTTCCTGTCGCTCTAAAGATGCCGGTTTTGACGCCAGCAAGTCCTTTTTATTCGCTGATGATTTTCATCCAACGCCAGCCGCACAGCATATGGTTGGTGAATACACTGTTTCAGTCATCAATGCTCCGTATCAGGTTATGTTACTGACGAACGCCAACAATGTGCCCGTAAAAGGAGCACTTGCTTCTCTTGATAACCGTTTACAGCAATTACGTAATGTGGGTAACGAGCAGGGTAAACTAGGTGTATTCGGTGGTTATAGTGGTAATCACAACCACACGCTGACATTGGGTAGTGACTATCAGATTACGGATAATATTCTGTTGGGTGGTATGATCTCACGTTATCAAGATAATCGCTCAATTGATCAATTCCGCTATGATGGCCGTGGCAATGTGCTCACCGCTTACGGCTTGTGGCGTTACTACGATAAAGGTTGGATTAGTGGTGATCTCCACTATTTGGATATGAAATATGAAGACATTACTCGTGGTGTCGTCCTCAATGAATGGCTGCGTCGTGAAAAAGCCTCGACTTCCGGTCATCAGTGGGGAGGACGCATTACTGCGGGTTGGGATATTCCATTGACATCTACCGTTACGACCAGCCCAGTTATCCAATACGCCTGGGATAAGAGCTATGTAAAAGGTTATCGTGAATCGGGTAATCACAGCACTGCCATGCATTTTGGTGATCAGCGCTACGACTCTCAGGTTGGTACGCTAGGCTGGCGTGTTGACACAAATTTTGGTCGTTTTAACCCCTATGCTGAGGTTCGGTTCAACCACCAGTTTGGTGATAAACGTTATCAGATTAGTAGTGCTATCAATTTAACCCAGACCTCTTTCGTTAGCAAAAGTCAAAAGCAAGATACCCATTGGCGTGAATACACCATCGGTACGAATGCTGTTATTACAAAGGATTGGGGCGCTTTTGCGTCAATATCACGCAATGATGGCGATGTTCAGAATCACACCTATACTTTCAGTTTGGGTGTGAATGCCAGTTTCTAATCGTGAGTGGTTAAAAAATTAAGTGATAATGCCCGATAAAATGAGATCGGGCATTTTTTGACAACTTGTCATTATCAATAAATTAACATTAAAACCTTACATTTTGGAGCATTCATAAATATCTGGCCTATTTTTATCTGTACTAATGGTATATTCATACTTTTCCCAACAATGCAATTTTTCTATCTTGGCCTCCTCTGAGATTAAATAGTATTAATTGGCTATTACGTCTCTGCATTTGAATTTACGTTCCTGCTGTGTAGAGCAGGAACCTATTTTTTCAGATTTGTTTGAAAGATAAGTCGTTAGATGGATTTAATGTTATCTTCCGATATATACCATCGAAGAGAATTCTTAACGGGAGATGGCGTTACCATAACTAATCCTTTGTCAGCCAGTTTCAATAGCAGATAACGAGCCTTGTAGATAGTAAAATTACATTGCTCTGCGACATCACGTGTGCTGGGCCACGATTCTGGTGGTGGAGCCATTTGCATTTCCCGGACGGTGCATAATTTGGATATGACATTAAGTATTTGATCCATGTGGGAAAATTGAGTCGAATCTTTCCGGTTTTCCATATTAACTCCAGGCTTTATTGAATCCAGTTAGATACCTTGAGTTATCTGGGGTAATCCAACGGTTAATTTCAACATAGGCGAACTATCTAAATGTCTGTTCATAAAGAATTGCTGTGTATATTCTGTTTTCCAAAGGTTGGTTTTTATACGATGCAGATTGATTATATCGAAAAATTAAAATTTTAGATCTTTTAATTTGACAAACAAACACAATAAAGCATTTTATTCTTATATAGATGTAATTTGCGACACTATAGATCGCAAATGATAGTATTGAAATGTTATCTAAGTATTTTGTTGTGAAGTTACTTGAATTTGTATTTTTTGTTTTTATTTGTTGAATTATTCTGTAATACTTTGAGTGTCAGTAAGGATATTGCTTACGTATAAATGTTTATGGATGAGCCATGTTTTCATTAACTTATTTTCTAATCATGATAAATCCAGTGGAGAGCCATCAATGATATCGTTTTTATTTCTCTGAGCTTAATGGATTTTTTATATGTCGTGAATTGTCTATGGTTTTTTTAACAGCCATATCTATGTCAATGTCAATGTATTTTCGCATCTCAACTATTTTAGTTAGTAGATTCCATTCATAAAAATCAGAAGATACTAATAATCACAATATAATTCATTTAGAAATTCAATCTGAAATTAAGGTTGATTTGTATTATGTGATTCTATTAAGTGTTTCTGTGTTTTATTTTTATCAAAATATTAAGGGTTAGACATGAAACTAAATAAAATTATAATGGCAACCATATTAATATCTGTCATTGTCAGCGGTTCTATCATTGATATACCGTATTTCATCAATTTTAACACTTTCGATCAAACAATGAATCTTAGGAAAACCTCCAACTTGGCGTTAAAAGGTGAGGGGAAACAAATCCTGAAAAATAGCAAAATTCGTTTGGAAAATTGCAGTTTGGAACCGGTGGTTCAACGGTTATTGTCTCGGGTAACGTTAAAAGTGTTACTGGCTCTACCTCGGATTACCAATAAGCCAGATAAATCACCGAAGCCATGTCAGCGGGAGAAACTACACATGTTCAGATTAATGGTAAGTTTTATTTTTTAGTCGTTATCTTTTAATCATGGGCTCTGATCACAAAATAGAAAAAATTGGTGATTGTTAAGAATAACCTGGTGTTTACATTATCCTTCCTATAGATTCTTCATGTTCCATTTTTAGTTATTGTCATATCAGTCTTATAAAACTTTCAGATTAATATAAAGCCAATGAAAACATCGTATTTTCCTTTTAAGGGAGATTCTTAGTTTTTCATTATCAGATTATTTGTAAATAAAATTAAACATTAATAACGTGACTTTATTATTAAATAATGTTATTAAATATAAAGCTAAGATTTGTATTTTAATATTAATTTTTTTACTGATCGTTATCTTAGGATCTCATCGGATAGGCAGTAAGAATGAATGATGGTTTTAACCGTTTAATAGCGTTACAAATATCGGCTTACCTTCAGCATTGATTGCTATTTGTTCTGTTAAGATAGTGATTTGATTTGTATTTTCTAATGAAAAAAGTATGAAAAACAATAAGAATGTGAAAGAACATGGCAAAACATCGTTTTTCGAACAATATTTTTCTAAGCTGTATATGGGTCATGTGGAGCATTGCTCTGGGGCTCTATCTGGCTGGTAATCTGTTTAGCTGTACAGTGACAGCGATTCTATCTTTTCTGGCTTTAATATTTTGCTTTATTAACATGAGATCGAGATCAAAAACTATGTTTGGAAAAAAAACAGAAACAGTGGCTGTAGAACCGGAGTCTCTGGCGGGTGATGATAAAAAGAATGCCAGCGCAGAAGCCCGCCGTTGCACTATTGTTGCTAAAAGCTCAGTCTTTAAGGGCGATATTGATGTAGAAGGTGATATACAGATCTGGGGTAAAGTGATTGGGAATATCCGAGTGAAGGAAGGCGCAATCCGCATTATGCATGACGGGCGGGTTGAAGGTGAACTTAATGCTCCAGAAATCATAATTGACGGTGATGTTGAAGGGACTTGTTGTGCAGCAACATTGGATATTCTTGAACATGGTGAACTACGTGGTATCAGTCGCTGTGGCAGTATGTCTATCAAGCGTGGTGGTTTATTCTTCGGGCAATCAGAACAGATTGAAAATAAAGCAAAATTAACATCTGAACGTGTTGTACCAATAAAAGATACCAATAATGATAAATCCAAAGATAAGGCTACGGTAAAAACAAGTGCCTGATAAACCAGGCCCGTGTGATATGTGATTCCGATGGTTTTCGGCACGGGCCACCCTTTTTTGATTTTTAAATTACGTTGTTTTATTCCTCTTTAGTTTTATTCACTATAGCAATTTATCTGTTTAATTGTTTTAATTCTCCTGGTTAGAGTATGTGCTTTTCGCACATATAGGCATTTTGCTTGGCTGCTATATAGCTGATATTAAGGAAAATATGATGGCGACACTAGAAACAAAGAGATTAATAATGCGCGCCTGGAAAGAGGAAGATAGAGGGCCGTTCTTTCATTTAAATAGTAACACAGAAGTTATGGAATACTTTCCTGCCGCTTTGACGGTTGAACAAAGCAATACAATGGTGGATAGAATTACCCAGAGATTTGAACAGCAGGGTGGTTGGGGATTATGGGCTGTGGAGCTGAAAGAAACGGGGGATTTTATTGGTTTTGTCGGTTTAAATATTCCTGTAGCAGAATTGCCATTTTCACCTTGTACTGAAATTGGGTGGCGTCTTGATAAACCATTTTGGGGTAAAGGTTATGCCAGTGAAGCTGCATGCAAGGCATTGGATTTTGCTTTCACTGAATTAAAACTTGAGGAAGTAGTTGCATTTACCACTGTTGCTAATCTGCGTTCTCAAAAAGTCATGGAGAAACTTGGAATGGTGAAAGATGAAAATACTTTCTTGCACCCTTTATTACCGGATGGGCACCCGCTTCATGAGCATGTGCTTTACAGAATTCGCCAGTCATAATTCTATATTCTCTTTTCTGGTTTTAGTGACCTTGGTGTTTTATACTACTGTTGCATATATATGTATTTTTGGAATTAAAATGAAATATGAATTAGCTGTTATGGCGGCTCTGGCTAAATTAGAACATCCCAACACGCGTTCAATTGTGGAAGCGACAGGGATATCTGAGCGTAAAGTGCAACAGATTTTACAAATATTACAACAAGACTTAGAAGTAAAGATTAACCGCATTAGAAACGGCAAAGTCAGTTATTTTGAAGTTATTTCTTGGGGAATATTTGAAAGCGGTCAAGCGATTAACTATAAACTGAGCGATTTAGATCTGGATAAGTTTAAATATTCCCGTCAGCAAGAGAAAGATATCAGAAACCAAAAGAATAAAAAAACAATAATGACAACTTATAATGAAAAAAAACATTATTTCGATCGGGTAAAACTAAAAAACTACAGAGATAGTATGCGCCTTGAAGGAATGAGTGTTGTTATGAGCAACCTGCCTGCAACTAAAGAAGAGCAAGAAAATCTAAGAAATAAATTAATTAGAAAATACAGTGAACAGTGAGGAGATTATGGTAGATAAATATGGAACGGGGCAAGATCCCTACACATACTTAGGCACAGATACTCTCATCAATAAATTAGGCATTCGCGACTCAGCCATTTTGGAACAGGCAGAGAAGGAACTGACTGAGCTTGCTATATTGAATATTTCATTTTGGGAGCCGCCTTACAATTTGGCTTTTTGGTGTCAACTTCATAAACAAATATTTTCTGACTTGTATAATTGGGCTGGTCAACTGAGAACCATTGATATATCAAAAGGTAATACCCGTTTCTGTCATGCTGAACGTATTGAAATAGAAGGAAATAGAATATTCAATATGTTAGAGAGTGAAAATTATCTCGTAGGGTTGAATTATTCAGAATTTATCAAAAAACTTGCTGAATATTATGCAGAATTAAATGTGATTCATCCTTTCAGAGAAGGAAATGGGCGAACACAACGCCTGTTATTTGAATATATAGTTATAAATTGTGAATATAACATTTCTTTTGAGTCTGTGGATGCTAAAAAATGGATTGAGGCTAATATTTCTGCTTATCAATATAATTATCGGCCATTAATGAAAATTTTCAGAAATTGTATTTATTAAATTATATAAAATGATATATTAATCAATAATTTTCTGACATTCTGTTATTTAATATTTTCAGCCACTTCAACTATTCTTTATAGGCAGAAAAATAATTTTAATTGTGAACTTATATTAGGCATCAGAGAGCAGGTCTTATAAATAGATTTTTTCATCTGAGATAACTCGTTATCGGTCATTTATTTGTGCTGTTATTAATATAATTTAGCCCGACAAGTTTGGCAATTAATCATCCAATTTAAGTTGAATTAATTTTATTTAGAGTGAGAGGCTAGTTAAACTAACTAAATCCCACTGTATTTTTTCTGGCATTTTTGATAATGTTTTCTGTTGTTTCTGGTTAGATTGACATATATCTTGCTGAGTTACAGTAAAGTAACAAGAAAAAGATTATCCTTGTCACTTTGTTTATTAAATATCGTATTATTAATTGCATTAAAGACAAATTGTTGCTAGAAAAGGACTAAGGAGAATTACCGGTGCACACACTTTAGCACATTTACCCAGGGAATGTTCGGCTTGAAAACATATATTTGCAGACGCAAAGTTAGGTACGAAAGAAGTAATACTCAATACTAAAAGACAGGCTGATAACTTTTTCATGGTTGGTACCTCATCAGGTGTTGATTAGAGTCATATAATTTATCTGAGTTACTAATTATCGTTCAATAATTAATATTGAGTTAATTTTACGCTATTATTTTTGCTGTCTTGTTGAAAATCTGTTGAAGTTACCAAGCTTTCAATTTATTTGTTTAACTAAATCAAACACATATTGTTGAGCCAGAGATATCTCTATTCACTCAAATTATTGGTCTATACAATCTACAAATCTAAATTATTTGAGTGAGTGAAAGGATAATTCATATAAAAAATCAATCTGACATTTTTACTCATTTATAGGAATGGTTGTTAACAATTAAGAGTAAGGAATAAGTGCAGATTGGCTACTACAACATTATATTTAATAACGTCATGTTTTATATGGTTTTGATTGTATAATGATATATCGGCCTCCACTTACAACCACTAAAATAATAATGAAAATTTGTCATTTATATCATTACATCCATGATAAAAATATCACTCTAATAAACCCAAGATAGGAGATAAAAATGAAAAAAAGCTTATCCTATATTGCCTTAATGGCTGGATTGATTGCCACGCCAGTTATAGCAGAGAAGCTTCCTAATAAAGGTGAAGTTGCTGCATTACAGTCTAACTCATGTGCACAAGGTTACATTTCTCAAATCTATGTAACAGGTGCAACAGGAAGTTGGGGTATTCAAGTGGCTCCAGAAACTTATCCAAGTAAGACGACACATTTTGTATCTGATGATTTAGTCACTGTAAATAAAGATGCAGGAAAAGCTTTGTTTTCTCTTGCATTAACCGCATTTGAAACACAAAAACGGGTTAATATTATTAACATCAATGAGGTAATTAAAGACTGCACTCTACCGAATTCAGAATTCAATCATATTGTTATATTTAGGTAAAACCAAATGATTCGTTTAAGACGATGGGGTTACGACGGCAATCTAATAGTAATATATTGAATTGCGATTGGTTAATAAAAACAATGGAATAAGTCATGAGTAAGCCGGAATCAACTCTGGCTTAATTATTAACATTGAAACCCGTCATTAGTTTCATTTGTCACGACTTAATGAGGATTTATAGTTCCTGTGAGTATATTATTTTTTCCTTATTATAGTTACTTGATTACATCATATAGTGTAGGTTTAACTTAACATTTAATCCTAACAGCTAAATATTGAAATTTATCAGTGGTGTAGAAATAATAAGGTAAATATAAAATCGGCAAATAGAATCTCTACTCAACAAAAGCTTCGGGTATTTGTTAGGTGATATTTCTCGTATGGAATTATTTTTATATGCAAACATCATTGATTGGAATTATTGGAAAAATGAGTGTCATGACTTTATTTATATAAAAAATGAGAGTGCTATCAAAGTGGATTAAAAATATACGTGTTATTGATCATTCTCCAATTAACTAAGGGGAATATCTATGTGTAACTGTTCTGAATGCGATGACTCACTGAAAAGATCTAAACGGATAAATGGCTATAAATCATGTCCTAAATGTTCAAAAGATAGAGGATATCATGTTTGTTATGAGGATAATGATTTCGGAACGAGAGACATGGGGGATGGTCGGAGGATACTCCAATCATATTGTCATTATTGTCGAGGAAGGGGGAGCATTTGTCATCCTGCATTTACCTGTAACGCTGACACGGAGAGTGATACTGACTAGTGTGTCCTATAATCAGGCTATACAAAAAACGGTGTAGTTTTTTTACGTTGCTGGGTTAGTCTGGCTGGTATCCCATTTGTGGAAGATTGGCACCTGTGGGTTTAACGGTGACTGTCGGAGATTACAAATGCAATTACCGGAGGCCATAGCATGACACCCGAGAAAGTTAAAAACCGCTTTCAGCAACACGGCATCACTATTACCCAATGGGCACGGGAGAACGGGTATTCCCGTGAAGCTGTATACCGAGTTCTTAATGGACAATCCAAAGCCAATTACGGAAAGGCCCATGAAATAGCTGTAAAGCTAGGTCTGAAAACGCCAAGTTTAGGCATTTAAATTTAGCCTAAGTATTTTATCACTCTGTGTAACAGATTATCACATATTGAAAAGGGAGAGTGTGACATGCGCAAAATTAACGTTTCCAGTTCTGGTACGCGCATATTACGGGTTCTTAAGGCGCTACGTGGTCATTCCTTGTCTGGGCTGAGTAATGGTGAATTAGCGGAATTATTGGGGGAATCTTCTGCAAATATTAATCGCGCACTAAATACATTAATAGAAGAAGGGCTAGCACAAAAACTGGGTAGCGGCAGATATGCACCAGGTATGCAATTACTGCAAATAGCACAATCGTTCTCAAATGAAATGGCTAACACCCAGGCCAGAATTACAGAAATGAATTAACAAGGGATTTATACAATGGCACGCTCAAAAAATACAACATCAGTAAAACTGGCCGAAGATGTTCAACTTGCCGACGATTTGTAGGCCAATCTCAACGCTATGACAACACACCGTCTGCAAATCATGGAGCAGTTTGGTGATGGTTTGCCGTATGAACGTGATCGGCATCGTACATGAAACCCGTTTCTACATGGCTCAGAGTGCTGAAACGATGTTGGAAGCTGGGAAGCGCCTCATTATTCTTAAAGAGAATGAACCTCATGGCGAGTTTGTTGACATCGTTAAGGATCAACTTGGTCTGGAACCCCGCATTGCTCAAAAAATGGCACAATCTGCACTTAAATTTCTTTCACCTGGATTAGAAACAAAAGCGAAAACGTTTTCGCTTTTGGGACGTTCCAAACTGTATGAATTGATGCTTGAAGACGATGATGAACTGTCAGAATTAGCTGAAGGTGGCACTGTAGCTGGCCTGACATTAGATGATATTGATCGCATGTCTGTCCGCGAACTGCGTAAGGCCCTTCGTGATACACGCGCTGATCTGGATATTTCACACCAAACGGTGCAGGAAAAAAAGGAACTAGTCAGTAGTTTGATTGAAGAGAAATCTGAAACCCAGCACAAATTTCAGCGCCGAATCAATCATGAAAAACCTGAAGAAGAAGGTGCAGCTTTGACACAAGAGGTTAATTCATTGTCTTTTGCTGTTGATGCCGCTATCACCAATCTTTTCAATGGATTTGAAACGCTTAATGACCATACCACACGCACTGACATTAGCCATATTGGGTTTATGGCGGGCGTACTTGATGACCTTGAAGTTAAACGTAGCCACTTTAATCTGCCTGAATATAGAGAACGTAACACTATACCTGATTGGGCTAGAGAAGGTGTGGAGGCAGAAGAAGAAGAATTCAAACGACCAGAATGGATGGATAAGAAAGAGGCACATGAATAAATTTGAATTAAAAAAATGCTTGAAAAGAGACTGAAAAAATAAGGGTAATAACATGAATACCACAATGACCGAACGATTAGTTGCTATTGCACAAGCAGCACATAAAGCCGGACATGGCAGCAAAGAGGCAATATATCGGGCGGCTTGTGAAGAGCTGTGTATGTCACGTTCAACATTGATGAAAAAACTCGTTTCTGGTAAAAAGCCTCGCAAGAAACGTTCTGATGCAGGTAATCGCGCGTTGACACGTGAAGAAGCAACTTTGATCTCAGGGGTATTGATGGAGGCCACTCGTAATACAGGGGAATCGGGTTCAGGTAAAACGACGCTGCGTCGTGATCTTATTGGCCGTATTAACCCCCGTTATTGTTATTGAACCTTATGTATTAGCAATAGAAGACAATGACGTAAAAGGTAAGACCTTGAAAGCATCAAACATTGCTGAATCTATTGTGAATACTTTAGCACCATTGGAAAACTTGAAACGATCGCCTGAAGCACTCTTCCGCCAGTTGCACAAAATATTAAAAGACAGTTCAAGGGCCAGGGCAGGGTGCGAGCATACTTTGATTACTCTTCACCCGAAGAAAACTCGCGCACGATAATCATCATTCCAGCCGGCTTTTTTGAGTTTATTTCGTTGGCTTGGTGCACCACAATCACATTGTTTTACCATGTTCAACACGATACGCCGGAATAGCGCCAAATTTTCAATGGCTCCGTCCAGTACAATACGTGGATCATCCTCTTTAAAAACGACATCAAGAATATAATGTTGGCTATTCTCAATGCGCCAATGCTGGCGAATATAGTGCCCTAATAATTTATGCCGCGGAGAGAGGGAACTAATATAGTCAGCCGTATCCACCGTACCCTTGCCATTTTCTGTCCGGTGTCGTTCAACAGCAATAATACTGCGGATTGTCGGCCATCTTTCCGCGATATCAGGGGGAAATTGGGGCTTGAGTTGAAACACATAACGTTCTTCCCGGCGGCCATGCGCTTCTTGTTTGATTTCAGTGATAATTTTTTCTTTTCCTGCATCAAACACCCGCTGAAACTGAGACTGCACGGCATCCCACAGACGGGGTTGGTTTTTCTTCACCTGAACAACGACGTGGGCTTTCTTTTCACTGATTTTTTGCAGGGTTTCACGCTGGCAATGCAGGGCATCAAGCGTCACAATGCTGTCTTTCAGGTTGAGGATATCCAGCATTTGACGGACGATACTGATTTCACCGTTTTTCGTGGCCGTGGTTTTCTGGCTCAACACTAATCCCCGCTCAGTATCATACGCGGTGACCAGCTGGACGGCGTTTTTCTTTTCATTCCGGTAAGCCCGTCGCAGGACTTTTCCGTCAAAGGCGATAACCGGTTTCCCGACCTGTTCACGCTGTTCATTGACCCAGTTCAGTAAAGCGTTCAGTAAAGAATCCAGCTCGAGAGTGCGCAGTATTCTCGCAATCGTATGTCGGCGGGGTATCCCATGGAGAAAGGGGCGGTATTCTCTGAGCCACTTAATTTTGGCATGTCCATAAGTCTCAATGTCTTGCCAACCTTCGGCTCCCGCCATAATGGCACTAACGACAAGGAAAATAACATCAACCAGCTCGTAATGACGATTGATATCAGAGCGGGTTTCTTTCACAACGGATAAATGTTCAATCAGGTTCATTGGTGAGTGATTAGCAGGAAAATAAGGCTAATTAGATCATGCTATTAGTCTTCATTCAATAGGTTTTAAAAAAGTATGCTCGCGCCCTGGGGTGATGATACCGACGGTGGCGCTGATTGCGCCGTTATTATTGATTGCCTTTGGCGGTAAATACCTGACCCGGATGAAACGCGGTAAACCGGCGTATTATCTCTATCGACGGCTGGAGGTTAAAAAACGGTGCTGGGGTCTGGGGGATCCGTCACTGATTATCACATCACAACGCTGGTCGTTGCGCCGCCGTCACCGGGTAATGATCAGGATGGGGCGGTTATGAGCCGTTTTCGTCATGCGATTCAAAACCGGGACCAGCATATCCTGACGTTACGCGCGGCCTGTGGTGTGCTGGTTTTGTTGTTGTTACTGAGTCTGAGTGGCTGGATGATGGTGCCGAGAGAGTTAACCATTCATACGCCGCCGGATGTCCGTAGTGGTAGCACTCGCCCGTGGTGGCAAGTACCTGTCTCCCAGGTCTATGCCTTTGGCTTTTACATTTTTCAGCAACTGAATGCCTGGCCGAAAGACGGGGAAGTCGATTACCCGGCGAAAATAGCCGCGCTTTCTGCTTATCTGACCCCCTCCTGTCAGGTGTTTCTGGAACAGGATGTTCAAAACCGGTCACAAGTGGGTGAGCTAAAAGATCGCGTGCGGGTGGTATATGAAATTCCGGAACGGGGCTTTCGTGACAGCAATGTGATGGTAAAAGACCGGGATAACTGGGTTATCCGGTTAGATTTAGTGGCCGATGAATATTTTCACGCTGAGCCGGTCAAACGGGCACTGGTACGTTACCCACTTAAAGTCACCCGTTGGCAAGGGGATGCAGAGCGTAATCCGTTCGGTCTGGCACTGGATTGTTATGACAGCACACCGCAACGGCTGGAAGCAGCCTCGCCGCCGGCACCGGCGAAAAAGGGGGGATTCCAGTGAAAAAACAGGCAATCGTCGAGTTATTGGCATTGACCGCATTATTATTCGCTGGACTGGTCATGGTTTCGCCCGTTGAGGCCGTGGAGTTGATGAAGTGGGAGCGTATCCCGCTGCCGGTTGCCCTGCATGTTGGGCAGGAGCGGGTGGTTTTTGTGGATAAAAATGTCCGGGTGGGTTTTCCCGGGATGTTGAATGGCAAA
>NZ_PUJU01000060.1 GCF_011189505.1 Photorhabdus tasmaniensis
TGATGCCAGGTGATAACATTCAGATGATTGTTACCCTGATTGCACCAATCGCGATGGATCAGGGTCTGCGCTTCGCAATCCGTGAAGGTGGCCGTACAGTAGGTGCTGGTGTTGTTGCTAAAGTTATTGCTTAATAGCTTCGTATATTTAGTCCTAGAGCAAGCTTGAACTCGGGTTTGTTTTAAATAGACCTCTGGTATTACATCAGGGGTCTGTCGGCTGATGTCTTTACATATATCCTTTCCTTGAATTGCCTACATGAATCATCTTGGGGTACTTCTTCTAGTCTCTGGTTTTTGACTGTGATAGTTGGTAGTTTGTCCTTGGGTATTATCCGCTTGTTCTACTAGGGTGCTTTGGGCATATCTATACCTATCACTCATTCATCATAGAATCTGTTAACGTTTGTTCTTATGCCAAGTCTGTTCTCATACAACTAAACATGTGAATCCCGCAATATTGTAAACAAATGATCCCTCTCCTTCCTTCCAATTATCAGTTCTAGAGCAAGTTGCTGTGTCTTTAATATGTGGTTGGTTTAGCTAAATTTTATTTAAGATGGCATAAGTTTAATAAAGCTACTAGTAGTGATAAAAGTCTTATACGTCAGAATGTTATGTAGATGAGTGAACCACTTCCATCTGATGGAGGTGAAAGGAAATTTGGAAGAGTTGGAACATAGAATTAAAATACGAATGATTATTGAAATGATACTCATTATTATTTAATATAAGCTCTAATATGTACTAGAGAGTGCTATTTATGTATGTTTGCCTATGTAATGCGGTGAGTGACAAAACAATACGTAACGCGGTGCGTCAGCATCATGTTCACTCTATCGGGGAACTAAAACGTATTGTGCCTGTAGGCCGTGATTGTGGTAAATGCATACGCCAAGCCAGAGAGCTAATTAATGAGGAAATTGCACAACTGCCTAAGATAGATAACGTTGCTTGATAAAAAATAAGGTAAGTTTATTACTACTCTGCTGAATAGGTACTACACTTTAAGTACTGGAAGCGGAGGAGTAGGCTATGAAAGGTGATAAAAAAATAATTGCTCATTTGAACAAACTTCTTGGAAATGAGCTTGTTGCAATTAATCAGTATTTTCTGCACGCCCGGATGTTCAAAAACTGGGGTCTGACCCGCCTTAATGACAAGGAATATCATGAATCTATCGATGAAATGAAACATGCTGATAGGTACATTGAACGTATCCTTTTTCTTGAGGGAATTCCTAATTTGCAGGATTTAGGAAAACTTAACATCGGAGAAGATATCGAAGAAATGCTCAAATCCGATTTGCAACTAGAATTGCAAGGAGCCAAGGATTTGAGAGAAGCGATCGCTTATGCTGATTCGATTCATGATTATGTTAGTCGTGATTTGATGATCGATGTTTTAGATGAAGAAGAAGAGCATATTGATTGGCTGGAAACTCAGTTTGAATTAATTGAACGCATGGGGATTCAAAATTATACCCAGGCACAGATTCTTGAAGGAGAATAGTCCTGGAAAAATGCCCTATCTACTAAAGCTAGGGCATCTTATTTTATACTCATTTATTTCATTCCGAACAGATTTTCATCTGTATCTTGCTTTGCTAATTGATTTGCGTATAATACGCGGGCTTACTTTGAGTAAGCCTGATTTGTTAGTCAGTAAATGTGCAGTGTTTTACTTTTCTGCCATTTAAAAATACTCCCGATATGGGGGTTATATATTGAACGATTACACTCTCCCATCAATCGAAATGGGCACGAGGAGTAGTTACTTACGTTTATAAAATAGTTGGAGCTCTGGTCTCATGCAGAACCAAAGAATCCGTATCCGCCTGAAAGCATTTGATCATCGTTTGATCGATCAATCAACTGCGGAAATTGTCGAGACCGCTAAGCGCACTGGTGCGCAGGTTCGTGGTCCGATCCCGCTGCCGACTCGTAAAGAGCGTTTTACTGTTCTGATTTCTCCGCATGTTAATAAAGATGCTCGTGATCAGTACGAAATTCGCACTCATAAGCGTCTGGTTGACATCGTTGAGCCAACTGAGAAAACCGTTGATGCTCTGATGCGTCTGGATCTGGCTGCCGGTGTAGACGTGCAGATCAGCCTGGGTTAATCAGGTCATTGAACGATTGAGAGGTTGAAACAATGATTGGTTTAGTCGGTAAAAAAGTGGGTATGACTCGTATCTTCACTGAAGATGGGGTTTCAATCCCTGTAACTGTTATCGAAATTGAAGATAACCGTGTTACTCAGGTTAAAGCTCTGGATAGCGACGGTTATCGTGCAATTCAGGTTACTACTGGTAGCAAAAAAGCTAACCGTGTAAATAAACCTGAAGCAGGTCATTTCGCTAAAGCTGGTGTTGAAGCTGGCCGTATCCTGCGTGAATTCCGTTTGTCTGAAAACGAAGAATTCACTGTAGGTCAAAGCATTAGCGTTGAAATTTTCGCTGACGTTAAGAAAGTCGACGTTACTGGTACATCTAAAGGTAAAGGTTTTGCTGGTACTGTTAAGCGCTGGAACTTCCGTACCCAAGATGCTAGCCACGGTAACTCTTTGTCTCACCGTGTTCCGGGTTCTATCGGTCAGAACCAAACTCCGGGCAAGGTATTTAAAGGCAAGAAAATGGCAGGCCAACTGGGTAATGAGCGTGTAACCGTTCAAAGCCTGGATGTAGTACGTGTTGACGCTGAGCGCAACCTGCTGCTGGTCAAAGGTGCTGTTCCAGGTGCAACTGGTGGCAACCTGATCGTAAAACCGGCTGTCAAGGCGTAACGTCAAGGAGATAGGAATGGAATTGGTAATGAAAGACGCGCAAGGCGCGCTGACTGTTTCCGAAACTACCTTCGGGCGTGATTTCAATGAAGCGCTTGTGCATCAAGTAGTTGTTGCTTACGCAGCTGGTGCACGTCAAGGTACTCGTGCTCAGAAAACCCGTGCTGAAGTTTCTGGTTCAGGTAAAAAACCATGGCGTCAGAAAGGCACTGGTCGTGCACGCTCTGGTTCTATCAAGAGCCCAATTTGGCGCTCTGGTGGTGTAACTTTCGCAGCTAAGCCACAGGACCACAGTCAAAAAGTTAATAAAAAAATGTACCGCGGTGCTCTGAAAAGCATCCTGTCTGAACTGGTACGTCAAGAGCGTCTGATCGTTGTCGAGAGTTTTTCTGTAGAAGCTCCTAAAACTAAGCTTCTAGTTCAGAAATTGAAAGAAATGGCTCTGGAAGATGTGCTGATTATCACTGGTGAAGTTGATGAGAATTTATTCTTAGCAGCTCGCAACCTGTACAAGGTTGATGTTCGTGATGCAGCTGGTATCGATCCAGTTAGTTTGATCGCCTTCGATAAAGTAGTTATGACTGCTGATGCTGTGAAGCAAGTTGAGGAGATGCTGGCATGATCCGTGAAGAACGTCTGCTGAAAGTACTGCGCGCGCCGCATGTATCTGAAAAAGCTTCTACAGCGATGGAAAAAAACAATACCATCGTTCTCAAAGTTGCAAAAGACGCGACTAAAGCAGAAATTAAAGCTGCTGTGCAGAAATTGTTTGAAGTCGAAGTTGAAGGTGTTAACACTTTGCTGGTTAAAGGCAAAACTAAACGCCACGGTCAGCGTATTGGTCGTCGTAGCGACTGGAAAAAAGCTTATGTCACTCTGAAGGAAGGCCAGAATATGGACTTCATTGGTGGTGCAGAGTAAGTCGGAGGAGTAAAGAACAATGGCAATTGTTAAATGTAAACCTACGTCTCCGGGCCGTCGCCACGTTGTTAAAGTGGTTAACCCTGAGCTGCATAAGGGTAAACCTTATGCTCCGTTGCTGGAAAAAAGCAGCAAAACCGGTGGTCGTAACAACAATGGCCGTATTACCACTCGTCACATCGGTGGTGGCCACAAACAGCACTATCGTTTGATTGATTTCAAGCGTAATAAAGATGGTATCCCTGCTGTAGTTGAGCGTTTGGAATATGATCCAAACCGTTCAGCAAACATCGCCTTGGTTCTGTATAAAGACGGTGAACGTCGTTATATTCTTGCACCTAAAGGCCTGAAAGCTGGTGATCAGATCCAATCTGGTGCTGATGCAGCTATCAAAGCTGGTAATGCATTGCCAATGCGTAATATCCCAGTTGGTTCTACTGTACACAACGTAGAGATGAAGCCGGGTAAAGGCGGTCAGTTGGCTCGTTCCGCTGGTGCATATGTTCAGATTGTTGCTCGTGATGGTTCTTATGTAACCTTGCGTTTGCGTTCTGGTGAAATGCGTAAAGTTCTGTCTGACTGCCGCGCTACTTTAGGTGAAGTGGGTAACGCAGAACATATGCTACGCGTTCTGGGTAAAGCCGGTGCAAGTCGCTGGCGTGGCATTCGTCCTACCGTTCGTGGTACGGCGATGAACCCAGTAGATCACCCACATGGTGGTGGTGAAGGTCGTAACTTTGGTAAACATCCTGTAACTCCTTGGGGTGTTCAAACTAAAGGTAAGAAGACCCGTAGTAACAAACGTACTGATCAGTTCATTGTACGTCGCCGTACTAAAAAATAATTAGAGGATAAGCCATGCCACGTTCTCTCAAGAAAGGTCCATTTATTGACCTGCACTTGCTGAAGAAGGTAGAGAAAGCGGTGGAAAGCGGAGACAAAAAGCCTATTAAGACTTGGTCCCGTCGTTCAACGATCTTTCCTAACATGATCGGTTTGACCATCGCTGTCCATAATGGTCGTCAGCATGTACCAGTTTTTGTTTCCGACGAAATGGTTGGTCACAAACTAGGTGAATTTGCGCCGACTCGTACTTATCGCGGCCATGCGGCCGATAAAAAGGCTAAAAAGCGCTAAGGTAGGAGGAAGAGATGGAAACTATCGCTAAACATCGCCACGCTCGTTCTTCTGCTCAGAAGGTTCGCCTTGTAGCTGACCTGATTCGCGGTAAGAAAGTGTCGCAAGCTCTGGAAACTTTGACCTATACCAACAAGAAAGCTGCTGGTTTAGTGAAGAAGGTACTTGAGTCTGCTATTGCTAATGCAGAACACAACGATGGCGCTGACATTGATGATCTGAAAGTCACGAAGATTTTCGTAGACGAAGGCCCTACCATGAAGCGTATTATGCCTCGTGCGAAAGGTCGTGCAGATCGCATCCTGAAGCGCAGCAGCCACATTACTGTGGTTGTGTCCGATCGCTGAGACTCTGGAGACTAGCAATGGGTCAGAAAGTACATCCTAATGGTATTCGCCTGGGTATCGTCAAACCTTGGAACTCTACCTGGTATGCGAATACCAAAGAATTCGCTGACAACCTGGACAGCGATTTTAAAGTGCGCCAGTACTTGAACAAAGAACTGGCAAAAGCGTCTATTTCACGCATTGTTATTGAACGTCCTGCTAAAAGCATCCGTGTAACTATTCACACTGCTCGCCCAGGTATCGTAATCGGTAAGAAAGGTGAAGACGTAGAAAAACTGCGTAAAACTGTAGCGGAAATCGCTGGTGTGCCTGCGCAAATTAATATCTCTGAAGTGCGTAAGCCTGAGCTGGACGCTAAACTAGTTGCTGATAGTATCACTTCGCAGCTGGAACGTCGTGTTATGTTCCGCCGTGCTATGAAACGCGCAGTTCAGAACGCAATGCGTTTGGGCGCTAAAGGCATTAAAGTGGAAGTAAGTGGCCGTTTGGGCGGTGCTGAAATTGCGCGTACTGAATGGTATCGTGAAGGTCGTGTACCTCTGCACACACTGCGTGCAGACATCGACTATAATACTTCAGAAGCGCACACCACTTATGGTGTACTCGGCGTTAAGGTATGGATCTTCAAAGGTGAGATCTTGGGTGGTATGGCTGCTGTTGAACAGGCGGAAAAACCGGCTGCGCAACCTAAAAAGCAGCAGCGTAAAGGCCGCAAGTAAGGAGAGTCGCTGATGTTACAACCAAAGCGTACGAAATTCCGTAAAGTGCATAAAGGCCGTAACCGTGGCCTAGCAGCAGGTGCGGATGTTAGCTTCGGCACTTTCGGTCTGAAAGCTGTGGGCCGTGGTCGTCTGACTGCACGTCAGATTGAAGCGGCACGTCGTGCTATGACCCGTGCAATTAAACGTCAAGGTAAAATCTGGATCCGTGTATTCCCAGACAAACCTATCACTGAAAAGCCACTCGAAGTGCGTATGGGTAAAGGTAAAGGTAACGTAGAATATTGGGTTGCCTTGATCCAACCCGGTAAAGTCCTTTATGAAATGGACGGTGTGCCTGAAGAGCTGGCTCGTGAAGCATTCAAGCTGGCAGCAGCGAAACTGCCTATCAAAACCACCTTTGTAACTAAGACGGTGATGTAATGAAAGCACAAGAGCTGCGCGAAAAAAGCGTTGAAGAGCTGAACACTGAGCTGCTGAACCTGCTGCGTGAACAATTTAACCTGCGTATGCAGGCTGCAAGTGGCCAGCTACAACAGTCTCATCTGTTGAAACAAGTGCGTCGTGATATCGCACGCGTTAAGACTTTACTGACTGAGAAGGCGGGTGCGTAATGACCGATAAAATCCGTACTCTGCAAGGTCGTGTTGTTAGTGACAAAATGGAAAAATCTATTGTTGTTGCTATTGAGCGTAAGGTGAAACATCCTCTGTATGGTAAGTTCATCAAGCGTACGACTAAACTGCACGTACATGACGAGAACAATGAATGTGGAATCGGTGATGTAGTGGAAATCCGCGAAACCCGTCCATTGTCCAAAACTAAATCTTGGACCTTAGTTCGCGTTGTAGAGAAAGCGATTCTGTAAGCTGACTCGAATAGAGTAAACGGCTCAGATTATGGGCCGTTTATTTTTTCTATCCATATCTGAGATGTGGTGTTATAATGCCGCGCCCTCATGGTATGGGGTATTTGAACGGCCTCTTCATAACAATGAAGTGGGCTCAGTAGTAGTTGACATTTAGCGGAGCACTAAAATGATCCAAGAACAGACTATGCTGAACGTGGCCGACAACTCCGGTGCACGTCGCGTAATGTGTATCAAGGTTCTGGGTGGCTCGCACCGTCGCTATGCACATGTCGGCGACATCATTAAAATCACCATCAAGGAAGCAATTCCTCGCGGTAAAGTGAAAAAAGGTGATGTCCTGAAAGCGGTAGTGGTGCGCACCAAGAAGGGTGTTCGTCGCCCTGACGGTTCTGTCATTCGCTTCGATGGCAATGCTTGTGTGTTGTTAAACAACACGAGTGAGCAAGTTATCGGTACGCGTATTTTTGGGCCGGTAACTCGTGAACTTCGTAATGAAAAGTTCATGAAAATTATCTCCCTGGCACCAGAAGTACTCTAAGGAGCGGACAATGGCAGCGAAAATCCGTCGTGATGACGAAGTTATCGTGCTGACTGGCAAAGATAAAGGTAAGCGCGGTAAAGTAAAACAGGTTCTTTCTACTGGGAAGGTCATTGTTGAAGGTATCAACTTGGTTAAAAAACATCAGAAGCCTGTTCCGGCGCTGAATCAACCAGGTGGCATCGTTGAAAAAGAAGCTGCAATTCAAGTTTCAAACGTTGCAATCTTCAATGCGGCAACCAGCAAGGCTGACCGTGTAGGTTTTAGATTTGAAGACGGTAAAAAAGTTCGTTTCTTTAAATCTAATAGCGAAACTATCAAGTAATTTGGAGTAATACGATGGCGAAACTGCATGATTACTACAAAGACGAGGTAGTCCAAAAACTGATGGCTCAGTTTGACTACAATTCTGTCATGCAAGTCCCTCGGGTCGAGAAGATCACCCTGAATATGGGTGTTGGTGAAGCGATCGCTGATAAGAAACTGCTGGATAATGCAGCAGCGGATCTAACAGCAATCTCTGGTCAAAAACCACTTATCACCAAAGCACGCAAATCAGTTGCAGGCTTCAAAATCCGTCAGGGCTATCCAATCGGCTGTAAAGTAACCCTGCGTGGTGAACGCATGTGGGAGTTTCTTGAGCGCCTGATTTCTATTGCTGTACCTCGTATCCGTGATTTCCGTGGTTTGTCTGCGAAGTCATTTGATGGTCGTGGTAATTACAGCATGGGTGTACGTGAGCAAATCATCTTCCCTGAAATCGATTATGATAAAGTGGATCGTGTTCGTGGCTTAGATATTACTATCACCACAACTGCGAAATCTGATGATGAAGGCCGCGCACTGTTGGCTGCTTTTAACTTCCCATTCCGCAAGTAAGGCAGGGTATTCATGGCTAAGCAATCAATGAAAGCACGTGATGTAAAACGTGTAAAATTAGCTGAAAAATTCTTCACTAAGCGTGTAGAACTGAAAGCTATCATTTCTGATGTGAATGCATCTGATGAAGAGCGTTGGAATGCTGTTCTTAAGCTGCAAACACTGCCACGTGATTCCAGCCCTTCTCGTCAGCGTAATCGCTGCCGCCAAACTGGGCGTCCGCATGGATTTTTGCGGAAGTTTGGGTTGAGCCGTATTAAAGTCCGTGAAGCCGCTATGCGCGGTGAAATTCCGGGCCTTAAGAAGGCTAGCTGGTAATTGTCACCAATTGAATCACGGGAGTAAAGACAGATGAGCATGCAAGATCCCATCGCGGATATGCTGACCCGTATCCGTAACGGTCAGGCCGCGAATAAAGTTGCGGTCACCATGCCTTCCTCCAAGCTGAAAGTGGCAATTGCCAAAGTGCTGAAGGAAGAAGGTTATATTGAAGATTTTAAAATTGAAGGCGACACCAAGCCAGAACTGGAATTAGTACTGAAGTACTTCCAGGGTAAGGCTGTCGTAGAAAGTATTCAGCGTGTAAGCCGTCCAAGTCTGCGCATCTATAAGAAAAAAGATGAGCTGCCACAAGTTATGGCCGGTTTAGGTATTGCTGTTGTTTCTACCTCTAAAGGTGTAATGACTGATCGTGCAGCTCGCCAAGCAGGTCTTGGTGGCGAGATTCTCTGCTACGTAGCTTAATCGGGAGGAAAGAATGTCTCGTGTTGCAAAAGCACCCGTCGTCATTCCTGCCGGCGTAGAGGTAAAACTCAACGGTCAGGTTATTTCGATTAAGGGTAAAAACGGCGAGCTGAGTCGTACAATCCACAGCTCAGTTGAAGTTAAACATGTAGATAGCCAACTAACCTTCGCTCCACGCGATGGTTATGTTGATGGTTGGGCACAGGCGGGTACGACTCGCTCTTTGCTGAATGCCATGGTTATCGGTGTTACCGAAGGCTTCACTAAGAAGCTTCAACTGGTAGGTGTTGGTTATCGTGCAGCAGTCAAGGGCAATGTTGTTAACATGTCTCTGGGCTTCTCGCATCCAGTTGACCACGAATTGCCAGTAGGCATTACTGCAGAATGTCCGTCACAAACTGAAATCGTACTGAAAGGTGCTGATAAGCAGGTAATCGGTCAGGTTGCGGCAGAACTGCGTGCCTATCGTCGTCCTGAGCCTTATAAAGGTAAGGGTGTTCGTTACGCCGACGAAGTCGTGCGTATCAAAGAGGCTAAGAAGAAGTAAGGTAACACTATGGATAAGAAAGCAGCTCGTATCCGTCGTGCGACCCGCGCACGCCGCAAGCTCCAGGAACTGGGTGCAACTCGCCTGGTGGTACATCGTACCCCACGCCATATTTATGCGCAGGTTATCGCACCAAACGGTTCTGAAACTTTGGTGGCAGCTTCTACTACAGAAAAAGCTATCAATGAGCAACTGAAATACACTGGAAATAAAGAAGCAGCATCAGCAGTTGGTAAAGCAATTGCTGAACGTGCACTGGAGAAAGGTATCAAAGATGTATCCTTTGACCGTTCTGGTTTCCAATATCATGGTCGAGTCCAGGCACTGGCAGATGCTGCCCGTGAAGCTGGCCTTCAGTTCTAAGGTAGAGGTGTAAGATGGCTCACATCGAAAAACAAGCTGGCGAACTGCAGGAAAAGCTGATCGCGGTAAACCGCGTATCTAAAACCGTAAAAGGTGGCCGGATTTTCAGCTTTACCGCACTGACTGTTGTAGGTGATGGTAATGGTCGCGTTGGTTTTGGCTACGGCAAAGCACGCGAAGTTCCGGCAGCAATCCAGAAAGCGATGGAAAAAGCCCGTCGCAATATGAAAACCGTCGCACTAAACAGCGGCACTCTGCATCACCCAGTGAAAGGTACACACACCGGTTCCCGTGTGTTCATGCAACCTGCTCACGAAGGTACTGGTATCATCGCAGGCGGTGCTATGCGTGCTGTTTTGGAAGTGGCTGGTGTTCGTAACGTACTGGCTAAAACCTATGGTTCCACTAACCCTATTAATGTGGTTCGTGCAACTCTGGATGCTTTAGACAGCATGAAGTCTCCAGAAATGGTCGCAGCTAAGCGTGGTAAATCCGTCGAAGAAATTCTGGGGTAATGGCCATGGCTAAGACTATTAAAGTAACACAAATTCGCAGTTCAATCGGCCGCCTGCCTAAACATAAGGCAACCTTGGCTGGTTTAGGTCTGCGTCGTATCGGTCATACAGTAGAGCGCGAAGATACTCCTGCTATACGTGGTATGATCAACTTGGTTTCCTATATGGTTAAAGTTGAGGAGTAACAGATGCGCTTAAATACTCTGTCTCCGGCTGAAGGTGCCAAGCATGCGCCTAAACGTGTAGGTCGTGGTATTGGTTCTGGCTTGGGTAAAACTGGTGGCCGTGGTCACAAAGGTCAGAAATCTCGTTCTGGCGGTGGCGTACGTCGCGGTTTTGAAGGTGGTCAGATGCCTTTATACCGTCGTTTGCCAAAATTTGGCTTCACTTCACGTAAAGCAATGATTACAGCAGAAGTTCGTTTGTCTGACTTTGCTACCGTTGAAGGCGATGTTATCGATCTGAATGCACTGAAAGCCGCTAACATCGTTGGCACTCAAATTGAATTCGCAAAAGTTATGCTTTCTGGCGAAATCAAACGCGCAGTAACTGTGCGTGGCCTTCGTGTTACTAAAGGCGCTCGTGCGGCAATTGAAGCTGCCGGCGGTAAAATTGAGGAATAAGTAACAGATGGCTAAACAACCAGGATTAGATTTTCAAAGCGCTAAAGGTGGATTGGGCGAGCTGAAACGCAGACTGTTGTTTGTTATTGGAGCGCTGATTGTTTTCCGTATTGGTTCTTTTATTCCTATCCCTGGTATTGATGCCACTGTGCTTGCCAAATTGCTCGAACAGCAAAGGGGCACCATCATTGAAATGTTTAACATGTTCTCTGGTGGTGCTTTAAGTCGTGCTTCTATCTTTGCACTGGGGATAATGCCGTATATTTCTGCGTCTATTATTATTCAGTTGCTAACGGTGGTTCACCCAACGTTGGCTGAGATTAAGAAGGAAGGGGAAGCTGGCCGTCGTAAGATTAGCCAGTACACTCGCTATGGTACTTTAGTGCTGGCTATATTCCAGTCAATCGGTATTGCTACTGGTTTGCCGAATATGCCAGGAATGCAAGGGCTGGTGATTAACCCAGGGTTTGCTTTCTACTTCACGGCTGTTGTGAGCCTAGTTACTGGGACTATGTTCCTGATGTGGTTGGGTGAGCAGATTACTGAGCGTGGTATTGGAAACGGTATCTCTATCATAATCTTTGCTGGTATTGTTGCGGGTTTGCCGCCGGCCATCGGCCATACCATTGAGCAAGCTCGGCAAGGCGATCTGCACTTCCTCCTGTTGCTGTTGGTTGCAGTGTTAGTGTTTGCAGTAACTTTCTTCGTTGTTTTCATGGAGCGTGGTCAGCGACGTATCGTTGTTAACTATGCGAAACGGCAACAGGGTCGCCGAGTTTATGCTGCACAGAGCACACATTTACCGTTGAAAGTGAATATGGCTGGAGTTATCCCTGCAATTTTCGCTTCCAGCATTATTCTGTTCCCTGGTACCATAGCGTCTTGGTTTGGGGGTGGAACTGGTTGGAACTGGCTGATTACTATTTCAATGTATTTGCAGCCTGGGCAACCGCTTTATGTGTTACTCTACGCGTCTGCAATCATCTTCTTCTGTTTCTTTTATACAGCGTTGGTTTTTAACCCGAGAGAAACAGCAGATAACCTGAAGAAGTCCGGTGCATTTGTACCAGGAATTCGTCCGGGAGAGCAAACGGCCAAGTACATTGATAAGGTAATGACACGTCTGACTTTAGTTGGTGCGATGTATATTACTTTTATCTGCTTAATCCCGGAGTTCATGCGTGACGCGATGAAGGTACCATTTTATTTTGGCGGTACTTCGCTACTTATCGTAGTTGTGGTCATCATGGACTTTATGGCTCAAGTGCAAACTCTGATGATGTCAAGTCAGTATGAGTCTGCACTGAAGAAGGCAAACCTTAAAGGTTATAACCGCTGATTGGTTTGCTTGAGAAGTTACGGAGAGTAAAAATGAAAGTTCGTGCTTCCGTCAAGAAATTATGTCGCAACTGCAAAATCGTTAAGCGTAACGGTGTCGTGCGTGTGATTTGTAGTGCAGAGCCTAAGCATAAACAACGCCAAGGCTAATAAAATAGCATATTTTTCTTGCAAAGTCGGTTTGAGCTGGCTAAATTAGCCAGCCAATCTTTTTTATATCACAGCAACATTGTTTGAGTATCCTGAAAACGGGCTTTTCAGAATGGTGTTGCTGTAAATAATTGTAGGAGTGCATAGTGGCCCGTATAGCAGGCATTAACATTCCTGATCAGAAGCATACCGTAATCGCTTTAACATCGATCTACGGAATCGGTAAAACTCGTTCTCAAGCCATTTGTGCTGCAGCGAGTATTGCTGAACATGTTAAGATCAGTGAGCTGTCTGAAGAGCAAATTGACAAGCTGCGTGACGAAGTTGCCAAATACGTTGTAGAAGGTGATCTGCGTCGTGAAGTAACCCTGAGCATCAAACGTCTGATGGATCTTGGTACTTATCGTGGTTTACGTCACCGTCGTGGTCTACCGGTTCGCGGTCAGCGTACGAAGACCAATGCACGTACCCGTAAGGGTCCACGTAAGCCGATCAAGAAATAATCGGGGTATTGTATAATGGCAAAAGCACCTATTCGTGCACGTAAGCGTGTAAGAAAGCAAGTCTCTGACGGTGTGGCTCATATCCATGCTTCTTTCAACAACACCATCGTGACCATTACTGACCGTCAGGGTAACGCTCTGGGTTGGGCAACTGCGGGTGGTTCCGGTTTCCGTGGTTCTCGTAAATCTACTCCGTTTGCGGCTCAGGTTGCAGCAGAGCGCTGTGCCGAAGCAGTGAAAGAATACGGAATTAAGAACCTGGAAGTTATGGTTAAAGGACCTGGTCCTGGCCGCGAGTCAACTATCCGAGCGTTAAATGCGGCAGGTTTCCGCATCACTAACATTACTGATGTGACTCCGATCCCTCATAACGGTTGTCGTCCACCTAAAAAACGTCGCGTTTAATAGCGTTTATTTTTTTAGGTTTGTTGGAGAAAGAAAATGGCAAGATATTTGGGTCCTAAGCTCAAGCTGAGCCGTCGCGAGGGTACAGACCTGTTCCTGAAGTCTGGCGTTCGCGCGATTGACACCAAGTGTAAATTGGAACAACCACCTGGACAGCATGGCGCACGTAAACCGCGTCTGTCTGACTACGGTGTACAGTTACGTGAAAAACAAAAAGTGCGCCGTATTTACGGTGTCCTAGAACGTCAATTCCGTAACTATTATAAAGAAGCAACTCGTCTGAAAGGCAATACAGGTGAGAACCTGCTGAGTTTGCTGGAAGGTCGTCTGGACAACGTTGTTTACCGTATGGGTTTCGGTGCCACTCGTGCTGAATCACGCCAAATGGTAAGCCATAAAGCTATCATGGTAAATGGTCGCGTTGTTAACATCGCTTCTTATCAGGTATCCCCGAATGACGTAGTCAGCGTTCGCGAAAAATCGCAAAAGCAGTCTCGTATCAAGGCGGCTTTAGAGCTGGCTGAGCAGCGTGAGAAACCAACTTGGTTGGAGGTTGATGCTGCGAAGATGGAAGGTGTGTTCAAACGTACTCCAGAACGTACCGATCTGTCCGCTGACATCAACGAACACCTGATCGTCGAGCTTTACTCTAAGTAAAGCTTAGCACCAAAGAGAGGACACAATGCAGGGTTCTGTGACAGAGTTTCTAAAACCGCGCCTGGTTGATATCGAGCAAGTCAGTTCGACGCACGCCAAGGTGACCCTTGAGCCTTTAGAGCGTGGCTTTGGTCATACTCTAGGCAACGCACTGCGCCGTATTCTGCTTTCGTCTATGCCGGGTTGTGCGGTGACTGAGGTTGAGATTGATGGTGTACTGCATGAGTACAGCACCAAAGAAGGTGTACAGGAAGATATCCTGGAGATTCTCCTCAACCTGAAAGGGCTGGCGGTAAGAGTTCAGGGTAAAGATGAAGTTATTCTTACCTTGAATAAGTCTGGCATTGGCCCTGTGACTGCAGCCGATATTATCCATGACGGAGATGTCGAAATCGTCAAGCCGCAACATGTAATCTGTCACCTGACTGACGAAACTGCTTCTATAAGCATGCGCATTAAAGTTCAGCGTGGTCGGGGTTATGTGCCGGCTTCTGCCCGGATTCATTCGGAAGAAGATGAGCGCCCTATTGGTCGTTTGTTAGTAGACGCTTGTTATAGCCCAGTAGAGCGTATTGCCTACAATGTTGAAGCAGCGCGTGTAGAACAACGTACCGATTTGGACAAGTTGGTTATCGAGATGGAAACTAACGGTACAATCGATCCTGAAGAGGCGATTCGCCGTGCAGCTACTATTTTGGCTGAACAGCTGGAAGCTTTTGTTGATTTACGTGATGTACGTCAGCCAGAAGTAAAAGAGGAGAAGCCAGAGTTTGATCCGATCTTGCTGCGCCCTGTTGACGATCTGGAATTGACTGTCCGCTCTGCTAACTGCCTTAAGGCAGAAGCTATCCACTACATCGGTGATTTGGTACAGCGTACCGAGGTTGAGTTGCTTAAGACACCTAACCTGGGTAAAAAATCTCTCACAGAGATCAAAGACGTACTGGCTTCACGTGGCTTATCTCTAGGCATGCGCTTGGAAAACTGGCCACCAGCAAGTATTGCTGATGAATAACTAGATCACAGGTTAAGGTTTTACTGAGAAGGATAAGGTCATGCGCCATCGTAAGAGTGGTCGTCAATTGAACCGCAACAGCAGCCATCGCCAAGCTATGTTCCGCAACATGGCAGGTTCTTTGGTCCGTCATGAAATCATCAAGACGACTCTGCCTAAAGCGAAAGAACTGCGTCGCGTCGTTGAGCCGCTGATTACTCTTGCCAAGACCGATAGCGTAGCTAATCGTCGTCTGGCATTCGCCCGTACTCGTGATAACGAAATCGTGGCAAAACTGTTTAATGAGCTGGGCCCGCGTTTTGCGAGCCGCGCAGGTGGTTACACTCGTATTCTTAAGTGTGGCTTCCGTACTGGTGATAATGCTCCGATGGCATACATCGAGCTTGTTGACCGTGCTGTTGAGCCTCAAACAGAAGTTGCGACTGCAGAGTAATCTGTAGGGATGTATAAAAGAACCGGGTTTATCCCGGTTTTTTTATATCTGTATATTTGAATTTCTCACTTATTTCTTTCTATCCTGTTATGCTGATATTTCAAATAGCGTGTTTATTGTAGGAGATATGAAGATGTATCGTATTGGCCAACTAGCTAAATTAGCTAATGTGACCCCTGATACAGTACGTTTCTATGAAAAACAAGGAATGATGGAACATCAGAACCGTACCGAGGGGGGATATAGGCTTTATACAGAGCAAGATTTACAGCGCCTTCGGTTTATACGTTATGCCAAGCAGCTGGGATTTACATTGGAAGCTATCACAGAATTATTGTCTATTCGTGTAGATCCAGATCATCATACTTGTGAAGAGTCGAAGCAAATTGTAGATTCTAGGTTGATGGAAGTAGAAGAAAAACTTCTTGAAATGCTAAAAATGCGTGATTCACTTAAGATGTTAAGTGATGCTTGCTGTGGGAGTTCTCATATAAGTACTTATTGTTCTATTCTTGAAACTTTAGAACAAGGAGCTTCAAATAAGGAATAAGTAATTTTTCTTTATTATGGATGATTCAGAGAGTACAATTGCTGTGTTTTTGGGCCAATTAATATGATAGAGGAATATGATGATTATATATCACCATAAAAAAGGCGTGATAAAGGATAATGCTATTGAAGCTCTACTACGTGATCCATTATTCAAACAGAGAATTGAGAAAAATAAAAAAGGAAAAGGAAGTTACCAGAGGAAAGGAAAACATGACAAGGCAAGTAACTGGGAGGCCAGTGGTAAGGGATTATTAGATTTATTACCACTGGCCTTTTAGTTCTAATAGGTTTATTTTTGCTCTTTTGGTAAGCTGCTGATTTTTATTAATAATTTTTCTTTAGTAGTTGGGGTTTCTGGCATAGCCTCAATCTCTTTTTTTACTATATGATTTATTTATTAATTTCATTGCATAGAAAATAGCTAATGACAGCAAGATATTTTTCAAGATCATATCAATAATCCCGTCAGCAGAGGGATTAGTAGAATTGCACTTCATAGTAAATTTACAAACTGTTTTAAAAAGTTCACCATATTCTTTCAATCATCGTGTTAATTAAAATGTGTCAAGTTGTCTCAGTTATTGTGTTTGAATTATACGACTGGTAGATAATTATTTTTGGTTCCTAAAGGAAAAAAGGGCTTGGTTGGAATAGTCTTTCTACTTCGGGAACAAATTTCTTATCTGTAATAAACATAATTACATGATCTCCTTGTTCGATTACACTGTAATCATGAGCAATAATCACTTCGTCACCGCGTGCTATTGCTCCAATTGTAGTACCTGGTGGCAATTTAATATCACCTACAGCTCGGCCGACAACTTTTGAAGTGTTTTCATCTCCATGAGCAATTGCTTCGATAGCTTCCGCTACTCCACGACGTAATGAGGAAACACTTACGATATCTGCTTTACGAACATGACCTAATAGAGCTGAAATAGTTGCTTGCTGTGGAGAGATTGCAATATCAATGACACCTCCTTGTACTAAATCAACATATGCACTACGCTGAATGAGAACCATGGCTTTTTTGGCTCCCATGCGCTTGGCAAGCATTGCAGACATGATATTTGCTTCGTCATCGTTGGTTAGGGCAATGAATACATCTACCTGTTCTATATGTTCTTCGGCTAATAGCTCTTGGTCAGATGCATCCCCATAGAAAACAATAGTGTCGTGTAATAATTCGGCTAGTTCTGTGGCTCTTTGCTGATTTCGTTCAATTAATTTAACCCTGTAATCTTTTTCGAGACGTAGGGCAAGTCCGGCGCCAATATTACCACCACCAACGATCATAATACGCTTGTAAGGCTTTTCTAAGCGTTGAAGTTCGCTCATTACAGCACGAATATGTTGTGATGCAGCCACAAAAAAAACCTCGTCACCAGCCTCAATAATTGTAGAGCCTTGTGGTCTTATAGGCCGATCCTGGCGAAATATGGCAGCAACTCTGGTATTAATATGTGGCATGTGTTCACGAAGTGAAGAAAGAGCATTTCCTACAAGTGAACCTCCGTAGTAAGCTTTTACTGCAACAATACTTACTCTACCTTCGGCAAAGTTAACAACCTGTAAAGCGCCAGGATACTGAATTAGTTTATAAATATAATCTATGACGAGTTGCTCTGGTGAAATAAGATAATCAATAGGAATGTCGTTAGGCAGAAAAAGCTTATCTGATTCACGGATATACTCTGCTGCGCGTATTCGCGCAACTTTATTTGGTGTATTAAATAAGGAATAAGCAATTTGGCATGCAATCATGTTAGTTTCGTCAGAATTAGTTACAGCAACTAACATATCAGCATCTTCAGCACCAGCTTCTCTTAATACTCTGGGATGAGAACCATGACCATTGACTACCCTGAGGTCGAATTTATCCTGTAGTTGGTGCAGGCGGTTGGGATCAGTGTCGACTATAGTGATATCGTTATTTTCACCTACTAGATTTTCAGCTAATGTACCGCCAACTTGACCTGCACCAAGAATAATTATTTTCATAGTATTCTCTAACTTGTTAGAAACAGATAATTATCTTTATAAATTGTGGAGATATATTACTGTTTAATTAATCGAGCGTAAAAGAAACCATCACCACCATTGAATTCAGGTATTATTTGTTTTCCTAGGTTATCTCCTGTCTCTGTTCCCGATAGTTTGGCATCTGGGTGGCGTTTTAAAAACGAGCTGATTTGCTGGCTATTTTCATCCGGCAAAATAGAACAGGTTGCATATACTAATGTCCCGCCTCTCTTTAAATATGGCCAGATTGCATCAATAATTTCAGATTGTAATTGAACCAATTGAGCAATATCTTCTTCGCGGCGTAGCCATTTGATATCAGGGTGGCGACGGATTACTCCTGTTGCTGAACAAGGTGCATCCAGAAGGATACGGTCGAATTGCTGACCTTCTGCCCAATATTTAGGGTGGCGTCCATCACCGGTTTTTACTGTTGCATGGCAATTAAGGCGCTGGAGATTTTCTTTTACTCGTTTGATCCTGTGTTCATCAATATCTACAGCTAATACTTGGGCTTTTGGCGCTATTTCTAGGATATGTGTTGTTTTCCCTCCTGGTGCGGCACAAAGATCGAGAATTTTCTCTCCATTGATTGGTTGTAATAACTCGGCACACCCTTGTGCAGATACATCTTGAACAGTCACCCAACCTTTATCAAATCCAGGTAATATTGTTACCGGACAGGGGAAAATTACACGGATAGCAAAAGGTAATTCGATAGCTGGTTCTGCATCAATTCCGGCTTTATGGAGAAGGGAAAGATATTCATCTCGACTATGGTATATTCGATTAACTCGCAACCACATGGGCGGTTTCTTATTGTTATTTTCAATAAATTGCGGCCATTCTTGCGGGTAGGCTTTTTGGATTTTAGCTAATAACCATTCAGGATGTAAGTGATTGCTGGGGCTGTTTTGTGAACGCTCCATTAATTGCAATTGCTGCCTCTGAAACTGGCGAAGGACACCATTCATTAATCCTTTTAGCTGAGGATATTTCAGAGTTACGGCTCCATTTACTGTTTCAGCAAGTGCTGCATGAGCTGGGATACGGGTATAGGTAAGTTGGTATATGCCAACCATAAGCAGGTAATGAAGAATACGTTGCTTACCTTTTAATGGTTTTTCCATTAATTGACTTATTATCCATTCTAACTGAGGTAATACACGTAATACCCCGAAAGATAACTCCTGTAACAAAGATTTATCTTTATCAGTGATATTTCGTTGAAGTTCAGGCAATATCGTACTGAGAGATTGCCCTTGGTCCAGAACTTGATTGATTGCTTTCGCGGTGATACTTCGTAGATTATATGTATTTTTCATAGTTAAAAAGGCTGACAAAAGTCAGCATTAAGAGAAAATTTGTGAGAGAGAGTTTACATAGAATAGTATTCAGTTGATTTTATTACCTGGCGTAAACCACTCACGTTTAGAGTTAAGTAGATCTGCGGCTGACATTGCTTTTTTACCAGCAGGTTGTAATTGCGTGATATTCAAAATTCCATCGGCAGTGGCAATATGAATACCTTTTTTGTCTGCTTTTAAGACAGTTCCTGGTTCTACCGAAATTTGTTTTTCAATGGCTTCTGCTTTCCAGATTTTAACAGGTTGCTCTTCTATCTCGAAAAAGCTCATGGGCCAAGGATTAAATGCACGAATGCAACGTTCAAGATAGGTTGCAGATAGTTTCCAATTTATTTTGGCTTCTTCTTTGCTTAGTTTTTCAGCGTAGGTAACCAACTTTTCACTTTGTGTTTCAGGCTGGCTTTTACCTGATGTTATTAATGATAATGTTTTAAGCAGTGCATCTGGCCCAATATTGGTTAGTTTTTCGTATAAACTGGCACTAGTATCTTCAAGTGTAATAGGACAGCTTGCTTTATATAGCATATCGCCAGTATCAAGGCCTATATCCATTTGCATGATCGTTACGCCGGTTTCCGTGTCACCGGCCCAGAGTGAACGTTGAATCGGTGCTGCACCACGCCAACGTGGTAATAGAGAGCCGTGTACGTTCAGGCAGCCTAATCTTGGAATATTTAAAACAGCCTTAGGGAGGATTAATCCATAGGCTACAACTATGAGAACATCAGGTTGCTGTTTCAGAATCCATTGCTGGTTTTCTTCTAAACGCAAAGTGGCTGGCTGAAAAACGGTAATATTATGTTTTTCAGCCAGTACTTTTACAGGACTGGATGTCAGTTTTTTACCTCTTCCTGCCGGTTTGTCTGGTCGAGTTAGAACGCCAACTACCTCATGCTGAGACGTTAATAAAACCTCTAAATGGCGTGCCGCAAAGTCAGGTGTTCCGGCAAAAACAATACGTAAAGAATCAGACACGTTTATTTCCTGTATTAATATAATTTATTTGGTTCGGGCTCTTTGTTTATCCAGCTTTTCTACTTTCTGGCGTATACGCTGGCGTTTCAGTGGAGATAGGTAATCCACAAAAAGCTTACCAATTAAATGGTCCATCTCGTGCTGAATACAAATAGCTAGTAAGCCATCAGCTTGTAATTCAAATGATTGACCATTGTAATCTAACGCCCTGATTTTGACTTTTTCAGCTCGTGGCACTAGTGCTCGCTGTTCAGGAATAGACAAACAGCCTTCTTCAATCCCAGTATTACCACTTTTTTCCAGTAACTCTGGATTTATCAGTACAAGGCGTTCATCACGAGTTTCAGATACGTCAATAACGACAATACGCTGATGAATATCAACTTGTGTTGCTGCAAGGCCAATACCTTCCTCTATGTACATAGTTTCAAACATATCATCAATGATACGTTGAATCTCCGCATTAACTTCTTTAACAGGCATTGCAATAGTGCGAAGCCGCTCGTCTGGGTAATGTAATACTTGTAATACTGACATATATATTTAGATCTGTGTCCAAAATGTGAGTGGTATTTTATATCTATTCTAGACATTTCCCGTTTAGATTGACAGTATTGATTGCTAATTGAGCAGTTTGGTTCTGTCCGTCAATCTCAGTCAGGATGACAACATGGAAGCTATGGAAGTATGGTTGCGAATGAAGATGATCTCTCATTTAGCAACAGAAAAAGCAGCTAATATTACAGAGAAATTACTGCATGCTGGGAATCGTTATCTCATCGTGCTTAAGGATAGTGGGTTAACGTCAGCACAATGTTTGCAATTTACTAAGGCAAATAAAACCTTGCTAGCTTCATGCTTAAAATGGCTGGAACAGCCGGAACACCATTTATTGACATATTCTCATCCTTTGTATCCACCTCTATTGAAGCAAATACATACCCCGCCTCTTGCGCTTTTTGTGTCAGGGAAATTAGATCTTCTTTTAAAGAAGCAGGTGGCGATGGTAGGGAGCAGGGCAGCAAGCTATTATGGCGAGAAATGGGGAAAAATTTTTGCAGGTGAATTGGTTGGACATGGGTTAGTTATTACTAGCGGTTTAGCTATTGGTATTGATGGTATTTGTCACCGATCTGCGCTGGATAGTGGTGGTCAAACAATAGCTGTATTAGGTAGCGGTCTTGATCAGATTTATCCTTATAGACACGGATTATTAGCAAAGCAAATAGAGGGGGGAGGAGCCCTTGTTTCTGAATTTTTTCCGGATACTCCTCCACGCGCAAAAAACTTCCCTAAAAGAAATAGGATTATCAGTGGATTAAGTTCGGCAGTTATTGTTGTAGAAGCGAGTCAAAACAGCGGTTCATTAATTACAGCTCGTTGCGCTCTTGAACAGGGAAGGGATGTATTTGCATTACCAGGGTTTTTGGGGAGCTCAGTCAGCGAAGGGAATCACTGGTTGATAAAACAGGGAGCATATCTGGCTACAAACGCAATGGATATTGTGGAACATGTCCACAGTTCATTACAATGGCTACATATGGATATGGAAAGCGCAAAGGAAGAAGTAAAACTCCAGGTAAAACTCCAGTTTGAGCAAACAGAGTTGCCATTTGCTGATGTGCTGGTTAACGTAGGTGATGAAATAACGCCGGTTGATGTTATTGCGCAACGTTCTGCATTACCTATAGCTGAGGTAATGACAAAACTCCTTGAACTAGAATTATTGGGTAAGGTGGCTGTGGTTTCTGGTGGTTATGTGCGCGAGAGTTAATTAACTGAATACTCAAAGTCTTGTTTAACGTCATATAAGTATAAATTTCAAGTGAAAATGGTATGGCAAAAATGGTTCCTTTCTCCACTGATGAAACTGAATATTGTCCTGAATGTGGCTCTATTTTGGTTATCCGCAATGGCATTCATGGCCCATTTCTTGGATGTTTTAGTTATCCATCATGTCAATATATTCGCTCATTAAAAGGGCAAAGTAACGGCCATGTGGTAAAAGAACTTGAAGGGCAGTTATGTCCTGCATGTGGAGCTAATTTAGTTTTACGTCAAGGGCGTTATGGAATGTTCATTGGTTGTAGTCGTTATCCTGAATGCGAACATACGGCACTGATTGATAAACCGAATGAGACGTCGATAGCCTGCCCCCAATGCAAAAAAGGGCAACTACTCCAAAGAAAATCACGTTTCGGAAAAATTTTTCACGCGTGTAACCGTTACCCCAACTGCCAGTTTGTATTAAATAATAAGCCAGTTGTTGGTGAATGTGTGTTTTGTTTCTATCCGTTATTGATGGAAAAACGCACATTACAAGGTACAAAGTTGTTTTGTGCTAGTAAGTTGTGTGAAAAACAGCAAATAAATTAAACTGAGTAATAAAATGAGTAATGAAGTATCACCTGCATTTGAAAAAGTATTAACTTCGCTGAAATCCGAAAAAGTTATTGCTTATCCAACTGAAGCTGTTTTTGGGCTTGGATGTGATCCTGATAGTGAAAAAGCGGTAAATGAACTGCTTACATTAAAGAAGCGCCCGTGGCAAAAAGGGTTGATTCTTATTGCAGATAATTATAGACAATTACAGCCATATCTTGATGATAAGCTTCTAACAGAATACCAAAAAGAAGTTATATTTGCTTGTTGGCCTGGGCCTGTAACCTGGGTGATCCCTGCAAAAGCCGGTACATCTAAATGGTTGACTGGGCAATTTTCCACTTTGGCTGTTAGAGTTAGCGATCATCCTTTGGTGAAACAGTTATGTACTTTTTATGGAAAACCATTGGTATCGACCAGTGCAAATTTAAATGGTCTTGAACCATGCCGAACAGCAGAAGAAGTTAGACAACAATTTGGGGATAAACTTTCTGTGTTAGATGGTGATGTTGGAGGGCGGAAGAATCCTTCAGAAATTCGGGACGCTTTAACTGGTGAGCTTTATCGTCAAGGGTAGAATAAATATGAATCAATTCGCTGTCTTTGGTAATCCTGTTACGCACAGTAAATCTCCCCGTATCCATCAGTTATTTGCTGATCAAACAGGTATTGCGCATTGTTATGGGAAGATTTTAGCACCAATAGGTAAATTTGAAGAGACATTGGATATGTTTCTTGAACAGGGGGGGATAGGAGCTAATATTACTGTGCCATTTAAGGAGCAGGCATTTATCAGGGCAAATGAGTTGACTGAGCGGGCAAGATTTAGTGGCGCAGTCAATACCTTGAAATTGCTAGATAATAATCAATTGCTTGGTGATAACACGGATGGTGTAGGATTATTAGCAGATTTGATACGACTTGAGTTTATTACTCAAGGGCAGCATATTTTAATCATTGGGGCTGGTGGGGCTGCTAGAGGTGTTTTATCTCCATTATTAGAATTTGGTTGTGATATTACAATTACAAACCGAACGTTCAGTCGTACCATCCAGATTGCTAATAATTTTTCACCAATAGGTAACATTCGGGCCGTTGAGATGAAAACACTTAATAGCCCTGAGTTTGATCTTATTATCAATGCGACTGCATCCAGTATTAATGGTGAAATTCCTGAGATATCTCCATCAATATTTAATGAAAATTGTGTCTGTTATGACGTGTTTTATCAGGCTAATTTGACGCCTTTCATTTCCTTTGCTAAAAAACATGGTGTTTCTCGTTGTGCTGATGGATTAGGGATGTTAGTAGGACAGGCCGCTCATTCATTTAAATTATGGCATGATGTACTGCCAGAAATTGCACCTGTGCTGTTAACATTGGAACAGGAGTTACATTTGTGAATCAATCTATCCAGTTTCCTGATAGAGAAGAGTGGGATGAACAACAGCAGATAGTCATTTTTCCCGCGTTGGTAAATGGGTCATTGGTTCACTGTGCTATGAGGGCTAGGGATCTTTTATACCGTTATGGGAAAGATCATCATCCATTAAATCTTTTCCGACAAAATCGTTGGGATCTTGAAGAGGAATTCGAATTGCTAATCAATAACGGGGATGATGATCATTTAGGACGCTACATATTACCTTCTTGCCGGTAGTCATTTTTCAAGCAAACATAATTGCTCGCTGAATAACGTAGTACTTCTAATTCTTCAGGTTTTAGTTTTCTGACCTGGCGGGCAGGGCTACCAACATAAAGGTATCCACTTTCTAATATTTTTCCTGGAGCTATCAAGCTGCCCGCTCCAATAATAACGTCATCTTCAATAACTGAACCATCAAGTAGGATGGAACCCATACCGATGAGCACTCGATTACCAATAGTGCAACCATGGAGTATTGCTTTATGCCCGATGGTGACATCATTCCCAACAATTAAAGGAAAACCATCGGGATTATCAACAGATTTGTGTGTCACATGTAATACAGAGCCGTCCTGGATGTTAGTACGTGTGCCAATAGATACGTAATTAACGTCGCCACGGATGACAACTAAAGGCCATATACTGACGTCATCAGCAAGTCTGACATCACCAATGATCACACTAGATGGATCTAATAGAACTTTCTGACCAATTTTAGGTTGAGTACCAAGGTAACTGCGTAACACTCCAGACATATATACCTCTAATGAAAAAATGGAGATCTCTTATCATTAACGGGATCCTAGTGAGGAAAACACCAGTATGCAATGGGAAAAGCGTATTGATTTTGGCTATTGTCGCCTAAATTTGACCCAAAAAGAGCAACAAACAACCTGTTGGCAATAAATCTAAAAAAAAGTGTTGTGTAAAAATCTGGGTTCCCTATAATGCGCCACCACTGACCGACACAACGCTGACAAAGCGTGTGAGGCCAGGCAGAGCAAAGTGAATTAAGCGCTTGACTCTGCGGGCGAAAAGCGTAGTATACGCAGCCCGGCTGAACGAGAATGTTAATTTTTGTTTCAGCCTGCTCTTTAACAATTAATCAGACAATCTGTGTGGGCACTCACAAGACCGTATCACAAAAAAATACACTAAAGTCTTGAAGAGTGAACAACAGTTAATTCATGACGAAATAACAGTCAGTTTCTTTG
>NZ_PUJU01000061.1 GCF_011189505.1 Photorhabdus tasmaniensis
TCGAGCTAATGTCGATTTTATTCGAAGATGAACGATGGGAAGATTCCTTAGTTAAATTAAAGGGTGATGGAAAATGAAATTGCAAACCGTGTTTGAATCGTATTTTGTAACAAGTTATTCGTATTTTATAACAAGTTATTTTGGCATCGATCTTAAAGTTCCAGCATGAACAAATTACATTGCTGCTTTTGCTTGGAATATATTAAACATGTACAGAATTAGAAAAGGAAATAAAATTACATGAAACTTATTAGCTTAATAAAGCCGATTAAAGTTAAATACTTCGGCATTGAATTATCAGTTCCGTTTTGGACTAAATTTATAGTAACTGATCACAACGGAATTGTATCAGCACAGAACGAAAAGCCACTTCAAAGCAATGGGAGCTGGATTTCTGAATCAGTACAATATCAATATGAAATTGTCGCTATTGTTGATTTAGAAAATGTTGACTGGAAAGATACATTAATTCAAATCTGATGTCAGAGCAAATATATGAGAACGGACGTCGAAAAATAGCGAAGGAATGCTTAAACGAACTTACTCAACTATCGAAATACGATGACAAAGCAGTTACAGCTATTCTTGATAAATATACACAGAAATTCAAATTAATTATGTCTGATCATCAGAAGAGAAAAGCTAGTCCGAAGATATGGCTTTCTCAGTATGTTCGGGATATTAGAAAAGAAAAATAATACGTTATTATATGGAGTTAAATTATGTCCATGCCGGGAAAATTAATGAAAGCCAGATCATGGGGACTCAGAGAGTTTGAGAAAGGCTCGATTCCAGATAATAGAACAATCAAGCATTGGATAGAAATAGGAAAATTAAAGGGAAAAATTATTGACGGGTCGGTTTGGGTTAGTTCATCTGAAAGATGGGGAGTTGACTCTGTTATTTCATCATGTGTAAATCAATTAATCAGAGATTCGTAAGATGGCAAGCAGACCAAGGAAGAAAGAATTCAGGCATTTACCCGATTATTTATATTTTGATAAAAATAAAGGTCAATATCGTTTCATTTTAACAAATGGTAAAAAGAAAAATATAGGTAGCGACAAGGCTGTCGCTATTGCCATAGCAAGGGAATATAACAATATCATGAGGCCGGAATCATCTGTATCCGTCAATTCACTGGTTAAAGAATCAGGTGGAAAATATGGAGAGGTGTTACCGTTATCAAATTATATTGATGACTTATTTTCCCGTATTGTTAAAGATGAAAATCCGTCTGACAACACTCTCGCGGACTGGCGAAATGATATAGAAAGAGTAAGGGAATTTTTTATCGAAACTTCGGCGTGTGATATATCATTAGAACACGTTAATGATTATATAAAAAAATATCACAGTGATTCATCTGCAAATGTTCAAAACAGGAAAGTCGGCTTCTTAAAAAAAATTTTCAGCTATGCCGTGGATGAATCATTAATGCTAGATAATCCCGCAGAGCGTAAGAAAATGAAACGTACTGATAAAAAGAAACGCCGCAGGCTTTCATTTGATGATTTCATGCTTATACGTAATGCAGCAGAACCTTGGTTAAGAACGGCAATGGATCTGGCATTACAAACAACTCAAGCACGGCTAGAAGTTTCCCGTATCAGATACAACATCAAATCACCAAAGGAAGGTGTTTGCGGTTGCATGTGGTATTCAGAACCCAAAAACGGCATCTATGGGATGCTCTATATTCACAGACAAAAAGTCCAACATAAAGAAGCATCACATATAGCTATCCCGATTGGACCAACGATAAAGGCTATCATTGATGCTAGCCGGGACAATATTGCAAGTCCATATGTTGTTCATCGAGTACCGGATCGCTTATCAAATAAAATAAGCCAGGAAGTTAATCACCCAACTCAAATTGCCCCCGATTATCTCAGTCGTACTTTTTCAAAATTAAGAGACAAAGTTAGAGTGGCTGCAAGTCTTCCAGTTGAAGAGCGCCCTACGTTTCATGAAATTAGGGCATTAGCAGCGCACATGTTTAAAATCCAGGGTGTAGATCCACAAGCTCGAATGGCTCACAGTGACGCTGAATCTACAAAAATTTATACTCAAAATCATGTTGACTGGGTTGAAGTTCCGCACGCAGAAATAGCCGTCTGATAAGTGGAAAAACCCGACTTAACTTATTGATGTATATAATGCAGATTTTGCGCATTTTGCACTGTTTGCATTCACAGTTAAAATCCCCGAAACCCGCGCCGAATAAGGCTTTGAACGTGAATTGGTCGCGGTCATGGGGTGTCGGGGGTCGTAGGTTCAAATCCTATCATGCCGACCAAATTTCCCTAGAAAAACCAACCAGTTATGGTTGGTTTTTTTATTTGCGGGATTTGGTTGGTGTAAAACTGGTGTAAAATGGGTGTAAAATGGGTGTAAAACTCCGCTTCCATATCTGACATTTGCCACAATTAACAAACCATCTCCCCTCACCCCAAAAAATAAAATTATCTAATTATTTTTTGATTGTAATTATTGCAGGCAAATACTTATACACCGTAGACAGTGACGTATTATAAATCAGTGATAGCTGTTTACGTGTGTGACCTTTAGCCAACAATCTTGCAGCTTGTTGTTGTTCAACCGATGAAAGAAGAACCTCCCCATAGCGGTGCTTGTGAAGTATCTACCCGGCTTAGTAACACCCGGTATTTCTTCCATTCAAGCAGAGCGTCTTCTTCAGCTTCGGTAGCAACCTCTAAGTCAACAGAGTTTTGCAACAATGAGAGTGTTTCATTGGCTTGTTGCAGCAATGTGGTTTGTTGTTGCTTGGCTTCACCATGAGAGCAAGATCAATTCAATCGTCCGTTTAGAATGTCAGCTTTGTCCGGTACAGTTAAACCCGTCTTTGTAAATAACAGAATTCGGGTTAATCAATAGAAATTATAACGAATCATTAGAATCAATTTCCCGACCTGCAAACTTCTTGTAGGCCCCAATAAATAAGCCCCGCAAGGGGCTGTATTTCAGGTTGATTCTGGCCTGTCAAAGGTGTTATAAGCCAAGCTCTGAGTGAGAACCAAGACGGACAAGGCGCAATGTGTCCGCGTCTGGCTTCTGATAAATCAGTATCAAGTCAGGCTTTATATGACAATCTCGAAAATCCTTCCAATCACCAGAAAGAGCATGATCGCAATATTTCGGTTCTAACAAGCTATCAGAAGCCAATAATTCAATCACCGGCATAAATGCGTCATCAAGAATTTCACGATGCCGACCTTTCTTTTCTCTCTTGTAATCTCGCTTGAACTGGCTTGCGTAGTCAATCGTCCGCATTGAGATCGGTCATTAAATCTTTTACTGTGGAGAATGATTTACCGCAACCTTTGCGAGCTTCTTTCATTGCGGCTATTGTTGTCTCATTGGGAATCAAAGGCTCAAAAGGTAACACTTTTTCTCTTGCTACTCGCGTTAACATCATGCGAACGGCATCTGATACAGTTAGCCCCATAGCAGCCAGAACGGCAGCCGCCTCTGCTTTAATCTCACCATCAATACGGGTTTGTACTAGCTGGTTTGTAGCCATATAAGATCTCTCATTGAATTACAATTGAATTACATTGTAATTCAATGAATGTTTGTCATCAACTTTAATGAGTAAAAAATGTCGGATATGTAAACCGCCCTTGGCTTTTAAATTAGTACTTCCAGCTGTTTCCATGCTCATGAAGTTTTCTCTGTGAATGATGAGATAACCGGCTCTCTGAGCAAGTTCCATGAACGTGTTTAACGTCAAGACCTTCTCATCAGAATACAGTGTCTTTTGACTGACAACGGTTCCATTTTCGGAGGTCATTAAGATTTATCCGTTAAATGACAAGTCAGAAATCATCGAACTGTGATAGCTTCCAGTCTTACGAATTGCCGGTAGTATACCGACAAAATTTCCCCAGAAAAACCAACCAGTTATGGTTGGTTTTTTATTTGCGGGATTTAGCTCTGGTAAAATTATGGTAAAACTCCGATTTAAAACCTAGCATTTACCGTCATTAACAAACCATCTCCATTCACCCAAAAACATAAAACTACCTAATCAATTAGCATAAAGTCGGTTTTGAGTATTTTTATTCTGTCATTATGCTGCTCTCACTATGTAGTTAAATGCTATGTTGCGGGGGCGATTCTCTGAGGCTACAGGAACAACCCTTGCCGTGTTGAATCCAAAGCCGTATGGAGTATCCGTGTTAGAATTATTTACCGATTTGAAACTGCCATCTGTAGCTATTCCAAGCACTTGACTAGCATAAAAAGCGCCTCTTACTGCCAAATGATAGTTTGATGCTATCGTGCCAGCGAACGAACCCTGGATATTTCTGATGGCATCTCCCTGAGAAGTTAGAATTCTACGTCCACTATCAACACCTCGGCCATCATCCCAACCTCGAATAAATTCCCCTCTTAAATCAGGTAACCTACCATCAGGATAAGCTTCTGCTAATTTTGGAAATTTCAATTTATCAAAGACCGCACCATTACACTGCAACCACCCAGCAGGTGGTATCACAGTTGGCCAAGGAACAGGAACACCTACAGGAATATTAGAAATATTTAAAATTTTCTGCTCTAACGCTCGATTTAATTGCGCAGTGAGTTTAGCTATGTCGCCATCATCCAGAACATCATCGCTAGATTGTTCCGCAATAAAATTAGCCATCACAGAGACTATTGTCGATGATTGGCGTAATGCCTTATTTAATACAGAAATAGAAATATTTTCTGGTGGAAAGCCTACCTGCAAATTTTGACTTTCTTCATATTTTTCTTGGCTAATTATATTAGCATCATTGCTAATAGAAAAAGCTTTAAAATCACGCTTGTGATTCATATACCTTCCTTAAACTAAATAATGTTATAATCAATATATTGAATTATTATAAAAATAATCCCCAATCCACACCAATCAAAGTCTAGTTCAGAAAAAGAATAATACGTGTTCTTATTGCTTATAAGGTTAACTGTTTTTTATTTCTTGAATTTTATTAAAACAAAAGCCAATCGGGAGAATTGATTTATTCTCCCTTGATTTGAAGACTATTGATCACAAAAGTTAAAATTTTAATCTAATTTCCTGACAGAGAGTGAGATCACTCACGAATATCTAAAACCCTACTCATGTAATAAGCATCAGCATATCGACCATTGCGAAAAGCGTAACGTTTAGCGGTTCCTTCAATCTCAAACCCAAATTTTTTATATAATGCAATGGCAACATTATTGTCTGTGTATACCTCCAACTCTATACGTTCAATATTCAACCAATTATCACACATATTGAGCATAGCCTTCATCAATTCACTGCCAACACCACGTCCCTGATAATCAGCATGTATCCCCATACCAAAAGTAGCAATGTGGCGACGTCGCAAATTCTGACATATTTCTATACCTATCTGGCCCACAATTTTCCCATCAATACAGGCAACCAAACAGAAACACCCCTCAGGAAGATTCGTAATGCGCTTTACCCATGTTTCCAGAGAAGGATAGGGCAACTGCAAAGTATTACAGTAAACTTGCAGGTTAGCGTATAATTGATGAACTTGTTCACAATCGCTTTCTTCAATATGGCGAATCACTATATCCTTCACTTAAAAACTCCTGACTTTTAATTTGAGCATTAAGACTAACATAGATATTTTGCGGGAAGTATGGGGAAGCGCTGATGAACCAGCGCCAACCGAGAGGCTCAAATTCGAATTTTCCGGATTTTTGTTATCTATATATAAATAGCCATGGAAAATTATCAATCAATTACTCTATTTATTAAAAAGCTGTTCCATCGGGTAAACTGTCTTCGCCTGCCACGGTGTTTACCCTCTGGAGGCATATGACCTACAAACTCAATAAAAAAACCAATTCTTTAACCTTTATCACATCGTTAGGAAATGTACCGGCATTAAAACCCCCAAGCGTACCAGACATATCTTGATGCGACTACCTGCCCAAATTCTTTAGAGTTGCGACTCAAAGTGCCAAGATTCTCCGCAGTGAAGCCTGATAATTGAATATTATTTATTTGCCAAATTGCTGTCATAATTCCACCACCGTTATCTTGCTGGCCAACTATAATAACCTTTTGTGGAAAAGGAATTGGGAAACTAATATTTACATTAGGACTGGTATATCCAGTAATATTAGATATTCCCCACTGAAATATTATCCCAGTATCACCACATTTCCACCAACCATTCTCTAATTTTAAGATTGTATTTTTAGCTCCTCTGGCATTGATTTGGTGGTCTATTTCTGCTTTGGTATATGATCCTATATCCACGGCATTAAAACTGATATCCGAGCTTAGCGCCTTCCCATTCACTTTCCGGGTATTAGGTACCCTACTATCAATATTTTCACGCAATGAATTTATTATTTCCTGAACAAGCTTTTGCGTAACCACCAATGTATCGCTATTGCCAATCACATTTGTAAGCTGAACAACGCCTTTTTGGGTTAACGAGGCATCTGGAACTTTTGTTGTGGTTTTTTGTTCTAAAGCTCTATTTAATTGTGCGGTGAGTTTAGCTATATCCCCATCATCCAGAACATCATTACCAGATTGTTCGGCAATAAAATTAGCCACAACAGATGCTATAGTTGACGATTGACGCAATACTTTATTTAACAAATGAGTAGGAACATCATTTGTCGGAAACCCAGTCAGCAAATCCTTACTTTCTTCATATCTTCCCTGACTCGCTATATTAGCATTATTACCAATAGAAAAAGCTTTGAAATCATTCTTGTGATTCATATACCTTCCTTAAATTAAATGATGTTATAATCAATATATTGAATTATTGTAAAAATAACCCCCAATTCATACCAATCAAAGTCTAGTTCAGAAAAAGAACAATGAGGTGTATTTATTACTTATAAGGTTAACTGTTTTTGTATAAATGGCCTATTTATTTAGGCCATCTTCATTATTTTGGTGGTTCCTTTCATTGGATATCAATTAATAATTTATTATTACTTTATACTCCCAAATAAATCACAGGGATCATACTGACATTGAGTGGACGGTTTTCGTCTGCCGTTGGTACGACTTTTGATGCATCAAAAGTGGCATAGGCTGAATATCCATGATTACTATTAGAATTCGTTCCCGCAACAATTACTGTAGCGGTACTTTGTACACCATAAAATGCTCCACTGACACGAGTAAAAAGCCCATGCCCCCCCCACCCCACATTACCTGTAATATTTCTAATCGCATCTCCCTGCCTCACACCGGGTGTCAATCCAGCACGCATAAATACCCCTCGTCCATCAACAAGTAGATTAGGGAGGTTGATTTTATCACCATTCCGCTTAATTCCCCATGCTGCCTTATATGCATGAGACAAATTATTCAATGCTCGACCAACAGTTGAAGCAATCGTGTAAGAAGCACCATTCGCAATATATTCTCCCTTAGCCAAATCTGATGCCGGATGTGCAGATAAATAAATATCACCCGGTCGTTTTGCTCCGATATCAATCGCAGAAAGTGTAATATCCTCAGTCAGCATCTTCCCGTTGATTTTCCGAGTATCAGGTACTCTGACATTAATATTTTCACGCAATGAATTTATTATTTCCTGAGCCAGCTTTTGCGTAACAGCCAATGTGTCACTATTGCCTACCACATCGGTGAGCTGAACAACGCCTTTCTGTGTTAATGAGGCATCTGGAATTTTTGGTGTGATTTTCTGTTCTAAAGCCCTATTAAATTGCTCGGTAAGTTTAGCTATATCCCCATCATCCAGAACATCATCACCAGATTGTTCCGCAATAAAATCAGCCACAACAGATGCTATAGTTGATGATTGACGCAATACTTTATTTAACACATGAGTGGGAACATCATTCGGTGGAAATCCAGTCAGAAAATCCTTACTTTCTTCATATCTTTCCTGACTCACTACATTAGCATTATTACTAATAGAAAAAGCTTTGAAATCACTCTTAAAACTCATATAAAATCCTTAAATTAAATAGCTAAGCCTGGTGGTTATAAAATAGAAATATATTCTTAGCTAGCTGTAAATGCCACTAAGATATAAACTACCGGAAAAAATTATCAACTTTACAGTAAAACTCTTCTCAATTAGCAATGTCTGAATATTTCCACGATCAGAGTCTTTACAAAAACTCTGATCGTGCCTTAAGTACTCTATCAGGTTAATTAAATATTCTTATAACTTATAATATCAACAATTTCTTATAATTGATTACAATAAGCAACTCAATATCAAGAAATTATTCTCCTCTCCCCTCTCTTATTTCTTACCACAATTTTCCCATTTCAAGTTCAAAACTAAATCTCTCAGTATTTCAACATCAACAAAATCATTGTATAAATAGCCGATCTATTCAGACCACTTTCATTATTTCGGCTGTTCCGGCCACTTAACATCAGGGGCTAATGAAATATCAACTCTGTTCAACATCACTCTATATTTCTTCCATGCTAATAAAGCCTCTTTTTCAGCTTCTGTAGCAATATCCAAATCAACAACATCTTGTAGTGGCGTGACGATATTATTAACTTTAGTCAGTAGTTGAAATTTCTCATGTTCTGCTTTCTTTATTAATTCTTCTTTAGTCGCAACATAAAGTAATATTTTCTGACCATCAAATATCCATTTATCTTTGGTTTTCTCACCAAACCCTATAGGAGCATCATTCTTATTAATTTCTGCGACCGAAAAACCAAGTGGTGCAAGTTTAGATACATCAGTCGTTATTGCACGAATGAGACCTGTCGCATCATACATAATTTTTAATGTATCTATTGAAAATTGACTTTGAGAGCTATACCAATCATTGCCCTGCTTATCTTGAAGATAAAGCGCAAATTGAATAGTGTTTTCACTATCAGGTATATATTGTTCAAATGGACCAACATTTATTAAACTCATTATCATTATCCTCGTACAATAGTGAACCATTGACCGTTACTAGAGAACTGCATAGGGCTAGAATAAAGCATCTCGGCAGAATCACCTCCATCTTTGCTATAAATCTCAGCACCAAGACGAACGCCAGTAATATAAAGATTATCCGATTCGACTTTCGTATGATTGTCAATAGAATTAGCAGGAGGTTTATTTAACGTATTATATTCCTGAGCCCAAGGTGTCCACGGATTGTCATGAAACTGGCTACGTGTATATACCCGGCTGCTATTATAGACGAAATAACGTTGAATAACCCCAGCCGCTTTCAACACGACTAGCGAACCCGCGAACGGTTCAGGGTAATTACTGCCACTTTTGGCATGAGCATTAGACTCTTGATAATAAATTCCCGGTGTTTTGTAGCTATCTAAATTTGCACTGGCACCTAAATTAATTGCCTGCCCAGCCAAGATATCCTGAGAAGTAATATTAATATCCGTAGCTAAAGCTTTTCCATTTACTTTGCGGATCCCTGTAATATATCGAGCATCAGAGTCTGCTTTTGTATACGCTCCAACATCCTCAGCGGTAGGTTTATTTACCGCATTATATTCTCTAACCCAAGGGGTCCATGGATTATCATGAAACTGACTACGTGTATATACCCGACTGCTGTTATAGACGAAATAACGTTGAATAACCCCAGCCGCTTTCAACACGACGAGTGAACCCGCGAACGGCTCAGGGTAATTACTGCCATTTTTAGCATGAGCATTAGACTCTTGATAATAAATCCCTGGTGTTTTGTAGCTATCCAGGTTCGCACTACCGCCTAAATTAATCGCCTGGTCAGCCAAGATATCCTGAGAAGTAATATTGATATCCGCAGCTAAAATCTTTCCATTTACTTTGCGGATCCCTGTAATATATCGAGCATCAGAATCTGCTTTTGTATATGCTCCAACATCCTCAGCAGTAGGTTTGTTCACTGCATTATATTCACTGATCCAAGGGGTCCATGGATTATCATGGAATTGGCTACGTGTATATACCCGACTGCTGTTATAGACGAAATAACGTTGAACGACCCCAGCCGCTTTCAATACAACAAGCGAACCCGCGAACGGCTCAGGATAACTATTGCCACTTTGAGCACTGGAATTATGTTCTTGATAATAAATCCCAGGTGTTTTGTAATTATCCAAATTCGCATTATTACCTAAATTAATCGCCTGTCCAGCAAAGATATCCTGAGAAGTAATATTGATATCTTCAGCTAATACTTTCCCGTTAATTTTTCTGGTATTATGTACTTTGGCATTAATATTATCACGTAATGAATTTATTATTTCCTGAATAAGTTTTTGCGTAACAGCTAATGTGTCACTATTGCCCAATACATCAGTAAGCTGAACAACACCTTTTTGTGTTAATGAGGCATTTGGCGCTTTTGTTACAATTTCCTTTTCTAAAGCCCTATTTAATTGCTCAGTGAGTCTAGCTATATCACCATTATCTAAAACATCATCGCCAGATTGCGTCGCGATAAAATTAGCTATCATAGATGCCATTGTCGATGATTGACGTAATACCTTGTTTAACAGATCAGCAGGAATATCATTTAGCGTAAATCCAGTCTGCAAGCTCTGGTTTCCCTCATACTTTTCTTGACTCACTATATTAGCACTACTACCAATAGAAAAAGCTTTAAAATCATTCTTGGCACTCATATATACTCCTTAAATTGAATAGCATTATTCACAACCAATATTTTTAATAATTGTTAAAGCAATTCTTCATAATTTACGACAATCATAGTTTAGTTCATAAAAACAATAATAAAATGTTCTTATAACTTAGAAGAATAATCATTTTTGTATAATTAGAAGAAATAAACAACCAAACAAATCGCAACCAGAAATATATCCAAGACATTTATATTAATCACATGAAATTATTCCCTCCATTTCATATCTCAAACTGAATCTTTCAGTAGTGTAATTACAGAATCAATAAAATACTGTATGAATGGCTTACTTACTCAGGCCATTTTTATTATTTTGATTGTTCCGGCCATTCCATATCAGGAGCAAGTGAAATATCAACTCTATTCAACATCACCCTATATTTCTTCCATGCCAGTAAAGCGGCTTTCTCTGCTTCGGTGGCAATACCTAAATCAACAGCATCTTGTAGTGGCGCCATTTTCTCACTGGCCTTAACCACTAATTGTTGCTTTTTTGATTCAGCATATTGCTTCATTTCTGCCTTTTTTTCTGCATTTAATCGCTCCGCATCATGATTACTCATCACCCATTTACCATTCCACTTATGATAATGTGACGGACGAGGCTGTTCTGTAAAATCATCGGGGATAATGATTTCTTTATTCTCCTGTGATTGACCTGATTCAATATCGTAAATCATGATTCCGTTTTTATTTTCGACAAGTACCCATTGCCCTAATTTTTCACACGGCCAAAATCCTTCTTTAAATTTTGGTTCTATTCGTAAAGCATTCACCGGGAATTCACTACCCGGATTAACGATGTTGCACTTATTATGTGAATCCAAGTTCCATATTTATTTCATTTCTTAACTATATTTTATGATAATATCTCATGACTTCATTAGAATAAGTGAATAACATAACATTCACAAAGACTTTCTCATTTTAGTTAGTCTGCCAGGAGGGATAAAAATAAACTTATTTTTATCGATATTTTATTAAATCAAAGCGCTGACTAAATAGCCAGCACTTTATCAACAGTCTATCAGGGTTCTATTTTTATTTCGGCTGTTCCGGCCACTCTATATCAGGCGCATGTGAAATATCAATCCTGTTCAACATAACTCTGTGTTCTTTCCATGCCAGTAAAGCGGCTTTTTCTGCTTCGGTGGCAATATTTAAATCAACAGCATCTTGCAAAGGGGCTAGCTGTTTATTGGCTTTTGACATGAGTCGTTGTTTTTGAGCCTCTGCCTGTTGCGCCAGTTGTTCTTGAGTCATCGGAGGAATATCACCCCATGCGGGTAAACCATTTTTATCCGCTATACGACATTTACCCTGCGGGGGAGCATTGCCAACAAATTCAATAAAAACCGACTCACTCACTTCTATTACATCATCGGGAAATGAACCAATGTCAATATAACTTTGTTTTAATTCTATCGGATAAAAAGCATTATTTTTTGCACTGTAGTAATACATAATTAGTACCCTATGGCTAAATATCTCACAACAGCACTTGCGAGAGCTCCGCTAGCGTCACGGCATGTCACAAGAAATTGAGATTTAGAGACAGCAGAAGCAGCACAACCAAAACCATAGTTACCAAAGTCGGAGTACGATGTGACTATTTGACAACAAGCATTGGGAAATGAAATCGGGAAATTTCTATAATCATTTTGATTCAGACTGCCAACTTCCTGACCCCATTGAATAATTATTCCAGTATCACCACATTTCCACCACCCATTTACTGAGAGCAGTGCTTTATTCCTATCAAATCCTGCTGTGATTTTTTTCCCCAAAGCGTTATCTAATTGCGCGGTAAGTTTAACTATGTCACCATCATCCAGAACATTATCACCAGATTGTGTCGTGATAAAATTGGCGATGACAGACGATATCGTTGACGACTGACGTAACACCTTATTTAACACATGAATGGGAATATTCTCTGGTGGAAACCCAGTCTGCAAACTCTGACTTTCTTCATATTTTTCTTGACTTATTACATTAGAATTATTATTAACAGAAAAAGCTTTAAAATCATTCTTAGCACTCATATACATTCCTTAAATTAAATAACATTATTTTATAAGCAATATATTTAATTACCGAAAAAAACCTCCAGTAATTCATGTCAATCATAGTCTAGTTTAAATTAATAATAATGAAACATCTTTATAAATTAAATGATCAATTATTTTTATACGATTAGCAGAAATAAACAACCCAACACGTTGAAATTAAAAACATACCAAAATAAAACCTATCTATTGCATTCAAATTAAACTTCTAAATGTTATTCATCATTATTATATTTACCCAAGCACATCAATGTATTATCGCATAATTCACCAACCTAACTATTAATGTTAAAATTTTATATATTTCTAAAAATATTTAGTTTATTTATCATTTAATACTAATATAACCACGAAATTAGCTTATTATTTTTACACCTCCGGCAAATATCAATATTTAATTTACCAAGGTAAATGCTAAGTTAAATTCCCCAGCTAAAAACCAGCATATATTCATTATCTCACTGGAAATAACGAAAAGTCTTATCTGCTTGAACACAAAAAATCTTGCCTCACCGCGTCTGTACCACCGATCAGCATTTCATCTTCGTAAGATGCAAGCTTCCTGCTACTGAAAACACCATACAAAATTATTTTAATACTTAAAATAATTTTTAAAAACCACTTGACTCTGAAGTTTTTCTGATTAAAATCACTGCCATAATTTAGATTTTCGTGAAATAAATCACACTTTACCAATAAAGAGAACCCATCATGAAATCTGTTAAATCTTTTATCTCAAGTGTTCACAACGTTGTTATCTATCTGTCAACACCCTGTTTTCTTTGATTTTTTATCCGATGAGTGAAAGGCCGGTTTCGAACTGGCTTTTATGTTGCGAAGCGAGTCAAAATTCTTGGCCTAATGACCAAGAATATATAAAACAATAGTTAACTTATATTAATAACTTAATGCATCAAGAAGTCGTTTCTTCAATAATGCAAGATCATCCGTACTATTCTGAATCAGCAGGGTGAGATTAGCGACATCACTTTCCAGCGTTTCTATTCTCTCTTCCAGTTGCTTATTCTTTGCATCCAATAATATTTCAAGCTTTGCCGATTCAGCATGTAATTGCTGACCATTAACCGCGTCAGTACTGTGGTTTGAAATATCCCCGGCAGCAACATGCACAATTTTACGTTCATGGCCCGTTTTTCCTACAGAAACAACATTCGGTTTATTAGCAATTGAATCCGAACCTAATGCAACGCTCCCTTGTTCTGTTGCAGAAGAGTGTTGACCAATCGCCACTGCCTGAGCCGCACTAGCAGTTACTTTTTGCCCTAAAGCGATAGAAGCCAGGCCACTGGAGATAGAATCAGCGCCAATCGCAATTGGCCAAACGACCTTCGCATCACCTTGTTTACCCGCAAGTTGATTTTGCCCAATCGCAATAGCTGCTTCACTGATTGTTTTAGAATTCCGGGGTGAAGCACCAATTGCGATAGAGTGTACTGCCGGCGCTTCTGCATGCCCAAGTACCACAGAATCTTTGCCAGTTGTTTGATCAGCTATATTGGTATTTTCAATAGACATATTATATCTCTTAATTTATAAGTTAAATAACTATGCTCTGTTTGAAACTTAATAATGAGCACCACAAAATATTGGATTACACCAATTCATTCCACACATTAAAATCCAAATTAACGTTAATTTTTCCATCGACAATATTATATAGAATTTCCAACTTGTAAATAAATTAAAATTATTAGATTATGGAATATATTTCATGGAATTTATTTAATGTATCATTAAGCTTTATGGAATAAATACCCTATCAAGTTCATTACAATTAATTGGCTGGGAAAATATTATTTACATATATTCTCATCACTTCAAAAACAATATTTCCATATGATTAATCTCAGTAAAAATAAATAATGAAAGATTATTCACCCTCTATTATTTAGAGAAGAAAAATTAACACCCTATAAATGATAGGGAAGTTTAATCCCCCTTGAGAATATGTTTTACAGCACGCATTTCGCTAACCGTATCGGCCAATTCAATCAACGCAGGATGGCAATCCCGCCCGGTAATGATGACGGTCTGATCGATTGGTCGCTCGTTTAGTGCTTTGATAATTTCATCAAGCAACAGATAATCATTATTTATCATACAAGCTAATTCACTCAGCACCACCAATGATAACGCAGGATCACGCAACATGCGCAACGCATGTTGCCAAACACCCGTGCAAGCAGCAATTTCTTTAGCATGATTTTGTATTTCTCCAGTAAATTCTATCGGCATGAGTTGACACGCTAATCCATGTTGTTCCAGCAAAGCACCCTCACCGGCTGACCATTTTCCTTTAACAAACTGGATAACCCCGGCCTTTAATCCATGCCCCAACGCCCGCGTAACGGTTCCCATAGCGGCAGTTGTTTTCCCTTTACCATTGCCGGTATAGATGATTACGATCCCCCGGTGCTCCTGAGCGGCTGCCACTTGTGCCATGAATCTCTCTTTTTGCCGCTGCTTCCTCTGTTTATACCGCTCCTCACTCATTTTACTCACTCCAGTATGTTAGTCAGTCAAAGAGCGGCTATCTGTGTTGCTCGTATCTGCTTGAGATAACTCAGAGAACAGCGCTTCTGTCACACGATTCACTTGTTGACGATCTTGACTGATCAACGATTGCATTAACGGTTTACTGGTAAAAAATTGTTGCCAAAAGTGACGACGTGCCGCCAGATGATGAAAATGCTGTTTTACCCGCTGGCGAAGTGTCCCGCCATAAGCAGCCAGACAGCCAAGATGCATCGGTAACAGCCGTTCTAGTTTTTCACGCAATAACCTGACCAATACCGGTGCATTACCCCCGGAAGAGATAGCAATCACCAACGGCGAACGATTAATGACTGACGGCGTAATAAAACTTGCCTGCTGTGGTTCATCCACCACATTGCAGAAAATACGGCGCTCCGTCGCACATTCACTAACATAACCATTAACTACTGCATTATTGGTCGCAGCAATCACCAACCAACAGAGATCAAGCCAATGAGGCTCAAACTCACCACGGATCAGTGTCACTCGACCCGCATCTTCCCAAATCTGGAATTGCGCAGTGAATTCCCGTGCATTAACCCGTAGACGCGCACCGGCATCCAATAATAGACGCGCTTTGCGTTCAGCCACCTTACCTCCCCCAACCAACAGGCAAGTTTTATCCCGAATCTGACAAAACATCGGCAAATAATCCAGCATAATCCCCTCTCCTCAGCTAACGTACGCCGCCCGGTATCATCGTCAGCAAATGCTGACGCGGATAAAAACGGGTGATGTCGCGGTGTCTTAGCCACCAGCACAGGTACTCAACATCATGATGATGACGATCACACAACAACCCTACAACGCTACCACTATGAGCAACATTCAACCCGTAGATCCCACTGCGTTCTACCAATTCCAGCAAGCTGTCAAATGCCGGTTTTACCAACAGTTTTTGACTCGCCTGCGCACTGAGCGTCGTGGCCTCCCCCAACCGCAGGCAATCCCGTGTAGCCACCGCCTGACAAAATAGCCGCCAGGACTGCGCCAGCACTGAGGCGCTTTCCAGCAATGTCTGATGTCGATCCAAACGATGATAATCAGCCGTAATCAACGTTTCCGGGCTTTCCAGTAGCAAAATGTCCACCGACGGCTGCCAGCCACATGCAATTTGAGTCGCGCCCGTTTGATGATCGAACAAGGTAAGATGACTGAACAGCGTACTATCTGTGGGTTCCAGCTGTACGCAAAACCGGGCAAGGGTTGTTTCATCCAGTGTTTTTCCCAAATAACGCGCCGTCGCCAGTGCCGTAGCGGCAATATCTGCGGTACTGCTTGCCAACCCTTTAGCCACCGGGATCGTAGAGGTAAAAGAGATACGTAAACTCCGCGCCATATCTACCGACAGACCAAAGTACGCCAGTACAGCTTTCATCATTTGCCGCATACGGGGACGTTCACGTTTCCCCGGTACGCCATGGGTAACAGAAACCTCGCTGAACCAGTTCACCGGGCAGGAGATCAACTTCTCACCACCAAGAATCCATCCTTGAATAAGTTCACCGCACGATGCGGGACAGCGGGCTTCAGCCATAACCCAATACCTGACGTAACGCCAATACCAGCCGATGATTATCATGCTCACCCTTTATAGCAACCCGGTAATGCGCAGCGCTCAAGCCTGGATAGTTAGCGCAATGACGGATAAGTATCCGGTGTTTCAGCAACGCTTGCTGGAGATCGATTTCCGGGCGCAGACAACGCAAGAAAATATAATTCGCTGCGGGAGGCCAGACACATAATTCCGGCAACGCAGCTAATGCCTGATAGAACCAACGTTGCTGCTGTGCCAGCCAACGGTGTGTTGCCTGAATGTAAGCCTTATCATTGAGAATGATTTCACCAGCCAATGCCGCAAAAGCATTAATGGTCCACGGCTCCCGCCAGCATTTCATCTCCCGAATACCTGCTACATCACCGCTGACCAGATAGCCAAGACGTAATCCCGGAATAGCAAAAAACTTCGTTAATGAACGTAAAATATAGAGGTGAGGATAATGGGCTATCTTGGGGATCAGTCCGGCAGCATCCGGGAGAAAATCAATAAACGCTTCATCGACAATCAGCGCAATATTATGTTGGTGACAACGTTCAAGCACCGCCAGTAACAGTTCCGTATCCGGCATCAGGCCGGTTGGGTTATTCGGTGTGGCAAGAAACAAGCAATCCGGGCGACAACGCTCCAATGCCACCAGCAAACGCTCATCAGGCTGATAACCCTTGGTTTCACTCATCACATAATCATCAATCTGGCAACCCACCCGCTGTAAAACGCGCCGATATTCAGCAAATCCTGGAATCAATAGCATGGCACGGCGCGGCTTAAGATAATTCACTACCGCATAAATCAGTTCAGTGGCACCATTACCCGCTATCAGGTTTTCGGCGGTGCAGTGATGAACATGTGCCAGCGCTGCATGTAATCGGCGATATTCGGTATCAGGATAGCATTCTGCACGTTGCAACTGGTCGATAATCGCCGCTTTCAGGGAGACCGGCATTCCCAGCGGGTTAATGTTAGCGCTGAAATCCGTTATTTCCTCTGCTGTCACACCGATTTTCTGCGCTATTTCTAGCACATTGCCACCATGTTCGCTCATCAAATGTCAAATCCAGATGTTGAATAGAGAATCAAAGTGCCATCAGTGATGAAACGGAAGCCAGCAACAAACGTTCCCGGCGACAAGCCAATGTTTCCCGCAGACGCACCACATCACCAATAACAATCAATGCCGGCGCAGTCAATCCCTGAGCGGCCACTTGCTGTACCAGCGTTAGCAAAGTTGCACTGGCTACTTGCTGTTGCTGGTGGCTGGCATACATCACCACCGCCGCCGGTGTCGTCGGTGCTTTACCGCCTGCAATCAGTTGCTCACAAATGCTCGCCAGTTGCGTCATTCCCATCAAGATCACCAGCGTGCCCTCCAGCTTTGCCAGTGTCGCCCAATCCTGCGGCTCATTTCCCTGACGCAGATGGCCGGTAATAACATGAAAACCTGAAGCATAATCACGATGAGTCACAGGGATCCCAGCACAAGCCAAACCACCAATTGATGAACTGATACCCGGTACGACTTCAAAAGGGATCTTCGCCAGTGCCAATGCTTCGGCCTCTTCGCCACCACGGCCAAATACGTAAGGATCGCCCCCTTTTAACCGGACGACATTTAACCCCTGTTGCGCGCACTCGACCAAGATCTGATTAATTTGCCGTTGCGGCACCGGGTGGTAATTCGGCGTTTTGCCGACGTTAATCATTTTGCAGCTATCAGGGGCTTCTAATAACAGATCCGGGCTGACTAACCGATCATACACCAGCGCATCAGCCTGACGGATACAATGTAATCCTCTGACAGTAATCAATGCCGCATCACCAGGACCGGCACCGACCAACCAAACTTTTCCGCTATTCATCATCTTTCTCACCCTGTAACGAAAGTCTGTTGGAAGATATATTACCGATAGCCAGCAACACGATATGGTGTGAGATCAATAATTCTTCACTTTTATTGATGTATTGATGATGGCAATCTGTTCTGGCACATTGCGACTTTATCTGTTTGTTTCTCCTGGTAACTTAGCCCTTCACCTTGTCCCTACACCATTTTTATTACAACCCTTCATGTTTTTGTGATTACCGTTGACTTTCTGACCAAATTGCTGACATCTGATACTGATTTATAGAAAAAAATGCCAACATACGCCTTATTACAGACAAGAGGTGTAGCTATGGAGGCCAAAGAGTTATTTAGTGTCGGTATTGACATCGGCACCACCACCACACAAGTGATCTTTTCGTGTCTGTCGCTGGTGAACCGTGCAGCAATATCACAAGTGCCACGCTATGAGTTTGTCCGACGCGAGATTATCTGGCAAAGCCCAGTGTTATTTACTCCCGTGGATTTCGCCGGACAACTACGTGAAGACGAACTGCTCAACTTAATTCAAGCGCAATATCAGGCAGCAGGCATCGATCCGAAAAACATCGATTCCGGGGCGGTGATCATTACTGGTGAAACCGCTAAAACCAGTAACGCACGTCCTGCGGTCATGACACTGGCCCAGAAACTGGGGGATTTTGTTGTAGCAACAGCGGGGCCACATCTGGAATCCGTGATTGCTGGTTTTGGTGCTGGCGCTCAGGCACTGTCACAACAGAAAATGGCCAAAGTGCTCAACATTGACATTGGCGGCGGCACAGCAAACTATGCGCTGTTCGATGCCGGACGACTGGTCGCCTCCGCTTGCCTGAATGTCGGCGGCCGCTTATTGGAAACCGATCCTCAAGGAAAAGTCTTACGGGCACATCCACCCGGAACACTCATCGTTCATTCTCTGTTTGGTGCAAACACCGATGTTCAACATCTGACAGCCACACAAATACAACAGATTGCCGCCCGAATGTCACAGTTGCTATGGGAAGTCGCCGTCGGACATCTCACCCCACTGGCACAGCAATTGCTGATGACTGAACCACTGCCAAACTGTGACGAACTCTATGCTGTCACCCTCTCCGGCGGTGTAGGGGAATGTTATCGTCAAGCATCGGACAGTGATCTATTCCGGTTTCATGATTTAGGGCCACTGCTGGCACAAGCTATCCATCGTGATAATAATTTCGCCAAACTGCCGCTGCAAATACCAAAACAGACCGTACGCGCTACCGTCATTGGTGCCGGCGCGCATACATTATCGTTATCCGGTAGCACTATCTGGCTTGATACGCTGTCGCTGCCACTGTGCAACATCCCCGTGGTTCACCCTGGAACAGAGGTCACTGAATCACTGGCAGAAGCCTGGCGGCAAGCACTGACACAAATGGACCTTGATCCACAACAAGATCTGTATGCCCTGGCTCTGCCCGATGCCCTGCCAGTCAATTATGCCGCAGTACAAACATGCATCACCGCTTTACAGGATTTTACCGAACGTTATCCCTCTTCCCATCCGCTGCTGATAGTTGCCGGCCAGGACTTTGGTAAAGCACTGGGGATGCTGCTGCATCCTCTGATGGAAGAACGGCCACTGGCGGTAATCGACGAAGTGATTACCCACACCGGAGATTATATCGATATTGGGGTTCCATTATTTGGTGGCGCCGTCGTTCCCGTTACCATCAAATCACTGGCTTTTCCTTCCTGAGAGAGCGTAAACATGAAATTGAAAACTCAGCTTTTTGGTAAAACCTATCAGTTTAAAGATGTCAAACAGGTGCTGGCAATGGCTAACGAATTACGTTCCGGGGATGTGCTGGCTGGGGTGGCGGCCGAAAGTTCCCAACAACGGGTAGCGGCTAAACATGTCCTGTCGGAAATGACGATAGCGGATATCCGTATGAATCCGGTTATTCCCTATGAAGAAGATTGTGTTACCCGCATTATTCAGGATGACATTAATGAAATTGCCTACACTCGCATAAAAAACTGGCGCATTGGCGAACTGCGTGAATATATATTGAGCGATGACACCAGCGTGGATGATATTGCCTTTCTGCGTAAAGGGATAAGTTCTGAGGTTGTCGCAGCCGTGGCAAAAATCAGCTCCAATGCCGATCTGATTTATGGTGCGAAAAAAATGCCGGTGATCAAAAAAGCCAATACCACCATCGGCACGCCGGGAACGTTCAGCGCCCGCCTTCAACCCAACGATACCCGCGACGAAGTACAAAGCATTCTGGCCCAAATTTACGAAGGGTTATCATTTGGCGTTGGTGATGCCGTCATCGGCGTTAACCCGGTAACGGACGATGTAGAAAACCTCACCCGCGTGCTGGATACCCTCTATGAGGTGATCGACAAATTCGCCATCCCAACCCAGGGCTGTGTTTTATCCCATGTCACCACTCAGATAGAAGCCATTAAGCGTGGTGCGCCGGGCGGTTTAATTTTCCAAAGTATCTGCGGCAGTGAAAAAGGGCTAAAAGAGTTTGGCGTAGAATTGGCTATGTTAGATGAAGCGCGTGCCGTTGGTGCGGAATATTGCCGTCTTGCTGGCGATAACTGCCTGTATCTTGAAACTGGACAAGGCTCTGCCCTCTCCGCCGGTGCTCACTTTGGCGCTGATCAAGTGACAATGGAAGCACGAAACTACGGTTTGGCACGCCATTATGACCCATTTCTAGTGAATACCGTTGTCGGTTTCATTGGGCCGGAATACCTCTACAATGATCGCCAGATTATCCGCGCCGGACTGGAAGATCACTTTATGGGAAAACTCAGCGGTGTCTCAATGGGATGTGACTGCTGCTATACCAATCATGCAGATTCCGATCAGAACCAGAATGAAAACTTGATGATCCTGCTGGCAACCGCAGGCTGTAACTTCATCATGGGAATGCCGCTCGGCGATGACATTATGCTCAACTACCAAACATCCGCTTTCCACGATACCGCCACTATCCGCCATCTGCTCAATTTGCGCCCATCACCAGAGTTTGAACGCTGGCTGGAAAACATGGGGATCATGGCAAATGGGCGCTTAACATCACGCGCAGGTGATGCGTCGTTCTTTTTTTGATTCCTCGTTGAGATAAATCACATGAACCAAAAACAAATTGAAGAAAATGTAAGCAATGTGGTCTCTGGTCAGGAACCACATGCATCTCCTGAAATCACTGACGAAGCTGAAAGCTGTACGCTGGACTTAGGCTCCCTGGAAGCCAAGCAGTGGATTGGTGTACAAAACCCGAATCGTATGGAAGTCCTACAGGAATTACGCCGCAGTACCGTATCAAGAGTATGTACCGGTCGCAGTGGTCCACGTCCGCGAACCCAGGCATTACTGCGTTTTCTGGCTGACCACTCCCGTTCCAAGGATACGGTGCTGAAAGAAGTTCCTGCCGAATGGGTACAAAAACAGGGGTTGTTGGAAGTGCAATCTCAAATCAGTGACAAAAACCGCTATCTGACCCGCCCCGATCTGGGGAGAAAACTCAGCGCCAACGCCATAGAAACCCTGCTGACACAATGTAAAACAGCTCCTGACGTACAAGTTGTTATCTCCGATGGCCTCTCTACTGATGCTATTATTTCCAACTATGAAGATATTCTGCCACCTTTGCTGAAAGGGCTGGAACAAGCAGGATTGTGTATCGGCACGCCGTTCTTTGTGCGCTATGGCCGCGTTAAAATCGAAGATCAGATTGGCGAATTACTGAAAGCTAAAGTGGTTATCTTACTCATTGGGGAACGTCCCGGACTGGGACAATCGGAAAGCCTCTCCTGCTATGCTGTTTATAAACCAACCGTAGAAAAAACCGTTGAAGCGGACCGCACTTGTATCTCCAACATTCACCGGGGAGGAACACCGCCAATCGAAGCCGCAGCAATTATTGTCGATTTAGCGAAAAATATGCTGGCACAACAAGCCTCCGGCATTGCTCTTAGCCGTTAATGGAAACTGATTATTCCAGCATCATAAACATTGAAATATCTCAACGACTCCAAGCAGGGAAAGCTCTCATCGCTATGAGAACCGTACCTGCAAATATGAATGGAAAAGTGACAAGCGGCCAAGCTGTATCACCATCCATGCCTACGACAGCTGCTGTGCCGAAAAGAGAAACAATAACGCTTTGACCACAGAAGTAGATAGCCACAGCCGAACCTGCACGGTCATTAAAATCAGCCAGTGCACCGTTGGCTGTGACAGATGCCGTGAAGATAATCCCTACAGCCATCACCCACATAGGCAATACAAACGTGGCAAAGGAGGGTTCACCTATCGTCCATGTTACAGCTAAGATTGCAGCACCAAAGACCAAGAGAACCATGCCACGCCGTACGCTACCAGCGATGCCCCACTTGCCGACAAACCGCTTTGCGAAACTTGTTGTCACTATCATGACAAGTGCAACAGTCAAGAAGGCAAAACTAAACTGTAGTTCAGAATAGCCCGCTTTTCCGATCAATACTCTTGGTGCAGTGGAGAAAAATACGAAAAATGTCCCCATCACGGTTCCAAAGGCGAATGTGTAAAGCCAGAACTTACCGCTCACCAAAATAGGAATGACCGAAAAACCCCCGGCAACACCCGGCATACGAGTCTCATGCCAACGAAACGCTGCGTGTAGTAACGGCAGAACCGCCACCAGAGCCAAGAACCAGAAAATCGCTCTCCAGCCGAACCCGTCCGCCAAAAAAGCGCCTAGTATCGGTGCCAGAGCAGGCACGCAGGCTAGCATTGAACTAAATAGGCTGTAGATTACGGCGCTCTCTGGACGGTCAGAATATACATCGCGTACCGTTGCAAAAGTCGTGACGAGCGCTGCTGACGCGCCGAGGGCTTGGATAAGTCGGAAGGCAACGAAGACAGAAGGAGAAGTTGATGTCGCGATTCCTACTGAGGCAATAACGAAGAGAGTAGCACCACCGAGCAAGACAGGACGTCGGCCGATATGGTCAGAAAGTGGTCCAAAGAGCACCTGCCCCAATCCCAGGGCCAATAGATAAAGGCTTAAGGTGAGCTGGATAACAGACGGACTCGTATTGAATACGTCGGGCATAGTTGGCACCACGGGAAGGTAAATGTCCATGGCCAGAGAAGCAAGTAAATCAAACGGTGCCATCAGCAGGAGTGCTATCGGCATGGTGTATCGCCAAATTGAGTGCTTGTCAGACATAATAAAGTTTCCGTTCAAATATATGAATTGCACGAATTTGAAACACATTACGGATTTATGCACATAGCCTCAAGAAACTTTTAATATTCCTGAATAATTTCCCCGCCCCAGCTTGAGAGGTAAGAATAGCCAAACCAAAAATAGCGGAATTTAGTATCAACTTCTTATGTAGTATTTTCACCATAATTCAAGGAATTTATTTAGATAATGTACCGAAAAAACGATGGAATAAAGCAGAACGAGTTATTTAAAGGAATACGAACCTGTTTACTTCCAGATTAACGATGTTGCACTTATCATGTGAATCCACCCTGTAAATTTTTTCATTTATTATTAGAATTGGTTTGTCGGCAAGACTGTTAACGCAATTAATAAATTTACAATCCCAGCAAACCTTCGAAAAACAGATCTAAATAACGCATTTATTAGGTATAATAAAGGAATAAATATGTTATGATAAATCAGAAGTATGAGATTAAATAAATGGATTTGGAAAAATTAAGAAAATTAACTCTCAGTAGTGGATTCACGTTTAAAGAGCTTCTTATGATGCAAAGGATCTTTAAAAATCTTGACGATGATGAAAGAAGATATGTAATAAAGTATTATACAAAAAGCGATAATATTTACAACATTATAATAGTATTTGCTGAAGATGCAGGTGATCCAGTATTATTTTTCACTCTTATGTATGTATGCTGCATAATAATGGAGATTTTCCTCCATGACGAAAATACAATATCCTATTTATCATTAGTATCGATCACCTATATCATTTCAACAATTATATGCATATGCTATAAATCTTTTTATCACAGCTATCGTTATAATTTTTTCACATGTATAAAATTAGTCATTTTCTATATTCGTTTTAAAATAAAAAACAAATCCAACCCTTGAGCTCATCAATAAAACATGATAAAAATAACTATACCCGTAATCATTGAAGATGCTTGATTTTATCCGAAATAGAGATCATTATCCTCGCTATGAAAATATTTATTACATCAGAACAAAAAATCAAACTTGAACGTCTTCACGACACCACTCGTGATGGTCAAGTACGAGACAGAATAAAAGCTATCCTTCTGGCTTCTGAAGGCTGGAGTTCTGTCATGATAGCCCAGGCATTGCGACTCCATCAGACCACCGTTGACCGCCATATCCGTGATT
>NZ_PUJU01000062.1 GCF_011189505.1 Photorhabdus tasmaniensis
GATTTAATAAATATCAAGATTGATATTTTAAAGATATGTAAATCTCACTTCAAAACAGTCACTGGTGTGAATTTTATCGGCGTTTAAGTAACATAATGATTTAATTTATTTCAAAAAGTTTGATTTAAGTAAGATTGCTTTAATCAAGTTATGGCACCATGATAGTCAGATGTCATAAGCTGTAATTAATAGTTAACTAATAATTAATATGGTAAACTAATGTGACGTTCCATTATTTTGGTCGGGGATTTGGATGAAATTATCAAAAAACAGTGTTTGATTGCTTTTTTACGCAAACTCAGTGCCCAATACGAGAATTGACACATGTTTTTATCATTCCAGCGCAGTTATGTGGAATACAAAGCTCAGGCGGCAGACATTCAGGTTAAATATGTTAACCCGGCTTACCGCAGTAAAACCTGTTCCCGCTACGGTTATATCGGTAGACGTAACAAACATCGTTTCGCATGTCCTCACTGTGGTCTCCGCGCGCGCAGCGACTTGAATGCCAGTCGGGATCTTACGAGGATTGTCGGAACCGCAGTTCCGACAAGGGCGTTTGTAAATGCGCCTGATAGTTGGTCAACGTTTTCCCGTTATCTTAGTGCTCTATATTCCAGTGCAAGCTTGATAAATGCCCGCGACGCAGCCGTCTGGTATGCTCCTTTTCGCTGCATGAGAACCGCCGTTCTTTTCAGTAGTGAGGGAGTTAGAGCAATCGAAACCAATTCTTCCCGGTCACTGGCAATCTTTGCCGGCAGCAACGTGGCAAGGCTTGTATGTCGGATGATCTCAATGACAGCGCTCAGCGAATTGGCCTCCATCAAAACGCGAGGACGAATGTCGTTCTGCCTACAATAACGATCGATCTGCTTCCGTGTAGCGAACTCGGACGTGAGGAGAACCAGAGACTCGTTATTCAGGGCTTTCAGACTCATCGTTCGACACTTTGCAAGGGGATGACCCTTACCGACGACCAACGCTAACGTCTCCACCAGAAGTCGTTGTGCGTCGATGTCAGGCGAGTGGATCTCATCAAACGCAACCCCGACATCGAGTTCGCCATCGACCAGAAGCTCTTCAATGCGCTCCTGCGACATCTCCTGAACCGTCAACGTGACGTTGGGATAGAGATTGTGGAACGACTCGACCAAAGGGCCGATAAGGTAAGCCGTGAACGTCGGCGTAACGGCAACGCGCAGAGAACCGCGACTCAGGTCACCAACATCGTGGATCGCCCGCTCTCCTTCCGCCAAGTCCTGCAATGCCCGCCGTGCATAGCGGAAATAGACTTCGCCAGCATCCGTCAGCCGCGTGGTACGTCCGGTCCGATCAAACAGCTGGGCCCCAAGGGTTTCCTCGAGCTGCTTAATTTGCTGGGACAGTGCCGGCTGAGACACATGCAAGGCTGTAGCGGCGCGCGTGAAGCTGTGGTGCTCAGCCACGGCAAGAAAGTAGTTGATATGTCGTAAAAGCATGTGGATCTCCATAAGGTATGCCTATGGGGTGAATAATAAATCAGTCTTTTACCTTATGGATATCCAGAAGTCATTTTCAATCCATCGATTCGTGTAGTGGTCAACTCCTGCAAACCATCCCGCTACGTTCGAGCCGACAACCACGCCTTGGTTCAATTTTCAAACAAAACTCAGGCTATTAACTACATATCGTATTTTTCCTGAATAAATCCACATCTTGCCGTACAATCCCTCCTCTCCCATCTTGTTTATTTAATTACCGGAAGAACGAATGGACAAACGATTTGTTCAATCCCATAAAGAAGCACGTTGGGCTGTGTTCCTAACGCTTGCTTATCTTATTGGCTGGCTGCTGACAGCCTATTTACCCAGTGATACTCCGGGTGTCTCTGGCTTGCCACGCTGGTTCGAAATGGCATGTTTGTTGTTGCCAGTAATATTTATCATCCTCTGCTGGTTGATGGTTAAGTTTATTTTCAAAGAAGTCCCATTGGAGGATGAGAATGCAAAATGAAGTTATCTTACCTCTGCTAGGCTACCTTGCACTGGTATTTCTTCTATCAGTTTACGCTTATCGACGCCGCCAGAAAGGTACCTTCCTGACTGAGTATTTCCTCGGTAACCGTTCCATGGGCGGCTTTGTACTGGCAATGACCATTACCGCCACCTATATCAGTGCCAGCTCATTTATTGGCGGGCCAGGAGCAGCCTATAAATATGGTCTGGGATGGGTATTACTGTCGCTGATCCAGTTGCCGGCAATATGGCTTTCCCTTGGCGTACTAGGTAAGAAATTTGCCATTCTCGCCCGCCGCTATAATGCTGTCACCCTCAATGACATGCTGTATGCCCGCTACGGCAGCCGTTTTCTGGTTTGGTTCGCCAGCCTGAGCCTCTTAGTGGCTTTTGTCGGCGCAATGACAGTTCAGTTTATTGGCGGTGCGCGTCTGTTGGAAACCGCCGCAGGCATCCCTTATGGCACCGGATTACTGATTTTTGGTGTCTCTATCGCGCTCTATACCGCATTCGGCGGTTTCAGGGCCGGTGTCCTCAACGATGCCATGCAAGGGCTGGTGATGCTTCTGGGCACGGTTCTGCTGCTGGTTGCAATTATCTATAAGGCGGGAGGGCTATCAGAAGCGGTTGCCACATTACGAGCAATTAATCCACAACTGGTTTCCCCACACGGAGCAGATCATATCCTCAGTGGGCCTTTCATGGCATCGTTCTGGATATTGGTCTGTTTTGGCGTCATTGGGCTACCTCATACCGCCGTTCGTTGTATCTCCTACCGTGATAGCAAAGCCGTTCATCGTGGGATTATCATCGGTACTATCGTCATGACTATCCTCATGTTCGGTATGCACTTGGCAGGTGCTCTCGGCCGGGCAGTTATTCCTGATCTGACCATTCCCGATCAAGTGATCCCAACGTTGATGATCACCGTCTTGCCACCATTCGCTGCTGGCATTTTCCTAGCCGCACCGATGGCGGCAATTATGTCAACAATTAATGCGCAATTGCTGCAATCTTCTGCGACGATCGTAAAAGACCTCTACCTGAATCTGTTTCCACAACAAATCACACAAGAAAAGAAACTGACACGGATTTCCAGTTTTTCCACCCTGATCCTTGGCTTGTTACTGCTTTTAGCCGCCTGGCATCCACCAGAGATGATTATCTGGCTGAATCTGCTGGCTTTCGGTGGCCTACAGGCCGTTTTCCTCTGGCCATTAGTGCTAGGACTATATTGGGAAAAAGCTAATGCATATGGCGCTGTCAGTTCGATGATTACAGGGGCAGTAAGTTATACGCTATTCGCCAGTTTCGATATTCATCTATTAGACTTCCATCCGATCGTGCCATCACTGCTACTTAGCCTGCTGGCTTTCGGGATGGGTAATACCATCGGCCACCGGCTGCCGCAACGAGTCGTTGAGCTTAATTAAGCGCGTTGTTTTAACCTATTTTTTAATAAAGAGAATTTTTTTATGCCTTGGATACAACTTCGATTAAATACCACAGGAGCGCAGGCTGAATCCTTGGGGGATAATCTAATGGAAAGTGGAGCCGTATCAGTCACCTTTCAGGACAGCCACGATAACCCAGTATTCGAGCCCTTACCAGGCGAGACCCGTTTATGGGGAGATACCGATGTCATCGGACTTTATGATGCTGAAACGGATATGAAAGCAGTGATCAGCCAACTCGAACACGTTCCTCAGTTAGGTCAGGGATTTATCCATAAGATCGAGCAATTGGAAGACAAAGATTGGGAACGTGAATGGATGGATAACTTCCACCCAATGCGTTTTGGTCACCGTTTGTGGGTCTGCCCAAGCTGGCGCGATGTTCCAGATCCAGATGCCGTTAACGTCATGCTGGACCCTGGGCTGGCTTTTGGTACAGGCACCCACCCAACCACAGCGTTATGCCTGCAATGGCTGGACAGCCTCAATCTGGAAGGTAAAACCATCATTGATTTTGGTTGTGGCTCCGGCATATTGGCAATTGCAGCGCTAAAACTCGGTGCGGCACACGCTATTGGCATCGATATCGATCCACAGGCTATTCAAGCCAGCCGCGATAACGCAGAGCGTAACGGCGTTCTGGGGCGTTTAACGCTATATTTGGCGAAAGATCAGCCAAACGATCTTGAATCTGATGTAGTAATTGCTAATATTCTGGCAGGCCCTCTGCGTGAACTCGCACCTATAATCGGTGCATTACCAAAATCAGGTGGTCTGTTGGGTTTATCGGGTATTTTAGCAAGTCAGGCAGAAAGTGTTATTCAAGCCTATACTGATAAATTCGTGATCGATCCTGTTGCGGAGCAGGAAGAATGGTGTCGGATATCTGGGGTAAAAATAGTAGCAAGTTAGAGTTATTTTATTTTGTCATGATGGCGAGAGTAATTTTTGATCACTCACTGATGATAATCCGTGCTATCGGCAAACTGGCTGATAGAAAAATCCTGAGTGATAAACTTCACCAATGACATATAACACCATGTTATTTATGAACAATTAGATTTATCCCAGAAAGAAAGCTGGAAAAAAATTGTAACAAATGTCGATTTGCTCAAAGTTTGGCCTTTCATATTTTGCGAAAAATGCGTAATATACGCGCCCTTGCAGTCACAGTATGGCCACTCTTTCTTCGTCTATGCGTATCGGACAATACCAGCTGAAAAACTGTCTTATTGCGGCCCCAATGGCTGGCATAACTGACCGTCCGTTTCGGTCACTATGTTACGAAATGGGTGCAGGTATGACAGTATCGGAAATGCTATCTTCCAACCCACAGGTCTGGAAGACAGACAAATCCCGGCTACGTATGGTTCACAGTGACGAACCGGGAATTCGTTCCGTGCAAATTGCCGGCAATGATCCTGATGAAATGGCAGCGGCAGCGAAGATTAACGTCGCTAATGGTGCTCAGATCATTGATATCAACATGGGGTGCCCAGCCAAGAAAGTGAATCGTAAGCTGGCAGGTTCAGCTTTATTGCGTTACCCGGAATTGGTCGAAAAGATCCTGTCCGCAGTTGTAAATGCAGTAGATGCTCCTGTTACGCTGAAAATTCGCACTGGATGGTCGCCAGAAGAACGAAATTGTGTAAAGATTGCCCGATTGGCCGAGCGTTGTGGTATTCAGGCTCTGACGATTCACGGCAGGACTCGATCCTGTTTGTTTAACGGAGAAGCAGAGTACGATAATATTCGGACAGTTAAGCAGACTGTTGCCATCCCGGTTATTGCCAATGGTGACATAACTGACCCGCTTAAGGCCAGAGCAGTGCTTGAATACACCGGGGCTGATGCCCTGATGATAGGCCGCGCTGCTCAGGGAAGACCCTGGATCTTCCGGGAAATCCAGCATTATCTGGAAACAGGAGAATTGCTGCCACCGATGCCGATAGGCGAAGTGCAGCATTTAATGAACGAGCATATACGGGAATTGCACGACTTTTATGGTCCAGGCAAGGGAGCCCGTATCGCACGTAAGCATGTATCTTGGTATCTTCGGGAACATGCTCCTGATGACCAGTTCCGGCGCACATTCAACACCATAGAGGATGCTAGCGAACAGCTGGAGGTGTTGAAGGCATATTTCGAAAATTTTGCGTAATATAAAGAAAAGAGCTGACAGAACTATGTTCGAACAACGCGTAAATTCTGACGTACTAACCGTTGCTACTGTAAATTCACAAGATCAGGTTACTCAAAAACCTTTGCGTGACTCAGTTAAACAAGCACTGAAGAACTATTTTGCTCAACTAAATGGTCAAGATGTTAATGACCTGTATGAGTTGGTACTGGCTGAGGTGGAGCAGCCATTGTTGGACATGGTGATGCAATACACCCGTGGCAACCAAACACGCGCTGCCCTGATGATGGGCATCAACCGTGGCACACTGCGTAAGAAATTGAAAAAATATGGCATGAACTAATCGCTATCAATTAGTTCATTAAAAAAGGCACTTTACCTTTTGGTAAAGTACCTTTTTTGCCAAAGCAAGAAAAGTAATGCCTAATTTTGGGGGCCTTACGCGACAAACATGCAGATTATTTAGTTGCCCAGCAATTCTGAATCATCTGCATCAAGTTTCCCTTTTGCCTTTTTTGCGGCAATATGAAGCAGCCTTATTATTTCCTCCTCATCATACAATCTCATACCAGCCAGCTCCGCTGGTGTTGGTTTCGTTGGAATAACTGCATCACTAAGCCCGTTATCTATCGCATGAAGCCATATTGATACAAAGTGTAATCCAGAAAGTGACTGCTCCCCGCCGTAAATGTCGATAGTTTAGAATTATTCCAATATCAGATCATTCCGTAATTGATGTATTACTCTCTGATTTTATTAATATTAAACAATTAATTACCGCCAAAAATAGAATAAAACAACCACAGCATACCAAGACAACACCAAGACGTTGGTTCCAACCCGCTAACGCCAATCCCCCACCCAATATCAAATAATATAGCAAACCAAACAATGCTCCTGCTGTTCCCAATCTATCGGTATAATCAATCAATGCAGAAGCCAAGATATTGGGAATGGCAATTCCGTAAGCTACAACAATCAAAATCATTGGTAGGATAAAAAACCAGGTGGCTTCCAGTGCCATTATCATTCCTCCGCCTATCAGGAGGATAATCGCAGCAAGTAATACTGAATTTGGTGAACGCCATTTTTTGTTTAACAAGAATTTATTTAACCAAGCGCCGATACCTGACCCTAGCGCCAAAAGCAATCCGGTATAACCAAACGTCTCAGAAGAGAATCCCAACCGTTCAAAATTAAACGGAGCTAATTGATAATAACTAAACAAACATAAATTAAAGAGTGCTATCAACAGAGCATTGCGCCAAATTGCCACATCCTTGAACATCATAATTAAAGTACTTGTTAGCGGTATTATTACCACTGCTGCCGGGCGGGTTTCAGGCAGATAAATAGCAGACCAACCTAACAATAATACCGCAAGGAAAGACAAACCAAAAAAGACGACTTTATATCCCCCTAAATACACCAAAACAGCACCACTCATCATGCCAACTGCCGGACTTACCGCTAAAGCTATGCCCATGACGGAAAACACCCGAGCTAATTCGCTTCCCTGATAAGAATCTCTCATCATGGTTTGAGTTCCTATCGAACCGACTGCGGCACCAAATGCGGATAACATTCTGGCAACCAGTAATAACTCAAATTGGCTGCTGAATAATGCCATTAATGAAGCACCACTATAGAGTAGCAACCCACTCAATATCGTTGGACGTCTACCTATGAGATCACACATGCGCCCCCAGATAACCACGCCGATAGCAAAAGCGAAAAAATATAAAGATAAAGTTTGAGCAGCCTGTTCAGCACTCACCTTAAATCCCTTTGCAATATCGGTTAATGCCGGGCTATAGATGGTCTCTACAACTTGTGGAAACATCATTAGCGCGGTTGCCAGCATAAGCCCAAGTTTACGTTGCATTGTGATTTTGCCTGATTCAATTAGATGATAAGCATAAGTTAGCATGGTCTCAATCGTCGTATTATAATAATAAAGACAATTTATTTATAAAATAGGACATAAATATGGCATGGCTTTCCCGCGATGATAGTTTTGATCCCGATAGCTTCGGAGTACCGGTTGTTGGAATCGCCGCTGAACTAGGTCAACATGATTCAGGATTTCATCAACATGAGATGGGGCAATTATTATTTACCCAGCAAGGGTGTATCAGTATCACCCTAGCGGATCACTTATGCATACTTCCGCCAACCCGGGTTGCCTGGATCCCACCCCGTATCTCTCATAGAGCAGAGATAAAAGAATCTGTCGGATATCGTTCGATTTATCTGGATATCAATCAGATCGGGTGTCTGGCAGAACACATTGAAGTACTGGAAGTAACACCTTTGCTGCGTGCAGTATTGGAACGAATCGCACTATCGCCTTTTAACACAGACTGGTTACATGGGCCTGCTGCTAATCTATTAGCGGTTTGTCTTGACGAAATCCGCCTGGCAAAGAGAGAGCCAACATTATTGCCACTCCCTTTCGATCGTCGTTTGGCTTGCATCCCTATGACGACACTTCCACCACCGCTCAAAATACTGGCAATGAATATCGGTGCCAGCGAGAAAACTATCAGCCGGATATTTCGCCGGGAAACAGGTTTAAATTATCAACAATGGCGGCAACAATGGCGCTTGATCAAATCTATAGAATTACTGGCGAAACAAGGTAATTTGTCATCTGTCGCCAATGAATTAGAATTTGCCAGTGATAGCGCCTTTGCAATATTTTTCAAAAAAATGACCGGTCGATCACCAAGGGAATATATGTCTGCTTATAAGGAAGGTAATTATTGAGATAATATACAGAAATTGCCGACATCAAAAGCATTCTTCACCATATGAACAGAGATGTCGGCAAATGTATCAAATAAAGAAGAAAACTAAATAAAGGCTAATAACATTCTACGTATATAAAATACACTTGTTAAAAGCTATCATTTTTCATCGTCATTTATCAGCTGATAAGATACAGCAATATTTGCCGCCTGACGAGCTAATGGGCTGTAATCACTGGATAAATATACCCCTGAAATATAGTGACTTTCACCAATATGAAATTTCCTATATCGAGATGTTCCAGGATCACCAAATAATAATGAGCGACCATCACTCAAAGTAAAGACGGCTCTATCAACAGCACCGTTGCCCCATACTTCTAAACTGGTAATTCGACTACCATTCAAAGAAATAGATGTCGTCTCATCAGATATTGTACCTAACTGATGGCGACTACTATCATCAAATACAACTGTCAGCCCCCCTACTCTCGGAGCCCCTCCAATACGCACAATATGTCCGGTTAACGAATCTATCTTTCTTCTTTTTCCTCCATTAAGAGCCGGTTTGAGAGGTGGAGCCATATCTTTCTCTGGAGTCAATGCCTGAATTCTGGCTTTTGCTGTTTGACGGTCAAAGAAAGTAGAATAACTTAAAACATCAACATAGATTTTATTATTGACAGACTCAGCTTCACTTAATTTATCCCAAATACTGATATATTCAATCCCATGTAAACGACAGTGGCCATGAACAGACATCACATTATTTGCAACAGTGTCAGCCGTCGAGTTATTAAGAGCATCATTAAGCTCTCTATCATATATGTTATTAATATAACTATTAGCCTGTTCTACCGTCTTTTTAATTAACCCTCGGACTTTTTCAACATCAATATTACTAAGCCCAATTTCATCTTTTCTCTCTAAACCAGCAACCCAATATGTTATCTGCATCATAACTGTAGTAGAAAACATAGGTAATATTTGATAGTTAACATCATCCGAAAAATTATTAAATTTTTTGTGATAACCATCTATATTTTCTGCCAGGTTATTAAAAGCACTCCTCGCTTCTTCTGATCCTGGATGCTTCTCAAGAAGATCAGCAACGGTTGCCATTCGCTCTTGTATATATGCAATATCACCAGCAAGGATACCTTTAATCGTCTTTAACGCAGACTCCTCTATCATCCTTTCAATTTGTTTGACAATCCCTTCCCATATATTTTCTTGCGATTGAGGCCAGAATAAACCGACTAAAAAAGATATGGCAGGGCCAACTGAGGGTATAAAAGATATTCCCCCTATGATTGCATTTTTTACAATGTCAGTAACATCCCACTCTAATGCGCTCGTCTTTACAGCATATTCATTAGCCACGATGGTTCTTATGTCTAAAACATTATCTGTATGCATAATGAAACCCTTCAATCAAAATAAGATGTTTAAACCAAATTTGCCGTAACATAAGCAACTTTATCCGAGTTATTATAGATAACAAATTTACTATAATAGAAAGAGTTGCCAGGCACGTTTAATACCCTCTCTTCTCCTAATCCTACATCTATCGAACCAGACTCAAACCATTCAGAGGTAAAACTATGAGACCAGTAAAATTTAGCCGTAACACTATTTGCTAGCCCTGTATTTACAACTTTCAGCGATTGTCTGGATTCTGGAATTACTGGTGTATCTATTCTGAATACTTCCACACTAGCATGAGGTGATATAGTCACATCAATCAAAGGACCAACTGCATTTAAGTCTTTATATACTGGAACAGAAGCATTAGAATAAACTTCTGCTTTTTGTTCATCTGAATCAACAACAATAGTTATTCTAGACATATTTATTTTCCTCATTAAAATTTAAATAAAACTCACTCAACTTACATATAAATATTTTAAAAATACAGCATTATCACTTAATTAAAGATACTCTTTAATCATCATATAACCACTATTACTTTTAAAAATTAATTCCCCAATATATTACGTGGACTTTACATGCCACAATAACCCACCAGAACATTAAGATATCCATATTATAAGAAAGTCATTAACGAGACATATCTAAAACAAATCACAATAATATAAAACTATAGCAGATATATAGTTTGTGTCAACGCTTTGCTTCAATGAAATTACTATTATTCAAGAGTTGATGAAATTATATGATATATAAAAATACATAAAAATATATATATAAAAAAATTGAAATGGAAATTATTGTCATTATGTTATTCACCTGAGATTATAATATTAATCTTGGTTGCCATAGTGCTATATAATTATATTCTTTATTTTCCAAGTTTACCTTTATCCAGTAAACTATAATAATTCATTAAATTCACTCACAACGTTAAAATGATAATAAATAAAATAGCCGAGCATCCCAAGCATATATTTCTGTTATATTATAATTAATAATATTTTTATTACCAATTGATTATATCTTCTACAAGACAACAGATAAATATTCTTAAAAGCATTCTCTTTCTGATGAAAGAAAATTAACTTAATAACAAAATAATTTTGACTGTAAATTTTAGCCACTCAAATTATGCTGAATAAAACTAATTGGCCTTTCATGACTTCACCCATAAACTATATTGCTTAGAATATGACGAAAAAAATACCTCACTCTCCCCCCAAATACGCATTTCTCACCGCTTCATTAACCAATAATGCAGGCCCACTGTCTTCTAGTACGATCTTACCGTTTTCCAGTACATATCCCCGGTCAGCCAGTTTTAACGCCTGATTTGCATTCTGCTCAACCAGAAAGATGGTCATCCCTTCTTCCCGCAACTGCTGAATGGTATCGAAAATCTGTATGATAATTATCGGTGCCAACCCCAGTGAAGGCTCATCCAACAACAATAACTGCGGCTGACTCATTAAAGCGCGGCCAATTGCCAACATTTGCTGTTCACCACCGGACATCGTCCCAGCCCGCTGATTTCGCCTTTCCTGTAACCGGGGAAATAAATCATAAACCCGTTCAATACGCTGCTGATACTGAGTTTTGTCAGCAAAAAAGCCACCCATTGCCAAATTTTCTTCCACTGTCATACGGGCAAAGACTCTGCGCCCTTCAGGAACAATCGCAATGGCCTCACGCATAATACGTGCAGTCGGCCATTGCGTGATATCTTTGCCGCGAAAAATAATAGCGCCCTCAGTCGCTCTGGGTTCACTACATAACGTATTGAGCAACGTCGTTTTTCCTGCGCCGTTCGCACCTATCAGAGTGACAATTTCTCCTTGTTGAATATTCAAACTCACCTGATGCAACGCCTGAATTTCTCCATAGTGGGCAGATACTTGTTTAAATTCCAACATCATTAATACACCTCTCCCAAATATGCCCGAATAACGTCCGGGTTGTTACGAATCTCTTCCGGTCGACCTTGCGCCAAAGGTGTTCCCTGATTAACCACATAAATACGATCAGAAATCCCCATCACCAGTTTCATATCGTGCTCAATCAGCAACACAGAAACCTGATGATGTTTTCTCAGTTCAGCAATTAAGACATTAAGTTCTGCTGTCTCTTTCGGGTTCAGGCCCGCAGCAGGCTCATCCAGCATCAAAACTTCCGGGCGTGTTACCATACAACGGGCAATCTCCAGACGACGTTGTTGACCATAGGCCAAATTACCCGCAGGTCTGTTTGCCAGTGGTAATAAGCCAATTCGCTCCAGCCAAATGACAGCCCGATCTACAGCCTCAGATTCCGCACGTCGAAATGCCGGCATGTTGAAAAGCCCGGAAAAAAGACCGCTTTTCAGATGCTGATGCTGTGCCACTAATAGATTTTCAATCACAGTCATCTCACGGAACAATCGCACATGCTGAAATGTTCTGACAACGCCCATACGGGCAATAGCCTGCCCGGATAACCCTTCCAGATGTTTTTCCCGCAATGTTATTGTGCCGCTGGTCGGACGGTAAAATCCTGTCAGGCAATTAAAGATCGTGGTTTTCCCTGCGCCATTAGGCCCAATAAGAGAGACAATTTCGCTTTGATTTAATATCAGGGCAACATTGTTAACCGCCAGCAAACCACCGAAGAGCATGGTCAGATCGGAAACCTGCAATAATGGTATTGCACTCATGCCTGTTCTCCTCCCTGAGGTTGGCTTTCCTGCCGTTTAAATTTAACATTATGGCGTTTCATCGGTAGCAATCCTTGCGGACGCCAAACCATCATCAGCACCATCATTGCCCCCAGAAGTAACATGCTGTAGGCATTCAAATCACGCATCATCTCACGGGAAACCACCAGCAGAATGGCCGCGAGAATTACCGCAGTTTGCGAACCCATTCCACCCAGTACCACAATCGCCAGCACGAAAGCAGATTCAACAAAGGTGAAGGATTCTGGGCTGATGAAACCCTGCCGGGCAGCAAACAAGGTGCCGGCAAAACCGGCAAATGCAGCACTGATAGTAAATGCGGCTAGTTTAATACGGGTTGGACTCAGCCCAAGAGAACGACAGGCAATTTCATCTTCACGCAGTGCTTCCCACGCGCGACCTAATGGCATACGCAGTAACCGATTGATAATAAATACAGTCAGTATCACCAATAACAATGTGACCAAATAGAGAAAAATAACCCGGTCACTTGGATCGTATTGCAGACCAAAGAAGTTATGGAAAGTATCCCACCCTCCCTCTTTCACGCTGCGGTTAAATTCCAGCCCGAAGAAAGTCGGTTTTGGGATCTGGCTGATACCATTCGGACCACCCGTTATTTCAGTATTATTCAATAGCAGAATGCGAACAATCTCGCCAAAACCAAGTGTAACAATTGCCAGATAGTCACCTCTCAATCGCAATACCGGAAAACCTAACAACAGCCCCGATAAAGCAGCCGTTAATCCCGCCAACGGTAAACTCTGCCAAAATCCCAACCCGTAATAATGGCTTAGTAAGGCATAGGTATAAGCGCCAATAGCATAAAAACCTGCATATCCAAGCACCAGCAACCCTGATAAACCAACGACTACATTCAACCCCAGCCCCAACATGACATAAATTAATGTCAGCGTAGCGATATCAACGCTGCCACGGGAGACAATAAATGGCCAGACAATCGCGGCAACAATAATCAATGCTGCCAGTCGTTTTTGTCCTTTGGTTGAACCATCGAAATCCGGCAACGTCCAGCTTTTAACCGGCACTTTTTTCATCGTCTGCTGAACAACTGGACGTAATAGCTGGAATAGGAAAACAACCGTACAGCCGATGCCAATCCATAGCCATCGGACTTCATCGGCTCGGTAAACGACCAACTTCGTACCATCCAGTGACAACTGCATCCCCATCATAAAAACAGCCAGCACAAATAAAACGGCTGAGGCGATAATGGCATTAATCCAATTGGCATGTTTCATACTTTTTCTACCTCTGGGCGACCTAAGATCCCGGTAGGCATAAACAACAACACAACGATAAGCAGAGCAAAGGAAACCGCATCTTTATATTCTGTGCTCAAATAAGCAGATGTCAGGGCTTCAGAAATGCCTAGGATCAAACCGCCAATCATTGCCCCCGGAATGCTGCCAATGCCCCCCAATACGGCTGCGGTGAAAGCTTTCATTCCTGCCATAAAACCGATATACGGATTTATCACACCGTAAAACTGCCCCAGTAAAACACCAGCTACTGCTGCCATTGCCGCGCCGATAACAAAGGTCAAAGAAATAATTTTGTCGGTATTGATCCCCAGCAAACTGGTCATTTTCAGATCTTCCGCACAGGCACGGCAGGCACGTCCCATACGGGAATAGCGGATAAATATCGTCAGTACCAGCATGGAAAGAAATGTTACTATCCAGATAGTCAGCTGCATCGCAGTTATACTGGCAGAAAATCCATCACTTTCACCCAATAGCCACTGCCCGGAAATCAGACTTGGCAATGCCAGATCGCGGGAACCCTGTGACAAGCTGACATAATTTTGCAGGAAAATAGACATCCCAATTGCAGAAATCAGCGCAATCAGACGCTTGGAATGGCGAACGGGTTTGTAAGCCACCCGTTCAATACTCCAGCCATAAGCGCTGGCAATCACAATTGATGTTAAAAAAGCAGCAGTAATCAGCAACCAGCCCAGATCAATTCCCATCATCATCAGAGCAGCAATCACGATAAAGGAGACATAACTGCCAATCATATAAACTTCACCATGAGCAAAGTTAATCATCCCGATAATGCCGTAAACCATCGTATAGCCAATGGCAATCAATGCATAAGTGCTACCCAGGGTAACCCCGTTTAACATCTGCTGTAAAAAATAGAGAAATTGCTCTGACATATCTTGTACCTCTGGAATAGCAGCCCCTGTCAAGCAGGGGCTGACGGCTATTCGGATGGCTTTACTTCACAGAAGTAGAAGAACCGTCTGCATGCCATTCAAAAATGCCGAACTCGAACCCTTTCAGGTCGCCAGCCTGATCCCAGCTCAGTGTTCCCATCACGGTATCGACAGGATTAGTTTTCAGGTCTTTCACCAAATCAGCAGGTTCCATGCTGCCGGTACGGTTCATTGCCGTTGCCAGAGATTGCAGGGCGGCATAAGTTGTCCAGACGAATGGGCCCGTTGGATCCTCTTTCTTAGTTTTGATTGCATCAACGATGGCTTTGTTTGCCGGAACTTGATCGTATCGTTTAGGCAGTGTTACGAACATTCCTTCAGAAGCAGCACCAGCAATATTAGACAACGAAGAGTTACCGACACCTTCCGGTCCCATAAAACGGATATTCAAACCCGCTTGTTTAGCCTGGCGCAGAATTTGTCCCATTTCAGGGTAGTAACCGCCGAAATAGACAAAATCTACATTTTCTTTTTTCAGGCGGGCAACCAGTGCTGAGAAGTCTTTATCACCGGCAGTAACACCTTCAAACAATACCGTATTGACTCCCATTTTTTTCAGTTTATCGAGAACGGAACGTGCCAACCCTTCCCCGTACTGCTGTTTATCGTGAACAATTGCCAGCCGTTGAGGTTTGATCTTTTCAACAATATATTGCGCGGCCGTTGGACCTTGATCAGAATCCAGCCCAGTGGTACGCAGAATCATTTGGTAGCCACGCGTTGTCAGATCAGCATTAGTTGCTGCGGGCGTAATCATAATGGCACCTTCATCTTCATAGATATCAGATGCCGGCTGAGTCGATGAAGAACAAAGATGACCAATAACATAACGAATGTTGTCATTAATCACTTTGTTAGCAACGGCTACAGCCTGTTTTGGGTCACAGGCATCATCATATTCAACGCCCACCAGCTTATCGCCATTAATACCACCTTTGGCATTAATATCCGCAATCGCCTGACGTGCGCCAGTAAATTCCATATCACCATACTGAGCAACCGGGCCAGACATCGCCCCCACAATCGCGACTTTAATCTCTTTTGCCCACAGTGAATAACTCATCACCATGGCAAGACAGCCGGTTAATAATGCTTTACCTGTTACGATTTTCATTTATTGATCCCCGTATTGTTATTGGCCTGCTGATTGTATTTGCCTTTAAGATCTTCCATCATCTGGCTGGAAATCATGGCCATTTGTGATTAATGATTAGATAAAGTGATTTTTATTAATAAGATTTTATTTTTCATGTTATTAAAATAGCATTTCATGCTTAAAATCAAATTGGCAAGGTAGCAAAAAGCATCAAATACAGAATAAAATACCGCCAAAGAGGGTTGTAATTTAGACTAATCATGGTGTGATATTCTGGTTAAATATTAGTAAAGCAATCTTTAACTCGAAAGATCGATCATGTTAAAAACATTTTCTCCAGTAACGTATAAAAATAGTCTCACAACATTCTGACTGTTTATTCATCTACAATGGATATGGAAAAACCATGAAGTTAACTATTGAACAACTGACTGTTTTATCAGCACAAGATATGATTGATTTGGGGAAAATCTGGCCTCAGCAAACGCCAGAACAATGGCAAATCCATCTAAAAAACGGCAATAAACTGTTCGCCGCCCGTTTCAATGACAGATTGTTGGCCGCAGTAAAAATCACTCTAAGTAATCAATCCGGCCTGCTTGAAGATTTATGTGTTCGTGAAATAACACGTCGCCGGGGGGTGGGTTTATATCTGGTAAATGAATTAAAGGCCCGGCATCCTGCTGTTAAACAGTGGAAGCTAAGTCTCGCGGGTTTCCCTGATGCCAACGAACCGGCATTAAAAGGTTTTATGAACGCCTGTGGTTTTCGTTATGAAACCACTTCAAACTATTACTTGGGCTGACTCATCTTCCAGACGGCAGCCACATTGCGGGCTGTCACCCGCAAATTCTGATGCCCGCAAGCAAGAGCATCAGAAAGAGAACAAACACCGGGCATAATTGAGAAAACAGCATCCAACCCATGCTCATGAACGACGTTATAGTCCTGACTCATACCGCCGACCAATGCAACGGTTGGAATAGCATACTTTTTGGCGATACGGGCAACGCCGATGGGTGTTTTGCCGTAAACAGTCTGGCTATCTATCCGGCCTTCCCCAGTAATAACCAAATCAGCACTTTGTACCACTCTCTCCAGTTCCAACGTGGAGATAACAATATCAATTCCCGGTTGTAATTTAGCGTTCAACCAACCAAGTAAAGACGCCCCCATACCACCTGCGGCTCCCGTACCCGGTACATCCATGACCTTCGTTTTTGTCAGGAATTCAATTTTTTCACCGTAATGACGCAAAGCCGCATCCAATTCTTTCACCATCTCCGGTGTCGCCCCTTTCTGTGGCCCGAAAATAGCAGATGCACCAAACTCACCACATAACGGATTAGTCACATCACAGGCGACGATAATTTCAGTCTGACTCAAACGAGGATCCAAACCAGAGAGAACGATTTCAGCAAGCTGACTTAATGCGGCCCCGCCTGCCCTCAGCTCTTCACCACAATCATCAAGCAAGCGAGCACCCAATGCCTGCATCATACCGGCACCACCATCATTAGTCGCACTACCACCGATACCGAGGATTATCTTACTGACACCTTTATTTAAAGCAGCCAATATCAGCTCTCCGGTACCATACGTCGTGGTTATCAGCGGATTACGCTTTTCCATCGAAACCAGATGTAAGCCAGAAGCCGCAGCCATTTCAATAACCGCAGTTTTTCCATCACCCAGTACCCCGAAAAAACTATCCACAGCCTGATTTAACGGGCCGGTAACAGACAAGTGGATAACTTGCCCATCGGTGGCGGCTACCATTGATTCAACCGTACCTTCACCACCATCTGCCATCGGTAGTTTAATGTATTCAGCTCGTGGATAGATTTCACGAAATCCCTGTTCTATCGCTTCAGCAACCTGCGAAGCGCTGAGACTTTCTTTAAATGAATCAGGTGCAATAACAATTTTCATCGGATTAGTTTGGTTGAAGACGCTGAAAGAAGGAACAAAAAGGGCGATAAACCATTATCGCCCTCTTAACTTATTCATTGTGAATGCGTTAACGCAAAATCACTTTATTTATGCTTCAATGGCTACACGCAATTTTTTCATGGCATTCTTTTCAAGCTGACGTACACGCTCCGCAGAAACACCATATTTATCAGCCAGCTCTTGCAGGGTAGATTTGTTATCATCATCCAACCAGCGGCAACGGATAATATCCTGACTGCGCTCATCTAAGCCTTCTATCGCTACCGACAATTTATCAGCGGCATGGTTTTCCCAGTTATCCTCTTCAATGCCATCTGCAAAATCAGACGCTTTATCCTGAAGATACAAAACTGGAGCAACCGGCAAGCCTTCCTGACCATCATCATCAGCAGACATATCAAACGCCATATCCTGTGCTGACATACGAGATTCCATCTCACGCACATCTTTACTGGTCACACCAAGTTCTTTGGCGACCATTTCCACTTCGTCCTGATTAAACCAACCTAAACGCTGTTTAGTTTTGCGCAGATTGAAGAACAGCTTGCGCTGCGCTTTAGTGGTTGCAACTTTAACAATACGCCAATTACGCAGTACATATTCGTGGATTTCAGCTTTAATCCAGTGAACAGCAAAAGAAACCAGACGCACCCCCACTTCCGGGTTGAAACGACGTACTGCTTTCATCAAGCCAATGTTCCCTTCCTGAATTAAATCGGCCTGGGGCAGGCCATAACCAGCATAACTGCGAGCGACATGAACAACGAAGCGCAGATGAGACAGAATCAGCTTCTTAGCTGCATCCAGATCTCCCTGGTAATGCAGCCTTTCAGCCAGTTCCTTCTCTTCCTCTGCTGTTAGCATCGGGTAGGTATTAGAGGCACGAATATAGCCCTCTAGACTTCCTTGAGGAACTAACGCTAAAGTTTGCATTTCTTTGACCATTCAAATCCTCTCAAATTAAGGCTCAAATCGTTAGTACAGATTACATCAGTGTTTATAAACCAATGCTCAACATAAGCGGTACAGTCTATCACCAGAATGTGCATATTCAAGTTACAGATGCGTGGAGTTGTAATAATTTCAGGACAGATAACATCCACCGTGGGATCACGGAACAAAAAATAACAGATTGTTTTATATCTATGCAAGTAACTTTATTTGTACCCGCCATAACAAACATTAATTCAATTATTCTGGCGTAAAGTGGCGCAAATGCTGGGTTGTCGCCAACCAAGCAGCGACCCAACCAATCATCGCGGAGATTAAAACTAACAACAGGGATTCATCCCATGAAAGCCCATGTAAATTAAACGTCGTACCAAACACACTGGCAACTTGTGTGACAACATCAGAGAGCTTCCATACCAACAGGGCAGAGAGTATCAATGATAACATCGCACCAAGCCCCCCTAATAAAGCGCCGCCATTGAGGAATGGACGCAAAATGAAACCATCAGTCGCACCAATCAGCTTCATCACGTTAATTGTGTCACGATGACTGAAAATACTCAGACGCACGCTGTTACCGATGACCAAAAACAACGCCACGACCATCAGAATACCAATCACTGCCGCAATCTGACCGACAAGCCCCGTCAACGCCGCCAAACGGGCAAACCAGCTATCATCCATCCGAACTTCTTCAATACCCTTGATCTGAGAAACCCGGTCACGCAACGTAGTCAAAGTCTGTGAGCTTTGGAAATCGATTTTCGGTGTAATGATAGCGACTGCGGGTAGTGGATTCTCTTCCAGCATATCCAGCGCACCGCCAAAACCAGACCAGGTACGGAACTCCGTCATCGCTTCCTGACGTGAGAGATAATTAACATTATCCACACCATCAAGTGCTTTCAGTTCACTTATTAATTTCTGAGCACTGTTATCATCCAGTGATTTATCGAGATACACCGTCAATTGAGGGGTGGGATACCATTTTTCCGCAGCCTGGCTGACATTCTTCCAGATAATGTAACAAACGCTTGGTAATGTCAGAGATATCGCAATAACCATAATCGTCAACAGAGTTGCCAGTGGCTGACGCAACATATCTGTCAGCGCATTCATCCAGGCATGCTCACGCCATCCCCCTTGCAAAGCTTTACTTTTCGATCTTGTTACTTTCCCCGCTGCCTTACGCACATTTTTAACCATGATGTTCTCCCGCCATACGGCCCTGGCTCAGAGTCAAAATACGATATTTCCGTCGTTCAATCAGTGCCATATCATGGGTCGCCATCAGCACCGTCACCCCTACCCGGTTAAATTCTTCAAACAGCCGTAAAATACCCTCTGACAACTCACCATCAAGATTACCGGTCGGTTCATCCGCCAACAAAACAGTTGGCTTATTCACAACGGCGCGAGCAATGCCGACTCGTTGCTGTTCCCCGCCCGAAAGCTGAATCGGAAAATTTTTCGCTTTGTCCAGCAGACCCACTTTATCCAATGCCGCAGAAGTCCGGCGACGAATATCTTCCGTACTCGCACCTGAAATAATCAGTGGCATTGCCACGTTATCGTATACCGTCCTGTCCAACAATAGATGGTGATCCTGGAAAATCATACCAATCTGGCGACGCAGGAAAGGTACCTCACGACTCTTCAACCGGCTGATATCATGACCGGCAAACCAGATATGTCCGGTGCTAGGTCGTTCAATGCCACAGATGAGTTTCAGCAAGGTACTTTTACCTGCCCCTGAGTGACCAATTAGAAATGCCATTTCCGCAGGGCGCAAATGAAAGTTCACCCCTTGCAGGGCTTGCCGTCCGCCCAGATAAGCTTTACTGACCTGTTCAAAGCGAATCATGGTAATTAATCCTCTCGGGCAAAAAGTGCCTCTATAAAATCATCTGCCTTAAATGGCCGCAGATCTTCAATTCCTTCACCGACACCAATATAACGGATAGGAATTTCAAACTGATCAGCAATGGCGAAAATCACCCCACCTTTGGCAGTCCCATCCAGTTTTGTCAGTGAGATACCTGTCAGCCCTACAGCTTCATGGAACAATTTAGCCTGACTTATCGCATTCTGGCCGGTGCTGGCATCTAATGTCAGCATAATTTCATGTGGCGCATCTTCGTCCAGTTTTTTCATCACCCGGACAATTTTCTTCAACTCTTCCATTAGGTGAGATTTATTTTGCAAACGACCTGCGGTATCTGCAATCAATACATCTACACCTTTAGCTTTAGCTGATTGAATCGCATCGAAAATCACGGAAGCGGGATCAGCACCAGTATGTTGCGCTACCACCGGGATACGGTTACGTTCCCCCCACACCTCTAACTGCTCAACGGCGGCGGCACGGAAAGTATCCCCTGCGGCCAACATGACCGATTTACCTTGCGCCTGGAACTGGCGTGCCAATTTACCAATTGTTGTTGTTTTACCAACACCATTAACACCAACCATTAGAATGACATACGGTGCTTTTCCTTCGATATCCAGCGGCTTATCAACTTTAGCCAGAATGCCAGACATCTCTTCTTTCAATTTGGCATACAATGCTTCCGCATCTTTCAGCTCTTTACGGCTGGCATGATCCGTCAGGCTGCCAATGATTTTGCGGGTAGTATCAACACCAACATCAGCAATCAATAACTGCTCTTCCAATTCATCAAACAGATCATCATCGATCTTTTTACCACTGAACAAGCTGAGAAAGCCGGACCCCAGATTCTGACGGGTTTTAACCAGACTGCGTTTCAAGCGGGTGAAAAAGCCCTCTTTAGTGGGACGCTCTTGCTCTTTTGATATCGCTGGCTTTGACTGCTCTGCCGCTAATCTTTCAGCTTCTTCAACAAGACGCTGGTGTTCTGCCTGCTCTGCCGCTAATCTCTCAGCTTCTTCAACAAGACGCTGTTGTTCTGCCTGCTCTGCCGCTAATCTTCTAGCTTCTTCAACAAGACGCTGTTGTTCTGCCTGCTCTGCCGCTAATCTCTCAGCTTCTTCAACAAGACGCTGTTGTTCTGCCTGCTCTGCCGCTAATCTTTCAGCTTCTTCAACAAGACGCTGTTGTTCTGCCTGCTCTGCCGCTAATCTCTCAGCTTCTTCAACAAGACGCTGTTGTTCTGCCTGCTCTGCCGCTAATCTTGCAGCTTCTTCAACAAAATGCTGTTGTTCTGCCTGCTCTGCCGCTAATCTTGCAGCTTCTTCAACAAAATGCTGTTGTTCTGCCTGCTCTGCCGCTAATCTTGCAGCTTCTTCAACAAAATGCTGTTGTTCCGCTTGCTCTGCTGCCAATTGTTCTTCTTTTTGCTGTTCTTCCTGACGGCCACGCCCGAACCAGGAGAAAAAGCCTCTTTTTTTCTCTTTTGCCATCAGCCATTACACTCCTCAAGGTTAAATCATGGCGTTATAACAGTGAATAATAACGAAATTAGATGCAGTCTAACATTTTCGTAGTAGCGCAACACATATCAATGCATGTATTTCATGGTAAATTAATGCCCGCAAGATTTAACCCGTATTTCCTTAAACTGGCACTTTTAAAAATAGGTCATCAATTGTGCAGCACTATCTGATGACGAGTAATTAAGTTACGTAAATTATGGCAAAAAAACTACAACGACAATCTATGGGACAAATCCGTATTATTGGTGGAAAATGGCGAGGCCGGAAATTACCTGTACCGGACAGCCCTGGGTTACGTCCAACCACCGATCGCATCAGAGAGACCCTGTTTAACTGGCTGGCTCCGGTTATTCAGGAAGCGCGCTGTCTGGATTGCTATGCAGGAAGCGGAGCACTTGGATTAGAGGCACTTTCCCGTTATGCAGGACAGGCGACACTTATCGAATATGAACGTGATGTAGCAAAACAACTTTCCGCTAATCTGGCTCTGCTCGGCGCTCAAAATGCCGAAGTTATTAACGACAGTGCGTTAAACTGTTTATCTCAACCGGGAACGCCCTATAATGTCGTTTTCCTTGATCCACCTTTCCGTAAAGGAATGCTTGCTGAAACCATAAAGTTGTTGGAAAAACAGCATTGGCTGGCAGATGAAAGCTGGATTTATGTTGAGGCTGAATCTGAATCAGCGGCAGCTGATGTGCCTGTCAACTGGCAACTTCATCGCGAAAAAGTAGCTGGACAAGTCGCATACCGGCTTTATATCCGCTACTTACCCGCCTAACTACTCTCTTGGAGCACACTCTGATGTTTATTCAACTGGGAAAACTATTAATGGTCTGCGTTTGGGGATTCTTGATATTTAACCTAATCCATCCATTTCCAAAACCATTGAAATATTTTATGGATATCGCCATAATTTTCATGGTGGTAATGCATGCATTGCAGATGTTACTGATGAAAACCAGCCAACCCAAAGACCAAAAACTTTCTGGCTTAATACAAACCAAAATTTTCTTTTTTGGTGTCTTTGAACTATTGGCAATGCAGAAAAAACAGTTAAAAAAATAAATCATTAGCGGGAAATGCCTACTTATAGTAACAAGCAAACTGGCAAAAACGGATAAGCATAGATGCTAGCGTCCGTTCATAGCCGTCCGCTTATTTACTCTGCATTGGAAGAGATCTTTAATGTGTTTGCCTGAGCAACAACTTCAGGCTAAACACATAAATAAAAATAACCATTAAAGACAAGATAATGAATGAATATGACATTATTTGCCATCCAAAAGTTTCGGTAAAATATGCAACTGCCGGAAAGAGAATCAAAACGATTAAACGTGCAAATGTCGATAATAAAGAGTCAAATGTTGATCTCAAACTGGCATCAAAATAATCGTGATAAACAGCTATTAATCCCATTATTAGATATTGGTTACTAGCAAATATAAAAATTAAAACTACAGGTATTAAGTATGGATAACTCTTTACCGCTGGTAAACATATTCCTGTGGAAAAAATATTAAAAGGAAGCCAAGAGAAATCAATTTTTTGTTATTATTAGATTGAGCCATAAGAATAAAAAAAACAATATTCCATATGGAAATAAACCTTTGATAAATATAAAAAATACATATAAAACATAGAGTTGAAAATATTTAGTAAATAATTTTTAAGTACACTATATTTGTAACAACAGAGAAAATATAAATAGGTTTTCATAATAGTGATACACCCATTTTTACCCTTCCCGATTTTTGCTGTTGTTGTAATGATACTGCTTCCATGAATACCTTTACATGTTGAAGCCATTGCCACATAAATTGACAACAGTAGTTCGGTGTCACGTCGTTCATTTCGGAGTATCGATGCGATGATAGGTATAACGCAGTCCGTTTGGTGATTTTTGACGATTAATCAGATCGTCAAAATCGGACTGAGTTCCCTCCAGTGATCTACTCTTTTGAAATCTTATTTAATCAATAAATTAACCCAGTACCGTGGCGGTAAAACGACACATTGGATCCTCACGCCAGT
>NZ_PUJU01000063.1 GCF_011189505.1 Photorhabdus tasmaniensis
TGTGGGTTTTTGAGCGGAAGGCCATCTGGGTTTTGCTGCCCGGTAAGGTGCCGGGCGGGATGTTGTTGGCATGATAGGTGCGCCCGGTGACAATCGGCTGGTCCGGGTCACCATCAAGAAAGTCCACTACGACCTCCTGACCGACACGCGGGATAGCCAACATGCCCCAGCCCTGGCCGGCCCACGGTTGCGTGACCCGTATCCAGCAGGAGCTGTGGTCGTCACTCTGGCCGTAACGGTCCCACAGAAATTGCAGCCGGATACGGCCGTATTTATCACAGAAGATTTCTTCACCCGCCGGGCCGACCACTTTGGCTATCTGCGGGCCATTTATGACCGGTTTGAGCGTCGGCATTGGACGCCAGTGTTGATGCGTCGGGATAAAGGTGAACTGGTTGCTCATCACCGTGCCGGACTCCCCGGTGGATTGCGCCAGCGCCTGCGGCTGTCTGCCACTATGAGCGACGCTGACCAGCTGCCAGAGCTGGTTGAGGTCATCGCGGGGGTGGTCGGTGAGGGTAAACAGCACGCCCGGCTGCATTGCGGCGTCGTTACTTTCACCGTAGCCAGTCAGGGCATTGTTGCGCAGGGCTTCCAGCCGGTAGCGGGTGAAATCGGCACCGTGCTGCTCGTCTTTAAAGCGCCCGGGAAAATCAAAGTGTTCATAGCCGGTGTGCTGGAGGTTTTGTTCCCGCATATGGTGCTGAAATTCGGCGGCCCAGACTGGATTCTTGAAGGTGTAATCTTTGAGCCTCACGGTGGCCGGACGCACCTGAGCCTGCCGGGTCAGCGCCGTGACGCACAGTTGTTGGGCTTCGGTTGCCTCATCGGGGTGGTAGGGCAATACCGGGCCGGTGGCGAGGGCTCCCGCGACATCGGCAAATACCAGCGTGTTTTTGTTGCCGGTGAATTCGAAGAAGTAAAAAATGCCCTCTTCGGCGGTCAGCCGGTGCAGAAAATCAAAATCGGTTTCCCGGTACTGAACGCAGAATTCCCGTTCCGGGTGTGGGTAACGTAGCCTGAACACGACATCCCGGACACCGCTCTCTTTGAGCAGGGTGGTGAGAATGGTTTTGATATCCTGCTGCTGAAAAATCCGTGAATTCTGGCGCAAGGTGGTGCGCCACATATCGGGCCGGAGGGTCATCTCATAGCGGGTTTGATGTTTGCCGGTGTTGCCCTGCACAAAGCTGGCGACCATGCCGGTGACGGTGCGCTCGATTTTGCCTGCGCGCAGGATGGTCAGGGTGGCGCGGGTATCAAGGACTGCGGCGAAATCAATCGCCGGGTCGGCACTGGCTAAACTGACCGCCAGACTAAAGGGGGTAGAGAAGGCTTCGTTGAGTGAGAAGGCGGCCACCACAAAGGTTTCAGGCGGTAATCCGCCGGCCGTGAGGGTAAAGAGTAAGCCGCCGGCGCTTTGAGCCGCTAGCCGGTCGGCAATGTGTTTGGCACTCGATGGCCTGGGTTGATTTTTCTGGAATGACATCACGCCCCCTTAAATTATTCATGAGGATATTCAACGCACAGACCCTTGGTCCGGCGGTTTTTGCGTGTAGTCATCAATAATCAAGGGGTCAAAGGGACCGCCTTGAGGAAAAGCATTAAGACAATGAGGTTGCTAGCAGTCTGTTGCTGATAGTCTTGTTGATAACCTTCATTGAGCAATCAAGCAGGTAACCTGGGCTGCTATGCCATGGGTTACCTCAGAGAGAGTAAAGACAAAGAATGAATAGTTTTATCTGTTTAATATCTGTTCGAAAAAATATAACAAAAAATGTATGGTGTCTCGTTTGTTTGATTGGTTAATATCCGATTAATTTTAAAAGTGTGACGTAAGTCACGAATTTTTTGTGGTGCGGTTGTCACGCAGTTAGCGTTTCAAGCCTAACAGGCGAGAGTGGGATGCGAGGGGATGGTCTTGCCCAATATTTGATATCGTGGAGCATGGCGGAACAGATTTTTCCCTGACAAGCCCCCATGCCGCATCGTGTTGCCATGCATCTGTTTGAATATTTCCTTGTTCATCCAGTAAGCAATCAGGCAATTTGAAACTGGCGTGAAGATCCAATGTGTCGTTTTACCGCCACGATATTGGGTTAATTTATTGATTAAATAAGATTTCAAAAGAGTAGATCACTGGAGGGAACTCAGTCCGATTTTGACGATCTGATCAATCGTCAAAAATCACAAATCACCAAACGGACTGCGTTATGCCTATCATAGCATCAATACTCCGAAATGAACGACGTGACACGGAACCACTGTTGTCAATTTATGTGGCAATGGCTTCAACATGTAAAGGTATTCATGGAACGCCGCATCATGACAACAGCAAAAATCGGGAAGGGTAAAAATGGGTGTATCACTATTATGAAAACCTATTTACCCCGAAACTGGCAATAAACGCCCTACGGAGGGTCTGTAATGACGCATTACTATCATATCGAGCCCAATCAACTAAGTTCTCCTCCATATCAAACAGATTTAGTTTGGTATTTCTCAAATAGCCTTCAAACATCTGTGACGCCCCAACGGTGTTTTGAATACTTATCTTTTGACATGTTAATAGATCCTCATGCAATTTTTATTTTCCAGCTTGCTACTCTAGATACCAGAAAATAAGATCACTTTTATAATTATTTTCCAATAGGTGATAAACGTAATAAAACATTTATTTATTATTTCTAACCTGTCAGTAAATAAAGCATTTTTTGATGCCAAAAAATTACCCGCAGGATATATTTCATGATATTGAAATGTAATAACAATATATAAATGAAACAACTATCAGAGCAAACAAATTCAAGGAGAATTGGATTTTAGATAACGTTTGTAATTTAGTGTCACACTAAAATTCATTACAACGTAATTATTTCATCAAAAATTCCTCAAAAAAGTAGTTGGCTGCGGTAATGTTAAATTCCAGATTTTTCATTTTTTTGGGCATTTTTTAGCCATCAATAAAATAATTTCTATCGATGAATAACTGAATAAACGTTTACGTCGGTTTTTACTAAGACGCTTAATATTATGTCAAATTTCCTGAATAATTTAAGGCAATCATCTAGCAAATCGATTAAATGAAATGATTTTCATTCTCTTAAACATTCCCAGTCAACATAAAAATAAGTATATTTATCAATAATTTAAAAAATATTCCACAATTATTCCATATTTGACCAGAAAAAACGCTTTACAATCGATAGTGATAATTATTATCATTCGTATCGCTTTCAGATGAACCGCCTTCAGGGTAAAGATGAAAGCACGACATTGCTCACATTGCTTCCAGTGTTTACTTTAGCCAGCCAAGTGCTGGCTTTTTTTTATTGATCAATCCGGTTGTTATATTTTCAAAATATTTGAATAATTAGGTTAGGTTTTTAGACTTTTATGTTATCTCTTCTCAACTAGACTGTAAAAACCATTGAGGAGATTTGAATATGATCTATTTACGCAAAGCATCAGATCGCGGTCACGCCAATCATGGCTGGCTAGATAGCTGGCATACCTTCTCATTTGCCAACTATTACGATGCCAATTTTTTGAACTTTTCAGCGCTGAGAGTGATTAATGAAGATTTCATCGAAGCAGGTCAAGGCTTTGGTACCCATCCACATAAGGATATGGAAATACTGACCTATGTACTTTCCGGTGCGGTTGAACATCAGGATAGTATGGGAAATAAAGAGCAAGTACCCGCCGGTGAATTCCAAATTATGAGCGCAGGTACGGGTATTCGTCATTCAGAATATAACCCGAACAGTGATCACCAATTACATCTGTATCAAATCTGGATTGCTCCAGATAAAACCGGCTTAACACCACGCTATGAACAGCGCCGTTTTGATGATGTGCAAGGCCGCCAATTAGTGCTCTCTCCCGATACTCGGGATGGCTCACTGAAAGTCTTCCAAGACATGACCTTATGGCGTTGGGTACTGAAAAATCATGAAACTTCCGAATATCTTACAGAGAACGGCCGTTATATCTGGATACAAGTGGTGCGTGGAGAAGTGACTGTTAATGGTGTTCAGGCAACCACCAGCGATGGTCTGGCGATCCGGGATGAAACCCATCTTCAACTTAACGCCGATGGTGATAGTGAAATATTACTGTTTGACCTTCCTGCGGCATAAATCCCCAATAAACCTCACCCATACGGATGAGGTTTACTTAATACAAGAAGAACTCACAATTACAGTTTAGGACCCGCTTTTACTAAAGCTTCCCCTGCCGGGGTATCCGTATATTTATCAAAGTTGCCGACAAAACGATGTGCCAAATCTTTCGCCTTCTCTTCCCACTGAGATTTATCTACATAAGTCTCACGTGGATCAAGAATATCGGTATCAACACCAGGCAACGCAGTCGGAACCGCCAGATCGAAGATAGGTAATGTAATGGTGTCAGCTTCCTCAATATCACCACTTAGGATGGCGTCAATGATTCCGCGGGTATCCTTAATAGAAATGCGTTTACCCGTGCCATTCCAGCCCGTGTTCACCAGATAAGCCTTGGCACCTGCGGCCTGCATACGTTTCACCAAGACTTCCGCGTATTGAGTTGGATGCAGACTGAGGAAGGCGGCACCGAAACAGGCAGAGAACGTTGGTGTTGGTTCCGTCACACCGCGTTCTGTACCAGCCAGTTTCGCCGTGAAGCCAGACAAGAAATGGTATTGAGTTTGCTCCGGTGTCAGACGGGATACCGGAGGCAGCACACCAAACGCATCCGCCGTCAGGAAAATGACCTTGGTCGCGTGACCGGCTTTGGAAACCGGCTTAACAATGTTTTCAATATGGTAGATAGGATAAGAAACTCGGGTGTTTTCAGTTTTTGAACCATCATTGAAATCAACCGTGCCATCTGCCAGTACCGTCACGTTTTCCAGCAATGCATCACGTTTAATCGCATTGTAGATATCAGGTTCCGCTTCTTTGGATAGATTGATGGTTTTCGCGTAACAACCACCTTCAAAGTTGAATACACCGTCATCATCCCAACCGTGTTCATCGTCACCAATCAGCTTACGTTTTGGATCAGTAGAAAGCGTGGTCTTACCTGTCCCTGATAAGCCGAAGAAGACCGCAACATCCCCCTTCTCACCCACGTTGGCAGAACAATGCATTGAAGCAATACCTTTCAATGGCAACAGGTAGTTCATCATTGAGAACATCCCTTTCTTCATTTCACCGCCGTACCAGGTACCACCGATAAGCTGCATACGCTCTGTCAGGTTGAATGCAACAAAGTTTTCAGAATTCAAACCCTGCTCTTGCCATTGTGGGTTAGTGCATTTTGCACCGTTCATCACAATAAAGTCTGGTTTGAATCCGGCCAATTCTTCATCTGAGGGGCGGATAAACATGTTCTTAACGAAATGAGACTGCCATGCAACCTCTGTAATAAAGCGGACTTTTAAGCGTGTATCTGCATTCGCACCACAGAAAGCATCGACAATAAACAAACGTTTGCCTGAAAGCTGTTGAGTAACCAGACCTTTCAGATGTGCCCATGTTTCCTGTTGCAATGGCTTGTTATCATTCTTACCTTTTCCCTGATCAGCCCACCATACGGTGTCACGGGTGACATCATCACGGACAATATACTTATCCTTGGGGGAGCGACCAGTGAAGATCCCCGTATCGACAGCCACAGCCCCCAGGTTGGTTAGAGTGCCACTCTCGTAACCTTCGAGTGAAAGTTTGGTTTCTTCTGAAAATAACAGCTCATAGCTTGGGTTATAAACAATCTCACTAACATCATGGATTCCATAGTCCGCGAGTTCCTGCGGGGTAATGCCTTTAACACTCATGTTCTTGCTCCTGGGTATAGTCACGCTTTTTCTATGAGCAATAATAAATAGTTATGATTAATTAACCGCGATAGTTATCAAAAAATTGAAAACCTATCATTTTTTTAGGGTTAATCTGAGATGAAAGGCATGAAAGAAGCCTTTGAATATTATGGATATTGATAGAAAGGCGCGGATCCGCGCCCTAAAAGGTAAAAACAGCTGTTCAGATAGAGATTAGTGTAACCGGCTCTTTTTTTCTGACCTGATTTCAACGAAATCATCAGCATCAAAAATATAGTGCGTACCGCAATATTCACACTCCATATTAATGTTGCCATCTTTCTGCAAAATATGATTAACATCCTCATCGGAAAGTGTGACTAACGTGTCAGCACAACGTTGACGAGAACAAGTACAGCGGAATTCAACAGGTTGCGGCTCATATAATACAACGTCCTCTTCATGATAAAGACGATGCAAGATCTCTTTAACTTCCAGTGAAAATAGCTCTTCACCTTTAATGGTTGCAGTAAGTTGTACCAGATGATCAAATACATCTGTGCTCTCCTGCTCCGCTGCCGGCAAAATCTGTAGTAACATACCGCTAGCAGCGATCCTTCCATCCTGAATACCGGTACGGATAAACAGACGGGTTGGTAACTGTTCAGACTGCCTGAAATAATCATCCAGACATTCCGCCAGCGTTTCACTTTCCAATGCAACGACACCCTGATAACGCTCACCATGAGTTGGTGTAATGGTAATGACCATATAACCTGTGCCAACCATCTGCTTCAAGCTGCTATTTTCAGAAACTAATCCGTCAATACGGGCGACACCACGCATTTGTTGCTGATGATTACCGTTAATAACGGCCAGTTTTACCGGGCCATCTCCCTGAATTTGAACAGTAATATCACCATCAAATTTCAGTGTCGCCGTTAATAAACTGGTTGCTACCAATAGTTCTCCCAATAATTGCTGTACTGGCTGCGGGTAATCATGATTTTCCAGAATATGCCGGTAAGTTTCACTGGCTAAAACCAGTTCACCACGTACAGAATAATTTTCAAACAAAAAGCGGTGTAATTGGTCTTGTTTAAACATAAATATCTCTCACTGGAGTAGGTTATTCCTGCTCACTTAATTTGGTGTTTTTAAACTTAATCAGCGTGCGTCTTTCTTTTTTATCCGGCCGGCGATCAGGATGAGGCATAGTTAATGCGTTCATTTTACGAGCTATTGCTATTTTTTCCCGGTTAGCAATACTTGTTTCAGTCTCCCGATAAAGCTGTTGAGCTTCCGGGGCACCGCGCCGATGACTGCTTAACGCAAGAACTTCAACGGTACGTTCATCATTACCCTGACGCAGTTTAATTTCGGCCCCGAGTTCAACCACTTTACTTGGTTTACTTCGTTGACCATTATAGTGAACTTTACCGCCATCTATCATTTCCCGTGCCATAGCCCGTGTTTTATAAAAGCGGGCAGCCCACAGCCATTTATCCAGACGGACTGCTTGATCGGAGTCTGAATTATCTTTCATTTTTTTCTCCCAATATCAGCTCCGGCGAAAAAGCCAAGCCTAACACACCATTGCTGATTATCGCCAACGTGTAGGTGGGAAAGCTGTATCACAACAGCTATCGTAATACTGCCTGATTTTGCTTAAACGTTGTTTGTTTTGCCGGTTTTTCTTAACAGCTAACACCGAATTAATCACCAAAATCGCCAAAAGCATCAAGAGTAAAAGCGTTGTTCCAATACAACGGACCAGCGTCATGGAATCCAGTTCACTATGTAACACAATCCGACGGGTTCCATTAGTATCTACGGACAATTCTGTAATAATTCCCACGGTCTCAAATGGTGTTTGTAACACCGTATCCGATAACCGCTGTAACTCACGCCATTGTTCTAACGCGCTATGATCATAAGAAACAATTGCCGGCGTGATATATTCAACCAGCTGTTTACCTTCATCACTAATCAGAAGAACACCGCCCGGAGAAGGGCTATTAAGCAGGATTGCTATTTTATCTATTTCCCGGTAGATAAATGACGATGTAGTCGCATCAACTAGCTTTCCCAGCGCTTCAGCCCCCGCTGGACGCAATAAAACATGGATGTCATCAAACTTGCCATCTTCTGTATTCTTTAACAAAGTTGTCCAATCATTGGCACTACCCAGGTTAACTAAAGCATTCTTCAATCGGAAACAGTCTGCTTCTTTTCCACATAATTTTTTAGTTTTCAATATGATATCAGGAAAATCATCCAATAAAATCATACCAGATTTGGCAATCTCCTGAGCAAGACCTGGATTAATCACATCGCTATTTTCCTGTAGACGTAATTGCTTATTAACGGTTGCAATCAGTTTAGCCGCATTTTTTATAACTTCTGATTCCTGGATTGGCAGTGAATTAGTACTATTCCAATATATCCCTGAGCAATCGAATGGAGAAAAATAAGTGTTTCCTTTGCCATTCATATTATTTGGCGGCATATAACACATACCAACCCCTTTTGCTGTCAGGACATCCCCGACCCGCAACGCCATCTCTTTCATCGTATTAGCATCAGTGACAACCTTCGTGCTGCTACCACGCAACCAGGCAAAACTGAGTTTCATTGGTACACTAACTGGCTGATAAAAATAGAGCAGCAGTATAATAAGCAAACTGCCACCAATCATTATTAGATTTTTCCCATAACGGTGATAAGGGTAATTTTTCTCCTCATTGTGCAAAGAGAGATAATTCCCTTGCCTAACTACCTGGCCGTTAGTGTAAATATCGATATTGGTTTTCTGATCAAGATCGCAGGTAACATAAGATTCCCAATGAGATGGGTAAATTAAATCAATCCCACCAAGAGAGATATTACTCATTTGCCCTTGTTCAAATTCTCCAAATAATCCCCACCGTTTTGGTATACCGGTAAAACAGTGAATATCCTTGCAGCTGCGTCTTGAAGACGGGCAGAACAACGGCCAAAAGCTGACAACCATTAAAGTACCAGCAATCAACATCAGCCACGGCAAAAACAGTATCGGTGAGAGTAACGCAAGGAACCAAATAAAAAATCCGAGACACAAGAATCCTCCCTCCCAAATACCCGATGAGTGATTCAACCGGTATTCTTCCGCTGTCTCTTTACGGATATTTTGTAATTTTACGCTGGTATCGCCATTTTTTTGGATCGATGCCTGCTGATGGGACACATCTGAAACTACTGGAGCAGAAGGAAAATCCCGTTGAAAATCTTTCAGGAAGTGACCATTAATCGAAATAACAAGTGGTATTCCCGCAGTGTGAACAACATCAATAATATTCTGTTGTTTAATAAAAGACTCAAGGAAAAATGGCAAATGAACTTCTGCCATATCAATATAATAACGCCAGCTATGTGGTTCATCTGAGGCAACAGAAAACCGGGTAATGGAATTACAGATAGTATAAACCGTGTCATTTTTGTCCGTCAGAATTAACCCACTGGTTTTATTGATACGGTCGGTTAAAACCAGTGGCAACACCTGCTTCAGATAACATTCAATGGCCTGATATTCATCAGCATAAAGTTTACGATAGGTCGGGTCAGCAACAGAAGGCAGATAACGGGCGTTATCATGCGGCTTCCATCTGAAAATCAGAAAAGAAGCCATTATCATCAGGCTAATTATCAAGATAGCCAATATAACGGCTGTTGAGTTCATTTTTTCCCCATATCCATGACAATATTGCTATTGTTGCTTGCAAAATAGCAACCACACGTTCAGTTCTGAATCAGGTTATTTCCATCTGTTTTTTTAATTTATTTTACAGCAAGTTATATAATCACCCGCTGAACTATCTATAACACAGATCTATTTCCAAAGAGGATAAAGATAACAGTAACAACGATGACAAGCGATAATCACTATCATTTACCCAAATAATCGTCCATATTTAGTCAAGCTATGGAGTGTACCTAATTTCATCATAAAACCTAAGGTTAATGAAATAATTTATGACGTAATAATGCACAGACACTCAAATCAACCAAATACTAATGCCATCAGGGGCAGCTATGAATGACCAGAAAAACCCTAAAATCCTGAAAATAGAGAACATTGCCCATTCACGTTTATTTCATATTCAGTCAGTCGATCTCGAATTCAGTAACGGTGTAAAACGCATTTATGAACGGATGCGTCCAGCAACCCGGGAAGCGGTTTTAATCGTCCCGGTCATTGGGGATGAGTTGATACTTATCCGTGAATACGCAGTAGGTATTGAGCAATACGAATTAGGCTTTCCCAAAGGCGCTATTGACTCTGGTGAAAGTATCCTTGAAGCGGCTAACCGTGAATTGAAAGAAGAAATCGGTTTTGGTGCCAGAAAAATAGAGCAATTAGCCAAACTCACTATGGCTCCGTCCTATTTTTCCAGCAAAATGAATATTGTTATTGCAGAAAATCTCTATCCAGAAAGCCTGGAAGGGGATGAGCCTGAACCATTATCACAAATACGTTGGCCAATAGCCGATATGATGTCATTACTGGATCACGCTGACTTCAACGAAGCGCGAAATGTCTGTGCCCTGTTTTTGGCGCAAAAACACTTATACCGTCGTTGAAGTTAACAGGCACAACGGATTTCCCGTTGTGCCTGATTTATTATCAGAATAGCTCCTGACTTTCACCATTCTCGATCAACGTTGTGCCAACTTCCTGCACCGCACTCTCTGTAGGCTGAGTTCCGTCAATGAAGTATTCACTGCGGGTATCACCACCACCGCCAGCAAGTTTACCTGTTTTACGATCTATCACGACGGAAACAATACCCGGAGGGGGAGCTATTTCTTTTTCAGGAACACCCTCCAGTGCAATTTTCATAAAATCATCCCAAATTGGCTGCGCACTCTTAGCACCCGCCTCACCACCACTGGCTGCTGTACGACCAAGGCTTCTACGGTGATCGTCAAAACCAATCCAGACGGTCGTCACAATATCCGGCCCATAACCTGAAAACCAGGCATCTTTTGAACTGTTAGTTGTCCCAGTTTTACCACCGATATCACGACGTTTCAGATCGCGCGCGGCGCGCCAGCCCGTACCACTCCAACCTGGCTCACCAAAAATATTGGTATTCAAAGCATCATGGATAAGAAATGCCAAAGGGGTACTGATAACGTGAGGAGCATATTTTTGCCCATCTTCACTACCGTCAACTACCGGAACTTTCTCTAATTCAGGCAGCGGTAATATCTCCTGCTGCCCGACCTGAGATTGAGCCACATTTTCAATCGAATTTTCAGAAAGTTCGATTGAACGCACTGTATCACCATAAATCACCGGAATATCGCATTGCGGACACGCAATCTTAGGTTTAGCCTCAAACAGGATATCCCTATCTTCATTTTCAATTTTGGTAATGAAGTAAGGATCTATCAAGTAGCCGCCATTGGACATGACCGAATACCCACGCACCATTTGCATTGGTGTAAATGATGGGGATCCCAAAGCCAGAGATTCTGTACGAACGATATTTCGTGCTGGTAAGCCAAACCGTTGCAGGTAATCAGCGGCATAATCAACCCCCATTGCACGCATTGCCCGAACCATTACGACATTCTTCGATTGCCCTAGTCCCTGACGCAAACGAATTGGCCCTGCATAAGTTAGCGGGGAATTTTTCGGACGCCAATCAGTACCAGCGCCAGCATCCCAGCGGCTGATTGGCAAGTCATTAAGCAACGAAGCCAGCGTCAGCCCTTTATCCATCGCAGCGGTATAGAGAAACGGTTTAATATTGGAACCAATCTGACGTAATGACTGGGTAACACGATTAAACTTACTTAAGCTAAAATCGAACCCACCTACCAGCGCCTTTACAGCACCATCATTAGGATCAATAGAAACCAAAGCCGCATTAACTTCCGGCATTTGTGACAACCACCAGATATCTTTTACTTTTCGCACCCAAACCTGCTCACCAGCCTGAATCACTTCATTCACACTACGTGGAACCGCACCCTGCACACTATCAGATTTGAATTTTCTGGCCCAACGGACACCCGCCATTGGCAATTCTACACTGCTGCCATCAACCAGCATCACCGTCGCCTGATCAGCTCCCGTTCTGGTCACAACCGCTGGCATTAACGGCCCATAATTTGGCAAAGCCTTAAGCTTCTTAACAATCTGTTCCCTATTCCAGGCAGGTTCACCCACTTTCCACAACACTTCCTGCGCCCCGCGATAGCCATGACGCATATCGTAATCAATGATGTTATTACGCACCGCATCCGTAGCAGCCAACTGAAGTTTGCGGGTAATCGTGGTGTAAACTTTATAGCCGTCGGTATAAGCATTCTCTCCATAACGCTCAATCATGTCCTGACGTACCATCTCAGCCAAATAGGGCGCAGAAAAAGCAATCTGAGGCGCATGATAATTAGCCACCAGCTTTTCACTTCTGGCTTGATTATATTGCTGCTGAGTAATATAGCCCTGATCAAGCATACGGCTCAAAACCACATTCCGGCGGTTAATCGCCCGGCCATAAGAATAAAGCGGGTTAAAAGTAGAAGGGGCTTTTGGCAGACCGGCAATCATGGCCATTTCACTCAAGGTCAACTCATTGACATTCTTACCAAAATAAACCTGAGCCGCAGCCCCGACACCATAAGCCCGGTAACCGAGATAAATTTTATTGAGATAGAGTTCAAGGATCTCATCTTTATTCAGTAACTGCTCAATCCTGACGGCCAGAAAAACTTCCTTGATTTTACGCATCAATGTCTTCTCAGGACTGAGAAAGAAATTTCTCGCCAGTTGCTGAGTAATGGTACTGGCCCCTTGAGAAGCACGGCCTGAAGTCATCGCCACAGATGCCGCCCGGATAATTCCTATAGGATCAACGCCATGATGTTCATAAAAACGACTGTCCTCCGTTGCAATGAATGCCTTCACCATAACAGGTGGAATTTCGGACAGAGTAAGAGGCATACGGCGCTTCTCACCATACTGAGCAATAAGCTCGCCATCCGCACTGAACACCTGCATTGGTGTCTGTAATCGAACATCTTTTAATGTCGCCACATCAGGTAACTGAGGCTCGATATATTTGTACATGCCAAAAATCGAGGCTGTTCCCAGAAAAATGCAACTCACGACAAAGATTAAAAAATATTTTACGAACTTCACCTGAAATTTCCCATGCCACGTTAGTTGGGTGGTTTATAAACAATCGGCGCGTAGTATAAAGGTTACACTGCACCTTGAATATGTTCTTTTATTAAAATTATTGATATGGAGATCGCCATTATGTATTCACCAAAGTGGTATGTCGGACTGGACATCCAAAATGGGGCTATTCGTGCCGTCGCAACCATAAAACGCCGTAATGGCTGGCAGCTTCACCACTGCTGGCAATATCTTTTATCTGATACAGTTATGCCAGAAGGTCGTTTACAGCGGCCAGAGGTATTATGCGATATATTAAATCAATGGCGCCAAAAATTACCCAAAAAAATCAGTTTCAGACTCGCCTTACCTGTACAGCAAACATTGCAGCGCAATCTGACTTTACCTCCAGATATCACGCTTAAAGAGCCGGAACAAGGCTGGTTTATCAATGCCAGCGCCGAAAAACAATTTCCCTTTAACACCCGCGAACTGGCTCTGGATTATCGTATTATCGAGCAAAACGCCTATATCAGCGCAGCCCGTCAGAAAGATCTGGATATCTGGCTACAATGCCTTGCACAAGCAGAAATCTTCCCGGACGCCATTGATATTGCCCCCTGTGCACTACGCTATATAGCGCAATATGCTGGCGTTCCGGCTGATAGCTGGCTGTTACACCGGCAACAATCCAGTTGGTTGTGGGTATCTCCTGCCAATGCACCCTTTGCTTATGATCTGGTGTCAGCAAATACCGCAGCTTCCCCACTACAGGTTATTAGCCAATTACCGGCTTCATCCATAACTAAAAAGAATATTTATTACAGCAGCTACCAACGGGAAGCTCTGCCTGAAGGAACTTACTCCTGGGATATGCTGGCAGCATTCCGTCACTATCAACCACCGCTGCCAGTTCAACTGATGGAATATGTGATAGCCGGTGGCTTGGCACTCAGACCGGATGATAAATGATGTATCAGGTTAATTTTCTACCCTGGCGACAAACCCGGCTGAAGTCCCGCTATCGTTGGTGGTTGATTCTTCTCCTATTGCAATTAGTGTTGTGGCTGGCAGTACTCGTCTGGATGTCGTTGAAACAACTGGAAACGATCAACAAGCATCAAAGACAATTGCAAAAACTCAACCAGCAACAATTACATTTACAACAACTGATAACTCAGACAGAAGAGGCGTTCAATCTTCACAACAAACTGGCCTATAAATTAAAACAACAACAAACGCAGCTGAAACAGAACCAGCAACATTTAAGACTATTCAATGAACTACCGGAGTTACTACCGGAAGGAAGTTGGCTAACCGCCTTCGATGACCATGCAGGTCAATTGAAATTGGTGGCTAACAGTCTGGATTATTCCAGTATGACATCACTGCTGGATAATCTCGAAAACAACGGGCAACTATCTGATATTCAATTGAAAAAAATGACCACCACTGAACAGCAAATCAGGCAGTTTATTATTGACGCGAACTGGCAGACGGAGATACCCGATGATAAAAAATGACTATTTATGGTGGTTTGCCAAACCCGCCTGTCTGCTCTTTATTTGGCAACAAACTATCATCATCCTGGTCCTGATCCTGTTTTATCTTTTCTTCTGGCAAGAGAAAACTGAACGGGAAATTGAGCTGACACAGGAAATAATCGCCCAACAAACCAATACAAAATCGGCCAATAACCAGCTAAATCAGTTACCTCAGTTGGAAGATATACGGCAACAGATAAACCAAATTGAAAATGAGCTTAACCAGCCACCACAAAACACCGTAAAAATTACCGCAGTAAAACAACTGCAACAACCGTTGATAAATTCTGGCGGACAAGTTATTGAATGGCAACGTAAAAATGAAGGAGAAAAAACGCTCTGGCAAATAACGATTTATTTAAACTATGAACAAATGCTGGATTTTCTTGATGCATTACAGGCGTTATACCCACCGCTGCTGATTAAACAGTTTTCTGTTTCTCCATCAGGTGAATCTCTAAATGTCAAAATGACCCTGTCAGAAACCTCATATGAGGAATTTTATGACTAAAATATTTATTCTGTTTATCATTTTCCTGCCTGCTATCTGCATTGCAGAAATAAGAAACCCTTTTGCTCCACCAATAACAGAAACAGAAGAGCAACCTATTGAGTTATTTGATCAATCAGTCAATGAAGCTGAGATTCAGCATCTTTCAACAGCATTACAATATGCAGACGCAGAAAAAATTGCCCTTAATCTCAGACAAAATATACCCGCACTGATGACCAAAGAGGGTAAAGTTGATTTTGATCCTGAAACTAACAGCCTGATTTTGCAGGATAGCCCCATCGCCATCGCCCAGATAAAAAGCTGGCTGAAAGAAATAGATACACCACAACAGCAGGTACAGATTACCGCACATATCGTCACCAGCAGCAGGGAAGCATTGCATGAACTGGGAATCTATTGGGGGATGCCGATAGGAGATCAACTTAATACATCAACAGGTATAAACCGCCTGAATATCAACCAGGCCGCCAACGACAACATGCACCGATTTGCGTTCAATATTGCCCGCATTCATACCCGGTTGCTGGAAATGGAACTCAGCGCCTTAGAACAGGAAAACCAACTGGATATTATCGCCAGCCCAAGACTCACCGCTTCACATCAACAGTTAGCCAGTATTAAACAAGGCTCTGATATCCCCTACGTCAGTCAGGAAAAAGAGAAAAGTACCGTGCAATTTAAAGAAGCCGTACTTGGAATGGAAGTCACACCTCATATACTGAGAAAAGATAAAATCAAACTTTCACTGAAAATCAGCCAAAACATGCCGGGAATCTCAATCAGTCAAGGTGGAGGTGAGAATTTAACCATCGACAAACAGGAAATAGTGACTCAAGTTACTGTAAAAAATGGTGAAACACTGATTCTCGGTGGAATTTTTCAACAGAAAAAAAGTGAGAAAATCCAAAAAGTGCCTTATCTATCAGACATCCCTCTGCTCGGTTCATTATTTAGCCAGAAAGGTCATAAACACAGCCGACGTGAGCTGGTGATATTTATCACGCCTCAACTGATGGATATTTAATCAAATTGAGAAATATAACTGTTACATCAGTGAGTTGGCAATAAAAAACTCAGCTATTACGTATGATTATGCGCAGATTTTTTCATCTAACCCTGTTTATAGATTTGACGCTGAGTCCGATTTAGCATACAAGAGTTAGCTAATTGAGTGGTCGGGTTAACATCACAATAATAAGCCAACAAAACCAGGGTTTCTGTCACAAGAAGCGCAAGGTTGATTTATATAGTTGCAAAACTGGCTGATGTACTGAGATAATTTTCTCATCTGATCTCACATTACCGCTCATGAGGTTTCAGTTTAGGTCCCGCTGCTAATTTGATTGGCGGGGCGGGTTATCATTAACGAATAGTCTTAGTAATACCAAAAACATGGCAGAGAAACGTAATATCTTTCTGGTTGGGCCTATGGGTGCCGGCAAAAGCACTATTGGTCGTCAGTTAGCTCAGCAACTCAATATGGAGTTTTATGACTCCGATCAAGAAATTGAGCGACGTACCGGAGCTGACGTGGGCTGGGTATTCGATGTGGAAGGTGAAGAAGGCTTCCGCGAACGCGAAGAAAAAGTGATTAACGAACTCACTGAAAAACAAGGCATTGTGCTGGCGACTGGCGGGGGCTCTGTTAAATCCAGAGAAACCCGTAATCGCCTGTCTGCCCGTGGTGTCGTAGTCTACTTAGAAACCACTATTGAAAAACAGCTAGCACGCACACAGCGCGATAAAAAACGTCCTTTACTTCAAGTTGATGCACCAGCACGCGAAGTTTTAGAAAATTTAGCAAACGAACGTAATCCTCTATATGAGGAAATTGCTGATGTCACTATCCGTACCGATGAACAAAGCGCTAAAGTTGTTGCTAACCAAATCATCGAGTTACTGGAAAAAAATTGATTAAAGCAAGGCTGTACAGCGATAAATAATGAAGGCGAAGGCGGCTATGGAAAAGATTACTGTCACTTTAGGGGAGCGTAGCTACCCAATTACTGTCGCGAAAGGGTTATTTGATGATCCTTCTGCTTTTGTACCACTAAAAGCAGGTCAGCAGGTTATGCTGGTGACGAATCAAACCTTGGCTCCGTTGTATCTGGCAAAAGTAAAAGCCACCTTGCAGCAAGCCGGGATTCAAGTAGATGAAGTTATTCTGCCTGATGGTGAACAGTACAAATCTCTTTCCGTATTAAATGACGTATTTTCTGCTTTGCTGGAAAATAACCATAGCCGGGATACAACCCTTATCGCTCTCGGTGGCGGCGTAATCGGTGATTTAACTGGTTTTGCCGCTGCCTGTTATCAACGTGGTGTCCGTTTTATTCAGGTTCCTACCACCCTTCTTGCTCAGGTTGATTCCTCTGTAGGAGGAAAAACCGCAGTAAACCATCCTCTTGGCAAAAATATGATAGGTGCGTTCTATCAACCTGCCTCTGTGATGGTCGATCTTAATTGCCTGCAAACACTTCCAACCCGTGAGCTTTCTTCAGGTCTGGCTGAGGTAATTAAGTACGGTATCATTCTCGACAGCGTATTCTTTAGCTGGCTTGAAAATAATATGGATAAACTGCTCAGTCTTGATGACCAGGCAATGGCTTACTGCATCCGTCGTTGTTGTGAATTGAAAGCAAAAGTTGTCGCCGCAGATGAAAAAGAGTTGAGTGGCCTGCGCGCCTTGCTGAATCTTGGTCATACATTTGGTCACGCAATTGAAACAGAAATGGGATATGGCGTCTGGCTACACGGAGAAGCTGTTGCCGCAGGAATGGTTATGGCAGCAAGAACAGCCCAACTGGCTGATAATTTCTCTGAGCAAGATACTCAGCGCATTATCCGATTACTGGAGCGGGCAAATCTGCCTATACACGGGCCAAAAAACATGCTGCCAGCAGCTTATCTCCCGCATATGATGCGAGATAAGAAAGTTATAGCAGGTAAATTACATCTGATTCTTCCGACAAAAATTGGTCAAGCTAATCTCCGTTCAGACATTGGACATGATTGTGTCCTTGAAGCTGTCCGCCAGTGTTTACCGCCTGAAAATGTGTAATTATCAATAAATCAAATGTTTTTTTGCATACACTTGGTGGTTGTGTCATAAAATAGCTACTTTATCAGACAAATTTTTATTCATTGCTAGTTAAGTCAACCTATCGGACCGACTCTAATTGCAATTGGCAGTATTAGCTCTGTTTGGAGGGCATATGGACGAATTCAAATCAGAAAATGAACAAAGGGCAGATAACGAGTTTAGGCCAGATACCTCAGACCGCCGCCCTTCACGATCACGCCAACCATTAAACAAACCCAAGTTTGCAGTCTCACGCCAGCAAATGATGATCGGGATTGGAATTTTGGTGCTGTTACTGCTGATTATGGCTATCAGTTCTGCTTTAAAAGCGCCAACTGAGCATGAGAAACAGCAATCGCCAAATGTTGCAGAAAAAAATATTGATTTATCAGGTTCACCATCCAAAAACGATAACAATCAATCCGCCACATCGGAGAATACCACTGCAAATACAATTAACGGGCCACAGGAAATCAATATTCCTCCAGTCAGTGGTACCCCAACACAACCTCAGCAGCCTCAAGTTAACAATGGTGAAAGCCAGCGCATTGAATTACCTGGACATACTCCTGATGCACTGACTCAGCAACAAAGTAATATAAATCATGCGGTACAGAATCTGAACCAAGCCCAGCAACCGCAGACAGCAACACCACCACCAGCAGTACAGCAGAAACCGGAAAATATCCGTCCCCTGAAAACAGAAACACCGGCTAAATCAAAACCATCTACAAGTCATACCAGCAACAGCAAAAGTAATGTGGCCAGCAGTAATCCGCTGAAAGCCCCGGTAAATCACTACACTTTGCAATTAAGTAGCGCCAGCCGCTCAGATACACTGACTGCTTTTGCTAAAAAGAATAACCTCACTCATTACAAAGTTTATGAAACTAAACGTAATGGAAAAACCTGGTTTATTTTGATTCATGGTGATTACAGTTCTGTTTCTGAAGCCAAACTGGCCGTCTCATCTCTGCCAGCCGAGATTCAGGCAAAAAAACCTTGGGTCAGAACGATGCAACAAGTACAACAAGATCTGCGAAAATAAAACAATATTTATTAGGCGCTGATATGCTGTCCTAAACAGAGTACAATCTGCGGCTCTGGAATGATTGAGTAATTAACTGACAGCATGAAAAAAAAACGCGCTTTCTTAAAATGGGCCGGTGGAAAATACCCGTTGGTAGATGATATCAAACGTCATCTGCCAGCCGGTAATTGTCTGATAGAGCCATTTGTTGGCGCAGGTTCTGTTTTTTTGAACACAGACTATGATTCTTACATCCTCGCTGATATCAACAGTGACCTAATTAACCTGTACAACACAGTAAAATTCAAGGCTAATGAGTTTATTACTCATACACGCCCCTTATTTACCCAGGAATACAACACCGCCGAACATTTTTATCAGTTACGGGAACAATTTAACCAAAGTACTGACCCGTTTCAGCGCAGTGTATTATTCCTTTATCTCAATCGTCATTGTTACAACGGCCTCTGTCGTTATAATTCTCATGGTAAATTTAACGTACCATTCGGCCGTTATAAAAAACCCTATTTTCCTGAAGACGAACTACACTGGTTTGCTGAAAAATCCCAAAATGCCACGTTTATCTGTGAGCACTATCAACACACGTTGAACAAAGCACGGAAAGGCTCGGTTATCTATTGCGATCCACCTTATGCCCCTCTGTCAGCAACAGCAAACTTTACGGCGTATCATACCAACAGTTTTAATATTACAGATCAGGAAAATCTGGCACGTATTGCATTTAAGCTATCATCAGAGCGCGCAATTCCTGTTTTGATATCCAATCACGATACGCCAATGACACGAAAATGGTACCATCAGGCTTCACTTCATATTGTCAAAGCACGTCGCACTATCAGCAGGAATATCCTTGCCCGCAGTAAAGTAGACGAACTTTTGGCCTTATATCGCTAACTTATCCCCCCCTTTTACCTTGCAATTAAGGGAGATAGAAACGATTTGGAGAAGATAATGAAAGATTTTCTGATTGCCCCATCCATTTTATCGGCAAATTTTGCGCGGTTGGGTGAAGATACAGCAAAAGTACTGGCAGCAGGTGCTGACGTTGTTCACTTTGATGTGATGGATAACCATTATGTTCCTAACCTGACTATCGGCCCTATGGTCTGTCAGGCTCTGCGGGATTATGGCATTACTGCACCAATTGATGTGCATCTGATGGTAAAACCGGTTGACCGCATTATCCCAGATTTTGCCAAAGCAGGCGCGACTTACATTACCTTCCATCCAGAAACCAGTGAACATATTGACCGCAGCCTGCAACTCATCAAAGAGCAGGGTTGTAAAGCCGGCTTGGTATTCAATCCAGCAACGCCATTAAGTTATCTTGATTACGTTTTGGATAAACTGGATATCATTCTGTTGATGTCGGTCAATCCTGGATTCGGCGGCCAATCTTTCATCCCTGGAACACTGGAAAAACTGCGCCAGGTTCGTAAAATCATTGATGAAAGTGGTTATGATATTCGTCTTGAGGTAGATGGTGGTATTAAAGCCAGCAATATCGCAGAAGCCGCAGCTGCGGGTGCAGATATGTTCGTTGCTGGCTCTGCTATTTTCAGTCAGCCAAATTACAAAACCGTCATTGACAATATGCGTAGTGAATTGTCAAAGGTATCTCATGGCAAATAAAATATTAAAAGGTATTCGTGCTATCGCCTTTGATCTCGACGGCACGCTGGTAGATAGCGCCGGTGGTTTGGCTGATGCACTGGATCAGGCTCTGTTAGCTAAAGGTTTCCCTGCTCCGGGCAAAGAACGGGTTGCTGTCTGGGTAGGCAACGGCGCGGATATTATGGTCGAACGTGCGTTGACATGGGCCAGAGTCGAATTGACCGCACAACTGCATCAAGAAACCCGTGAGCTGTTTGACCATTTCTATGAAACAACGGTAACAACAGGTAGTCAGTTGTTCCCGGAAGTCAAAGTCACACTGGCCGAACTGGCAAAACACAACCTGCCAATGGGTATCATCACCAATAAGCCAACACCTTTTATTGCTCCTTTGCTGGATTCTTTAGGCATCAGTGAATACTTTTCATTGGTGTTAGGCGGTGATGATGTTAAAAAGAAAAAGCCACACCCGGCACCTATTTATCTCACAATGGGCACATTCGGACTGCATAAGGAAGAACTGCTCTTTGTCGGTGATTCCCGTAATGATATTTTAGCAGCACAAGCGGCGGGTTGCCCTTGTGTTGGTTTAACCTATGGATATAACTACGGTGAATCTATTGCATTAAGCAATCCAGACTGCATATTAACGAATTTCTCGGATCTGCTATCCACAATTGGACTCCCATCTTTGAAACTTCAGGAAGCATAATAAAATGAATGAACCCACTGTATCTGAAAAACCAAACTCCCAAAAACCTATTGTATTCAGCGGCGCACAGCCTTCCGGTGAATTAACCATCGGTAACTACATGGGGGCGTTACGTCAGTGGGTTAAAATGCAGGATGATTATGACTGCATCTATTGCATCGTTGACCAACATGCAATCACTGTCCGCCAGGATCCAAAAGAATTGAGAAAACGCACTCTGGATACATTGGCGCTCTACCTGGCTTGTGGCATTGATCCAGAAAAAAGCACCATTTTCGTTCAGTCCCATATACCACAACATGCTCAATTAAGCTGGATCCTGAACTGCTATACCTATTTCGGTGAACTCAGCCGTATGACTCAGTTCAAAGACAAATCCTCCCGCCATTCCGAAAATATCAACGCAGGTCTGTTTGATTATCCGGTACTGATGGCTGCGGATATTTTGGTATATCAAACAAACCAGGTCCCGGTAGGTATTGATCAGAAACAGCATCTTGAACTGAGCCGCGATATCGCTCAACGATTTAATACTATCTACGGCGATATCTTCGCTGTGCCAGAACCATTCATCCCAACTGGCGGTGCCCGTGTTATGGCCCTTCAGGACCCAGAAAAGAAAATGTCTAAGTCAGATGATAACCGCAACAATGTTATCGCTCTGTTGGAAGACCCAAAATCAGCCGCTAAAAAGATTAAACGTGCAGTCACAGATTCAGAAGAGCCACCTCGCGTTCGTTACGATCTGGAACAAAAACCTGGGGTTTCTAACTTATTGGATATCCTCGCTGGCGTTACCGGCAAAACTATTCCTGAACTGGAAACAGAATTTGCAGGCCAGATGTATGGTCATTTAAAAAGTGCTGTGGCTGATGCCGTTTCCGGTATGTTGACTGAGTTACAAGAGCGTTTCCATCATTTCCGTAATGATGAAATCCTGCTGAACAAAGTCATGGCAGAAGGTGCAGCCAAGGCAAAAGCCCGCGCTCAGATTACGCTGGATAAAGTGTACGAAGCTGTTGGCTTTATTGCTCATCCTTAATAATTAAGAGATAAAATGTGCACGTTTACCGCGTGCGCATTTTAAGCTACTAACCAGCCCATTTAAAATTTCATGTCATTGGAAACTTTAAATAGTGTGCTGTCGGCTGATTAGTTTTCTCTAATTCTTTAATAACACTTTATTGCATCAATAATGGTAAAAACCTAACAGATTAATCAACCAGAAAGGTTATAGTAGTTAAACAGGTATTTAAGTATTAATAAAACGCTAAAATCACTTAAAAACAACGATATGAATTGATTTTAGCATGAGATAACATTAATGACATAATAAAGAGGAATGGTTTAAATCAAATCGTAAAATAACAATGCTATTAGAATGATTAAAGCCGTGTAAAAAAAATTTAAACCGGTTTATATTCGGTTAAATAAATCATTTATGAGTTTTATTACTCCGATCCCGATTTTTCATGATTGATGATTTAATCTGTTTATGAAAAAGTTTATTATCTGGTTGAAAACATTATTAAAATCGGTTCCTCTGGAAAAATAAACTTCCTGGGCGGATTCACTTTTTTTCGGAGTATATAAGAATTAAAAAAACCAATTTTTTACTGATAGCTTTATGATAGACAGGTTTTAAATTGTTATTAAAAGCCATTGTTTTAACCGCTGATTTTAATCGGTATAAAGTTTTAACCGTTTCTTTTACCACTTTTAATACCAACCTTTTATTAAGTTTAATCATTATGGGATATCATGTTTTACATTTCACGTAAGGTTAATAATACCTCCTTAAGCAGTTTTCATAAATCAGACAGTAAACCCTTTTATGTTTTTTCGGATAATACCCCCCCCCCTTTTTTAGAGTTTAAATCCTGAAAAAATATCTTTTTTATTGTATTATTTTTATGGTTTTCTTCGTAAAATAACAGCGTGAAAAAATTTAATATCATCCGGTTCGGATAACTTTCTTTTGCATACTGATTTCTTTTTAACTCTCTGCTAATGGTTAATGGACTTTGATTAAACACAATTAACTATCTTTCTAAAAAGTGCATTTATTGAGTTAAATCCGCCTTTTATATAAAAGCTTTAATCTCTCTATATTCTCATTTTTAAATGGTTATGACAGGCTAGATAAATGTAAAATAAACTAAGGATCAGGGCAAGATCTCATACTTTTAGCATGGATATTATGTTTGAAAACAAATCAACATCAATTCAAACATCCGACAAAAAAGGATTAGTAACGGTAAAATATCCACAAAAGGACATACCCTTACCAACACAGGGTGAGAGCGTGAGTGTTCATTGTTTAACCATCGAGCATAATCCTGCTATTAACACCTTGTCCATATAGGCACTATTCATACTGGTCATCTTCCGTTTGCGCCGAATACTGGCTTTTTCACTGG
>NZ_PUJU01000064.1 GCF_011189505.1 Photorhabdus tasmaniensis
TTGAGTTACATTACCTTCCTCCCTATAGCCCCAATTTAAACCCGATAGAGCGATTATGGAAGGTCATGAATGAACATGTTCGAAATAACCGTTATTTCGCTGATAAACATGAATTTCGAGACAAAGTGTTCAAATTTTTCACCACAACGCTACCTGATATAGCGGACTCGCTGATGTCTAGAATTAACGACCATTTTCAGGTACTAAAAACTGCATCTTGAAGTTTCTTGGGTATAAGTCAATAAAAATCTTTCTGGTACATAATGATGAAAATTATTCGCCAGACAGTATTCTTCTAATTGTTTGTTGGAATTAACACCTATCTTGTCATATATTTTAGCCATATATGTTTCAACAGTATGATAAGTAATATTCAATCTCTGTCCAATCTGTTTTCTGGTGTATTTTTGTAAAAAGAAGAAAATAATATCCCACTCCTGTTGAGTAAAAATATCCGTTGGTGGTTGGAGTATAATGGATGATGGTAATTTTTTATGATATTGATGTAATTGGGATAATGAATATTCTTTGGCTTTCCAGCAGTGGTATGTAACACCTATACAATTTCCATCCTCATGATAAAAAGGTGATTTTTCACAAAAATAAGATGATAGAATCTTTTCTTCTCCAAATATATGCGTCTCAATTGAACATATTCTTTGCTCTTTTACCATGACGTTTTTATCTTGAACAATAAATTCTTCTGAAAATTCAGCTCCATCCCAAGGGAGCTCATGATCATAAAGGCCCTCATAATCAAATGATTCTTTAAAATTGTGAATAAACTTTTTTGTTGCTGAATTCCCATAAATAAAATTTGAAGAACTATCTTTTATTCCCCACGGTTCATGGCTTATTTCCAGTGTGTTGATAATTTGAGGTGATATTTCATAACTCTTCATAAAAACTCCGTGATAGTTTGAAATTTAAAGAAACATTCTGCTTCCTGAGCGTACAAATCTTTCTGGTACATAGAGATCATAATCATTGAAGCGACAATATTCTTCCAATTGATAACAGGAATTAACGCCAATCTTTTTGTATATCCGAGCCATATGGGTTTCAACTGTACGATAGGATATATCTAACAACCGTCCCATTTGTTTACTGGTATACTTTTGTAACGAGAGGAAGATAATATCCCATTCCCGTTGAGTAAATAAATCAGTCGGTGGCTGGAACAGAATAGATGCCGGGAGTTTACCGTGATAAAAACGGGTTAATGAGAAATCTTGGGCTTCCCATCCATGAAAAAGAGTTCCTATGCATTCTTTTTCATCATTATATAGTGGATATTTTTCGCAGAAATAAGATGACAGAAATTTATTTTTTCCATACCTATGTGTTTCAAGTGAACATACCCTTTGTCCTTTTGTCATTACGCTTTTATCATGATTTACGTGTTCTTTTGCAAATTCTGCCCCAGCCCAAGGGAGCTCGTCGTCAAAACATCCTTCATAATCAAATGAACTTGGTAGATTTTGAAGATATTTAACTGACTCGTTGCCATAAATCCAGCATGAGTTCTGATCTTTTATCCCCCAGGGCTCATTACTTTGCTGCATTGTATTAATGACTTGAGGTGAAATAATTAGCTTATTGGTTTTACTCATGATTAAGTCCTATTGTACAGTTGATGGTTAGTGGCTTAAGCTTATGATTTCCTACTGACAATACATTATGAATAAATTTTTTTGTTACAAAATTAGAGTAAATAAAACATGAAGAACTATCTTTTACTCCCCACAGTTCATTACTTAATTCCATTGTGTTGATAATCTGAGGTGATATTGCATAGTTCTTCTTCATAAAAACGCCTTTATAATTTAGGATTTAAAGAAACATGCTGCTTGTTGGGTGCACAAACCTTTCTGGCACATAGAGATCATAATCATTGGAGCGACAGTAGTTTTCCAGTTGATAACAGGAATTAACGCCAATTTTTTTGTATATCCGAGCCATATGGGTTTCAACAGTGCGATAGGATATATCTAATAGCCGTCCCATTTGTTTACTGGTGTACTTTTGCAAGGAGAGGAAGATAACATCCCATTCCCGTTGAGTAAATAAATTAGTCGGTGGCTGGAACAGAATAGATGCCGGAAGTTTACCATGAAATAGACGGGTTAGGGAATAATCCTGAGCTTTCCATCCATGGAAAAGAATTCCGACACATTCTTTTTCATCGTTATATAATGGATATTTCTCCTGAAAATAAGATGACAGGAATGTATCTTTTCCATATGTATGTGTCTCAAGTGAACATATTCTTCCTTCTTGTGCCATTACAGTTTTATCATGGGTGATGAATTCTTTTGCGAACTCAGCGCCATCCCAAGGAATTTCGTCGTCATAAAGCCCCTCATAATCAAATGAATCTGAAAGGTTTTGGAGACGTTTAAATGCTGAATTACCATAAATAAAGCATGAATTTTGATCTTTGATTCCCCAAGGTTCATTACTTTGTTCCATGGTATTAATCACTTGAAGTGAAATAATTAGCTTATTAGTTTTACTCATGATTAAATCCTATTGTACAGTTGATTGCTAGTGGTTTAAATTTGTGACTTCTTATTGACAATACATCATAAATAAATTTTTCTGTTACAGAGTTAGAGTAAATAAAACATGAAGAACTATCTTTTATTCCCCCAAGGGTCATTGCTTTGCTGTAATGTGTTGATGACTTGAGGTGAAATAGTGAGCTTATTAATTTTACTCATGACTAAATCCTATTGTATAGCTAATGATTAGTGGTTTAAATTTATAATTCCCTGCTACCAATAGTGAAAAATCGCTCAGGAACGTAAAGGTGGTAATTATTTTTCTTGCAGAAATCTTCTAATTCCATATGGGGTAGTAAATTGAATTTTTTATAGATAGACTGAATATGATTAATAACGCCTTCTGTGCTGATCGTTAATTCTTTACTGATGCTCTCCTCATCCTGAGAATGCAGAGTCAGAAAAAGAACTTCCCACTCGGTTTGTGTCAGTATGTTGTTAGGTGGGATAAATTGCAGGGTTGACGGAGATGTTTTTTCATAATAGTAAGAAACAGAAAAATCCTGGGTTTTGTACATATGTAAAATAATCCCCATGCAATCACCATTTTCATCACAAAGGGGATATTTGTCACAAAGATAGGTTTGTTTTACTTTATGCTCTCCAAGCCGATGGGTTTCCAGTGACGTGACCCGTTGCATAGTTTTAATGGCTTTTTGATCCTGACGGTGGAATTCTTCTGCACATTCGGCGATAGGTAAGGGTAATTCACTGGCAGAAAGTCCTATAATATCGAAATCTTCCGGCAGGTTAAGCAGTTGATAAAAAGCAGAATTTGCGTAAATAAATTTTGATTGCAGATCTTTAGCTACCCAAGGATCATTACTTCTGTCCCACATTTGAGTTAATTGTGGTGTGATGCTAGTGGGGTTTTTTTTGATGTTTGACATAACAACTCCTAAATCTTTATTTAAATTATTATTTGAAAATTTTGTTTGCCGATTATGCTTCAAGTGGGCCGTTATATAATAGAAGATAATAACTTTCTCGTCAAAAATCGTATATTTATTAATTGATTTTTTACTATTCAATTATGTGATTTTAAATTAATGGAAATATAACTATATTTACTATTTTGTACGAAAATTGTTTTATGGTTTGTTGAATAAATGGTACGAGGCTGTGGCTGTGCTCGCTGTTGCACCTAATATCTGGCATTTTTTAGCGATAAAGTGGAGGTTATCAACGGTAAATAAGTACAGATTGTATCCGAAGTCATCAATATCCTCTTTACGTTGTCAATGGATAAATAATTATTTGTCCTAATGCTTGGTAGCCATTTTACTACACTGTTTTATTTACTCTTCTTTGTAATAAAGAGCAATTCTTGACCGTGTTCTGAAAGAAACGATAGTTTCTGAACATATTTCTCATGTGATCCGAAGAGTGAGATAAGCAAATTACCCTGCTTATATTAAGTGTATATTTCGGGTTTTACATGTTGTCTGTGTTTATTGTTCATCTAAAAATACGGTTTGCAACAATTATTCTTATTTAAATAAGTAGTAAATACTTAGTAGTGAGGCTAATATAAGTTTTGCAGTATGACTGCACTTTGTACACTAATTGGTTGTACTCACTCAGCATGAATCATGAAACTCGATTAAATGATTATTTTAAAAAGGTTCATTGAAGTATTTAATACGATTCCAACTTTCCTAAGAATAACTAAACTTCTGTAATTAGATGTAACGTTTAAAACAATAATCATCTCTCTTTCTATATCGGAGAATTTGCTGTGCTTTGCGGGGTTTGACGTTTTAGCACAGCTCTTTTTTTAGTATTCCGCACCCAGTGCGGGCCCAGGGGAAAAGCTGTAACAACATAAAAACATTGGTCTGATAAATAGGAAGCGGATATGCGCATAGTACCTTGTACAACCAAACTGAGGAAGGAAACAGGAATGATCGAAAGACACGATTGGCATAAAGCAGATATTATTGCGGCGTTGAAAAAACGAGGAACATCGTTGGCGGCAGTTTCAAGAGAAGCAGGGCTTGCATCATCTACTTTAGCAAATGTTTTACACCGCCCATGGCCCAAGGGTGAGCGGATTATTGCGACCTTTTTGAATTGTGAGCCGTCTGAAATATGGCCAAGCAGATATTTTAAGTAAATTATTATTCGTAAAAATTTACTTGAACTTCTCATAACAAAGTTAATGAGAAGGAAATTCAATGTCTGGGGTACGAGCAGAGTTTTTTGCAAATGAAAATTCTCTTCGTACATCAGGCATGATTTTGATAGGCAGGTTTTCTACATATATTGAATAAATCTCGGTGGTGTTTTGTGAGGATGAAAATTTATTTCTCTTTAAACGAAGAATATAATCGGATTAAGTGCGATTTGGTAACATGCTGCACTTATCCGACTCTTCACCATTATTGGGTACTGATATGATATTGTATTTTTATTTTACGGTGTTAACTGAGTTAAACCGGTGATCACCTTCTCAAGATATTGACGAGGGCAACCCAAATTTATCCGGATAAATCCTTTTCCCCTATCGCCAAAATTCCGTCCCATTGAAACATTGCATCGGCACTACGTTGCAGCCATGACTCCATATTATGATATGCATGAAGCCATAGAGGGTAAAGTGTTTGAAGAGTTTCATAAACTTTACCCCCCTGATAAAAACCCAGAAAGAATAAATCAAGAGGCAATTATAAAAGGAATGAGGGAGTTCTATTATCACAGAATGATGAGTACCGCGAGTTTGTTACTTTCAGGCGCATCTTTTTCAGTGACTATAATAGCCTTACTGATTGCTATTATAGCGCTGTATAAATGAAGAGCATGAAAAAGGAAAAACACCACTCCTGAACGTTCGCAAGTAAACGAGAGATTTGGACGAGACAAACAAAAAACCCCGGCATAAGCCGAGGTTCTTCGGGTTGTTTGGTTTAGTGGGACGATTTGTTACGCCATTGAGATAGGCAACAATTAAACGCCTTGCAATTTACTATAATTTGCACTATAAATTACAATAGTCCATGTGGTGAGTTATTCGCCGGTATTTCACCAAATTGCAATAAACGTATGTTGCTGATTTAAAGCGTGATTTTACACTAAGTAGTGTGTAAATTCACATTTAGGAGTGTAGCAAAATGAAATTTATTGATTTTATTGAACTGATAAAAGATAAGATTGGTGAGAACTGAGAAAATGTTCAATTGGAAGTTCCAGATGTAGTTTAACAGTGGCTGGCTCACGATTGAGCCAGAAAATGTTGTCGTAGGTGAACTTCACCCTAGCTCAAACCAGTTTATAAAGTCACACTGTTGGAAAACATATCCAGAAGAGCGGGAAGAACAGTGAGTTTTCGTACCACTGAACGTCAACCCCTGAAACGGGATTGTGAAATATTCAGAAATTGCGAGGTGACAACATGACTGAAACTATCGACCACGGCACCCTCTCCCATCTTGTTGAGGCCGGAGCCGTCAGAGGAGCGCACATCGTAGGCCAGCAAGGTGGCTGGGCCGTGATGGTGCGCTATGGAATGTACGAGCGACCACTGGCTGCACAGCGCAGTCGCAATGTGCGGCTGTTTCGCAAGTTCGAGACGCTGGTTTCCTACCTCAAAAAAATGGGCATTGCCCGCTTCGACGTGGATTCATCAAACTACGCCCCCGCCCCCCTCAATACCTCAAGGCCCGATCGTGCCGAAGCGCTCAAGCGTACCTACAAGGCCGCTGCCTATGATGCGTGGTTTCGTGAACAGGTACAGCAAGCCATAGACGAACCCGGACCGGGTATCCCTCACGCGGATGTCAAGGCCAAATTTGCCGCCAAACGTGAAGCCTTGCGTAAACGCAATGTATAGGGTCGCGCATGAAAATCATTTGGCGAAAGATCGCGGAAGCAGATCGAGAACATATCTTTGATTACATCGCACAAAACAACCCCAACGCCGCGCTTGAGCTTGACGCAAACTTTGATGCTAAAATCGAACTCGTTGCTCAGCAGCCTAAACTGTACCATCCCGGCCGCATGCGCGGCACGCGTGAAATCGTCGTGCAGCCTAATTATGTGATTGTCTATCGCATCAAGGACAGTGGTACGATGGTTGTGCTGCGCGTGCTCCATGCTGCCCAGCAATGGCCCCTGGCCAAGCCCTGACAGCTCAAGATTACTTTTCCTTAGCGTGCTGTAAGTGCTGTTCTGGCGTAAACAGCCGCGCTAAACGGGATAAGTCGATCTCCAGTAAGTGGATGGAGTTGAAAACTCGGTAAACTCAAATCATTTAGACCGCTTGCTAAATATTGTATTTTTATTTTACGGTGTTAACTGAGTTAAACCGGTGATCACCTTCTCAAGATATTGACGAGGGCAACCCAAATTTATCCGGATAAATCCTTTTCCCCTATCGCCAAAATTCCGTCCCATTGAGACGGCTATTTTCGCTTTCTGTAGCAAGGCCAACTGGAGAGCATCGTCGTCCAGACCTAAAGCGCGACAATCCAACCAAGCCAGGTAGGTGCCTTCGGCTTTGGTCATTTGGCACCAAGGGACAGTATGTGCTATAGCTTGCTCCAACCAGTGGCGGTTTTCAGCCAGGTGATTTTGTAGCTCATCAAACCATAGACTTCCATGTTGATATGCTGCTGTGGCCGCAGTCATCGATAGCGAGTTAAATACGTCTAATCCGTGGGCGTTTAATCGATCATTAAAGGCACGCCGAAGGCCGGGATCTGGAATGAGAAAGTTCGATATACGAAGTGATGAGAGTCCAAATGTTTTACTTGCTGAGGTCGCGGCAATGACGTTGCTATGCCATTTGTTCCCCAGATGCAGTACTGAGGTAAATGTTTTCCCAGGTAAAATCAAATCAGCCCAAATTTCATCAGAAATTACCGTTGCACCGTACTTTTTACAGAGCGTTAATAATCGGGTCAATTCGTCTTGATTCCAGCATCGGCCAGTAGGATTGTGTGGGTTACATAACAGGAGCAAAGGTGGTCTGTGTTGCTCCAACACCTGTTCTAAATGATCATAGTCAATTTGATAACCTTCAGGACTTTCAAGTAGCGGGTTTTCAACAACTACCCTGTCGTTCATGGTGATGATTTTGGCGAATGAGCCATAATAGGGCCCTTGTATCACGACGCCTTCACCCGGTTTACTGAGCATCTGGATCAGCAAAGCCAGCCCGGGTATGACTCCTTCTATTGAAGTGAACCAATCCCGGCATAAGGTCAACTGGTGGCGTTTTGAAAACCAGTCTATGGCTGCCTGGTAATAGTTATCGTCGCGTTCGCTATAACCGAAAATGCCGTGGTTGACTCGGGTGTGTAGTGCTTGGCGGATTTCTTCCGGACATTGGAAATCGAAATCAGAAATCCACATTGGCAGAAGATCAGTTTGATTCAATTGCAGGTAACGATCCAGAAAGTCCCATTTAACAGAGCCCGTATTGTGGCGATCGATTATTTGATTGAAATCATGCGGTTTCATGTTGGCTTTCCTTATTTTTCAGGGAATGTTCCGGTGCGACTCTTGCAATACCGAAACCAGTAAAGCCATAAATGAGTGCAAAAAAGACGGCAGCGTAACACTGGATAGCCCAGGGCAGCAGTTCAAGCGTACTGACACCCAGAGTCGTTGCCATGTAAATACCCGCAGAAGTCCATGGGATGAGTGGTTCAATGACGGTACAGGCATCTTCTATTGTCCGTGACAGGTTTTTATTATCCAGGCCCAAGCGGCGATAGGCTCCTTTGAAGAGCTCTGCTGGGATGAGAAGAGCCAGTTTTCCGTCACAGGTGGCACCGGTCACGAGAATGGTTGTGGCTACGGTTGCCGCGATAAGTTGTCCGGTTGTGTGAACCGCTTGCAGCAGATGGTTAATGATGGTGGTCAGGGCACCAGTGAGCGCCAAAACGCCGGCAAACGAGAAGGCACAAAATACCAGCAGGATGGTACTCATCATTGAGAACATGCCACCGCGATTGAGCAAACGTGGGATTTCGCCAACGACCCCGGTGATGTTGTGTCCCTGGTCAGAGAACATTGAGAGATTGAAGCCATCTATCAACGCATTAAGGCCCTGCTTAAGTGTGAATCCTTGAAGACCTATGCCGATCGCAATAGCCAATGCACATGCAGCCAGCATAACGGGTATCACCGGACGTTTTGTTATTGCACCCCACAAAACCAGTACCGGTGGCAAAATCAGTAATAAATTGAAGTGATAAAGGCTTTCAAGAGATTGAATGATGTCTGTGACTTTTTCAGGTGTTGCGATGCTACCTACTGAGTTTGTATGACCAGCGATAAGATAAATAATCGCCGCTAACATAAAGCTTGGGATAGTGGTATACATCAGGTGTTGGATATGGCTGTAAAGGTCGGTGTCGGCGACGATGGCGGCGAAATTAGTTGAATCAGATAAAGGTGAAATTTTATCACCGAAATATGCACCTGAAACAACCGCACCTGCGGCGGCAGCCAAAGGCACATCAAGACCTGCGGCTACCCCCATTAGAGCAACACCCACCGTTCCGGCTGCACCCCACGATGTACCGGTGCAGACTGAGATAACGCTCGTGATAAAGAAGGCGGCAATGAGTATATATTGCGGGCTAATCAGTTTTAATCCCCAGTAAACCATATAAGGTATGGTTCCGCTGATCATCCAGGTTCCGATGAGTCCCCCTACGCAAATCAGTATCATGATCACCGGCATTGCTTTGGCTAGCTTTGCCACAATGGAATCAATAATGTCATTCCAGCGGTAGCCTTGCCAATACGCTAAGGCCGCCGCTATTCCTGCTGATACGAGTAATAAGGACTCAATGCGCAGTCCCAGTTGACCATAGCCAATAATCAGAAGTAGGAGCATTGCTACGATTGGTAGCATAGCGAGTCCCAGATTAAGCTTTTTTTTGTTATCCATTTAAAATCCCTGTTTCGGATATGTTATTGAGAAAGAATAATAAATTTTTTTCGAATGAAATGTGAGAAGTGTGACTTGTCCATGTAATCGGTTTCATGACGTGTGAAAGTGCGATCTGTGTATCGTTTTTTACGCTTGTTTTGTAGGTGATGCTTTTCTTTATCCCAGGGAGAAAACAGAATCTCTGATGACGAGTTCGGCTGAGAACATATTCATTTGTGGGGAGGGTTCTTCCTGGGCATTGAGCTGTAACGCCAGATTAGCAGCCCGCCGTGCCATCCTTTCTATTGGATAGTGTACAGTCGTTAAAGAGGGATAGAGATATCGTGCCGGGACGATATCATCAAACCCAACAATTGACAGTTGTTCCGGTAAGTTGATTTTCCGTTGATGCAGGGCTCGCATCATGCCGGCAGCCATAACATCGTTGAATGTCACTGCGGCAGTAAAGTTGATGCCGCTGCCTAAGAGCTTTTCTGCTGCTAGCTCGCCTCCTTTTTCGTCAAATGGAGCGCTGATAACCCAATTGCCAGGTACTGTGATACCTGCATGAGTCATTGCAGAATAATACCCCTCCAGGCGGAGTTTTCTATCATTAATAGGCAGGTCTGTCGTTACACAGGCGATTTTTCGATGACCATTTTGGATAAGGTAGTGAGTAGCAGCCTGCGAAGCGCTAACGTTATCTAACCAGATGCACCGGTTGGCGATGGCAGGCAAATATCGATTAACAATCACTAATGCCGGCGTATGCGCTGCATAACGTAATATGTCTGTATCGCTCATTCGAGTGGTATGTGCCACTATCGCTTCACACCCTTGATTGATTAAAAAATCTAAGGCGGATTTCTCAAGTTCAGCCTGATGCCCACCACTACAAACCATCAGTTTTACCCCTTTTTTTCGGGCAATTTCTTCAACTCCGCGCGCTAAACGAGAAAAAAAAGGATCAGCCAGGTTACCGGTGAGTAAACCCAACATATCCCCGCATCTTTTTGCCAGAGCAAGCGCAGCAGAATTTCGGTGGTAGTTGAATTCACGCATTGCTTTCTCTACACGTTCACGGGTACCGGGTTCGACGTAAGCGGTGTTATTGATGACCCGGCTTACGGTAGCCACGGATACGCCCGCTTGATGTGCTACGTCTTTCATTGTAGCCATATTCCTTTCCTCAGCAGTTTATGTAATCAATGACAAATGTGAAGCGGGGGATCATAGCCTAATTGATTCAGATTATCATGAAAGGATTTATGTGCCTCATTGTAAGGTAAGCGAATAATATGAATCGGACTTATTTGAATAATCTCGAATGAATGGTTTATTTATCATTGGCATGTATTGAAAGCTACCCGTTCTCCCTGTCATTTAATCAGGGAAAGCCGATTAAATGACAGGGTGTATAGAGGCGCAGGCATCATCTTTTATAGCAAAAAATGGCCTGTAGTTTGAACGTATTTAGGGGGAATATAGAGATCATAATTATTCTCTTTGCAAAATAACCTCAATTCAGTCATTGATCCAATTGATAATTTATCATAGATAATTTTTAAATATTTTTCTAAGCTACGGCATGAAATCTTCATTTCATTGGCGATAAGCTTATTGCTGACACCACGGCAGAATAAAAAAATTATTATCCACTCTTTCGCCGTCAATATATTATTAGGGGGTCTGAGTCTAACAGAGGTAGATGAGTCATTTTTAATGTAATTGTATAGCGAAAAATGGTTTATGGCTTTAGCGTGACCAATTATCCCCATGCATTGATTATTTTCATCCATTAACGGGTATTTGTCACAAGAATAGGATTGAAGTTTTTGACCATTGTCTGGCAGATAAGCCCCAATAGATGATACTTTCTGCATAGACTGTAAAACCTTACGGTCATGTTCTTCAAAAAGGTGAGCAAAATGATTAAACAGTGTAGGTAATTCTTTATCAGTATATCCTATAACATCAAAATTTTCAGGTAATTTGTTTACTTTAATAAACACTGGATTTGCATACATAAAACGGAATTCTTTATCTTTTACAAACCATGATTCATGACTTTTATCCCACATATTTGTTAATTGAGGGGTAATTTGACTCATATGTGACCTTAAAAAATATAAATAAAAAAATATTCCAGTAATGAACAAAGACAGTGATTCGTTCTATGGTGAGCTACCCAATAATCAGAAGTAATCGCATTGCTATGATTGTCACTATATTTACTGCCAGATTAGCGATACCATTTTATTTAAAATCCAGTTTTGTCTAGGTTATTACAATAAGATAATGAATTTGTTTTGAATGGAATGTGAGATGTGTTATTTGTTTCATGTAATCGGTTTCATGAAGTGTGAAAATGTGACCGGTGCATCAATTTTTGATCTTGTTTTATCTACGATGCTCTTTTTTGTCCGGACCAGCATAGAGTCTGACAGCCATACCCGGATGGAGACTATAGTGTAAACCAGTTAATCCAATGCCGTTGTCAGCATAACCTATTTTGGTTAGTTATTTTGTATTTATTGGTCGTATTTATTTAGATAAGACTGCGGGATGTGTTCTGTTATTTTCTTACGATAGATGTTTTATTTCAAATGAGTAAGTTAAATATCCTGTATTCTTGATGTAAAAATGTTAATAATTTAGCCTTATTAATTTGATTTATGGAAAAATTATTTAATAATTTAAATTAAAGCAGTTAGTTACGTTTTGTTATTGTTACAGTCTGTTTTTATTGTCTTTTAGCATCAATGTGGGGATATGGGGCAATATATGGGGGGTAAACAGACTTTCTTATGTGTAAATATTGATTTTGAGTTTTTGCCCTATATTATTTTATTCCACTTATTCATTTAACCGTATTTATAGATATAAGCTCATTATGTCTCTGAGCTTAATATTTTTGTTATCTTTGTGAATAAATTTCTTTTTGGGGGCGAAATATGTTTAAAAAATTTGAATAAATCCTCTCGGATATCAATTATCACGAGGGGGGGGGCTCTTTATTTCATTATTTAGAAAAATAATAGCCCAAAAAGTGACTGAAAACAGCAATCAGCCTGAATTAGAACAGATTATATAAAAGAATATCTGATTGATTGCTGTCATTGTTTTTTTCCGTGGAAAGGTCAGAGGGTTTGTATCGTTCGCGGGACATTAGATTCTAAAAACAACTGCTGTATCTGCCAAATGCAGTGGTTTTCTATTTAACCTCAATTAAATTAAGGGATTGTTTATGGGGAAATCATCAAACCGCAGTACAGAATATTTCTTTACCGGGAAATATCAAGATGATGATGATGGTAATAATATTGTCGCTATTGGCGTCGGGGGAGTTATTTATGCTGAAGGAGGAGATGATCATATTACTGTTGGTTCGCTAGGGGCAACAATCTATGCCAGTTCTGGCGATAAGGCCGTAGAGGGTGGGGCCGGATATTTAAAAATAGTGAGTATTGACGGTGATCTGAATGTACATGGTGCCGCAGGTTACGAAAGTATTGATAAAAACGGTAATGGCAATATTTCATTTGCTGGCGCGGCGGGCGGTGTTTCTATGGATCACCGAGGAAGTCGCGGTAATCTAAATTTCTCCGGGGCCGCTGCTTATAACAACCTGAGTCGTAAAGGACAATCCGGTGATGTGACGTTTAAAGGTGTCGGCGGTTATAACGAGTTATGGCATGAAACTCATCAGGGCAATTTAAATTTTACCGGAGTCGGTGCTGGCAACAAAATTGACCGTGACTGGTATGAACATTATGAGAAAAGCCACGGTGATGTGAAATTCGTTGGTGGGGGTGCCGCAAATAGCATCAGCTCACGGGTTGAAAGCGGTAATATTGATTTCACAGGTGCAGGGATTGATAACCATATTATTCGTAAAGGGAGAGAAGGCAATATTATCTTGCATGGTGCCGGAGCATCAAACCGCATAGAACGCTTGCGAGAAAGTAAAGATAAATATGAACAGACTCGCGGTAATATCGAATTTGAAGGCGCAGGTGGTTATAACAAAATTTATTCTGATATAGCTCATGGTGATATCAGTTTCTCCGGTGCCGGTGGTTACAATGAAATATCAAGAATAGGTGAAGATAGCGATTCGTATAGTCAAGCTTTGGAATACACTAAAGCTAAAGAAATTGTATTAACAACGGCGAAGATGGGAGTCCAGAAACCCCAGCAAGTGACAGGAATTAAATCAACTACTGAGCCTAATACTTATCTCTTTGCGTTTGCTGATGAAATGTATACTAAGATCAGTAAAGTTCAACTGAGAAATGATCCTGAAACCGACAAACTCAGTTATTACGCCACTTCATGGCGTAAAAATGGTAATCAACTCAAAAATCTTGCTACGGAAGATATCTCTTTAGAGAATGGATTTGATTATATAAGCAATGATAATGATTACTCTCTTTTTAATTTAATCTTTGAACATTATCAACCCGTTACTATTCAGCATACTGTTGAAGAAGATTTGCAGGAGAATCAATGGGTAACTTATGCCAGCGGAACCACCGCTAAAGCAGAAGATATCACGTTGATTGATGCAAAAATGCATGGGCGTGCAATCCATTCTGATGGTTTGGTATTGGATGTTTCAGCGGTGAAATCGAATTGCCGATCAAATGGTTATGTCTATGCCAAATATGTCGAGTCATATACCAAAGTGGTCATGGTGGAGTTGAAAAATGATCCTAAAACCGGAGAGCTGAAATATTATGCCAGTGCATGGTACAAAGCAGGCGACCATACCCGTAATTTGGCCAATGAAGATTTTTCCCCTGCAAATGGTTATAGCTCGATGGAGGCGAAGGGATATTTACTAACTAACCTTCAATATCAAGTCGATACTGTCCTCCGTGTCTCTGAGCATTTAGAACATATTGAAGAATATAGTCATCAGGAATTGGTGAAATCATCTTCAAATATCGGTGATAGCACCGGTGATGTTAATTTTAGAGGTGTGGGGGGTGGAAATGTTATTAAATCCAGTGTGATACGTGGCAATGTTAATTTTAAAGGTGATGGGATTGCTAACGTTATTCTTCATAGTTCGAGATTCGGTAATACGCGTTTTGAAGGCGCAGGTGCTGCCAACGTCATCGTGAAAAGTGGTAAAGAGGGCAACCTGTGGTTTCGGGGTATCGGTCTGGCGAATGTTTTCGTTCATCAAAACCAGCGTGGAGAAATGGATGTTAACGCCGGCGGTGCGGCAAATGTGCTGGTTCGAATCGGTGACGGGCAGTATCTGGCTCATCTTCTGGCGGTTGGCAATATCTCGATCCATCAAGGTCATGGTGACAGCCGGGTTATCATGTTGGGGGGGTATAACACCCACACCCAAATAGGTGATGGTAGCGCGAACTGGTTAGGGGCGGGCGGTTTTAACGTCATAACCCAGAAAGGTAAAGGAAACGTCTCTTCGGTATTAGTGGGAGGGGCCAATGTACTGACCAAGCTTGCAGCAGGTCATCTGGTTTCCGGTATGCTCGGTGGTGCCAACATTATCACGCATATTACGGGTGATAATGAAATATCAGATACCACCGCAATTGCGCTGGGCGGTGCCAATATCCTGACCAAAAAAGGGAGGGGTGATGCTGTTGCGGTGATGGGCGGTGGTGCGAATGTTCTTACTCATATTGGTAATGGGAGTACGACGGGGGTGATGTTGGGTGGAGCCAATATCCTGACCAAAGTAGGCAATGGTGACACTACAGGCATTATGCTTGGAATGGGTAATGTGCTGACACATGTTGGTGACGGTCAGACACTGGGGGTCATGGGAGCAGCAGGTAATATCTTTACTAAAGTGGGAGATGGAACCGCAATTGCGGCCATGATGGGTGCTGGCAATATCTTTACCCATGTTGGTAAGGGTGATGTATGGGCATTGATGGGTGGTCTGGGTAATGTCTTTACCAAAGTGGGGGATGGCAATGCGCTGGCACTGATGGTCGCAGCCGGCAATGTGTTTACTCATGTTGGAAATGGGATGAGTGTTGCCCTGATGCTGGCCAAAGGCAATGTCGCCACCAAAGTGGGTAATGGCATGACGCTGGCAGCAATGATAGGCGAGGCCAATGTGATGACCCATGTCGGTAATGGTCAAACATTTGCCGCTATGATCGGGCAAGCTAATATCTTGACGAAAGTGGGTAATGATTTGACTGTCGGCTTAATGGTGGGTAATGCCAATATCTACACCCATGATGGAGGTGGAACAAGTATTGGTTTGTTTGCCGGTGAGTTGAACGTGATGACCAGGAGCGGTGACGGTACAACGCTGGCGGCAATGTTTGGTCAAGCCAATATCATGACTCATGCTGGCGACGGTTTAACTGGGGTGCTGGCACTGGGTAAAGCTAATATTGTCACCAAAGTGGGTAAGGGTTTTATGGGCGTTATGGCTGCGGCTGAGGCTAATGTCGTCACTCATATAGGAGCATCAACGACTGCTGCCGTGCTATTGGGTAAAGGCAATATTCTGACCAAAGTGGGGAATGGTACTACGGTCGGTCTGCTTATTTCCGATGTAGGTAACATCATGACACACGTTGGTGATGGCACAACCGTTGGTTTCGCGAAAGGTAAAGCCAATATCATTACTAAAGTGGGGGAAGGTACAGGGGTTAACGCTGTCTGGGGTGAAGCTAATATCCTGACTCATGTTGGTAATGGCGACCGTTACAATTTCGCCAAAGGTAAAGCGAACATCATTACCAAAGTAGGGGGGATGCAAGAAGTCACCGTCGTTCAGGGTGATGCCAACATTATTACCCATGTTGGTAACGGTGATGATTACACGGGAGCCTGGGGCAAAGCTAACGTCATTGCTAAGGTAGGCGACGGAAATAATGTAGTACTTGCCAAAGCTGATGCCAACGTTGTGACTCAAGTCGGTAACGGCGACAGCTTTAATGCCTTGTGGAGTGAAGGCAATATCGTTACTAAAGTGGGTGATGGTATGCAAGTTACCGCGGCGAAAGGCAAAGCTAATATCACGACTACAGTGGGTGATGGCTTAAGTGTGACTGCGACGCATGGTGACCTGAATGTGAATACCAAGGTGGGTAACGGTGTTTCAGTCAATGCAGTATGGGGTGAATATAACGTCAATACTAAAGTCGGAAATGGTCTCAATGTTGCGATCATGAAAGGCAAAGGCAATGCCAATATTCATATTGGTGATGGTCTGGGGATTAATGCCTCCTATGCACGCAATAATGTGGCGATTAAGGTTGGTAATGGTGATTTCTACAGTCTTTCTATTGCGGAGAGCAACACACAAAGTAGTCATCTCTCTTCTCTGTTTAAGAATATTAAACAAACTGTGTTAAATGTGGAAGGTAGCCAAGCGATTAATTATCTGATCCATGGTGATGAGGCGAGTACTTCTGGGACCAATAAAGGTAGAGGCGCGATTAATTTAACCGAAGTTTCTGCCATTGATGGTTTCCAGATGGATAAAATTGATGAAGTTAGTTCGGATCTGACTAACAAATTGAGTGGCACAATAACCCCGGTGGAGACGCCTGATACCGGGGGTATCCAGAATGCCTTGCAGATTGGCAATAATGTTAATTCAGCTCAGGATAAGGCATCACCACAAGCTGATGCGGTTATCAGACATGCGAAGCAGGATAAAGCCGCGCAAAATGCGTTAAGCGATAAAGAAAAAGCTGAGATAAATCGTCAGCTCCTGGAACAAGAGAAAGATAAGCAGCTTAAAGCAATTTCAAAATCACAATTCCAACTAGAATCAACGAATCAAGATGCGCTGAATAACAATGGGCAAGTACAGCGTGATGCAATAAATGAAGAGTCCAGGATAGTCACAAAAGAACTATTTTCCATGACTCAAGGCATGGATGCGTTTAATAACTATGGGAATTATGATGGCAAATCAGGTGATGAGTGGCGTAATCGGTTTGCCGTTGGATATCTGGATAATATCCAGAATAAATTAAATGATGCCAAACTTACTGCACAAGAAAAATTAGCTGATGCACAGCAGCACGTTATTGATAAACGAGAAACAGTAAAAACAGCAATTGAGAAATCAGAGGCGGGTTTAGGGAAAAGTCTCGAAAATATAGATAATGCAGACGAAGATATTGTAGACGCTGAGAAAAAAGCAGAGCAGAGAAAAGAAGAAGCATTATTACAGAAACAACGGGCAGAAAGATCAGAGAGTGACGCCAATACCGCGTATGAAAAGGCGAAACAGCGTGGTGAAAGAGATAGTTTAGATGCGGAAAATAAAGCGGCTCAGGCGCAGAAGAATGCAAAAGACGTGAAACAGGCGGATGATGCTAAACCAGAGCGTGCCAGGGCAACGGGTAGCGGTTTGTCTGGAGAAGCTTATACACCAATCGAGGTGGTGAAATCGAAAAGCCATATTGATCCTAAATCAAAAACTGAAGCTGACGGCTGGATTAGTGAAGATTTAACATTAACAGCAGAAGATTTGGCCGCCTTGAATAATGCACAACAGGCAATTAATCGGTTACAGCTCAACAAGAACATCCGTTCAGAAAATACCGGTGCTGCGATCATGTCAATGTTTACCGAAACATCATCCGATGGCACTGTGGGATCAACCTTAAATAAACCCAGAGAGTTAACCAGAAAAGCACCGACGATTTCAGGTATTGATCTGCAAGGATTAGGGGGAAATAACCCTAAATCTCGTTCTTCTGTACTTAAAGAATTGGAACTTGTCTTACTGAGTAAGGGAGACAAACGGTTTATTGATTCTACTAAAAGACGTCTTGGTTCGATAAATACCGATCTGCCTGGTAAGGCGCTGGTGGCCGTACGTGAGGCTTTTAGCAGTACCGTCGAACAGCCTGATGAACAGCATATATTGCAGCTTGAGAACGCGTTAGCTCATTGGCAGCAGCATGACCCCAAAGAATTCGCTCAGCGTAGTAAATTGGTGAAAAGCTTACGTTTTGAGATGGGTGAACTGGTTGCTTACATTCAGGCCCAGAGAGCTGAGTCAGCCGGGATTTTGGGTATCACTGTGCCACCTGAGCAAGTGCCACAGTTTGGTCAGCAGGTATCCTTTGACGGTTTCGGGCGTGTAGTGGGCCTGAAAGGCGATATTGCGCAAAGCGAAATTAATCGTCTCATTGATTGGCAAATTAAGCCATTAACCCAGATTAACTCCGCTGCGGAGCGGGATGCACCTAAGACCGAAAGCGAAAGCCTTATCGTTTTCGTCAGCCGATTACAACAAGAAGCTATCCCAGAAGGTAAGCCTTTGATTGAACGCGCTAGAGAACTTTGGCTTACCGGGCAAGTAACACCTCAGAAAACCAAAGAATTATTTGAGGATGCGGTTACCCAGTTGAAAACGCATCCTGAATTGCACACTCTGGCTCAACAGCTGTTGGCCGATGCCAACAAAGAGAAGGCCACTGGACAATATATTGATAACCTGTTTGGCCGCCATTTTGATTCTGAACTGGCCTATGAACTGGTGAAAACGGCATCACCGGAGGCGAAAGATACCGCTGAACGAACAGGTAACTTTCTGGTACAGGATTTTGAACAGTGGATAAGTGGTTTTTATCCCGAAGGTGCTGAACGTGACCAGAAAATTGCCGGCAAGATGCAAGCTTTTGCTAAGGCTATTGATAAGGATTTTCGCCCTTGGTTCAGCCGGGTGCCTGAGTTAACAGCGTTTCTGGACGAACCAACTTTTGCCAATTTTAAGATCATGATGACTAAAGTCGATGATGGTTTTTCTGTGATTAAGGTGCCGTTTCTAGCGGTAAAAATGGCGACCACTCGGGGGATGGGGATGGATAGCGCTGCCTGGAAGAGAGAAGGTGATATTTTCTATCAGGATGTGATCACTCAAGCCCGTTCAACCAGTACTGAACTCACTGCTGGAAATGATGTTACGTACAAAGTCGAAATAACGGGAAAGCAGACTAACGATTATGGTACGGCGCTACCTTACCAGCCTGTGAATGGTCAGCACGATGACTTCTTGTATGGCAGGAAAGTTGCTGCGGGGCGGATCCTGATCCCCGGACGGGAAACTGCATTTGAGGGTAATGCGTTAGCACAAAGCCATTCTGTGGTGACAGGAGCGTCTGGCTCGACCAATATCATGGTTCATCTCAATAACTATATTGCTAGTAAGCAGCCTGACTTCCCGAAGGGGCAGAGCTATCTCAATACCTTGGCATTTCTGGTATTTGATGGTGGTCATTCCGTCAACGAAAGTCTGGTGGTTTACAAAGCGTTACAGGCAACCGGTGATGAGCGTAAGCAGGTACTGAACAGTTATACCGCCAATTATCAGGATCTGGCAGATATTGCTGGGGGATCGGGTAAGGTGTGGGTAAATCAAGCGCTGGATAATGCTTTTAAAGAAACTCAGGCGTTTTATCAGAAGTATGCTGTGGTAAAACCGCAAAACCGCCCTGCGTTGGAAGATCTAGATGGGTTATCTGGCAAAAATAAAGGGACAGCGCCTGTTATTATCGACGATAGTCATCTGAACAAACCACTTGATGCCTGGCAAACGGTGGAAGTAACTCCACAGATTGATAGCCGTGAAACTCGCTTTGATGGTCAGATCATTCTTCAGATGGAAGATGACCCGATAGCTGCTAGAGCAGCAGCTAATCTGGCGGGTAAACACCCGGATTCCAGCGTGATTGTTCAACTTGACGCCAACGGTAAATATCGGGTTGCTTATGGCGAACTGTCTAAATTATCAAACAAATTACGCTGGCAGGTTGTTGGTCATGGCCGTGATACGTCAGAGCAGAATAACATCCGTCTGAGTGGTTACAGTGCCGATAAATTGGCGACCAAATTAACGCAGTTTTATCAGAACGCTAAGCTGGGCGAAAAGGCCATCAGCAAACCCGATCACATCAGCCTGGTGGGTTGTTCACTGATTAGTGATGATAAGCGGAATGGCTTTGCTCATCACTTTATTACTGAGTTGGATAAACAGGGTATCCGCAGTGATGTTTCAGCCCGTAGTAGCGAAGTAGCGGTTGACGCAACAGGCCGTAAATTTACTCGTGACGAAAATAACCAATGGGTTAACAACTTACTTGATAACAAAATCGTCTTGAGCTGGAATGCCGAGAATAAACTGATAACGCATACAGAACAGGTTCGTCGTGGTATTGCTGAAAGCGATATCAACTTCGCTAAAGTAGGCTACACAGAGGCTGATTCGGTTACCAAAGGGGCGATTGCGGATAACACTGAAGTTTTCATTGAGCCACAGAAGCGTAAAAAGGTTAACACCAGCGATAACTCGCATCGTCAGCTCAGTTACGCCGGTAATATCCAGGTGAATGTCGGTGACGGAGAGTTTACTGCACTTAATTGGGGTACATCGAACGTCGGTATTAAAGTGGGGACGGGTGGTTTTAAATCACTGGCTTTCGGTGACAACAATGTGATGGTTCACATTGGTCATGGTGATAGTAAACATAGCTTTGATATTAGCGGCTATCAGGCGCTGGAAGGGGCGCAGATGTTTATTGGTAACCGTAATATCAGCTTCAACCAAGGTCGTAGTAATGACCTGATTGTGATGATGGATAAATCCATCCCAACGCCACCGTTGGTCAATCCATTTGATGGTGCTGCCCATGTTGCTGACGTATTGAAAGGTATTGCTCGTTCCGGTGAAAAGCAGGATTGGTTAGCGGCACAAGATCAGCAATGGACCATCGTCGGTGCGAAAAAGTTTGTGCGTGATATGTCTGGTTTAGACCAAACCAGCAGCGTAGATTATAAAACACTGCTTAATTTGGACTCACAACATGAACGTAACAGCCGTGGCTTGCAGTATGACGCCGAATCAGCACTGAACAAAAAATTCAATCAGTGGCTGGGTGAAAATGGCAATAGTATTGAGATGGGCAAAATAAGCCGTGCAGACAAATTCCGTCAGGCCAATCAACAGCTGGCTTTCAACTTTGCCGTTGGGGGGCGTGGTGCTGATATTCAGGTTACGACCGGTAACTGGAACTTTATGTTCGGTGACAACATCCAGTCAATTTTGGATACCAACCTAGGTTCCCTGTTTGGTTTGATGACTCAGCAATACTCGACAACGGGTATGGCGAAAACCACCTTTACTTATAATCCGAAGGACTTACCGCGTCAGCTTCAGAATAAGCTGCTTGGCCGATTAGCTAGTGTGAGTGAGGATACCACCTTAGCGGATATCTTTGGTGTGGACTACACCGCAGATGGACATATTGTTTCCCGCACAGGCAAGCCTGTTGATGGCAAGGCTATTCTGAAAGAAATGCTGGAAGTGATAAGGGAATTTAGCGGTGATCAACTGAAAGCCTTCACCAACCCAGAGAAATTGCTGGATAGTTTGGAGGCTGGCATCAATATGGGAGAAAATGGAGTCAAGACATTTGTAGAAAGTCATGGCTTGAAAGAGAAAGCGCCTGATGAAAGTCAGGGACAAGAAGCTGTGGTTAGCATCAACGGTGATAGCGCTCAAGCTAATAGCAAAGCAGAACGTGCATTTGGCTTTAATTCGCTGAATTTACCTAACCTGTTTGCAACGATGTTTAGTAAAGATAAACAAGCAGAGATGCAATCATTAGTGACCAATTTGAAAGAGAATCTAACAGCAGATCTGCTCAATATGAGGCAAAAAACCTTTGATTTCCTGCGTAACAGTCGTCATCTGCAAGGAGATGGCGATATTCATGTGTCGTTGGGTAATTATAACTTCAACTGGGGTGGTGACGGTAAAGATCTCGGTGCCTATCTGGGCGATAACAACAACTTCTGGGGTGGTCGTGGTGATGATGTTTATTACTCATTAGGAACATCCAACATCTTTGCTGGTGGTGAAGGGAATGACATGGGCGTTCTGATGGGACGTGAAAACTGGATGTTTGGTGGCAATGGTGATGATACCGCCGTGGTGGCCGGACGCATTAACCAGGTTTTTATGGGTGAAGGTAATGATCAGGCGTTTGTCTTTGGTGAAGGTGGCTTTATTGATGCAGGTAACGGGCAGGATTATGTTGTCACCTCCGGCAACTATAACCGGGTGGATACCGGAGCAGGTGAGGACTATGCTGTGACCATCGGCAATAACAACCGGGTTGACTTGGGTGAAGGCAATGACTTTGCCAGGGTGTTTGGTAATGACAATCGGATCGACGGTTATTTTGGCAATGATACGGTTAAACTGATGGGCTACCATGCGGTAATCAACGGTGGAGAAGGTGATGATCACCTGATAGCGGCGGCTATTTCGAAGTTCAGTCAGTTTGACGGCGGAGAGGGTCAGGATCTGCTGGTACTGGGCGGCTATCAGAACAGCTTCCAGGGTGGCGTGGGTGCAGACAGCTTTGTGGTCAGCACAGAGGTGATTGATAACCGGGTTAGCGATATTAACACAGAAGATATGATCCTCTTTAATGGTGTTGACTGGCAAAACCTGTGGTTCCAGCGTAGTGGATACGATTTGGTATTATCAGTGAATCGTCCTGTTCAGGATAAAACGGCTCAGAGTATATTTGAATCAATGGGTTCAGTGACCTTTTATGATTATTTTAATGGTCATCGTGCCAAATTAGTGACTCAAATGGGTAATAAGGATGTATCAGGAGAGCGAGAATTTACTGCATTGTCAGATAATGCGGTTGATTCTTTGATTCAGGCCATGAGCAGTTTTGCCCCGACAGCGGGGGATAATGGTTTCATTGAGAATCTGGATAGTAAGGCGAAAGTCGCTATTGCAATGGCGTGGACAGATACCACCATTGGCAAGGGGAAATTTGCCTGATTAACGCTTTATAATAAAAAGAAAAAATAAGAAAGTTGTAATAAGAATAAAAGTGGCTCACAGAACAGGTGGGCCATTTTTTATATCAACTGACAGGGAATAGAAAAGGACATATACCCGTAATCATTGAAGATGCTTGATTTTATCCGAAATGGAGATCATTATCCTCGCTATGAAAATATTTATTACATCAGAACAAAAAATCAAACTTGAACGTCTTCACGACACCACTCGTGAT
>NZ_PUJU01000065.1 GCF_011189505.1 Photorhabdus tasmaniensis
CCGGGTGCTTCATACACACCCTTACCGGAAATATATCCAGTGGCATCCACATTCCCGTTTACAACACCGCCTGATTTTGGGTAAGCACTTTTTGCCAATGCCACCGTTTCCGACAAACCAAGGTTTTATGTAATCCATGAACTGACAGTAATCTTTACCAATGCAGCTTACTAAAGCATTAAACGGAACTAAAAGTGGCAAAAATCGGGTATATTCGTGGATCAATAAATAACCAAAAATGACGATTATGGAGGCCAGCATTGCGATCGGTTAAATAATGCTCTTCTTTTGGGTTAAAAATAGACAAAATAAATCACATATATTGGTAGGTTATGGCGCATTCCAAATCATGGTAGGAGTGGCATGATGATTTATCATAGCATCAATTTTCTGGTGTATTCTGAAAGATGATTTGGCGATAAATGCGCAGAACCTCTTGAGCATTCCAATAAATCTTATCTGTCTATTTTTCGCTCATGCTTATATGGGATTGCAGATTAGTGAAAGTTACTATAATTTTTCTGACACTCATCCCCGATCATATATGACTACTCGATATATTCACGTTGTAGTTAATAATCAAATATTCTGGTGGAGATCGAAAAATGAGTTTTTGGGGAATAGAACAGGTTTCGCTATGTGGAAAATAATAAACCCCCACACGAAGGCGGGGGTATAAATAAAAAGATGAATTTAATTCTTATGATTATTCCTTACGAAGGTATCTGCTCCTGCATTTATTGGATTCCATCCGTTACTCTTACTGGTCATCATCCATAGAGTGGTGATTTTGTGTTCTTCATTGATTGATCTTTTTGGCACTTGACCAACCCATGCAGTTATTGCCGCTGAATGCCATTTTACCATAAAAACGATGAGATCTCCGAGCAAATGTCCTGTAATTGTACCTTTATGAGCTCTTCCGTCTGTGCCTACGCTACTGCAATATATACCATGAAAATTCTGAGTTTTTTTATCCAGCTTAATTTCCATTGTAGAGCGAAGTTCATTAATCCATGATCCAGATATATCTATATCTGGATCTCTTGTTCCTGCACTTGCTTCTATATCTGTATCGACGAGTCCGAGAATTTCTTCAAGTAACATACAATTTACCCTCTAAATAGTGTTATTGAGCATTTTTAGCATCGTAATGACAATTATAAGTATAGTTCGTACTTTTATATTTTGTATTATTTTTATGAAAAAAATAACTTTTTGATATATATATAAATAACCAAGATAAGTGTTGGTTAATATATTTTTTTGTGGATATGATTTATTATGAAAATAATAACAAATAGGTTTTTTATAAATTTAAAATAATTTCTTTAATTAAGTAGGGATATCATCTGTGTATTTATCTTTATTCATATTATTTAAGGTGGTGTGTATCACATAAAATCTGAATAAAATAGAGGTGTTCTAATTGATAGCATTTAGTATTTTCGTAAAAACAAAAAAGGCCAGCAAACGCTGGCCGATTTTAAAAACTTATTTCTTAACACCGAAATCAAGATAATTTATTGGGCCTTTATTACCCGCCTGATCCAATCCATATACACAAAAACGTACTGGGGAGTCTTTCTTCATAAGAGAAATCGGTATTCTTCTATAGATAGAATATCCCGTGTCATCGTCACATTTCGTAGATTCCAGAGGACCTGATTTTATACGTAAGTCAACAATTTCCCATTGATTAAATATGGGATTAACAACCCATCGGTCATCCGCTTCAAAAACTAATCTTATTGCGGGTTTTATTGATGGAGGAGTGTTATCAATTTCACGTAATTTTACTGACGCGTTGGATGTATCCTGCCAGCGCTTATCTTCTGTATGTCGTCCAATAACGCACATGGTGTAAATCCCTTCTTTCGAAGGTGTCTGGAGTTTATCCAGCGGTTGCTCAGTGACTGAGAAGGGTTTGCTGTACCCTTTAGGGTTTGAACAATCGGTATTACTCGCAAGTCCTTTTTTATAGCGGATTTTGTCAAAACCATTCTCACCAAGTCGTAAATTCCATGTGGCAGCGTTGCCGTTAACGGTACTCTGGGTAATAAGAGAACCGCTAGCGCTAATGGTGATCCCTTTGCCATCGTCAAGTTTATTTAAATCCAGTTTTCCATCATGGGTAAATGCATGTGCAATTTTATTAACAGGCATATAGTAACTGGTGCCTTCGCGAGAGTAACCTTTATCATCGACTAATTCACATGGCCGACCAAGCCCACAACCACTGTAACCCGGCGTGACGGTGGTATTTAATACGCCAATTATCTTGGATTGATTTTTTAATATGACCGGCGAACCCGAGGTTCCGCCAGAAACACCAGCACAATCAACAGAAACACTTGGCGTCCAATTCCATACATGTTCATACAGGAGCGGTGTTTCTCCAAGAATGTGGCAGTCGGAATATCGCAGATAACGTTTATCACTCTCTACGCCATTGACAGGGATATGAGCAAGTTCAATCGCCTGACCTGATGGCTTAAGTTCTTTTTGTAATGTCACCGGCAGTATTCCACGCTTTGCCAGTTCTCCATAAGTTGCTTTCAATCTGAAAACCGCCAGGTCACCGCCTTTCATGGTTGCGTATAAAACTTTATCAATATCAACAGGTTGATGTCTATCGATCAAGTCAATAAAGTAATTTGGTGTAAACGTCCAACCAGGACCGGCAGGTTGATCAATAATGACTTCGTTTGTGTCTAAGGTATCGTCAAGACAATGGCCTGCGGAGAGAATAAGCGCCTGTTGATTGGCGTCCGGTTTTTCTGAGCCGGCAATGAGTGTGGCGGTACAGAGGCCATTCGTTCTTAATTTTCCAACATGTTTAAATCGATCTGCACCCGGATCGGTCGATTTTAATAGCGGAGCTTCGTTGCTGGTGTTGTATTGCAGATGAGCAATATGCTCATTTTTGCCTTCAGGGAGTGTTTGTGCGAAGCAATTTGTTGACACAATCCCTGTAATAAGAGTAGTTAAAAATATTTTTTTCATATTATGACCTCAGGTTGTTTACATTTTTAATATTTCCATGTAAAGGAAACCGACGTTCAATGAAGTGAAAATCACCGCTAAACTTTTTTGGGATTTTAATAAATCCTCTATTTGGGGTATTTAATGTTTACTAATTTATGAATTAATAGACAGTTTTTCTTAACGTGTGAAATCATTCTATTTTGCGTCTGTTCTCCTTACCCAATAATAAATAACATAAAAATCATTTAAACTGTTTTATATACGGCAATAGGGCTATAACGTTCAATGGAACGAAAGCTAACTATGAGGGTTTTTGGGTATTATGTATGATACAAATGATGAGTTGATTAAATTGATTTTAAGCTCCGTAGGAATGTAGATTTGTTCGCAATTGCTTAATTTTCCATCCGGAGCATTTATTGCAGAATAATAAAAATTTTAACGGAACAATTCCAGTTTTGCCGGCATCAACTCCAGTTCAGTTTGTAGTGTTTTCAAATAGTCAATAGCCATAGTGGCTAAAATGGGATAAAAATTATTTTCCAATTTGGCCTCCTCAGTCAGTGCCAGATAACGATACGCCCACGGCAGTAAGTGCTGTTCCAATAGGGTACGCGTAGCAGGTTTATGTCCTTGTTCCAAAATATAAACCAGGGCCAGCAGCATCAAGCCGAATTGATCTTCCGGTTCCCGTTGTTTACTGGAGATGATCATATTTTGTTTCGCCAGAAATTCCCGGTAAGCCAATGTACTTTCGCCTAATAGCAAGTTTTCTCTGTCCAGATAAACGGATCCCCAAGGCGGCGCTGGCATAGTGCCTTGCCCTTCGAACAGGATAGAATAGTCATATTGCAGGAATTCCGCAGGCAAAGTAGCGATTTTTCTCGTCAGGTTTTCTATTTTACCGCTATCCGGCCAGGGAAATAATTTATCAATATCTGCAAGTAATGGAATTAGCGGACGGACTTGTTCTGACAGCGGTGAGTAATAAAACAGGCACCAAGAATGCGGGGTACAGTGGTATCTAATAACATCGGCAGCTCTCATTGTGATTTGGTTATACTGAGGGTATAAGAAGCTATTTTATGACAAACATCATCATAAGCTTATATGATGTGAATAGATAGTTGATTATGATCAACGATTAATCTGCTGCGGTGTTGTTACTATCTTTGTCATCAGATCGGCGGTAGTTTTTGTTATAAATCGTATAAATTTATCGTCGAAAATAATAAATCCAACCGTCTTCTTGATGTGAAGAATATATATTTAATTTGCATCTTAATTCAATAGGGTTAATAAGGTTATTGTGATGGAAATGGATGTATATCATTAGCCATCTAATAATTTAATAAATAGATTACGTTAAAAATAAACCGCTGTCAGGTTAACACTGCACCTCAATGGTGTGGTTGGGAAGGAGGTGAGAATCCTCCGCAGCCCCCGCTGCTGTGATGCTGACAACTCCGCTGATGCCACTGGTCGGAATGACTGGGAAGGTGGCGGGGAAGGATGACGCTAAGCCAGAAGACCGACCTGACAGGTATGAGACATTCAACTCCTTCGGAGGGAAGCGGGTTGTCATCCAATGGATGTGTGCAGTGCTGATGCTGCGTTAGGCACGTCTTGTTGACACCTATTCTCGGTCGATATATCGGGAATTTTTTATGCAACAGTCAGGCAAGAAGGCATTTGTTATTGCAGGTACGGGGAGTGGTTGCGGTAAGACCACGGTTACCCTTGGCATTTTGCGGGCGTTGATGCGGCGCGGGTTGGCTGTCCAACCGTTTAAAGTGGGGCCGGATTATCTGGACAGCGGCTGGCACAGCGCGGTGTGTGGTGTGGCATCCCGCAATCTTGATGCGTTTATGCTGCCAACAGCAACTTTAAATGGTCTTTATAATCAGCATATGCGCCATGCTGACGTAGCGGTCATTGAAGGTGTGATGGGGTTGTATGATGGTTATGGTACGAACCCGAATTATTGCAGTAGCGCTGCAATGGCGAAACAGTTGGGATGCCCGGTGATTTTGCTGGTAGATGGTAAGGCGGTATCCACTTCTGTTGCGGCGACTGTTCTGGGTTTTTGTCGTTTTGATCCCTCTCTGACAATTGCGGGCGTTATTGTTAACCGCGTCAATTCTGAAAACCATTTCGAACTCATCCGTCGTGCCATTGAACATTATTGTGGTGTCCCGGTGCTGGGGCGTTTGCCCGTTATGCAAGATGTGTCGTTGCCATCCCGCCATCTGGGTCTTATTCCTGCTCAGGAACAGGTTGCCGATGATGCCCGCTGGCAGCGGTTGGCTCAACAGGTTGAAGCGTATATCAATCTTGATCGTCTGTTGGCGCTCTGTGATTGTCCTGCTTCACCGGAAGGTGAGGTGCCAGCGTTGCCTGATCCCGCATTGGCTGACGGCCTGACGCTGGCGTTGGCGGATGATGAAGCGTTTAACTTTTATTATCCGGATAATCTGGAAATGCTGGAACGGGCAGGGGTACGTATCCAGCGTTTCAGCCCACTGCATGATCGCCGTCTGCCTGATTGTCAGATGATTTATCTGGGCGGTGGCTACCCGGAAATCTATGCCGCTCAATTGGCTGCCAATAGTGCCATGCGGGACGCTTTACAGGATGCGCATTATCGTCAGGTTCCCCTTTATGCTGAATGCGGTGGCCTGATGTACCTTGGCAGGTCGTTGACCGATGGAGAAGGGAAGTGTCACCAGATGGCCGGCCTTTTGCCGGGAGAAAGCCGTATGGGGACGCGGCTGATGCGCTTCGGTTACTGTCAGGCACAAGCCCGTTGTAGCACTTTGCTGGCCGCTGCGGGCGAGGTTTTACGGGGCCACGAGTTTCATTATTCTGATTTTATCAGTTCGATCCCTTCGGTCTTTGACTGTACGAAATGGCGTGACGGTATGGCAATACAGCAATGGGCGGGGGGCTATCAGGTACAGCAAACGCTGGCCAGTTATCTTCATATCCATTTTGCCCAGCGTCCTGGTCTGCTTGATCGCTGGTTGATGTCTGCGAGGGGGCTATTGTGACACTTGCTGCCTGGTTTGCTGCTTTCTTGCTCGATAGTTGGCTGGGTGATCCGCCACATTGGCCTCATCCGGTACGCTGGATCGGCCATCTGATTTCATCGGTACAACGAGCTGTCCGGCGCGGTTGCCACAATGAACGCGCATTGAAAGTCGGTGGAGCCGTGTTGTGGGTAGTCGTTGTTGGGTTGACCTGGCTGGTGAGCTGGGGATGCTTATGGTTGATGAACTCCATTCATCCCTGGATTGGCTGGTTGGCCGAAGTGTGGATGATTTATACCCTGTTGGCTGGCCGTTGTTTGAGTGATGCGGCTTTGGCGCTACATGGTGTGTTACAGCAGGGTTCTTTGGATGAGAGTCGTCAGCAATTGTCATGGATTGTCGGGCGCGATACCTCTCAACTGGATGCGCCGCAAATCACGCGGGCGGTGGTGGAGACAGTGGCGGAAAACAGCGTTGACGGTGTGATTGCGCCACTCTTTTTCCTGATGATTGGTGGTGCGCCGTTGGCAATGGCTTACAAAGCAGTCAATACCCTTGATTCCATGGTGGGATACAAAACGCCGGAATACCGTGCGATTGGATATGTCTCGGCCCGTATGGATGATCTGGCGAATTGGTTACCGGCGCGGTTAAGTTGGCTGTTGCTGAGTGCGGCGGCCTGGTTTATCCGGGTTGATTTTCGTCAGGCCCTGAGTATTGGCTGGCGTGATCGTTATCAGCATGCCAGTCCCAACTGTGGCTGGCCTGAAGCGACGGTTGCGGGTGCCTTGGGTATCCGCCTTGGTGGTCCGAATGACTACTTTGGTGAACGGGTAGATAAACCCTGGATTGGTGATGAACGCCGTGAAATCGCGCTGACGGATATCCCGCTTAGTATCCACTTGATGATGATAGCTTCGCAACTGGCCTTACTGTTGTTTGCGTTGCTGCATTTACTGTTGGTCGGAATAGCTTAGAAAAGGGCAATGAATATGAACTATCTCCAAAAACCTCAGCAAATTGAACAGAATAGCTTTGCAATCATTGGTGACATTATTGCCCGTGAGCGTCCCGATTATCGTTTTGTTGATGAGATGCAGGAAGCGGTGATTAAACGGGTGATCCACACCACCGCAGATTTTGACTGGCTGGATATTTTGTGGTTTGCACCGGATGTGCTGACCCGTATTACTGAGGCACTGCGCCGGGGGTGCATCTTGTATACCGATACCACAATGGCTCAATCCGGTATCAACAAAACGTTGTTACAGCAAATGGGCTGTGAGTGCCGTTGCTATATCAGTGATCCGCGTGTGGTAACGATGGCGAAAGCGCAGGGTATTACCCGTTCTATGGCCGCGGTAGATGTCGCATTGGCTGAGGAAGGCGACAAAATATTTGTGTTCGGTAATGCTCCGACAGCGCTGTTCCGCTTGCTGGAAAGACGGGCTTCACCATTGGCGGTGATCGGGGTACCGGTCGGATTTGTCGGCGCGGCAGAATCGAAAGCGGCGTTGATGCAAAGCGAATTGCCTTATATCGCAGCCGCAGGCCGCAAAGGTGGGAGCAATATCGCGGCGGCGATTATCAATGCCATTCTGTACCGGTTGCAGGAGGCACAATGAGCGATACGATGCAATTAGACAGCATCTGGCATAACGGTAAGCAGTATCGCAAAGGTTATACCACCGGTTCCTGCGCCACTGCCGCCGCCAAGGTTGCCGCATTGATGGTGTTGCGCCAGCAAGTTATTGACCATGTTTCTATTGTTACCCCTTCCGGCGTGACATTGCGCCTTAACGTCGAACAGCCACTGATTGAAGGCCAACAGGCTACTGCCGCTATCCGTAAAGATGGTGGCGACGATGTGGATGCGACTCATGACATGCTGATTTTTGCCCGTGTCACTCTCTGCGATCACGGTGAAATCCACCTGAGCGGCGGGGAAGGTGTTGGTACGGTTACCCGCAAAGGTGTCGGGTTGCCGGTAGGCAGTGCCGCCATTAACCGTACACCACGTCAGACTATTGAGGCGGCGGTGCGGGAGGCTATTGGCCCGATGCGGGGAGCGGAAGTGGAGATCTTTGCACCGGAAGGTGAAGAGCGGGCAAAGAAAACCTACAACGGCAAGTTGGGGATACTTGGCGGTATTTCCATCATTGGCACCACCGGTATTGTCACGCCAATGTCGGAGGAGAGTTGGAAACGTTCACTGGCGATCGAGCTGGAAATGAAACGTGCAGCGGGAGCTGAGAAAGTCATTTTGGTTCCCGGCAATCACGGCGAGCGGTTTGTCCGTGAGCAATTGAAGCTTGATGGTCAGCTGGTGGTGACGATGAGTAACTTTGTCGGCTACATGTTGCAGGAAGCGGTTCGGCTTGGCTTCCGCCATATCATGTTGGTCGGGCATCCCGGCAAACTGGTGAAGGTGGCCGCAGGGATTTTTCATACTCACAGTCACATTGCTGATGGCCGCATAGAAACATTGATTGCCTATCTGGCCTTGATGGGGGCACCGCAGGCACTTCTGTTGGAGGTGAATCGCTGCGATACCACGGAAGCCGCAATGGAACTGATTGCGGAGTATGGCTTGCAAGCGGTTTATGACCGTATTGCCGAACGAATTGGGGAACGGATGAGCGAGATGTTGCGTTTTGCCGTTAACCCACCGCGCTGTGACGCCATTATGTTCTCCTTTGATAATCAGATCCTCGGCACCAGCCGTCCATTGAATGACATTTTGGAGGAGATGAGATGATCACTGTTGTCGGTATTGGTCCCGGTGATACGGCATATCTGACGCCACAGGCCCAGCACTATATCTCTGACGCGGAGGTACTGGTCGGCGGCAGGCGTCATCTGGAAATATTTAGCGGTATCACCCATGAAACCCGCATATTGGATGCCGATCTTGCCAGTTTGCTGGTCTGGCTACAAAACAACAGTACACGTCATATTGTGGTATTGGCGTCCGGTGATCCGTTGTTGTACGGCATCGGCAAATTGTTATCTGAATATTTTACCGCAGATGATCTGCGCATCATTCCGGGTATCAGTTCAATTCAGTATCTGTGTGCCAAAGCGGCGCTGGATATGAACGATATCTATCTGACCAGCAGTCACGGGCGTACCCCAGATTTTGACTGGATTTTGCAACACGACAAAGTAGCGATGGTAACTGATGGGCGCGTCGGCCCGCGGGCAATTGCGGAGGCCATTATTGCGCGTGGCCTGAGCCGTACATTGATTATTGGTGAAAACCTCTCTTTGCCTAATGAGCGTATTCACCGTCTGCGGCCAGAAGCGGTGGCGACTGACTATGACATGAACGTGGTGGTGATCTTATGAGAGATGACGAATTTTTACGCGGACAGAAAGTACCGATGACCAAAGAGCCGGTTCGTGCACTGGCATTGGAGCGGTTGGAGTTGAATCATGCCAGCCAGTTGATTGATGTGGGAGCGGGTACCGGCAGCGTGGCGCTGGAGGCGGCGCTACGATTCCCGGCGCTGACGGTCACCGCTATTGAACGTAATCCGGCGGCACTGGCGTTGATCGGGGAGAATCGTCAGCGGCTGGGTTGTCATAATGTGGAGATCATAGCCGCAGAAGCCCCATTGACGTTGGATGTAATGGCAGACGCGGTATTTATTGGCGGTAGTGGGGGCCAATTGACGGCACTGATCGACTGGGCGCTGGATCACATGTACCCCGGTGGACGTCTGGTGCTGACGTTCATTTTGCTGAATAACCTGAATGACGCGCTGGCACATTTGCGGACATGCCAGATAAGTGATTTAGAGTGCATACAGTTACAAGCGTCTACTCTGGCATCACTTGGCAGCGGCCACTATTTCAAGCCGAATAATCCGACTTATCTGATTTCTTGTTACAAGGAGCAGATCGATGTCTGAACATTTTGATCCTCGAAAAGTCTGGTTTGTGGGGGCCGGGCCGGGTGATAAGGCGTTGATCACCCTGAAAGGCTATCGTTTATTGCAACAGGCGCAGGTGGTGATTTATGCCGGTTCACTGATTAACACTGAATTACTGGAATATTGTCCGCCAGAAGCTGAGTGCCATGACAGCGCCAGTCTGACGCTGGAACAAATTGTTGCACTGATGGTGGATGGCGTACATGCGGGTAAATTGGTGGTTCGGCTGCAAACCGGCGATCTCTCATTATATGGCTCCATTCGCGAGCAGGGGGAAGCCTTAACCGATGCCGGTATTGGTTTTGTCTCGGTGCCGGGCGTCAGTGCTTTTCTGGGGGCAGCGGCGCAGTTAGGGGTGGAGTACACCGTACCGGAAGTGTCACAAAGTCTGATTATTACTCGTATTGAGGGACGTACACCGGTCCCCCCGTTGGAACAGCTGGAATCCTTTGCTGCCCATCAGACTTCAATGGCGATTTACCTTTCTGTGCAGAAGATGGGGCATGTGGTTGAGCGTCTTCAAGCCGGTGGTTACCCGGTCACAACGCCGGTCGTGGTGATATACAAGGCGACGTGGGCTGAAAGTCTCATCGTGCGCGGTACGTTGGCCGATATCGCTGAGAAGGTACGGGCAGCGGGTATCCGTAAGACGGCTTTGATTCTGGTTGGTGCTTTCCTGGGAGAGGAATATCACTATTCCAGGCTCTACGATGCGGGGTTTAGCCATGAATATCGCCGGGCATGAATCGATCGCGGTGTTCTGTTTGACACCGGGCGGGGTCAGATTGGTACAAAGGTTGAGAGCGCATCTGCCTCTGACCTGTTTTACCAGCGAAAAGCTGCTAGAGCCGGGGTTTATTCCTTTTAATGGCAGTTTTGGCGACACCTTGCGCGAGGCATTTAAGGATTATTCGGCGCTGGTCGTGGTGGCGGCTTTGGGTATCACCGTAAGAATGATTGCTCCACTGATAAACGACAAAATGCATGATCCGGCAGTAGTGGTGATTGATGAAGGTGGTCGGCATGTTATCAGTTTGCTATCCGGTCATGTGGGGGGAGCTAATGCATTGACTCATTATCTGGCGGAACGGCTGGGGGCCGATCCGGTGATTACTACCGCTACGGATATTAACGGGGTGGCGGCGCTGGATACGCTTGCCACTCAGTTAAACGCGGATATGCAGGATTTTCGCCATGTGGTGAAAGTGGTAAACCAAATGCTGGTCAGTGGTCAGAAAGTCGGGCTGTGGTGGGATGAATTACTACTTAGCGAACGTGAACATTTTGATACCCGTGGTTTTGTCCCGATAGAGCATCTGGAGGCATTGCCTGAACTGGATGTGCTGGTGTGTGTCACGTTGCGCGATCCACTGCCCGAACTGCCTCTGCCGGTTTATAAGCTGGTGCCGAAACGTGTTGTAGCTGGGATCGGCTGTCGTCGGGACACTCCGTTACAAACACTGGTTGAGCTATTGCAACAGCAAATGGCGGAAAATCATTTTGATCTGATGGCCCTGAGTGCCATTGGTAGTGTTGTCATCAAGAAGGATGAGCTGGCGTTGAATCAGCTTGCACGGCGTTGGCGTGTACCGTTTAAGTTGTTCAGTGTTAATGAGTTAAGTCGCCATGAGCAACGTTTTCCTGCTTCCGATTTTGTCCGCCGGACGGTAGGGGTTGGCAGTGTTTCACAACCTGTTGCTTGGTTGATGAGCGAAGGGAAACTGGTTGGCCGGACCTTGCGTCAGCAGGGCGTCACTATCACTTTGGGGGTATCACAATTATGTTAACCGTAATCGGCATTGGGCCGGGCAATGAATCTATGATGACGCAGGATGCCATTGCGGCGATCCGCGAAGCTGAAATTATTGTCGGCTATAAAACCTACACCCATTTAGTCAAACATCTGACGATGGATAAAGAAGTGATTAAGACGGGAATGTGTAAGGAGATTGAACGCTGCCAAACCGCGATTGATCTGGCGTTATCCGGTCGTAAAGTGGCGTTGATCAGCAGCGGGGATGCGGGGATCTACGGCATGGCCGGTTTAGTGCTCGAGTTGGTTTGCCAGCAACAGTGTGATCTTGAGGTCAAACTGGTGGCCGGGATCACCGCCAGTATTGCCGCAGCTACGTTACTGGGGGCACCGTTGATGCACGATTTTTGTCATATCAGCTTGAGCGATTTGTTGACACCGTGGCCGGTGATTGAGAAACGTGTTATTGCCGCAGCGCAGGCCGACTTTGTTGTTTGTTTCTATAACCCACGCAGCCGTGGTCGTGAAGGACACCTTGCCAAAGCGTTTGAACTTATGAGCCCATGGAAAGATCCGCATACGCCGGTGGGGGTGGTAAAAGCCGCCGGGCGTAAAAAGCAGGATAAATGGATTACCACTTTCGGCGAGATGGACTTTTCACCGGTGGATATGACCAGTCTGGTGATCGTTGGCAATCATACTACCTATTGCCGTGATGGACTGATGATCACACCACGGGGGTATGAGCTATGAGCCATCCGGCTATCCATGTTTTCGGCGGTACCAGTGACGCCCGGCTAATTTGCCGGGCACTGGACGCGGCAGGAGCGCGTTACCGTCTCTCTGTTGCTACCGATGCCGGGAGGCAACTGGCGGGTGATATTCAGGGAGAGGTGATGGTGGGGCGAATGGATGCCGAGGCGATGGTGCACTATTTTGATCAGCATCAGGTAGGTTGGGTAATTGATGCGTCACATCCTTATGCAGACGCATTAACTCACAATGTAATCGCAGCCTGTCGCCAATTGTCACTGCGGTTTACCCGTTATCAACGTCCCAGTGAGATTGACTTACTGAATCACCCGTTGTTGCACAAAGTCGATAGTGTGGAGGCCGCTTGCGACGTTGCCCGGACTCTGGGGCCGCGGGTATTGCTGACCACCGGCAGTAAACAACTGGCGCTGTATCAGCGCTTACTGCCGGAAAAAACCTTACTGGTACGGGTATTGCCGACGGCTGAGGTACTGGTTCAGTGTGAGACGCTGGGGTTGGGGGTCGATCATATTATCGCATTGCGTGGACCATTCACGGCTGAATTCAATCATGCATTGTATGAGTTTTGCCGCCCTGATGTCGTGATCACGAAAGAATCCGGTGCGGAGGGGGGATATCAACAGAAAGTGGCTCCCTGCCTGGCACTCAATATTCCCTGTATTGTTGTGTGCCGTCCTGCACAGACCTTACAGACGAATGAAGGAGAACAGATTAGTTCGCTGGATGAGTTTGTCCAACACCTGACCCAATGGCAGGAATAACGAGGGCAATAAAATGAAAAAAGCACTGTTAATCATCAGCTTTGGTACCAGTTATCAGCAGACTCGGCAAAAGAATATTGATGCTTGTGAGCGTCAATTGTCGGCTGCTTACCCTGATCGTGATCTGTATCGTGCATTCACTTCAGGAATGATCATCCGCAAATTGCAAAAACGTGATGGCCTACAGGTGGATAACCCACGTCAGGCGCTGGAACGTTTGGTCAATGAAGGTTATCAAGATGTGGCTATTCAGTCCCTACATGTTATCAACGGTGACGAATATGAGAAGATCGTCAGTGAAGTAAGCGCCTTTAGTAAGCGTTTCCAACGTTTGGTTGTGGGTACCCCGTTGCTTAACAGTTTTGCCGATTATCAACAACTGCTTATTGCCTTGGAAAATCAGATGCCGCCACTGGCTGCGGATGAGCGTGTGGTGTTTATGGGCCACGGCACCTGTCATCATGCGTTTTCTGTCTACGCGTGCCTTGATCACCTGATGAGTTCCCTTAATTTTCCGGCATTGGTGGGGGCGGTGGAAAGTTACCCGGAAATCGGCCATCTCATCATCCGCTTGCGGCGGCAGGCCGTGCGTAAGGTACATTTGATGCCGTTAATGCTGGTGGCCGGCGATCATGCAATCAACGATATGGCATCAGACGAGCCAGACTCCTGGCGTTCTCAGTTGGAAGCCGTTGGGATCAGCACGCAATCCTGGTTACAGGGATTAGGCGAGAATCCACTGATCCGCCAAATGTTTGTTCAACACCTGGACGCCGCGTTGCAGTCAGATCAGCGGGAGGTGGCGTGATGAAGGGAAGACTTTATGCCATCGGCGTCGGTCCTGGCGCCAGTGATTTGATTACCGTACGGTCTGCCCGGATACTCGCCCGCCTTGATGTGCTTTATGCACCCGCTGGGCGTAAAGGCGGAGATAGTCTGGCGCTCTCTATCGTGCGTGAATACCTGTTACCACACACTGAAATTCGCACCTGTCATTTCCCGATGAGCAGTAACGGCGAAGAAAAACAGGCGGTATGGGATGAAGTGGCGCAACAACTGAAAGATGAAGTGGCCCAGGGGCGGCAAGTTGGGTTTATCACATTGGGTGACGCAATGCTGTTCAGTACCTGGGTCTTTTTGCTGGCGCGCATTGGCAGGCAGGAATGGCTGGAAATTGTGCCGGGTATTACTTCTTTTGCCGCTATTGCCGCGCGAGCCGTACTGCCGCTTGCCATGGAGCAGCAATCAATGGCGGTCATGTCCTGTACTGCGCCGGAAGCTGAGTTGGAACAGGCATTGCAAACCCATGATTGTGTCGTGCTGATGAAAGTTTATAACCGTTTTGCCACCGTACGTGCGTTGTTGGCACGCTTGAATTTATTCGAACATGCCCTGCTGATGGCAGATGCTTCATTGCCGGGTGAGCAGTGCTGGCGTTGTCTGGATCAGGTAGCTGCCGATCAGCCGCTACCCTATTTCTCCACCATTTTGGTGAATAAACAATGGCATACCAAGGAGTAAATTATGGAACAACAGCTAAAGAAACTCTCGTTGACCGGGTTGGCAATGGCAGTCTTGTTGATGTTGGTGCCGGAGCAAGCCTTTGCCATGCACGTAATGGAAGGTTTTCTGCCTCCGATTTGGGCATTGGCTTGGTGGGTTCTGTTTTTGCCTTGTCTGTTTATGGGGTTGGTACGATTGAGACAGATTGTCAGTGATGACAGTAACCAGAAAGTGCTGCTGGCGTTGTGCGGGGCATTTATTTTCGTGCTGTCCGCATTGAAAATTCCATCAGTTACGGGTAGTTGCTCTCATCCGACTGGGGTAGGTCTGGCGGTGATCTTATTTGGTCCTTCGGTTGTTGCAGTACTTGGGGTCATTGTACTGTTATTTCAGGCGTTGCTACTGGCGCATGGTGGTCTGACAACCCTTGGCGCTAATGGTATGTCAATGGCCGTGCTTGGTCCGGTTGTGGGTTATTGGGTCTGGCGTTTGGCCAATAAAATCGGCTTCCGGCGTGATGTTGCCGTGTTCCTCTGTGCCATGATCGCGGATCTGGTGACCTATTTTGTCACATCGGTGCAGTTGGGGGTGGCTTTCCCAGAGCCTGAATTCGGTATTAGTGGTTCTATCGTTAAGTTTATGAGTGTGTTCTGCCTGACTCAGATCCCGATTGCAATTGCTGAAGGTTTACTCACCGTACTGATTTACGATCAGTTAACTAAACGTCATCTTATCCACGTCAGGAGTCATTAACATGAAAAAGACCATTACCTTGCTGTTGGTGTTAATCGCGTTGGTTATTCTGCCGTTCTTTATTAACCACGGAGGCGAATATGGCGGCGCTGATGGAGAAGCAGAAGCGCTGATTCAGGTCACTGCTCCAGACTATGAACCCTGGTTTCAGCCGCTGTATGAGCCGGCCAGCGGAGAGATTGAAAGTTTACTGTTCACCTTGCAAGGCTCATTAGGAGCAGCGGTGATCTTCTATATTCTGGGTTACTACCGGAGTAAGCGCAGTGAGCATGTTGGGAATTGATCGACTAAGTTATCAAAGCCGCTGGCGGCGGGTTGATCCGATGGCAAAACTGGTGCTCTATGGCTTGTTTCTGCTACTGGCGATGATCAGCCCGCCGTGCTACCAGGCATTGCTATTGCTGGTGATTGCGGCGCTGACCTGTTATCTGTTACGGATCGGGCCACGTCGCTATCTGCTTTGGTTATCTGTACCGTTATCATTCTTATTGGTGGGACTGATAGCCATTGTGCTATCGGTTTCCCGTCAGCCGGACGCCCTGTGGTGGGGCGTTCAGGCAGGGCAGTTTTGGTTCGGGATTGATAAAGCAGGGCTGATAACCGCCAATCAGACAATGTGGCGTAGCCTGGCAGCATTGGCGGCTACCTTCTGGTTTGTGCTTAATACCCCGTTTCCACAATTGATCCAACTGTTGAAACGTTGTCATGTCCCGGATCTATTAACGGAACAGATCCTGCTGACTTGGCGTTTTATCTTTATTTTTATTGATGAGGCGGCGGCGATCCATCGTGCGCAATCCCTGCGGTTTGGTTACACATCGTTGGGAAGTGGCTACCGTTCACTGGCAATGTTAGTGAGTATGCTATTTACACGTGTGATGATCCGTTATCAGCAAATGATTGTTTCGCTGGATATCAAACTTTATCAGGGGAATTTTCACCTGTAAGGACAGGATCCCGATGTTAGCGACCCGACAGTTAAGTTTCAGTTATCAGGATGAACCCATCTTACAAAATTTGACCATGGATTTTAGCCGACATGCCGTTACTGGCCTGGTAGGGGCAAATGGCTGCGGCAAATCCACGTTGTTTATGAACTTGAGCGGCATTCTGCGTCCCCAACAGGGTGAGGTTTTATGGCAAGACCAGCCTATCGGCTATGGTAAAGCCCATTTGCGGGCCTTGCGCCAGCGGGTGACGACGGTATTTCAGGATCCGGAACAGCAAATTTTCTATACCGATATTGACAGTGATATCGCTTTCAGTTTACGTAATCTTGGCATTGATGAGGCGCTGATTGCGCAGCGTGTTGAACGGGCACTGGCGCTGGTGGACGCTCATGAATTCCGTCATAAGCCGATCCAACATCTGAGTCATGGCCAGAAAAAACGAGTCGCGATAGCGGGGGCATTGGTGATGGAGGCGGAATATCTGCTGTTGGATGAACCGACTGCCGGGTTGGACCCTTCTGGCCGACAACATATGATCGCTATCATCGAACGCATTGTGGCAGAAGGAAAACGGGTGATTATTTCCAGCCATGATATCGATTTAATCTACAACGTCTGTGATTATCTGTACGTACTATCCCACGGTAAATTGGTTTGTGCCGGTGAAACTGCCGAGGTTTTTCTGCAACATGAACAGTTGCAGGCTGCTGGACTGGTGCAACCTTGGTTGGTTAAGATCCACAGCGAACTGGGGTTACCATTGTGTAAAACTGAGGAGCAACTTTTTGCTCTGCTACGTCAGCGTAATAATTAAGGAAATGACATATGAGTCTGTCTTTAATGTTGCAAGGTACGGCGTCCGATGTTGGGAAAAGCATATTGGTTGCGGGATTATGCCGTATCTTTGTTCAGGATGGTTATCGCTGTGCGCCGTTTAAGTCACAGAATATGGCGCTGAATTCTGGTATCACTGCTAACGGTGAAGAGATGGGGCGGGCGCAGATTTTTCAGGCGGAAGCGGCGGGTATAGAACCTGATGTACGAATGAACCCGATATTGCTAAAACCCACCAGCGATTGTAAGGCTCAGGTTGTATTGATGGGAAAAGTGGCCTGTAGCATGAATGCGGTGGAGTATCACCAGTACAAGCCCCGTTTGCAGCAGCAAATCTGTGAAGTTTTTCACAGTCTGGCTAGTGAATATGACGTAATGGTGCTGGAAGGTGCCGGTAGCCCGGCGGAGATCAATTTGCGTGATCGGGATATTGTCAACATGGGAATGGCGGAGATGGTTGATGCGCCTGTGCTGCTGGTGGCGGATATCGATCGTGGCGGCGTATTTGCGGCCATTTACGGTACGCTGGCACTGTTACTGCCGGAGGAGAAAGCACGGATCAAAGGGGTGATCATCAATAAATTCCGTGGTGATATCAGCCTGCTCCAGCCGGGTATTGAACAGATTGAAGCCTTAACCGGGGTGCCTGTGCTGGGAGTGATGCCTTGGCTGAACATTGACTTGGAAGATGAAGACGGCGTAGCGCTGCAAACCGGTAAATATGATGGTGCAGCCGAAAAAGCGCTGGATATTGCCGTGGTTCGTTTGCCTTATATTGCCAATTTTACCGACTTTAACGCACTGGCGATGCAACCGGATGTTCGCTTGCGCTATGTGACTCAACCATCAGAGTTGCAATCGTCGGATCTGATTATCTTACCTGGCAGCAAAAACACGCTGGGCGATCTGCGATGGTTGCGACAGAACGGATTGGTGGATGTTCTGTTGACGGCACATCAGTCTGGTATTCCGGTTATCGGTATCTGTGGCGGTTATCAAATGCTGGGGAAGCGAATTATCGATGGAGTGGAATCAGGTATTGACCAGATGGATGGTCTTGGATTGCTGGATGTGGAAACCCGGTTTGCCCATGAAAAAGTGACAACCAGGGTAAACGGTAGCTGTCTAGTGGCGTTGCCGGGATTGTTATCAGATTGCATTGAACAACCCGTCCGTGGTTATGAGATTCACATGGGAAGTTCGTTATTGGGGGCGGATGCAACACCGTTTGCCTGTATTACCGATCGTAACGGTCAATCCGGCAGTTGGTTTGATGGTGCGGTCAATCGGGAGGGTAGTGTGATGGGCAGTTATATTCATGGCCTGTTCGATAGTACTCATTTTACTCGTGCTCTGCTTAATGCTTTGCGTCAGCGCAAAGGATTGATGGCTTATCAGGGAGATACATTGGATTATACCGACTACAAACAGACACAGTTTGACCTTTTGGCGCAAGCCATGCGCGAACATCTGGATATAGAACGAATTTATCAGTGTATGAAAAGCCATCAACAAGGTTCGGTACCGTGATTTTGATTACCGGCGGCGCTCGCAGTGGTAAAAGTGTGCTGGCGGAGAAACTGGCGGCACAAGCCAGTGAGCAGGTGTTGTATATTGCGACTGCTGTGGTGACAGACAGCGAAATGGCTGAACGTATACGACTGCACCGTGAAAACCGGCCAGCCCATTGGCGTACATGGGAGGGCTATCGTGATCTTGGTGCGGTCATTACCACGCAAACCCAGCCGGGAGAAGCGGTCATTCTTGAATGTATTACGACATTGATTACCAATCTATTATTTGATCAGGCCGGAGAGACTTCACCTGAACAGATGGATTTTGCTGTATTGGAGGTGGAGATTCAGCAGCAAATTAGCGATCTGTTAGCGGCTTGTGCTGGCGTGACTTCACCGATATATCTGGTGACTAACGAACTGGGTATGGGCATCGTGCCGGAAAACAGACTGGCGCGCCATTTCCGTGATATCGCAGGAAGAGTTAACCAGCGGCTGGCGGCGGCGGCCAGTGAGGTATTTCTGATGGTTTCGGGGATTGAGGTAAAAATTAAATGAATCTGCGTCTGTTTCTTGCCACCTTGCAATTTATGACTCGTATCCCAGTTCCGTCACGTTGGACACAGGGCGTGGAAATGGATCAATACGTGCGTGGTATTGCCGGTTTTCCATTTGTCGGTGTGATCGTCGGTACACTTGCTGCGGTTATTTTTACCCTGCTTGCGCCTTGGTGTGGTGTGCCGCTGGCGGCATTAAGTTACGTATTAGTGCTGGCATTGCTAACGGGGGCGCTTCATCTTGATGGTTTGGCGGATACCTGTGATGGTGTGTTTTCCGCACGTAGCCGGGAAAGAATGCTGGAGATTATGCGTGACAGCCGTTTGGGAACTCACGGCGGGCTGGTGTTGATCTTCCTTATTCTGGCGAAAGTGCTGGTGGTGAGCGAATTGGCTCTGCGTGACGTCCCGATGTTGGTGACCTTAATCGCTGCGTCAGTGGCGGGCAGGAGTGCGATTGTGTTGTTAATGTATCGCCAACGTTGTGCCCGTGAAGGGAACGGGTTGGGGAATTTTTATATTGGCCGGGTTAATGGTCATCAGGCAGCGTTAACATTGTTGAGTGGGATGGTATTGATTGCTCTGCTGACTGGAGTGCCTGGTGTGTTGGCATTGGTGATCACGCTGTTGGTTATTGGATTACTGGCAATTTATTTGCATCGTCGTCTGGGGGGACAGACCGGAGATACCCTTGGTGCATCAGTGGAAATTGGGGAGCTGGTGTTTTTACTGGCGCTATTGTGAGCCACGTTGATGCGACTATTTTTGGTTCGGCATGGTCAGACGGAAGCGAATTTGAGCGGTGTTTTCTGTGGTATGACCGATGTGGAACTCACCGAAACGGGGATAAATCAGGCTCGGCAAATAGCCCGTTATCTATCCGCCGTGACATTTTCGCAAGCGACAAGCAGCATGTTACGGCGGGCGCGTCATACTGCGGAGATTATTCTGGTAGACTGCACATTATCGGCCAGTATCGATACGCAACTCAATGAAATGCATTTTGGCGCATGGGAAATGCGCCACCATCACGATTTACAATATGAAGACGCGGAAGCTTGGGCTGTTTGGTTAGCCGACTGGCAACAAGCGTCTCCTACCGGTGGTGAAACCTTTCCTGCATTTGCTGCACGTATAGAAAATGTGGTGCAGCAGCAGCTGAAACAGGACAGTCAGGATAATGTGTTGTTGGTGGCTCATCAGGGTGTACTTGGCCTGTTATTGGCGCGTTTGCTGGCTATGCCGCCTTCTGCCATGTGGCACTTTCATTTTGAACAGGGTGCATACAGCGTAGTAGAAATCCACCATGGATTTACTACGTTGCGTACATTTAATAGCCGGGCTTGCTGGCAACCTGAGACGCGGGAATAACACCATGCAAACACCTTCATCAATCTCATTTTCATCGATCATTAGTGCGATTGTGCCGCTGGATAGCGAGGTTATGGCGCGTACTGCTACCCGATTGGATGGATTGCTTAAACCAACAGGTAGCCTTGGGCGTTTGGAACATCTGGCGATTCAACTTGCCGGAATGCGGGGATTATCGGGCCATCATATTGATCGTAAACAAATCATTGTGATGGTGGCTGATCATGGGGTTTATGACGAAGGTGTCACCATATCGCCCAAATCAGCAACGGCTATTCATGCCCAGAATATGATGAAAGGGATCACCGGTGTCTGCGTGCTGGCGGCGAATGTGGGTGCAGAGGTTAAAGTTGTGGACGTGGGGATTGACAGTGATCCGTTGCCGGGACTGGTGGACATGAGGGCAGGGCGTGGCAGTGGCAATATTGCTTATGGACCGGCCATGAGCCGTCAACAAGCGGAAAATCTGTTGCTGGCAAGCGCACACCTGACGCTGGAACAAGCCGCAGATGGCGTGAAACTGTTTGGTGTGGGTGAATTGGGTATGGCGAATACCACCCCGGCGGCGGCTGTGGTTAGTGTTTTTACGAACCACGATCCACAACAGATTGTAGGTATTGGGGCTAATTTTCCAAGTGAACGTTTGCATCATAAAATGGCGGTTGTGCAACAGGCGATTGAAATCAATCGGCCTGATGCCAGAGATGGCATTGATGTATTGGCAAAGATCGGTGGTTATGATTTGGTGGGTATGGCGGGCGTAATGCTTGGTGCGGCCTCGGCTGGGTTGCCGGTGATTCTGGATGGTTTTCCTTCTTACGCGGCGGCATTGGCCGCTTGTTGTATTGCTCCTGATGTTCGTCATTACCTGATACCTTCACATTTATCGGCAGAGAAAGGATCAATCATTGCGTTGCGGCACTTGCAACTGGAGCCTTATCTGCATCTGGACATGCGTCTGGGAGAGGGCAGCGGCGCGGCGCTGGCTATGCATCTGGTGGATGCGGCTTGCGCTACGTATAACAATATGGGACTGCTAGCTGAAAGTAATATTGTGTTGCCGTTTTAATTGTCAGGATAATTTAATAACCCGCATTGATTGCTGGCAAGTATTAAATCCCACGGTTTTGTTGAATAAGATCTCACATACGATAAATTCGTTTATCGTATTCCTTTTACTGCACGGATTGACTTATGAAAAACATTGGGCAGTCACCTGTTAGGGTTGTAAATTACAGGGCTCCTCCGTTTGGTGGAGTTATAATCAACGTGCTTATGTTGAGCTTTACTTTGGTATAGTTAAAACACTTCCGGCACTTCCTAACGCTGTCTACTTCTTCAAAGTTCTAGCTTGGTTTTTATTTTAAAACGGAAGTAAAGTATTGATAATTTTAATTCTGTTATGAAATTAATAGAATGACCGAATAAAAATAAAAAAGATGTTGTTGTTAATAAGTAAACAAAAAACATTAATGGAATTCCATATGCTTTTCCACTGAAAAACATTCCTAATATTATGAATGAGCAAATAAGTGTTGAATATATTATTGGCATGGCTACTTCTTCGCCTCTAAACAATAAATAATGACAAAAACAATCTGTTTTACTTTTATATTTATCATAAATGTAGGGGTTGTCTTTATGAAGAATCAGAAAATTTCTCTTTATCTTAAGCAATTATTTTAAGGTGAATCCGCTATTTAATATTAATTTTCTTAAGTCAGTTAAGTTCATTTATTTAGCTATTAAAGTATCAAGTGGTGGATGTAAATTTAAACTTTTGATAGATGACATATATAAACTTCATGATGATTGAAATTTAGTTTTTATTTTAAAGCGAATATAAAATGTTGCTAATTTTAATCCTAATATGAAATTACAATTAACAGAGTAGCTGAAATAAAATAAAGCTGATGTTGTTATTGATAAGTAAACAAAAGTCATCAATGGAATTCCATATGCTTGCCCACTGAAAAACATCCCTGATATTATAAATAAGTTAATTAGTGTTGAATATATTAATGGTGTGGCGATTTCTTCACCTATAAGTAACAAATATTGACAAAAACAATCCGTTTTACTTTGGTATTTATCATAAGTATCAGGATCATCTTTATATAGAATAATAAAGTTTCTTTTTATCTTGAGTAATTCTTTTAAGGTGAACCCGCTATTTAATATTAATTTTCTTAAGTCAGTTAGATTCATTTATTTAGACTCGATTTATTTGATTATATATACCCAAGAAACTTCAAGATGCAGTTTTTAGTACCTGAAAATGGTCGTTAATTCTAGACATCAGCGAGTCCGCTATATCAGGTAGCGTTGTGGTGAAAAATTTGAACACTTTGTCTCGAAATTCATGTTTATCAGCGAAATAACGGTTATTTCGAACATGTTCATTCATGACCTTCCATAATCGCTCTATCGGGTTTAAATTGGGGCTATAGGGAGGAAGGTAATGTAACTCAA
>NZ_PUJU01000066.1 GCF_011189505.1 Photorhabdus tasmaniensis
CATTGAGGATAATTTTCGCTTCCCCTTTGGCGAGCCAGGGGTTACCGGCCACCATCCCACCGAGTTGCGTCTGAGTGGGGTTAGCGCTGTTATTGAGGATAACGCCTGATTTATCCACATCAAACTGACGGTAGGTATTGTGCGAAACCCCGTCGGCACCCGGTGTTTGGATATTGACCTGCGGCGTGCCGTTGGCGCTGTGGATAATCGTCGGTTGCTGATGGCCCGGTGCCTGTCCATCCGCCACGATGTTCGCCTGTGCTGTCAATGAAACACTGCCGAAGGTTAACAATAAACCCAGCTGTAGCGTCGTGAGGCGGCAAACAAGACGTTGTGCGGATGGCCGACCCCGGCGACGTGCTGTATTACTTGGCCCGGTGCCCGCAATCTCTGGCACGACCATCAGCATATTCCGGGATAGGTTAAAAATAATACGATATAAATGCTTATTCATGATTGTTTTTCTCCGCTAACACATTTGACCTCTGCGACGCACCGGTAGCACCGTGAGTTTGAACTAACACTGCCAGGACACGTTGAAGCCCAGCCCTCCGCCTGCAAAGTGTTTCCACATGGGAATGTGGATGTCGGGCACAGACAGGCGAACATCCGCAGGCGGTGGTGCCAATTGAACCTCCAGCGCTTGCTGACGTGCCTGTTGATGGATTAGTTGTTGATCTGCAATGTCTGCGGCCTGACTGCTTGGCATCACGCTACAAAAAACCGCAAACACTAAAATACTGCTTTTCATTGTCTTTCTATCCCGCAATTTCGAAGCAGCATTAACCATGAATTTAACTTAGCGATCAATGTTTTCGGTTGATAATCAACCAGGCAACTAAATTGGGGGTTGATTAAATAAGATAATAATAAAAACAAAACGTTATATTTTTATACAAAAAATAGACCAATGTTATTATAATGTTACGAATCATATAAAAAACACATTAATATTAATCATTTAATAATCAATGATGATAATTTCAAAATAATTTTGTTTTTGTTTATTTTTGTGATCTGTATCACGCATTTTTGCTTGATTGTGGAAAATGTCATCACTGATAAGAAGGTGATTTTGGTTATGACCCGGTAATATGGGTTGTTTTCTCATTAATATTTTGGATAAGGATAAATCGGACTGGCTAAATGATGGCGGGTTGGAAGGGGGAATCGTACTCATCATTCATGAGCAGTTTTTCCCCGACAGCGGGGAATAATGGTTTTATTGAGAGTTTGGACAGTAAGGCAAAAATCGCGATTACCACGGCGTGGACAGATACCACGATTGGAAAAGGGAAATTTGCTTAATTAACGCTTTATAATAAAAGTAAAAATTATAAAATAATATTGGCTCACAGAAAGTGAGCCAATATTTATCGCGAATTAACTGCCTGCATTATTCCGTATCAATATTGAGAAAATGGTGAATTGCCCTTAAAACGGCGTCTGGTTTTTCTGCGTGAACCCAGTGACCGCAATCGGCGACAACCCAGGCTTTAGCCTGTGGAAATTGTCTGGCGATATCATCCCGGTACTCTTCTTGAATATAAGAAGAAAGACCGCCGCGAATAAACAGAGCAGGATGAGGCCATGCCGGTATTTCCTGCCAGCCGATAATCTTCTCATATTGATTGATTAATACCGGCAAATTGAATTTCCATTCCCCCTGACGGAATGATTTCAGTAAAAACTGAATAACACCCTCTTCCTGAATATCTTCCCGCATAATTTCGATGGCTTCCTGACGGGTATTAACGCCGGCTTTCGTCACTTTATTCAATGCGGTAAAAATCTGGTCATGGCGGCGAACCTGATAGGCGATTGGCGCTATATCAATAAGAACGATTTTTTCTATCCGTTCTGGCGCCAGGGCGGTCATTGTCATCGCGATCTTGCCGCCCATTGAATGACCAATAATAATGGCGGACTGAATTTGCAGATGATCCAGCAGAGAAATAATATCCTGTGCCATATCGTGGTAATCCATGTTATCTGCCCATGGAGATAGACCATGATTACGTACATCAACCTGAATAACGGGATAATATTGCTGTAAATCACGGGTTAGGACCCCAAGATTATTCAGATCACCAAATAACCCGTGGATTAATACAATCGGCGTGGAAGAGACAGGATTTTCCGGTGTCTGTATATGATGATTTAACGGGTTGTTTAATTTCATGATGGGAATAGTTTTCCTTCGAGTATTGAGATCATGCTGTGCATGTTATGGGATATTGTTGTTCAAATTGTAACAGAGCAACCAGGCTATGCAATTATAGTTAATAATTTCTTGTAATTAAATTGTTCTTAAAACGTTCGGCGTGTCAAAAACTTGTTAATTTTCATACCAATACTTAATAGCTTAAAAAACAAGAACGCTTAAAATTACTGATATTTTTAAATAGGAGGTTTTAAATAACTTGTGAGATAATCGTTGGTTCAGCCATCTTAATGTGGTTGTTTATTGTGTATTTGTGTGATCTATATCTTAAAAAATTGTGTGTTAACTTTAAATTTTTGTGAAAAAATAATGAAAATTTACTTTATATTTTATGTAAATAAAAGATATAGAATAAATTTAACAACAATCACACCGTTCTAATAAGAATAAATAGAATCTGATTTTATACTATGGATTAGGGAATTAATAAGTGAAAAAAAATTTACTAAAAAGTCTTTATTTTCAAGTTTTGCTCGCAATAACTATCGGCATACTGCTGGGGCATTTCTACCCTGAGCTGGGGGAGGAAATGAAGCCATTGGGTGATGGATTTGTAAAATTAATCAAGATGGTCATTGCTCCTGTTATTTTCTGTACGGTTGTGACCGGTATCGCCGGTATGGAAAGTATGAAAGCCGTGGGTAAAACAGGCGCTATTGCTCTGGTCTATTTTGAAATAGTCAGCACAATTGCTTTAATTATTGGGTTAATCGTTGTCAATGTTGTCCAACCTGGCGCAGGGATGAATATTGATCCCGCTACGTTAGATGTTAAAGCTGTCTCTATATATGCGGAGAAAGCGGCTGAACAGGGTATAATCGCATTCTTGCTTGATGTTATTCCGGGCAGTGTCATCGGAGCATTCGCCAGTGGTAATATTTTGCAAGTTTTATTATTTGCAGTGTTATTTGGCTTTGCGCTTCATCATTTGGGAGAAAAAGGCAAACCAATCTTTAATATTATTGATGGTTTCTCTCAGGTGATTTTCGGTATTATCAATATGATAATGCGATTAGCGCCTTTGGGGGCTTTTGGTGCAATGGCATTTACCATCGGAAAATATGGTATTGGTTCATTAATACAATTAGGGCAGTTAATCGTTTGCTTCTATATCACCTGTATTCTTTTTGTGGTATTTGTTTTAGGAACAATCGCGAAAGTCACCGGATTTAGTATATTCCGGTTTATTAATTACATTAAAGAAGAATTATTAATCGTATTGGGAACATCCTCTTCTGAATCTGCGTTACCGCGGATGTTAGATAAAATGGAGAAGGTGGGATGTCAGAAATCGGTTGTTGGTTTAGTGATCCCGACAGGATATTCATTTAATCTGGATGGCACTTCTATTTACCTGACAATGGCCGCAGTATTTATTGCGCAGGCAACCAATACACATATGGATATTGTGCATCAAATAACGCTATTAGTGGTGTTGCTTTTATCTTCTAAAGGGGCTGCTGGCGTAACGGGTAGTGGATTTATTGTATTGGCAGCAACAATTTCTGCTGTTGGGCATTTACCACTGGCGGGTCTGGCGTTAATTCTGGGAATAGACCGTTTCATGTCAGAAGCAAGAGCGTTAACCAACCTGATTGGCAATGGGGTTGCAACGATTGTAGTCGCAAAACGTTGTCGTCAGCTTGATGAAGCCAAATTAAACCAAGTGTTAAATGCTAAATAAGCGAGTCTTTAGATTTATGCCTGTTTGATGATCCGTCAATAAAACAATTCCGGCCATTGGGCCGGAATCTTTACATCCAGTCAAAATAGTCAAAATAGTCAAAAACAAATTTATTTCTCCTACCGTGCAAGATACTTAATCTGTTCTATGCTTTCTTTTATATATTAATCAAAATTAAATTATTGGTCCTTATTAAAGCAGGAGGCAAAACAATGTTACTTGGTGATGAGATTGTCACCCAAAGTATATTTAAATCCCCAAAAAAAGAGGTTAATTGCATTCTTGATATCCTATTGACCATTGGTTTAGATCAGTAATTTCTTTACCAATGCCGTTTTTTGAGATGCTTACTTATTGAAGTTCGATAACATATATTGTCGTTGCATGATTTCCTCACCACGCGAGCGGGAAGCTCGTGGAACGATATCGAGCGGATGAAAGCCGAGCTTGAGGAGCACTCTTTGTGAGCCAGTGTTGTCGATGGCGTGCCCTGACCGGAGTTGAGACAGACCAACATTATTAAATGCAAAGCGCACTACGGCCTGTGCAGCCTCAAATGCAAAGCCACGCCCCCAAGCAGCCTGCTCGAACCAGTATCCTAGTTCACCAGTATTCTGACGAATTTCATCAATATCTACCAATCCAATGAATTGTCCTTGAAGTTCGACCGCGAAGCGATATGCCTCACTCGCAACCCATTCACGTCGATGGTCGGCAAACCATGCGGCAATTTCCTTTTGAGCGGGGGGAAACGATGCCATACGCAGCATTCGTGTTACCTGCCAATCTGACTGGATTTCAAATGCCCGATCCGCATCGGAAGCCCTCGTGGGTCGTAGTAAGAGACGATCCGTTTCTATTTGATGTGGATATTGATGTTGCATTACACCTCCGTTTCGATAACTGAGTACTGAACTAGATAGCGTCAAGCAGATTTACCGGCATAGCAACAATCATCCCGGCCAACTGGTCAAAATGATTGTCTCCGCCCAACTGAACTGCGCCGGGTTTTCTGGTGGCCGTTTTGTTTGAGTCATGCCACCTTGGCAGACTTGGTGAGTTGTCGATATGACCACATAGCTGACAAAAGTGCCATTTGGAGTCGATCGAGCCGCTGGCGAAAATAACTGGACCTGTCTATCATACGCATCTTTAATAAGAATGATAGGCGGCTGGGACGCAGCTTATGTATCAACCGTGCATTCCACTACCGTTATTTGAAAACAGTTAGTTAACCCATTGGGCTAATTTCGTATTTAGATAAATTTCTTGTAAATAGATTGAAATTAATATTACTGTCATCTCAGCCTGAATAATAATTCGTTCAGCTTGTATCAATCGAGCTTGTAATTTTAAGCCCCTTTTAGCACTGCGACGAGATTTATATCCATACTTTTTATGTAACTGATTGATTTGTTTTAGATGAAAATCGCCTGCTTCGTCATATCGTTTTTTACGCTGAAACACTTTTAAGTTATTGAAATTTTACCTATTTTGTTTTCTCCTTTTATACTTTATAATCCGGCTAAATTTTTTATTTAGAACAGTACTGGATAGAAATGAAAACGATAGAAGTTGATGAAGACCTTTACCGCTATATTGCCAGCCACACACAACATATCGGTGAAAGTGCATCTGATATTTTACGGCGGATGCTGAAATTTAACGCCGATCAGCCAGTACAAAACGTCCAGCCTGTTAGCGCTGTGGAGAAAACATCAGTATCCCGCCCGCGTGATTCTGTTCGTGTCATACGTGAATTGTTACTTTCAGATGACTATTCTGAGAAGAAAAAATCAGTTGATCGCTTTATGTTGATCTTATCCACGTTATACAGCTTGAACAGTGAAGGTTTTTCTCAGACAACTGATGCTATGCATGGCCGTACCCGTGTTTATTTTGCCGGTGATCAACAGACGCTGCTTGCCAGTGGCAAACAAACCAAACCTCGTCATATTCCGGGCACACCTTTTTGGGTCATTACTAACACCAATACTGACCGTAAGCGTAATATGGTTGAACAAATTATGCAGGATATGCAATTTTCAGCCAATCTTATTGAAAAGGTGTGTGGAACGATTTAACTGACTAAAGCTGCGCTGCAATAGTCAAGGTGGTGCAGCCATCCAGGAGAGATAAAGTGGCAAATCATCCGCGCGCAGGGCAACTTGCCCGCCAAAGTGATCTGATAAATGTAGCGCAACTGACTTCACAGTATTACACCTTACATCCTCAACCGGAAAACCCGGTGCATAAGGTTAAATTCGGCACATCCGGCCATCGTGGCAGCTCTCAGCGCAGTAGCTTTAATGAAGCGCATATTCTGGCAATTGCTCAGGCAGTTGTGGAAGCCCGTAAGCAGCGGGGAATAAACGGCCCTTGCTATGTGGGTAAAGATACCCATGCGTTGTCAGAAGCGGCTTTTATTTCTGTGCTGGAAGTGTTGACCGCCAATCATGTGCATGTGATTGTGCAGGAAAATAATGGGTTTACGCCAACCCCGGCGATTTCTCATGCCATCCTCTGCTATAACCGCCAGGGGAAGGCGCTGGCGGATGGGATCGTGATTACACCATCCCATAATCCACCGGAAGATGGCGGTATTAAATATAATCCACCTAATGGCGGCCCCGCCGATACGGATCTGACCGCGATTATCGAACGTCGTGCTAACGAGTTGCTTGAAGAAGGTCTAAAAAGCGTTAAGCGTCTGCCGTTTGCTCAGGCGTTGAGCAGTGAATATTTGCACCAGCAAGATTTAGTCGAGCCCTATGTCGCTGCGCTGGGTGATGTGGTTGATATGGCCGCTATCCAGAAAGCCGGGCTGAAAATCGGTATTGATCCGTTGGGTGGTTCCGGCATTGCGTTCTGGCAGCGTATCGGTGAGTACTACAACCTGGATCTGACGTTGGTTAATGATCAGGTGGATCAGACGTTCCGGTTTATGCATCTGGATCATGATGGTGTCATCCGCATGGATTGCTCATCCCCTTGGGCAATGGCAGGCTTGCTGGCAATGCGTGATAAGTTTGATCTGGCTTTTGCCAACGATCCTGATTATGACCGCCACGGTATTGTCACGCCAGCTGGTTTGATGAATCCAAACCACTATCTGGCAACCGCGATAGATTACTTGTTCCGTCATCGTCCGCAATGGTCAGAAAGCGTCGCGGTAGGTAAAACGCTGGTTTCCAGTGCCATGATTGATCGGGTGGTTGCCGATCTTGGCCGTGAATTGGTGGAAGTGCCGGTCGGTTTTAAGTGGTTTGTTGACGGTTTGCATCAAGGTAAATTGGGCTTTGGCGGTGAGGAGAGTGCAGGGGCTTCTTTCCTGCGTTTCGATGGTACGCCGTGGTCCACGGATAAAGATGGGATTATCCTCTGTTTGCTGGCGGCAGAAATGACCGCCGTGACAGGGGAAAACCCACAGCAGCGTTACAATAAGTTAGCCGCCCGTTTTGGTACACCGAGTTACAGCCGCATTCAGGCACCTGCAAATCATCAGCAGAAGGCGTTGTTAGCCAAGCTGTCACCGGAAATGGTGACAGCGGATAAATTGGCCGGTGATCCCATCACGGCCCGTCTGACAGAAGCTTCCGGTAACGGCGCATCAATTGGCGGCTTGAAAGTGATGACAGAAAATGGCTGGTTTGCCGCCCGTCCATCAGGGACGGAGGAAGCCTATAAGATTTACTGTGAAAGTTTCCTTGGCCCTGAACATCGGGAGAAGATTGAACGAGAAGCGCAGGATATTGTTAATCAGGTTTTTGCCGCTGTTTGATATTTGATTGGATTGAATAATCCGCAATAGCTGTCACAGGTTATTGCGGATTTTTGTTTTTCAGCCCAGAGCGAAAATAAATCCTATTGTTAATATCAAATGAGTTGAGATGATAAGACTATTCTCTCTGTTTGAATATATCATTACTCTCATTAAAGAAACTAAAGAATAAACTCATTACTAATCTCAGTTTCAGTGAGTGAATATTTTGGGCCTGTGGAACGGTTTCCAGTTTTATCTCAGATAGCTTTATATAAATCTATAAATAATAATTATCCCCACCAAAGTGTAGCTATTACACTAAAATACAGTTTTATTTATCTATTTCACTTTGAATATAATATTACAGCTTATTTTTTGGTTAAATTAAGCTGAGTTTTTCCGTTGATTGATCAATATTTGAATAGATAAAGATTGAACTGAAAGGTTTTTATCTGAGATTAAGGGCCCTTTTTATCCGTGTTTTCGCCTGTTAAAGTGCAAAGTACTTATGTCATTATGTTGCTCATTAACATCACCAGTATTTGCTCTACGTTTAACGTGTAACAAAAGTGTCATATTTTGTTTGCAATTAATATCTGTTTTGATAATATATTAAAGATAAATTATACATCGTTGAATTTGATTTATTTTGCAGATCATCCTAACGCTTGCTTCTACATTTGGTTTTGTCGAGGCAAGTGGGTTTTATGGACTTTCATAAATATTTTAAATACTTGGTTTAAAAGATATAAATAATATAAGAACATAACAATGAAAAATTTTTCTCTTAAGAGTTATACATCCATACCGGCATGTATATGGGGCCTATTTCTGGGGACTTTTGTAACAAGGTCAACATCAATGATGGTATGGCCTTTTATTTCCATCATATTATATACAAAGTTTCATTTTACTGCATCGATGATTGGGTTAGTTCTCTCTTTATCTATTGCGATTTCATCAATATTAAGTTTTTATGCCGGTTACTTCTCTGATAAAGTTGGTCGGGCCAGGATAATTATCATTGGTTGTCTTATCTCTTCATTGGCATATTTGATATTATGGTTATCAGAGCATCAGTCCGGTTTTATTATTGGCACGTTATTGGCGAATATCTCTTGGGCGCTGGTTAATAATCCAATAAAAGCAGTTATCGGCGATATTATCGAAGAAAAACAGGTCAGAGAGAATGCCATGTATTTAAGGTATTTATTTCTGAATGCGGGTGCGGTAGTCGGGCCTTATTTAGGGGTAAAGTTAAGCCTGGATATTAATTCTATCTCTTTTCTGATTGTGTCGGTATCTTATGTGATTTTTATGATCCCGGTTTATTTATTCGGTAAGAAAATAAAAATAAACTTAACGAATAATGATGATTTTAAAGGTACAATGAAAGTTTTATTGAATGACCGGGTGTTTTTAATATTGGTTATCAATAATATTCTCATGATGTTTATTTTTGGACATTTTGATTCAACGCTACCACAATTAATTACTTCATTAGGGTTTAATGGATACGCTGAATTTATTGCTTCGCTTATTATGCTACATGCGCTAACCATTGTGGTTATGCAGTTACCGTTTTCCATGTTAACGCAGCAAATGGCATTGGAAACGAAAATAAAAATAGGCACTGTATTACTCATTTTATCTGAATTAATGTTCTTTATTTCATTCAAGTATTATGATGTCTATTTATTGTGGTATCTGGCTGCTTTTACCATGAGTATCAGTCAAACTATTTTGTTCCCATGTGTGAATGTTTTTATCGATCGTTTGGCACCAAATGATTTACGTGGGGCATATTTTGGCGCAGCATCACTTTATAGTATCGGTTTTTGTATTTCTCCATTAGTGGGTGGTACTGTTATTCAATTCTTTGATGGCGGCGTGTTATTTCAATTATTAGCGATATTAAGTGTGTTGGTGTTGGTAATTTTTTGCCATATGTTTAAACTAAGGGATAAACATGAAATTAATATTAGAAGAAGTCTCGAATCTTAGACCAACTGAATTACATTGTCCTGTGCGTGTTGAACAATTAATAGAGAAAGTTAAACTTGAAGGTTTTTGGACTCAACCCATCTGGATTGATGAAGCAACGAATGTGGTGATTGATGGTCATCATAGACTTGAATTAGCCAAAACACTTAAGTTAAGTTGTATTCCTTGTCTGGCATTTGATTATCAGAAGGAGCTGTTGGTTTATTCACGTAATGAGAATAAAACAATTAGTCATAGTGATGTTATTCAGGCGGGTCTGGATGGGCAACCACTGGGTTATAAACAGACCCGTCATGAGTTCTCTGGGGATGTTATTGAAACGCAAATTGCATTAAAAATGTTAGGGTTTGTCAATGAATAAGCAGTATTATGATATTGTCATGTGTGGTGCAGGTCCTGCAAATATCTCTTTAATTCCAGATTTATTAAAAGACGAAGCCGTAAAACATTGTCTGATTTTAGAAAAAACCGAGATGGTCGGTTCTGGTGCATTAAAGAAATATAAGATTACTGCGAACTCTTTAGGTAGTGTATTTTTAGAGAAATTTGATGGTTGTGATGATGAATTGAGTCAATATATAAGATCAACCTCAGAGTGGGAATATTTTAGCGCCAATAAAGATAAACCGGTTGAATTGAGGTTTGTTGGTCAATATTTGGAGAGAATTGCAGGTTTTATTCAGGAAAATAACTATGGTGATCGGTTTGGCGTATTGACCGGCGCGGAAGTAAAAAAGATTAAACAGAATGAAAACGGTGACTATGATATAACTTATCATAAAAATAATGAAGACTATATTGTATCAACACGAAAAGTCCTATTTAATATAGGCGGGATCCCAAATGAGTCCAGATTATTACATAATAGTAATAATATTACCTCAGGTGATTTCATTAAAGGTATTTATGATGAGGTTATTAATGAAGGTGATATAAAAAGTATCTCAATATTAGGTTCATCACACAGTTCTGTTTCCTGTTTGATTCGGCTGACAGAACAATTAAAGTTTACCGGCAAGATAAATGTTCTGGTTAATAAAGATTTCAAGCTGTTTTTTGATTCACCTGCAAGTGCAGAATCTTACGGCTATGATTTCATCCAGGAAGATATCTGCCCTTTAAGTGGCCGGGTTAATCGATATTCAGGTTTGAGATATGATTCTTTTGTCTTTGCGCAAGAAATTAAAGCAAGAAAACATAAAAATATTTCTATATTAAATATCTCAGAAATATCTGGTGATGAGGTTATTCAACGTATTAATTGTGATGATTTGTTAATTCACTGTACAGGCTATCACACTAAACTTGTTGAAATCATTGATAAAAATAATATTCCTATTGAGCTTAAAAGTGATAAATATGGTTTGCTGACTAATGAAAAATTAAATCCTATATCAACGTCGGATGAAACACTCAATAATTTTCATACATTTGGTCTGGGGTCTGGTGTAAAGACCGGTGGTGAAATTGGTGGCGAGATAAATTTCCACGGAAGAATTGACGGGGTTTGGGTATATCAGCATGTTATATATGACGCTGTATTTAATTGATAGATAAATATCAATTTTATATTATTAATGGGCTATATTTTAGGTTAATTCTTATTTAAGAATACCGATAGCTTACTAACATCTATTTAAAATAAATTATCAAAACTATGAATGAAAAAACAGTAATACTGCTTTGTGCAGGAAGAGGCAGCCGACTATCTACCAGAACATCAAATAAACCAAAACCCTTGGTAGAAACGAATCAAATATCATTTATCGATAATGCGCTGAAAAATATCGAATCTATCGGTATTAAGAAAGTGATTATTGTGGTGGGTTATAAAAATGATGTTTTAATGTCTCATATTGAACAAAAGACATATAACCTGGATATTGAATTTATTAATAGTGAAAAATGGGAATCGACCAACAATCTCTATTCTTTATATCTTGCCAGAAATTGGATTAAACAAGATACGCTGATCCTGGAAGGCGATATATTCTTCACCAAGAAATGCCTGGAAACGGTGATGCTAAGAGCAGGCGATCTCAATGTCTTGGTTTCTCCTCTTAGTGGGAATATGGAAGGGACTTATGCAAAAATAGATAAAGATAATATTATTGCATTAAATTCTACCAAGGATATTGATTATCAGGTTGAAGATGGGCAATATAAGACAGTCAATATTTATCATATTTGCAGCGCTAATTTTGCGGAATATGTGAATAAAGAGTTAGAAAATTACGTTAATAATGGATTAACCGGGCTATATTATGAAGATATATTTAAAAAATCCTTATTGGATAATGTAGCTGAATTTAAAGCAAGTATTGTTGATCATTCTCAATGGTATGAAGTCGATAATACTTATGATCTTGCTATTTGTGACTTCATTTCAAGTAATAATAAACTGGATCTTGTGCAGAATAGGCATGGTGGATATTGGCGTTATCCTATTATTGATTTTGCATTAATTTATAATTTCAACTTTCCACCTAAAAAATTGAAAGATGAAATGAAGAATAACTTTGATGAGATATTACTTAATTACCCCGGTGGAAATCGTTTAGTTGAATATGCTTTATCTGAATTTCTTGGTGTAGAAAAAACGAAATTATGTATTTCAAATGGTGCTGCTGAAATAATAAAACGGCTGCCTGAGATTTATACCGGTAAAGTATTAGTTACTGTGCCATCATTTAATGAGTATGCTAATTGCTTTGGTAAAGACAGAACAATATTTAGTTATAGTAAAGAGAGCAGAAATTTTAAGATAGATGTTGATGAATTATTAATGTTGGCGAAAGAGGAAAAGCCAAGTGTGGTGGTGATTGAGTCACCAAATAACCCGACAGGTAAACTAACGCCAATTAATAGTTTGTTATATCTGGCAGGCGAATTATTGACATTAAATATAGACCTGATTGTTGATGAATCTTTCTTGGATTTTTCTAAAATGCGTGACGATACAATGTTAATGCATTTAGATCACTATAAAAATTTATCTGTTATTCGCAGCATGAGTAAAACCTTTGGCATTGGTGGTATTCGGATAGGATATATGGCAACCGAGAATCAAGCATTACTGGCTAAAGTGAGATCAGTATTGCCTATTTGGAATATTAATGGTTTTGCAGAAGAGTTTTTATTGCGGTTGCCGCAATATAGAGAGAACTATAAATTAAGCTGTGAACAGGTGATGATTGATACGTTAAAATTACAGCAAGCATTGAATTCAATCGAAGGTATTACTGCCTATGAGACGGATTCTAATTTTGTTTACTGTAAATTTCATGTTTCCGATGCAAAAATGATATCACGGTTACTTTTAGATATTCATGGCGTGTATATAAAAGAGTGCTCCGGGAAAGGAAATGCCGATTCTGATCTATATTGCCGAGTATCGTGCCGGACACAAAGCGATAATGAAATTTTAATACGCTCATTGCGCATGGTGATGCAGGGGCTGATTAATATTAGTGATATTAGCACGATTAAGGAAGTTAACGAGGTCTGCGAATGAGTCATCCAAAAACAGTTGTGATTTGCGGTAAAGGAGAATTGGCAATTTTCATTTGTCAATATTTCTTGAATCATAAAGATTATCAAATATTGCATGTTGTGGCAGATAAATTCGAACCTGTCAGTACTGAGCAGACATTAATAGATTTCTGTCATGAAAATAATATTTCTATTATTGAAGATAATAAAGTTGAGAATTTACCCGGTTATGAAAGTGGTAATTTCAATTGCGATTTGTGCTTTGTCGTATTTCATAAGCGGATATTGCCGTTAAAATTCATTAATTCTTGTAAAAGAATATTGAATATCCATTTGTCCTATTTGCCTAAATATCGCGGCGTCAGGCCAGTAAACTGGGCTTTGAAAAATGGTGAATCATCACATGGTGTGACGATCCATGAAATTAATGAAGGTATTGATGCAGGTCCAATTGTGAATCAGGTTTTGTTTTCTATTTATCCTGAATTTGAAGAGGTTATTGATACTTATACCCGGGCTGTTAACTATGCCAGACAATTGTTCCTTGATACCATGCCAATGGTGGAAAAAATAAGTCCAAGACCTCAAATGGATTCAGAAGCCAGTATTTATTATGAGAAAGATAATCATAATCTGGCAGAAAGGATGACATTTACCAAGAAAGCATCGCTTGAATTGCTGAATAAAGCGTAGATAATTATTGCTTTTAATGTACCGGGGAAGTGCTCATGTATAATCTTATTGCTACCGATCTTGATGGAACTCTGTTACTTCGGGGGGATACGGTAGGTCAATTTACCCGTCAAGTGCTGACTGATTTGTCAAATACCGGAAAGCAGATCGTATTTGCTACCGGCAGGCATCATGCTGATGTTAACGCCATTATTGGTGATTTTGATATACCTGTACATCTGATTACGTCTAATGGTGCCAGATTAACAAGTGCCTGTAACAAGTTGGATATCAGGCAATATCTGCCGGGGGATGTAGTAAAAAGATTAATTGAGCAAACGCAGGCAGATCAGGATTTAGTGATTAATATGTATTGTGGTTCTCAATGGGTAACCAGTGAATTACATCATAGTTTCAGTGATTTTAATCAGAATGATCATTTTAATCCCACGATCAGACCGGCAGATGAAATGCCTTGTGATGCTGTTGAAAAAGTTTTTTTCATTCATAAGCGCCGAGATCACGACGCGTTGGTTAAATTGGAACGCCATTTAATTGCGCTGTTTTCTGATAATGTCAGTATTGCTTTCTCATTCCCCTGGTGTTTGGAAGTGATGGACAGCGGTGTTTCTAAGGGGCAGGCTTTAATTCAGCTCGCCGGGTTTCTTGGTATTCCAATTGATCAAACTATCGCGTTTGGCGATGGTATGAATGATGTGGAAATGCTTTCAACCGCCGCTAAAGGGGTGATAATGGGAACGGCACAGGATAGAGTTAAACAAGCGCTGCCTGATGCGGATGTTATTGGTTCCTGCCGCGAAGAGTCTGTCGCTTATTATTTATCTGAACATGTGTGTCAGGTGAATAATCTCCCTTAAGCTTTGCTGAAAGAAGTTAATGACCTGAGATACGATTCGTGTCTCAGGTATTAAGGCATAAACCGATAGCCAATGCCGGTTTCAGTGAGTAAATGTTTTGGCCTGGTGGGGTCAGTTTCCAATTTTTGTCGCAGATGCCCCATATAAATCCGCAAGTAATGGTTATGTTCAACATAATTAGGCCCCCAAACCTGATTGAGTAACTGGCGTTGTGTTAGCACTTTGCCACTATTTGCCAATAATTCACCCAATAAACGAAATTCAATCGGCGTCAGGTGCAACTCTTCATCGCTTTTAGTTATCCGGCGGTTAACCAGATCGACAATCACATCAGAAAAATAGACGATAGATTCTTCCTGATGGGTTCTGGCAAAGTGGCGCAGGGCAACCCGTACTCTTGCTAACAATTCACTGATGCCAAACGGTTTACTCAGATAATCATCCGCGCCGGCATCCAGTGCGGCAACTTTATCCGCTTCTGCGTCACGGGCAGAAAGAACAATAATGGGGATGGTGCTCCATTGGCGCAAATCACGGATCAAATTAATGCCGTCACCATCGGGCAGCCCCAAATCAAGAATAATCAAGTCAGGTTTACGGGTTCCCGCTTCAATTAAGCCCCGTTTCAGCGTCTCACTTTCAAATACGCGACAGCCTTCCCCTTCCAGCGCCAGCCGGACAAAGCGTCGGATCTCTTTTTCATCTTCGATAATTAAAATGGTGTTATTGCTGGTAATAGTGATACCTCCTCAATTATTTCTTCAATTTCAGGCGGTTTTTCTAACGGTAGAACAAAGTGAAAACTTGCTCCACCTTTTTCGTTATTGGCCGCCCAAATTTTTCCATTGTGTATTTCAATAATGGCGCGACAGATTGCCAGCCCAAGGCCGACTCCCGGAATGGCGGATTCTTTGCGGGCGCGGGAAAATTTATCGAAAATTAACTGTTCCTGCTCCGGTGGAATACCTTTACCTGCATCCCAGACTTCAATATGAACCTGATTTTTTTCTGTTGTCGCCTTAATGCCCAAGGGTGTTTGTTCATCGGTGTATTTAATCGCGTTTTCCAATAAATTGATAAATACTCGTTCCAGCAGGCTGGCATCACAATGTAATAGTAGATCAGATGGCAGGGCAACGGTGACCGGATGGCGATTAAGCGCATATTCCAGTGAACGCAAGGTACTGCCGACGATCTCTTCCAGTGATTGCCATTCCAGATTGAGCTGAATTCCCCCCGATTGGATACGCGCCATATCCAACAAGTTATTGACCAGACGGGAAGTGCTGAGAATTTGCTGACGGATTTGATTCACCTGCTTGGTATGCGGGGAACCTTCGGCAGATAAATCCAGCATCAGGATTTCGGCTTGTCCGAAAAGGACCGTCAGAGGGGTGCGTAAATCGTGAGAGAGTGCCGCCAACAGTGAGTTACGTAACTGTTCCCGCTCGGCGTCCAGTTTTGCCGATTCTGCCCGGCGGGAGAGGTGCAATCTTTCCAATGCATTGGCAATCAGGCCGGTAAATGTTTGCAATAATCGCTGTTGCTCCGGGATAAGCAGCTGGCGCAAATAGGATGGCTCAATTGCCAGCACAGCAAATGTTTGTGAAGGTGTTGCGATAGGCAGTAATTGGTAAGGTACGCTGGGCAGGGTATCGGTTCCTGCGCCTGCCGGCAGATTTTTATCAAAACTCCATTTGGCAATGGCATCGTCAATCAGCATATGACCGCCATTGTTGGTTGTAAGTTGATGTAAATTGCCATTATCGCTCGGTAAAAACAGGCCGGTTTTCGCCTGAAAACCATTGGCAAGGAAATGGTAGCTGGTACGGGCAATATCTTCTTCATTCAATGCCCGGCTGAGTTCACGGGTCATTTCATAGAGATGGCGGGTGCGTTGTTCGCGGTAACGGGCAATTCGTGCCTGATATCTCATTCCCGCTGTCAGGTTTCCGACTACGACCCCGACGATCAACATGACCGTGAAAGTCAGCAGATACTGCATATCCGTGACGGCAAGCGACCAGTGGGGCTGTACAAAGAAGATATCGAAACTGATGACGTTGATAAAAGCCGCGAATATTGATGGCCGGCGTCCATAAAACAGCGCAATGATGACGACGCCAAGCAGATAAAGCGTAACCAAGTTCGCTTTATCGAGAGTCAGCAAGAATGTCCGGGAGAACAGGGTGATCAGCGTGCAGAGGGCGATTGCGATCAGGCAACCTTGAATCTGTATCCGCCATTTTTCACTGACAGAACGGCTGTCTTGTTCTTTATCCCATTGGCTGCGATCTTCCAGCGCGACAATCACTAAATCCAAATCCGGCCCCAGTTTTCCTAACCGATCAGCAAAACCAGGGCACCATTTCCAGTTAAGCAGCTTATGCTTGGATTCACAGCGACGGCCTATCAAAATTTTGCCAAGGTTATGTTCTCTGGCATAACGTAATACCGCTTTTTCTTTGTTGGGATCGGAAAGTGTTGCTGTTTCCGCTCCCAATTCATGGGCTAATCTGAGCGCGGTTAAAATCGTGCGCCGTTTACCTTCCGGCAATTGGTGTAGTTTCGGGGTTTCAACGTAGATGGCATGCCAGATGCAGCCTAACCGGGCGGCAAGGCGGGCTGCGGTACGAACCAGTTTTTCATTGCCTGAGCTGTTACCGATGCACAGCAGAAGGTTATCACGGGTGTGCCAGACCGGTTCATGCCCTTGGGTGTCGCGGAACGCGCGCATTTGATCATCAACGCGATCAGCGGTACGGCGCAAAGCCAGTTCCCGCAGGGCAATCAGATTGCCTTTGCGGAAGAAATGTTCAATGGCGCGTTCCGCCTGGCTGGAAATATAGACCTTCCCTTCATTGAGCCGTTGGCGCAGATCATCCGGCGGCAGATCAACCAGGACAATTTCAGTCGCCTGATCAAAGATATGGTCAGGGATGGTCTCCCTGACCTGGATACCGGTAATATCACCAACCACATCATTGAGACTTTCCAGATGCTGAACATTAATGGTCGTCAGGACATCGATTCCTGCTTCCAGTAATTCTTCAACATCCTGCCAGCGCTTGGGATGACGGCTGCCGTGAGGATTGCTGAATGCCAGTTCATCCATCAGAATCATCGCCGGGTGGCGGGCAATGGCGGCATCGAGATCAAAGACGGTGGTTCTGCGCTTGCGGTAGTGGATCGGTTTAAGTGGCAGTTGTGGCAGGCCATCAACCAGAGCGGCTGTTCCCTGCCGCTCATGGGTTTCTACTACACCGATAATCACATCCAGCCCTTGGGCACGCAATCTTTGTGCTTCCTGCAACATGGCATAGGTTTTTCCCACGCCAGCGCAGGCACCGAAAAATATTTTTAATTTACCGCGCTGTTTCTCGTTAACCAGTGTCAGTAATTCATCAGGGTCAGGACGTTGTGGTTCATGTTGATCCATCTTCCAGCCTTATTGCTTTTTCTTTTGCAAATTATCAAGGGCAAGATTGAGTTTTAACACATTAATCACCGGTTCACCGAGAAATTCCGATGGCGGGATTTCAGTATTATTCTGGATTAATTGTTTTACCGCTTTAATGGGTAAACGGCGTGCGTCAGCCACTCTCTGTACCTGAAAATCAGCCGCTGCGGGTGAAATGTGAGGATCAAGGCCGCTGGCGGACGCGGTGACCAGATCAACTGGCACGGGCATGTTTGGCTGGCGGTTAAATTGGCGCAAATGTTCAACTCTGCGCTTGATTTCATCATCCAATACCGGGTTAGAAACCGCTAAATTACTGCCACCAGATAACATCGTGTTATAAGGGTAGTCCATTGTCGCGGAAGGGCGTCCCTGAAAATAGATATCTTTAGTGAAGGGTTGACCAATCAGTTCAGAACCGACTATCTGACCGTCTTGTTCCACCATAGAACCTTGGGACTGGTAAGGAAACATCAGTTCTGACAAACCTGTTGCCAGCAACGGGTAAGCCACTCCAGTAATGAGAGTCAGGAATAGCAACAATACAACAGAAGAACGTAACCAAATCATTTTCGTCACCTTTATTTAAAGATCAGCAAAGTCAGCAACATATCTATCAGTTTGATGCCGATGAAAGGCGCTATCAGACCACCCAGACCATAAATCCATAGATTGCGGCGTAAGAGTGACAATGCGTTCATGGGGCGATAGCTCACGCCTTTCAGAGCTAATGGGATCAGGAAGACAATAATCAGTGCATTGAAGATAACTGTCGATAAAACCGCCGATGCTGGCGAATGCAAATGCATGATATTCAAGACATTTAACTGTGGATAGGTGACAGCAAATGCCGCCGGGATAATGGCGAAATATTTTGCGATATCATTGGCGAGACTGAACGTGGTCAGAGAGCCTCGTGTCATCAGCATCTGTTTACCTATACGGACGACTTCAATCAGTTTGGTTGGGTTGGAGTCCAGATCCACCATATTGCCGGCTTCCTTGGCTGCCTGCGTGCCTGAATTCATGGCAACCGCAACATCAGCCTGAGCAAGCGCGGGCGCATCATTAGTACCGTCGCCGGTCATGGCGACCAGACGGCCTTCGGATTGATACTGGCGGATAAGTGCCAGTTTAGCTTCGGGTGTGGCTTCCGCCAGAAAATCATCGACGCCGGCTTCCGCTGCAATGGCGGCGGCAGTCAGGCGGTTATCGCCGGTAATCATCACGGTTTTGATGCCCATCCGGCGCATTTCGCTGAATCGCTCTTTGATGCCGCCTTTTACGATATCTTTCAGTGCAACAACACCCAGTACCCGCTGATTTTCTGCGACAACCAGCGGTGTACCGCCTTTACGTGCTACGGTCTGTACCAGGATCTCGACTGCTTCTGGGAATTTGCCATGATTCGCTTCAATATGACGGCGGATGGCATCCACCGCGCCTTTGCGGATCATGCGATTTTCCACATTCACGCCGCTCATTCTGGTCATGGCAGAGAAAGGCACAAAACTGGCATTCAATGAGCGCAGATCACGTTCGCGCAGGTTGAAACGCTGTTTTGCCAGAATGACAATGCTGCGGCCTTCCGGTGTTTCATCGGCCAGAGAAGAGAGCTGGGCAGCGTCTGCCAGCTGTTGTTCTGTCACGCCGGGAACCGGCAGAAACTGAGATGCCTGGCGATTTCCCAGAGTGATAGTGCCGGTTTTATCCAGCAGCAGTACATCCACATCCCCTGCGGCTTCAACGGCCCGACCGCTGGTGGCAATCACATTCGCACCCAGCATTCGGCTCATGCCTGCGACACCGATCGCGGAAAGTAAACCGCCAATGGTGGTCGGAATAAGACAAACCAACAATGCGACCAATACCGTGATGGTGATAGGTTGACCAGATTGGTTGGTTTCCACACTGAATATTGAGAATGGCAATAGGGTGACACACACCAGGAGAAAGATAATTGTCAGCGCTGTCAGCAGGATCGTCAGGGCGATCTCGTTTGGGGTTTTGCGCCGTTTAGCCCCTTCGACCATGGAAATCATGCGATCGAGAAAGGTTTCACCGGGATTGACCGAACATTCGACTATCAGCCAATCAGACAGCACGCGTGTACCGCCGGTAACAGAGGAAAAGTCGCCGCCGGATTCGCGGATAACCGGGGCAGATTCTCCGGTGATGGCACTTTCATCAACGGAAGCACCGCCTTCGATAACTTCACCATCACAAGGAATGGTTTCATTGGCTGCAATAATGACGATATCGCCTTTACGCAGGCTGTCAGAAGGGACCTTTTCCCGTGTTGCATCACGGCTGGCTGAGGCGAGTTTCGTTGCCCAACTGGTTTTTCTCACCCCTTTAAGGCTGGCGGCCTGGGCCTTGCTTCTGCCTTCCGCCAGTGCTTCGGCAAAGTTAGCGAACAGCAAGGTAAACCATAGCCATAAGGCGATGTTGCCGGTAAACAGCGTATTTCCCTGAAACTGACCGGCTAACATGGCAATCCACAAAATCGTGGTTAATCCACTGCCCAGATAGACCACAAACATCACCGGATTACGCCATTGTGCGGCTGGATGGCATTTCTTTACTGAATCAATAAGAGCATTACGCATCAAAGAGGGGGCGAATAATGTCTGTTGTTTGTTGGTCATGGTGTTCCTCTCTCTATTCCTCATGTTGGCACTTACCGGGACATCAGCCAGATTTGTAAATGTTCAATGACCGGGCCAAGGATCAGTGCTGGAATAAACGTCAATGCACCCATTAACATAATGGTCAGGATTAATAAGCCGATAAACAGCGGGCCACTGGTGGGGAGTGTGCCGTTGCTAACAGGCTGGCGTTTTTTCACGACCAGGGAGCCGGCAATAGCAAGTACCGGCAGGATCACGCCAAAACGGCCAAAAAACAGGGTGGTTGCCAGCAGTAGGTTGTAGAATACGCTGTTGGTATTGAGGCCCGCGAAAGCACTGCCATTATTGTTGGCGACAGAGGAGAGGGTATAAAGCACTTCACTGAAACCATGAGCGCCGGGGTTCAGAATACCGGCACGTCCACGGGTTGTGGATATGACAAGCGCAGTGCCTAAAAGGACCAGTGTCGGGGTGACCAAAATCGCAAATGCGACCATTTTCATCTCAAATACTTCGATTTTTTTGCCGAGATATTCAGGTGCCCGGCCGATCATTAAACCGCCAATAAACACTGTCAGCAGAACGAACAGCAACATACCGTATAAGCCGGAACCCACGCCGCCGAAGACGACTTCGCCAATTTGTATCAGCCACATGGGGATCATGCCGCCAAGTGCGGTGAAAGAATCATGCATGGCATTGACCGCCCCACAGGAGGCCGCAGTTGTCACTACCGCATAAATTGAGCTTGCAAGGATACCGAAGCGATTCTCTTTACCTTCCAGATTGATATTACTGGCGGTACCTAACAGACTGAAATGGGGATTGCCTTTGAGTTCGGCATACATCACTCCCGCTGTAGCAACGACAAAGATGATACACATCGCCCATAATAGAGCGTGTCCCTGACGGTTGTCGCCAATGACCTGACCAAAGGCAAAACAGAGCGCACAGGGGATCAGCAGGATAGATAATATCTGAATAAAATTGCTGATAGCGGTTGGATTTTCAAACGGATGGGCTGAACTGGCGCCAAAGAATCCGCCGCCATTGGTTCCTAATAACTTAATGGCTTCCTGTGAGGCGACTGGCCCCATCGGGATCAATTGCTGTTGGTCTTCAATGGTATGAACTAATTGATAAGGTTCGAAATTCTGTATCACTCCCTGACTGACAAAAACCAGCGCAACAATCATAGACAGCGGTAGCAGCAGATAAAGCGTAATACGGGTGATATCAACCCAGGCGTTCCCCACGGTTTTTACACCATGACGGGAAAATGCGCGTATCAGCGCAAATACCACAGCGATACCGGTCGCGGCAGAAAGAAAGTTTTGCACGGTTAAACCCGTCATCTGACTAAAGTAGCTTAACGTGTTTTCCCCACTGTAGGCTTGCCAGTCAGTATTGGTGATAAAGCTGGCTGCGGTATTCAGCGCCAGGTCCCATTTGAGCCCGGGAAAATGTTCAGGATTTAGCGGAAGGACTCGTTGGGCGATCAGCAGGGTAAATAACAGTAATAGCCCTGTCAGATTAAAAATAATGATCGCTAATGCGTATTGCCACCAGTTCATCTCTTTCACTGTGCCGCCAGGTTTCTGTAAGCCACAGCAACGCCAAAGGCCAGATTCTGTTTTAGTCAGCCAGAGCGGAATATCACCGTTGATCATATTGGCGATAATATCGCCAAGCGGTTTTGCCAGCAGCAGCAAAATCAGTAAGAAACTTGCGACCAGTAAAAAAGCGGATGATGCCATTTAAAAATCCTCCGCATGGAGTAACGCGTAAATCAGATAAATCAGCAACAGGGCGACTAATAACACGCTGGAAATCAGAAATATGCTCACAGCTTATCTCTCCTGAGAATGTGGATAGATAGAGGTTAGGCAAGGTGGTGCAAAGAAGCTGATAAAAGAGTGAATGGATGTGTAAAAAAAGTGTAAAAATGACTGATAAAGGAAAACTCAGAAGAGTGGTGGTCGAAAGCTATTCTACTTAGTTAACCTGAACTTCTCTAAGAAGGAAATTAAAGGACCTGAGGCACGATCAACGTTTTTGTCAAAGAAAATATGCTACTATTCACCGATGAAGAAAAAAAATACACCAATGCTACATGACGCTGTTTTTAAACAGTTTTTAGGTCATATTGATACGGCCAGAGACTTTCTGGAGATACATTTGCCCGCGACATTACGGGCCGTTTGTGATCTGGATACACTGCGGTTGGAATCCGGGTCGTTTATT
>NZ_PUJU01000067.1 GCF_011189505.1 Photorhabdus tasmaniensis
CTAAATTTAATGACAATATACTCAATATTAGAGGTTCAGAGTTTATCATTAAAAAATTAAGTAAAATGACAGAGATTTTTTTAGAGAACTAAATTTCTAAGTAGGACACAAAAAAATTTAATTTCACGAGGAACACTAAAAGAATCCCAACTATCACGGTTAACTAAAATTTTTTATTCTAGTTAACCGTGATAACACTTATATACAATATTCATCAATTCAGCTAAATCTGCCTTTTTTAAAGCAGTTTACACATAACAGATAAAAGCGATTGAAGAACCCGCATGATAGCTGTAGTTCTCGGTGATACGGAACATCTACAAATGTAGCAAAACAAAAGTCATGGTATAGTAAAATTAAAAGCGGTTATTTAGCTTTTTCAGCTTTATTTTCATTTATCTAATGGAAGTTTGATAAATTCTTCACTATCGAACTCTCAAATTAAATTTTCATAGGAAAAACAAGATGACTAATAAAAGATTTAAGAAATTCATTATGTTTCCGGTAACATTATTGACACTAGGAGCATATTTTCCTACATTGGCCTCCAATAGTAAAGAACAACTCCCGTCTGAATATCGTATATCAAAAGGTGACATAACAAAATTTGGTGGGGCACGCAGATTTACACAAGAACAAACCTCAGCGCTCAGAGACTCATTGGATAATAAGAAAGTCAAGAACGTTATATTGTTTATTGGTGATGGTATGGGAGATTCTGAAATTACGTTAGCTCGTAACTATGCAGAAGGTGCAGGAGGATTTTTCAAGGGAATTGATGCAATGCCATTAGTTGGACAATATACACATTACTCATTAAATAAAGACACCAAGAAACCCAATTATGTTTCAGATTCTGCATCTTCAGCCACTGCCTGGGCTACTGGAGTAAAAACTTACAACGGGGCATTATCCATTGATGTTTTTAACAAACCCCATCAAACCTTATTGGAGCTAGCAAAAAAGAACAGGAAAGCAACTGGTAATGTCACTACGGCTGAAGTTCAGGATGCAACATCAGCAGCACTGTATGCGCATGTCACGCAGCGTGAATGCTATGGCCCAACAGAAACGTCGGAAATGTGTCCTACTGATGCCCTCGAAAAGGGGGGAAAAGGTTCTATCACGGAACAACTTCTGGTGGCACGTGCAGATGTCACGTTAGGGGGAGGAATCGAGATTTTTTCCCAGCTGTCAGTAGCAGGTGTCAATACAGGAAAAACACTGAAGCAGCAGGCGCTGAAGCAAGGGTATCAATGGGTAACAGATATAACATCATTGAACGGAGTGAAAGAAGCGAATCAAAAAAAACCGCTATTGGGATTATTTAATGAAGAAGTTTTACACGGAATGTGGGAAGGACCGAAAGCGATTTATCATGGAAATCTTAACGAAGCACCGGTAAAGTGCAAACTGAACACCAAACGGAGTTCACAGCAGCCGACATTGGTACAGATGACCGAAAAAGCCATTGATCTACTGAAAGTCAATAAAAATGGCTTCTTCCTGCAAGTGGAAAGTGCGTTGACTGATGATTATGAGCACTCCGCCAATCCTTGCGCACAAATCGGTGAAGTAGTTGCTTTGGATGAAGCAGTACAAGCCGGTTTGAGATTCGCTAAACAACATGGGGATACACTAGTAATTGTTACTGCGGATCATGGACATTCTAGTCAGATTATTGAACTTGGTGTTAAAGCCCCTGGTTTGACCCGCTCACTGATTACCAAAGACGGGGCCGTTATCACGGTCAGTTATGGTAATTCAGAAACAACTTCTCAGAAACATACCGGCACACAGCTACGTGTGGCCGCTTATGGCCCATATGCTGCCAATATTGTCGGATTGACCGACCAGACGGATCTATTCTTTACCATACGCGATGCGATGGGCTTGAAATAATATAGAGGGAACAGCCTGTCAGATGAACTCGTGCAACATCATGTTGCACGAGTGATCTTATTTATTCAGCTAGAGGCGGAACGATATCCACGTAATGCACGTTTCCACACTAATCGTGCCACGATAAAGAAAAAGGTAGTGGTTCCCAGCGCACCCATTGCCAAAGGTAAAGTCAGCATCCCTAACAGCGCCATCACCGGGTAACTGGTCATAATTCCAATGGGGATTAGAAAACTGAAAATGAGTCGCCAGGGCATACCAAATAAGTGAACAGGCCAGCGGGCAAAACCTAGCAACGAAGTAAGAACGCTGATCAGATTTTGAACGCGAACTAAGGCAAAAGAGGCCGCAATAGCCAGAACAAACAACGCGTAAGCCGTGGCAAGCCCACCGATGGATAAAATAATCGTCAGCGTGATGTTAATGAGCGAAAGTTGAACATCAAGCTGGATAAAAGCGTAAATAGCCAAGACAAGTCCAAAGAGGAAATCAATACTTTTCCATAGCCGGATATCAACAAGTGAACAGAGAAAAAGTGAATCGACCGGACGCATCAAAATATAATCAAACAAACCAGTCCGAATGCCTGAAACGGCAGCGGCAAGGCTGGGGGCAATTAAGCCTTCGACGGTAGCAGTCAACATCATGTACCAGCCCATCAATACTAGCATTTGCTCAAATGACCAACCCGCAACAGAGCCCCGTTCGTTAAACAACACAAACAGCGGTAAGAGTTGTAATATCGCCGTGGTGAGTGAAAGCAAACCGTCAATCATAAAATCCCAACGGTATTGCATTGAGCGTTTCACACTTAAGATAAACGCCATACGAATGACTGAAAGAGAGTGCATCATTATCCGAACGCCAAGTAACGGCGGACACCTCGCCGCCAGGCAAAAAATGCGGCAGCAAACAGCAGAGCCACCAATACGAATTGACAGGCTATCCATTGAGCAGCGACAAGCAGGGAATATTTTCCGGTTAATATTTCTACTGGCAGTGAAATCACAAACCTAAATGGCAGCCAGTTTGCTATCTGGCCTGCCCACTCTGGTAATAAGGCCAACGGAAACATATATCCTGATAGTACACTACTGGCAGCAACATATATTTTATGTACAACTAATGAACGCTCGATCCAGAAGGTCAGACTCCCGATCAGCAAGTGGATGCTTTGATTAATAAGGAAGGCACCTGATAACGCCAATGCCAGCAAACCTAATTGTGGCAAATTTAGCGGTTGGTTTTGTAAGCTCATTATCAGTGCCAATATCAAAATAGGTAAGGCAACAATTAGGCTTAATCCCAATTCGGCAATGGTAATTGCTAAGTAGTTGATAAAAGGATGAATGGGGCGCATTAACCAAAAAGAAAGTTCACCAAGGCGGATATTTTCGTTAATGTCCCAGACGTTATTACAGCTGGTTAATATGGTAGTCACGAGAACTGCAACATAGTAAAGGTTAAAATCCTCTGCGGTATAACCTTGAAAAGAGCCATCTTGAGTTACCGAACGCCAAAAAACCAGCATAATTAATGGCATACTGAGTGTGACGAGCCAGAGCAGAAATTCGGCTCGGAATGAGAATGTTTCAAATAATCGGACTTTTATAAGAGCAAAAAGCATGTCGGTTCTCCTCTATTCAGGAATTTGTTTTTGTTCGGTTTTATTTTGGTTGGGATGACCAAAAATCTGGCGCAGTATTTCTTCCAATGGGAGATCTTCTATGGTGAGGTCAACTACCAGTTGTTGTTCAACCAGAAAATGTACAAGTCTAGGGACATGATTACGGTGAACTCGAATTTGGGAACGTTCTTCGGTTTGTGAAATGAGTATGCCAAAGCGTGAAAAATCGGGAATATTGATCTGGCGATTCATGGAGAACGAGATGATTTTTTCAGGGTTTTGTTTCGCCGTGAAGGTTCGCAGATCGCCGTCATAAAAAATCGTGCCGTGGTCAACAATGATAATGCGTTGACACAATACCCGCACATCTTCCATATAGTGTGACGTCAGGAGAATAGTGGCATTGTGGCGGCGATTATATTCAGCAACAAAATCACGCAGAGCAGCTTGCATAGCGACATCAAGCCCAATCGTCGGCTCATCAAGAAAGAGAACTTTGGGTTGATGGATCAGTGAGGCAGCCACTTCACACCGCATACGTTCCCCTAATGAGAGCTGGCGGGTGGGTTTGGTCATGATGGTGTTCAGTTGCAGTAAGTTGCCCAACTCCTTCAGAGTCTGTTTATATGCGGCCAAGGGAATTTCGAACAGAACCCGGATCATTTCAAACGTATCAATAGGGGGCAAATCCCAGATCAATTGCCCCTTATTACCCATTACAAGACCAACACTGTGTAAAAAAGGTTTTTCGCGCAGATAGGGCGTATATCCTTCGACGGTGATTCGGCCACTGCTGGGGTGTAATAACCCACTGAGTAACTTGACCAATGTGGTTTTGCCGGCACCATTGGGACCGAGTATACCCACCCTTTCGCCATCTTCTATCTGGAAGCTGACATTTTTTAGTGCGACGATGGTTTCATATTTCCTTTTCCAGAGTGAATTGAGCGCGGAACGGAAACTTTCGTTACGTTGATGCACCTGATAAATTCTGGAAACTTCTTCTGCTCGGATCATACTCAGTCAACTCCAGCAACATGTTGTGCTACACGTAATGCATTTGCCTGAATGGTGAGTGTGGGATTGAGTCCACCGGGGAAAGGCATAAAGCTGCCATCTACAATATAAAGGTTTTCGAGTTCATGAACTCGGCAGTTAGGATCTAAAACAGAACGAGCCGGATCTGTACCACTGCGGCATGTGCCATGCAGATGAGTGCTACCTTCTTCAGAACGTGTACGCTTAGAATGAATTTGTGTGGCACCTGCAGCATGGAGAATATCGACAGCGCGTTCAGCTATATAGGACAGGCGTGCCAAATCATGGGGGGCTACCTGATAGTCGATCATGATTTTAGGTATCCCCCAGACATCACGATGGGAAGAGAGTTTCACCCGGTTTTCATAAGCAGGGGTATCTGCAATGATGGTTTCTAGTTCTAAGGGTAGCAATTCAGGGAACTCATCGGGGGCAGGGGTGGTACGAGCTTCGTAAATTAACCCTCCCATTCCACTAGGGCAACGAGCATCAAGATAGTGGTCCAAAATCGCCACCGTGGAGAAAGGGCCACGAAGCCCAACGGCATGATTACGCATGGCATCAGTTACTGGCACTACGCCACGTATACGTTGACTGAGTTTCATGCATAGCCCCCGGCCAACAAGATCATGCCGATTGCCAATACCATTGGGCGCAAAAGGGGTGACTGATCGCAATAAAAGTGCCGCACTCTGTATTGCGTTACAGGCAACGAAGAAGTACCGTGCTTTCACATGGCGAATACTGCCATCTTCCAGATCCAGACAGCGCAGCGTACTGATTTGCTCTAAGCGTTCTTGTTCCAGCGCCACGCCCCGGATACCTGAAAGGAGGGTGAAATTGCAGTGGTTGACCAGATGCTTGATATAGATATTCAGGACATCACTTTTGGCACCGCTGGGGCATTGGAAATCAATACAGCGTTTTTCCTGTGTGCAGAGTTTAGAATCAATCGCCATCGGCGTTGTGAACGGATGATAACCGAGCTGTTTTGCCGCCTCCGCCATGATATCAGCAGGCAGTGACCTTGGGAGGGCATAGCCTCCCTCTTTTGTGGGTGCTGTGTGTGGCCTACCACTGACACGCAATTGTTTCTCAACAATGGCATAATATTTTTCTAAATCCGTAAGACGAATTGGCCAGGCAATATCAAGACCTATCCCTGATAACCAAGAGCGAGCATCAAAATCACAATCCTGATAACGGAAAGATGCACCGCCATAGAAGAGCGTCCCCCCGCCTATATTTCGCGTACTCCAAGGCCATCCCCGCTCTTCCCAGCCATTTTCCCCCTTAACCTCTGCCATGGGAGAAGAACTATCCACCTCTTCTTGTGTTACTTTAGGCGCAAGTAGGTTTCCTTCTTCAACCATAATGACCGACCAGCCATATGCTTGCAGTGCATTCGCAACTACTGCACCACTGGCACCGCTACCTATCACACAAGCGTCGGCAACTAACTCAGCAGGTGCCTGTTTTAATCCATGAAAATGGCGTGCACCTAACTGTAATTTTTCTTGAATTGACATCTTATGATTTTCTCCAGGGTCCATTCTCACCACTTCTTTTCATCACTAATTATCACTAAAAAGGCCGAAGAAGGTTGTTTTCATCGGTGGCTCGCTGCCATGTGGTGTAACAATTGGCGATAAGCAGCACCCACGTCATTCCATAACCAATCAGATCGTGGAACTGGAGTCAGCCCCGTAATACCATCTTCTTTCAACCAATCAAGTAAGGCGTTGTTATCTTCAACAAGATGAGCGGCAAAACGGCGTGTGGCACCCGAATGGGCATAAGCCACAACCGGTATACCCAGTTGTACAGCTTCGGCGGACAGAAAGTTAAATGTCTCGTGATAATCACTTAATACTAATGCGGCACTTGCTCCGCCAAAAATCAGCTCGTGATCATGTTCCAGATCGTAATAATCGAAAACCTTATGTCGTTCACTCAAATTTAAGCCATTAAAATAGCACCTAGCTTCTTTGCCCCGTTTCGACCAATTGTTAAAGAGGATATGTAGATGCAACCCTTTATCTAAACAAGCCTCAACAACCAGAGAGAGCTTCTCAAGTGCCACTTTACCCGCTAATAAGACCACAGGGCCATTGAGGGAATGGTAATCACGGGCGAGGATATGATCCGCAGCCCAAGGAATATAATGTCGTTTGGGAAAGCAATATGTCCATGGTGCCTCATAAAAAAAGATATCGGCGGCATAGGCGTCTGGCGCAGCGGCAATGGAGACACAATCGGCGGCATTTTCTCCGGGCTGATAAGCATGGCAGGCAGACAAATGAGCCTGGGAGTCAGTGAGCAACGAGACATCATGCCAGACTCGGATAGTACGTTGTCTCAGCGATTCTGGTGCTTGTTGGCCGGCGCGGAATAACTCGCTTTCCATTAGAGGAATGATAGCCGTGATATTTTGGGATGAGATTTGCTCTGCTAAATTATCAAAGGTTGGGTATTCTTGCGCAGAATACCAGATGACCTCAATGTCACAGCGGGGTAGGACATGCGCAAGATTCCAATAGGCCGTTTCTATTCCTCCCCACCCACGACGATCAAAATTATCTGGATACCGCTCTATCAATACCGCATATTGTGACGTTTTTTTAAAGGACATAATCGAATGCCTCACTTTTTTGATGTGAGCGATTATTGCAACGACGGCAAATGTCCGTTGCATTTCGATTTCCACATGAGAGTGCTTCACGGGCCAGAAGAAACTGAGGTGAATTCCAGATTCCCATGATAGGGGTGTCAAAGACGTTGCCGAGAACCACTTCTTCTTTGTTATCCTCATAGCAAAGCACTACATTTCCTGTGATCGTGATAATCAACATGTCTGACGGCGCAAAACAGGGAAGATTTGAGACGATTTCTGGTCCGGCGATCACATTTCCCGCACGATTAGTTAATTGTAACTGTTCAGGAATAAGCCAGATAAGATCAGGTTTGGGCACGCCAGGTTTGCTATCGTGCTGAGTGATAATAAACTGTTTAATGCCATTTTTATGTAACAGTTGATATTTTTCATCCGTCAGATAATCGCCATTGCTATACAGTATTTGTCTGACTTCTGGCAGCCGTTCAGTAACCCGGGCGACAAATTGCGGTAACTTAGGATGCAGCAGCGGCTCATTATAAAAATGGTAAGAAAGCCTCCCGGTAAAATTCGCTTCTTCCAGTCTGTCGATAATACGCTCAAATTGCTCGGGTTTCATTCTGTTAGGGGCATCGCGTGGCGCTATTACATTAGGGCAATACACACAACGTCGATTGCATCGTGAATTGATTTCAATCTCTACCATAGAAAACATATACGTTATCCTTATATTGTTATTTGGTAACAGATTGCTCGACGAGCTCGTGATAGATACTCTTTAATCGAGGCAGTACAGCGTCTGGTGCAAAGATTTCTATCGGATTTTTATTGTTATCACTTTCTTCTATGATGGGAGACCGCTGAGGCTGGGTAAGAGCACGGTTAATACAGTTAACCAGTTGGTTGATGTCTCCAGCAGGAGCGAGCAGTTCAGGCGAAATTTTTCCCAGTATTTCGTTAATACCGCCAACGGCATAGGCAGCCACCGGTACTCCTACCGCAGTAGCTTCAATAGAAACACCGCCAAACTCTTCGTGTTCTGACGGCATGACAATGACATGACAGACCGCAATCGCGGTTGCCACCTGATCATTGGGGATAAATCCTGTGATAGTAAATTGGGACTCTAGCTGATGTTGAGCAATAGCCTCTTCGAGTCTATGCCGTTGCGGACCATCTCCCACGACTAAAAAATGTAGGTCAAGATGACGCAGACGATCAGCCACAGCAACAAAATGTGTCCAGCCTTTTTCTTTTGCTATACGCCCAATAAAGCCAATGTTTTTTGTTTTTAATCCATATTTCTGCCGAAAAGCCTGTATTGCTGATCCATCGGGATGCCGGAATTGTTTGGGATCAACAACATCAGGAACAATTTCCACACGACGGGCATATGGACGAATAACAGAAGCGGTACGTTCAGTCAGTGCTATGGTCGTTGTGGCAATGTTTACCACCTTACGTTCCAAATAGCGAGCCAGTTTATGTGTCATACGATCCCAGATTGACATCGGCTGATAAACTGACAGTCGTGAACAGTGGATAGTGAGTATCAATGGACAAGACAGCAACTTAGGAACCAGATAAGCGACTAACAGCGCAGGGATTTGCCCATCAAGATGGAGATGAATAAGATCAAAAGGTTCCTGTCGCATTTTTTGGCGGATAGCTAACAACGTTGCCAGTGCCCAGGATTGGGTTAATCCCTTTAATCCAGTCAGCTCCGAACGTAATTCAGGTAACCGGAGATAAGTTCTTTCTACACAGAGATTGGTGTGTAAATTACGTTGGTGTGGCAGACCAGGAAAACCGATAGTCATCACATGCTGTTGTACCCCTCGCTCCGCTAGCCACATAGCCTGCCGCCAAATCTGGATCTGCATTCCTCCGACAGAGTCATACTCAGCAGGCCAACTCTTTACATCAGGGTGATGAAAAAAAGGCGTTAATCGCAATACACGCATATCTTGTCCCTTTGCCTATTTATTAAGTGTCATACGATCACGCTGGTTGTTGAACTCTTGGTTAGAAAGACAAGTACCACAAGGAAAGTGGTCATATTCCTGCTCTTCTTGCAATCCTTCAATTTCCAGATTCTTGGGAACAGGAGAGTAAGAATCACACTTCACCATTGAGATATTTTCACCATCAATGTAATAATTGAAACCATTCTTAATCTGGTCACAGACGAAATCACCACGTCGCCCATGTTGGTAGATATAATCCCAACGGTCGAAGAAAGCCTTACATTCCAAAAAAGGGGCTTTATGAAGTTGTTCATAATTCAGATGCACTGTCAGTGGTCGCCCTTTAGTTGCTAGCAGGGGTAAAAAATGCAGGCGACCAGAGAAACCACGATCCTGTAAGGTATCGATAAAATCATTAATTTCTTCGATGGATTGTCCGTGGTAGACACATTGCAGTTCGGCAGAAAGGCTCACGGCATGGTCTAAAATGATATCTATCTGTTTTTGTTTTAAACCCCGTGCCTTATTCATTTGCTCAGTATGCCCATCAATAGAAATGACCCAGAGCAAGCCAGGACGAAGACAAGCGGGAAGACGTGTGCCATTGGTGAGTACTTCGATGGAATAATCTTTTTTCTGAACACATTCGGCCAAAAAATCAAGTATTTTTGGGTAAAGTGTAATTTCCCCATCGGCTTCAACCCGAAGGAAAACATCATGCGGATTAAAGCGCTCCAAAATGCGTGTTAATGAATTAATAATAGCTTCAGTATTCACTCTAGCCCGCTTTATCTCACAATAGCTGCAACGTAAATTACAGGATGTTTTTATCCCGATATTACGATAACGACGCACCCTGCGAGTTACGGGGGGCCAAGATGAAGGTGGTTGAATAGTATGAATGATATTGATTAAGTCTGACATAATACCCCCTAAGAATCCGATTACTGCGTATAGATCGACATTTATAAGCACCTCTAGAAACTGAGAACTCTCATATAGTGCCAGCAGGTTTTAACTTCTTCACTGCGCTCCGTTGAACAGTTGTCGTGACAGGCTATAATCAGATTTTGATTAAATTTCAGGTTGTTTGAAAAATATGCTGGCGCAACATTGATTCGACTAAATCAACAGGCACAAGCGTTAAGGGATGCCCTTCACCACTCCAAAGAGGGGTTCCCAATTCATTTAACAGAATCATCGGAATTTCATTGGGCTTAGCGTGCAGATAACCACGTTTATTATCAGATTGTAGTATCTGCATAATGGCTTTCGGGGTTGTTCCTACAGGTGCCTTAATATCGACGCCATTAAGGTGAATCAGGCGGTAGTGCGTATCACGTGCTTGTGATGTCAACAAACCGAGAGTGTGAGAAACTTCGGCTGCGACTATCATGCCAAGTGCCACGGATTCGCCATGAGTCAGTCTTCCATTACAGCTTAATTCAATAGCGTGCCCTACAGTGTGACCATATTCGAATACAAGGGCATGATGTTTCTCCCGCTTATCGTTAACCATGACTTTTTGTTTGGTGAGAGCACCTGCCTGAACTATGCGTGCAAGTGTTTGTTCATCGTAATGCGCTTCTGCATTCAGTGTACTGGTTAAAAATGGGATATTTTCAGTTTCTAATATCAGCACATTTTTAATGATTTCGCATAATCCAGATCGCAAGTGTTGGGCCGGCAACGTCAGCAGGAAAGCAGTATCAGCAAAAACCGCTTCGGGCGCATGAAAACAGCCCATCAGATTTTTTCCTTGTGGCATGTTCACCGCTTGTTTAAGAGAGATAACAGAATCGCTCATTGCAATCAGGCTAGTGGGGATATGCACGAAGCGAATACCACGAAATAGTAGCGCGGCCAACAACCCCGCTATATTGCCGATGACCCCCCCTCCTATCGCGACAATAACACTTTTGCGATCAACATCCGTATTAAGCAATTGATTTGCCAGATAATCCAATGTATTGAGTGATTTGTTTGTTTCTCCTTCTGGAATTGACCAGACCCAAACCGGCACCTTTGTTTTTAGAGTTAGCCGTTGTACGAAAGGAGCAGCATGAAGCTGGTTTACGGTATCGTCAGTAATGATATGCAGAGAAGACGCTGATATCTCAGCTAAATGCGCCGAGATTTCCTCTGTGCAGTGGTTCCCTATCCAGAAAGGATAAGCAACATCTTCAAAACGCAATTCAATTTTATGCATAGAATGAGCACTATCTTGAAGTAAACAGGATGATACATTGCTTTTTTTAGGTAATTTATTGTTATTAAAAGGTATATCAATACCATTTTTTTCGGTATTTATCATTTTTTTACCTGTGATTAAGGTGATAATGGCATAGGGTCATCAGATGATTGTGCATTAAGTTTCTTGCTTATTATTTCCGCGAGGTTATTAATTTTCATTGATAGATGTTCGTATTTCGACCAGCCCAGAGTGCAGTCAAGGAGTGCTTCCAAACGTACCATAAATTCAATGGCATCCCGTGCAGGGATCTCTAACCGTCCTAGCTTGATTAATTCCTCAACGTCATCTCCTGTTGTCTCACAGGCGATTTTGATAATTAATTGACGAATATAACTTACTGATATTGACATGATTTCTCCCAAAATCTTTCTGCATGATAAACTGCTTGCCCGGTATGGAAACATGTTTGTGCCAGACGTTGTGCATGGACAATAATTGCATCGATCGTTTCCTGATCGGTTTGGCTGGCATAATTAGATAGTGCTGCGTATTTATCCGCTAATGTTTGATCGATACTGATGGCTTCTAGTATGCTGAATTTTCGCTCTGTCAACTGTTTTTCCAAAATATCCAGTGTAAATTCAGCTGCATAGGGCAGGTCTTCGTAAAAAGCAAGTTGCCATTGATGATTCTGTAGTGAACAAATGGCGTGATGGACAATTTGGTGGTCGATATGATGACCAATGGCTGCTGGGGCAATCACAATATCAGGACTGGACTCTGCCAAGACCTGCTGTAGCTTCTCCAATACGATTGAAGTTCGTATGTCATCAGTAAGTTGTCCCTGAGTAAATTGCAATTGGCGCTCATTCCCATCGTCATAGCCGGACAGACTGGAATCTGAGAGCCCAAGAGGGTATAATTTCATCTTAAAATTTTGACAAAAAGTCTGCTCTTCTTTTACTCGTACTTTACTGATAACGGCGGAACTTGCATCGCGCAGGGATTTAGGGAGCGCCCATCGACTTTGGGTAAATACAGTCACAACCTCTAATGTGGATACAGCGGCCAGTTGTGAGACGAAACCTCCTATCGAATAAGCAATATCATCGGGATGTGGAGAAATTAAGGTCAGGCGTTTACCATACCAATCTTTTATTCTGCTCATAATGCATACCTTTGTAACCAATGAATAGCATCGGTAGCTGGCATAACATCACTGGCACCGTCGATCATATTGAATGCGGCTTCCATTTGTCGCTCGATAGAGACATAGATTTGGTGCTGCGTAGAAAAGTGCAGAGCAAGTTCTGAAAATACCTGTTTGAAGTGGATCTCCAATTCCGTTAAAACAGCTTCAGTTGCCAGCGAGATAGCCTGATTATCAAACTTATACAGTAACAGGCCTTGTTTACCGCAAGCAGTATAGAAAGCCTCATCCAATTCTGGCGTTGCACAGATGAATTGCAGTAATGGCCCATCTCCCATGACTTTTATTGGCAGCTCTGCTTGTGCAATGAGTGTGCGTAATGTGTTTGCCAGCATTGACCCACACGTGACCAGACGTTTGTAGCCTTGTTCGTCATGCATATATTTCAATGTGGCTAAAGCAGCAACAATAGGCACTGTGTCAAAGTAGGCGGTATAGGTCATGTGCTTAGTTTTTTGCATCATTTCAGTTGGCCCGACTAGGCAGGATAAGCGCTGTCCATTGCATAGTCCTTTGGCAAAGGTATAAAAATCAGCTTGTTCGCCAATAACATGTGCTAACGCAGAACCAGTCACTGAACGATAACCATTTTTGACTTCATCACTGCAAAATAGAACACCATATTCACGGGCAAGATGGGCTATTTTTTTTAATGTTTCTGGTTTGAGATGTACATAGTCGGGAGAAATCATCACCATTGCGACTTCGCCATGACAGTTTTCTAACACATCAGCCAATAATTCGGGGATGAAGTAGAAATCGATAATGCCACTTTCATTTGGCTGCAAAAAATGGGAAGGCGAAGTCCATAAATCCCCCCAACCGTGGTAACCTGCGCTGGCGATGATTTTTTTGTCTGTTATCTTCCGGGCACACTGGACAACAGCACGGCAGGCTTCAGTTCCTGAACTGAAAAAGGCAACTTGCCCATTGGGGATACCACTATCAGCAACGATGATTTCTGCGAGAGCCTCAAAAGGCTCTGACCAGCAGGTGGAAGACCCCAGTTTATTATTTAAACTGGTGATTATTGCTTCTGTGACTGTCGGATGATGGTGTCCCAACGTGATGCTACCTTTGCCATTCATCAGGTCAATATAGTCTCTTCCATCACTCAATCTGACAATAGCACCACTTGCGGATAGAGCACGTAAGTTTGGTGCCGGTACACCAATAGCAGAGGCGATTTTTTCAGGTTTACTCATAGACACTCCTCGATATTTCAGTCGGTTGCATATTCGCGATGCTTTCGATAATCAAGTTGTGATACTGGATAAAAGTTTGGAATAACAAGGTGAGATCTTCACATAAGCGCATCTTACCTATGGGGCTAAATTGACGTACTTCCCGGCGGAAACCGTTGAGTAGTAAAAGCAGCGCAACAGGTAAGGAGGTGAATATCACTGGTGAATTATCATTCTCTGCCTGGTTACGGTTGTACATCAGCTGTAATGTGGCGGGCGGCAGTTGATGTACCAACAGAAAAACAGCTATCTCCAATTCTGGCCAGCTTATCCCTCCCCAATTAGCCTCCTGATGAAAACGGTAGAGATGCCCGTCATTGCCAACTTGCCAATGCCAATCACCAAAGGCATGACTAAGGGAAGAGCGTATTGGTCGGGTGCTTCCTGCAAAAAGAGGAATACTGAGCGAATCGAGCCAAATAGGTAAATTAGGTAATTTGTGCTCACTCAATTTACTTTTACCCATTTTGTGTTGCAAGCGTTCCCATGCATTACGAATGGCTGAGCCTATTGGAATCTGAGGTAACTGGCCGGCAGTATCTATTAAAGGTGATTGGCTGATAGACTGAATAACAGCGTTGCATTGTATAAGCCAAGCCTGATGATTTTCATGAGGTATTTCAGCCATAAGCTCCCGTAATGGCCGCAATCCCGGAAGATGTTGAGCAATATGATAACCATCAAGAAACCACGCAGTATTGGCTTGCTTCATCCGATTGAATTCCGTGAGTCCATAGGTGCTTTCCCCGATAAATCTCAGGTGCAACAATGGGGTTTCATGTTTATCCGTGATCAACAAGGGGGTTTTTTTGGGGTTAATCAACCTCCTTGCATATTTTTCCATTGCTGGCGAGTTCCAGGGCAACCAAGCCTCACCCAAGCCATATCTTTTTTCCATTGTTGGGCAATGGATAAAAATCTGTGTATCAGCATTATTTATTATTGTCGAATTCAGTAAATCAGACGCTGGTATCTCGGAAGTCAATGTAGAAAGAAAATGGCTGTGATCGTTTTTTAACAACAGTTGCCAAAGTGGACGCCGTTCACGTGTCATCAGCGGTGATCGCACAAATACGGTTGACCATGAAGCTGATGTTGTGATTTTTCTCACATGCCCAATGCTGGCAAACCATATGTTTTCTGTTTTGAAGGCTAACCATTCCGCAAGTTTTTCAACGGTATGGCCGGTATCAGGTTGATCATCAACAATCACGACGTCTGGACGTTCAGATTGTGCGTCAAGAAGACGAAATAGAGTATCCAACTCTGAAGGATGATACTGACAATAAGCGTTAATATGCCTTAAAGGGCGCAGTGTTAGCCATGCAGGGGACACACCATTAATCTGAGTTAATCCTGTAACCCAACGTGGAGTAAGAAAACTCCCTCCGCTACGAAGACCAACAACCACGATGGAACGCCCGGCGGCAAACTGGCGGGCGAAACGGATTGCATCATCCATACAAACTTCGGTATCCCCTAAATCATAGCCATAACACTCTGGCAAGGGGAGTGCCAAAATACGGGTCAATAGATCCATCCAGGGAGAAAATTGACCTTGCAATACAAGGCCTATTTGTTGGAAACACTCCGTTGCAGCCGTGATTTTGTGTCCACAAGCGATAGACAAAGCGGCCTGCTGCGCATGTGTAGCAGAAAATTTGGCCTGACGGCGAACTGATAACGGCTGTTGGCTGGCTTCAGTAAGGAGACTCAGATCGCTCCATATTTGTCCCAGAGCACAGGCTGATACATAACCATCACCGTTCTGAGCATATTCGGTGGCGAATAACTTCGCCACTAACTCTGAGGGTGTAATCTGTATTCTGGCGACTTTGCCAAGGTATTTGGTCATTCTGTCCTCATTTTGTCCTCATAGTGCTAATAATCGCAATCGGATCAACTTCAGACAATTTAAAACGGCCTTTCTCCTCTGTGGCTATAGGGAGCAGAGCACGTTGAATATACGTTTCAATTTCCTCCGTGATGCCATAAGGGATAAGACTAAGTTGTCTGACAAATTGTTGACATTGGCTCTCAGAGAGTACATTTGCATGATAGGTAAGCAAGTATTCTTTGCAGCGTTTAAACTGACTCTGCCAAATTGCGATTTCATCTGCGATTGAGGCAGCAGAACTTGCATTTACCGCGATTTCAGGAACGTGGTGCAAAACTAAATTACGCAATTCGGCATTTTCTGGAACAGCAATCAACTGCTGCAATGTGGCCGACAAATCACGACGATGTAACAGGCTGACAGCGAGCCGTTCAGCCCCAACTGGGGAGAGTGGTTTTTGTACCATCCGCATCAACGTCTGCTCAGGCCATACTGCTGAAAGGAGTAGTCCCATCTGCCCTGCGGTGGTGTGAAGGCATTCCCACTGTTCTTGGTCATCCTCTGTTTCTGCCAGCTTCTCAATAATTCGGTGAAAAGCATCCCAGGCATGGTCAAAACCAGCAAGGCAAGCACTGGTGATTTCATCACGTATAGATTCATTCAGGCAGAGTGCAGCGAGTGTTGAGGCAAAGGGCAACGAATAAACCGTGATACGCTGAACAGAAAAATCAATCACAGCCCGATAATTGACATAAGCGTGGAACAACTCACTCCAGGGAGAATGCCCCAGCATGTCATGCACATGGGAAACTTCATCATTAGGCACATAGGAGAAATCGTAAGCAGTATCGAATAGCACTCGCAACCAAAGCACCAGTTGCTCGAGATCTTGTCTCTGCCAATGTAAGCCATCAGCACGTTTTAAGCGCAAGAAAAGTGTCCAAGTGCCTAATTGACAGACCCGATTTGATGATATCTGCCATTGTGGTCTCCATTCTGAAATACGTGATGCCAATGCATTGAAGACATATAAGCGACCAATATCCTCTTCCGCGGCATTCGGAAGCTCGCAGAATTCAACAACCAATTCCTTCTCACTAAAGAGGAAGCTGGCCTTGTGTACGACAAAGGGCAGAGAAATCTCAAAGAGGTTATTGGTTAACCTTAAAAGGCAAGAGCGGGCATCACCAAAACCATCAGCGATATTGATCAATTTGTGTAAAGGCGCGGGTAGATCCGGCCCTGATTCAGCCCGGAAACGAACCAGCATCCATTGATGCAATAGATTATGTAACTGGTGGGCATTTTCTATCGGCAGCTGTTCCGGTGTCATATTACCGGCGACAGGCATTAAAGCCTGCCAACGTAAGAAATCATCCCCCAATATTTCTACAACATCTTCTTTTAATTCAAGAAAAAAAGTGTCCGGCATGGGGTTATGGCGAACATGTTCTATCCATCTCTGGAAAGCGTATAGCGCCGATTTTTCTGTGATAGAAAGCGTTGATAGCTGGGCAAATTCCATCCAATCGCTGAGCAGATCTAGATAATTTTGATACGTGATCAGTTCGTGTCTATCAACAACATCGGCTAATACCGCCTTGAGTACCTGATCATAAGTATCCACTAAATCTATGCGACAAAGTGCCCTCAAGGTGGGTAAGTGCGCATGATGTAACTCTTTCATCAGGCTATCCGTAGCTTGTAGCAAATCAGCAGCTTCATTCGCTCCTGCTAGTGCCGCGGCTGCTTTAAAGCGCTTAAGTGGAGACAAGAAAGCCACATAGTCAGCAAACGCTTTGGGCGCACAAACCAAATTCGCCAGTGCAGTCGGTGACAATTGACGATGATGGATAACTTCAAACAGTTCGTGAACAGAAAATGTAGAACCCGCTGCCTGAGTTAACGCGTGTAAAATGTTGATCCGGTCTGCATCTTCATAAATGGGAATAATGTCTGTATCTGCGAGCACAAGCAGTAGACATTCCAGTAGCAAACGCCCATCCCCATTTTGGGACGTTATCGCAACATCAACCCATTGCGCCAATGGCATCGCGGGAGTTTTCTCAATCCATGATTCGGCTTTGATAAATAACATCAGCAGACGCAGGTCATTGAGCTGCCTGACCTTGTCCGCCAATGTTGGGATAGCCTTACATAAGTGCGGTAATGTCGATTGCGGATCGGTTTTGGTTCTGAATGCACAGAGATAATCTGTTGTTGCATCGGTTTCCGACCAATGAGCAGGGTAGAGCGTCATCGCTTGCTCACCCACTTGCGCAAGGAGCCAACCTGTTAAACTTGGGCTTCGGACAATATCACTCTGCTGTAACCACGTGTCCGTTGGGAAAAGAGTACGTTGCCTGATTAAGGCATCGATTTTTTCCTCTAATACCGGTAAGCCAGTCAGCACATGTTGCAAAACATCCGAAAAATCTTGAGAAGACAGCGCCATAGTAGACAGAGATTCTCTATCGTCAAAAATATGCTGTACAGCCGCAGGCAAATTAACCGATTCGGTGGTTTCCGTTTCCAATTCGATAAGCGGTTTTTGCGCACTAAAGTAGGCGTGCTCTCCCACACTATTAATAATGACCAAGGGAACTGTGGGAATATTGGTTAACTGGGTAAGAAAAACGGGCAATTTTTGTTGACGGAACATGATGCCAGCATGTTCACTGGCAACACCTGATTCAACGAAGACAGCTACAAGAGTGGATCGCACCGGCAAAGGAAGACGCAGGTAACGAGACCAAGCATCGTCTAATGTGGATGCCGAAAGGAAAATGCCTAAATTGGGCTTTGCAGGATGCAGCAATGTTGTTACGGGAACCACCCGCATACTGCGAGCCAGCTCTTCTTTCACTTCAGCGGTTAACTGTTCAACCTGACGTTCAAGTACATAACCCGGTGCCGGGCGTGCCTGTACTAACCAAATCTTATCCACGCGAACCTGACATAATTGAGCGCCATACCACAAAGGTGCAGCTAACGCTGGCCAATGATAGGCCACAGAGTTCGCTCTTGAGCCGGGGGATTGTGCAGATGCAAAACCAAAACCGAACGCCAGTTCTCCCCGGATACCTTCAGAGGAATGTAAAGTCAATCCGGTCACGGAAACCAGGCCATGATCCGTTTCCAAAACCCACTCAGTGTCTAACGCAATTTCAGAGAAATATTGATGTAATTGATTGATAATTCTATTTAAATCATGGCATGTATCGGCTGTCAGATACGGAGCCTGTAAGGCATCCACTGTAGATGGCATACCTTCAATCAATTTTTGAACGAAACAGGTGATTGGCTGCGGTTGATAACCCGGATCACTTAAGCGCTGCTGTTCAATGGATTGAGGTTCAAATCCACTGAAAGCCACCGTAGAAAGCGTATCGCTGAAATCTGCCGGACAATGACAGATGATACTGGCATAGCCTCCAGCATTGACAAAAGTATCACCATCCTCTAAGCCCGCACTGCGAATAATCCAGGGGGCAGGACCACAAGTTTTCTCAACCTGCTTTATCCAGTCGGGGTGCTCGGTTATGTACTGACTGTAGAGAGTGCGTAGCAGCACGGTATCTGCTTGCGGATAACGCTCTACAATGGCAAGCGCTTTATCAGCCGCAAATCCCACTAAAGGTGGAACCAATGCTGAAAAATCAGTGTGCCGGGAAAGTTGTTGTAATCGTTCAAATTTTGCAGCCATACGTTTTATCTTCTTACCTTTAAAGCCATAATTTCAAATGATTTTTCGCGTTAACAAGGATAAGTCTCGATCTTCCACCTATCTCTTCATTCTCTATAACGTGCAATGCCGTATTACTGATACGCATACGCCAGTGTTGTAATAGGGATATTTCCAGCCCTAACAACACAAACATTGCCAGCTCTATAGTGAATGCATGGGAAACGATCACTGTGACCTTTTCCCGGCCACGCTGTTGGTGCCGTTGACGCAAAAAATCGGTCACTCGTGCTCGTTGCGCCATAACAGTTTCTACTTCAGGTCTTACTTTAATTGTGGGACTATTCAAACGTTCTTCCAGCATTGCATCCCATGCCGACAAGCTTAATGGAGGTATCAGTGAAGGTGCTATACGCACTTCTTCCAAACGCTCATCAGGTATCAACGGTAAATTGTGTCGTGCAGTGAGAAATTTAGCCGTTTGCATTGATCGATCCATCGGGCTGCTAAATATCTTGTCTCCGATTAACTCCTTGGGAAAATTATCTGCCAATAATTGTGCTTGTTTCTGGCCCATTTCCGTCAGTGGAGAATCAGGCAAAACTGAACTGATTAACACATAGTCATCCTGTAGATTGCATGTTGCTTCTGCGTGTCGGATGAACACAAAACGATGGCAATGTGTTGACGTCATATTAGTTTTGGCCTTTTGGTGATTCACAGATGCTCGGCATGGCTCATTACCTTCTCCAGAGCACGTTGGACATCAAGCATATCTGCTTCTTCTGCAAGTAAAAAGCGATGCGGTAAGGCAATGTGGCTATGGGAGAATGCCTCCGCTATTGGCAGACTAAAACGCTGCGGTTGAACAGATGACTGAAAGTCTTTGCTTAATGCGAAACGCCGCCGACTCGCGGGTTGGTATAACGTACATTGATTTAATGCGGCGTACATAGGCTTACAAGATAAATTCAGCTCTGCTGACAGGGCTTCTGCCAGTTTTTCTACTGAAGCCTTCTCTAAGACAGATTCAGGTAATCCAATGACATAGCTATAATATACACGCTCAGTGGTACCCAGAGTGGTTTGCTGAGGAAAACAGTCAATTTGCAGCATCAATTCATCCAAATATTCGGCATTACAGCGCCGAATCGCATTCTCGGTATCAAGTTTTTCTAATTGAGCTAACAAAATTGCGGCATGAAATTCAGATAAGCAATAGTTTGAACCCATTAGCTCTGCGGTTTCTAATAACTCCATATGATCCAACGGTGGTGGTACACTGCTTAATGTGCGTCCATCGGCGCGTAGATGGGCTAATCGTCTAGCAATTTGCTCATCTTGAGTTAGTACCGCTCCACCTTCTCCACTGGTTAACAGCTTACTGTGTTGCATGCTGAACGTTCCAGCAATACCAAATGTCCCCACATGTTGACCAGCAAAACGAGCACCGTGTGCTTGAGAGCAATCTTCAATAAGTGGCAGATTATTTTTTTCTGCGATATGCATTAAGGCATTCAGATCTGCAACCGCAGAACCGAGGTGTACAACTGTAATCGCACGACAGCGAGAAGTAATTGCTTTTTCAACCGCATTTGGATCTAGGCATCCTGTCTGAGAATTCACGTCGGTTAGCATTGGAATAGCATTAATATTAAGAACAGCTGATGCTGAAGCGACCCAAGATAAACCAGGTACAATGACTTCATCACCAGCTCCGACCCCTACTGCCTCTAAAGCCATAGTCAAGCTGGCAGTACCACTGGAGGCAGGAACACAATAATTAGCATTCGTGTAACGTGCATAAGCTTCGGCAAAACGCTGTTCAAAAGAAGGTATCCCGCGGTATGGCCCACTTATTGACCAACGTTGACTATTTAAAACAGAAAGTAGATTATCTACAGTTTCGGAGGAACTTGTAGGCCACCCAGGCCAAGACATTGTTCGAATGGAAGAGCCACCATGTATTGCCAGTTTAGACACGATGAGTAATCTCCTTTTCAAATAAGAAATGATATTAATCCAGCGAAAGATCTATAGGTATCGTTAAGTTATAGGGGGTAAGTCTCCCTTTTATTTACATAGAATATCCTATGTGAATTACTATCGGTTTAATAACGTTAAATAACCAATAGCACAGCTACACTCAGTCCTTAAACTTAGTTATAGGCTTTCACCTTGTACAATGTGTTACACTATTTTTAAGTTTAATTTAAATAAAATCGCAAGAGTTGAAAAATATTAACATTCGGAATTCTATTTCTTAATAGAAGATGTATTGTCTAGTTAGATTTTTTAATTTCTTAATCCGAGGTTTATTTTAAACTCTATATAAAAATACAAACTATATAGAAAAAATCAATAAATTAATAATCTAATTTTCAATATCGTGATTTACGTCATAATTAATTAATTAATTGCATTTAAATTCTATGAATTTATATATAATATTTTCTAATTAGAGTTACATGCCAGGTAATATATTTAATATTAATAATCAAAGTCATATATTAAATAATTAGATGCACGTATTAGTACTACAGCCGTACTTCCCTTTTTCAACAGAAGAGACACTTATAGAAAAGCTTCATTCATATGGTTTCTCAGAGTTGTAATCATCAGGAAAAATGCAACTTTTTGGTATCTACGGCTGTAGTACTAGCATTGGCTCTACTGAGGTTTGCATTCAGTGGTAGAAATGAGAGTAATGGTAATCAGGATATACCTGGAGTTTGGATGTCTTTTGCGAAAGAGTTGATTGATGTTGTTAAGCAA